>NZ_CALAHQ010000038.1 GCF_937892565.1 uncultured Roseicyclus sp. | reverse complement strand
TCCTCCAACCCCGGCGATGTGGTGCTTGACCCGTTTTGCGGCTGCGGCACCACGGTGCATGCCGCGCAAAAGCTGGGCCGGAAATGGATCGGCATCGATGTCACCCATCTGGCCATCGGCCTGATCGAAAAGCGCCTGCGCGCGGCATTCGAGGATGTGCAATTCACCACCCATGGCGTGCCGCAAGACATTCACGCCGCCCGCGATCTGGCAAATCGCGGCCGCGACAACGGCAATTACTATTTCGAGTTTGAAAAATGGGCGCTGTCGCTGATCGACGCCCAGCCCGGCAACCTGTCGAAAAAGGGCGCCGACAAGGGCATCGACGGCAACCTGTGGTTCGGCAAGACGGGGCGGGCCATCGTCTCGGTCAAGGCGGGCGAGAATGTGGGGGTTGCGATGATCAACGCCCTGCATGGCGTGATCGAGCGTGAACGCGCCCAGATGGGCGTGCTTTTGACCCTGACGCCGCCCACCAAGCCGATGATGCGCGATGCCGCCGCCGCCGGCCAGCACGAAGAACCGGGGTTCAGCCCGGTGCCGCGGATCCAGATCGTCAGCATCGAAGACGCGATGCGGCTGCGTGAACGGGCGGTGCAACTGCCCGCGCGGCGCGACGACGCCTTCCGCAAGGCCCCGCGCGAAGGCGGCGGCGGTCAGGGCCGCCTGGATCTCTAGCCGCGCGGCGCGCAAGGCGGGCCGGCGCTGTAACCCGCCGCCCATTGCCCAAGCCACAGCACCTGAGGTAAGAGGCGCGCGTTCCGTAGCTGACATCAGATCGAGGCACCAATGGCCGGCCATTCCAAATGGGCGAATATCCAGCATCGCAAGGGCAAGCAGGATGCCGCCCGCTCCAAGCTGTTCTCCAAGCTCGCCAAGGAGATCACCGTGGCGGCCAAGATGGGCGATCCCGACCCCGACAAGAACCCGCGCCTGCGGCTGGCGGTCAAGGAAGCGAAATCAAGCTCCGTGCCCAAGGATGTGATCGACCGCGCGATCAAGAAATCCATCGGCGGCGATGCCGAAACCTATGATGAAATCCGCTACGAGGGCTATGGCCCCGGCGGCGTGGCCGTGATCGTCGAGGCGATGACCGACAACCGCAACCGCACCGCATCCAATGTGCGCTCGCTTTTTGGCAAGCATGGCGGGAACTTGGGCGAAACCAATTCCGTGGCCTTCATGTTCGAACGCAAGGGGCAGGTGATCTATACCGCCGCTGCGGGCGATGCCGACACCGTCATGATGGCCGCCATTGAGGCGGGCGCCGAGGATGTCGAAAGCTCTGATGAGGGCCATCTTGTCTGGTGCGGCGACACCGATCTGGCCGAGGTGTCGGGGGCGCTGGAAGCCGCGCTTGGCGAGGCGGACTCGACCAAGCTGGTCTGGCGGCCCGGCAACACCACTGAACTGGGGTTGGAAGACGCGCAAAAGCTGTTGAAGCTGATCGACGCGCTGGAAGATGACGATGACGTGCAAACCGTCACCGCCAATTTCGACATCTCCGACGAGATCATGGCCCAGCTTTAAGCTGGCCCTGCGTGGCGGTGCGCCGCAAGCGGCGCACCATCGCCATTGTGCAGGACTGTCCCCTTCCCATCCGGTATGCAATCGCATACAATAATGTCGCAGCCCCCTGTTTTGCCTTGATCCAAGGGCGGCAGGGTGGCAATCGCGTGACAAGGATGACGACCCCCACATGACCGGATGAAGGGAGGCTTTGATGCCCATTACCGTCGGCCAGGATACCGCCAAGACGCGTCGCACGCTCAAGGTTGGTGACAAGAGCTATGCCTATTATTCCATCCCTGCCGCGCAGGCCGCCGGGCTTGGCGATTTCTCGCGCCTGCCCGCCGCGCTCAAGGTGGTGCTGGAAAACATGCTCCGCTTCGAGGATGGCAAGACGGTGCATGTCCAAGATATCAAGGCATTCGCCGATTGGGCCAAGCTCGGCGGCCAGAACCCGCGCGAGATCGCCTATCGCCCCGCGCGCGTCCTGATGCAGGATTTCACCGGCGTGCCCGCCGTGGTGGACCTTGCCGCGATGCGCGACGGGATCAAGGCCCTGGGCGGCGATCCGCAAAAGATCAACCCGCTCAACCCCGTCGATCTGGTCATCGACCATTCGGTGATGATCGACGAGTTTGGCAATCCGCGCGCGTTCCAGATGAATGTCGACCGCGAATACGAGCGCAACATGGAGCGCTACACCTTTCTCAAATGGGGCCAGTCGGCGTTTGACAATTTCCGCGTCGTCCCCCCCGGCACCGGCATCTGCCATCAGGTCAACCTTGAATATCTGTCCAAGACCGTCTGGTCGGACAAGGATCAGACGGGCCAGATCGTGGCATACCCTGACACGCTGGTGGGCACCGACAGCCACACCACCATGGTCAATGGCGCGGCGGTTCTGGGCTGGGGTGCAGGCGGCATCGAGGCCGAGGCCGCAATGCTGGGCCAGCCGATTTCCATGCTGATCCCCGAGGTGATCGGCTTCGAGTTGACCGGCACGATGGTCGAAGGCACCACCGGCACCGATCTGGTGCTGAAAGTCGTGGAAATGCTGCGCAAGAAGGGCGTGGTCGAGAAATTCGTGGAATTCTTCGGCGAGGGGCTTGACCGTCTGCCGCTGGCCGACCGCGCGACCATCGCCAACATGGCCCCGGAATACGGCGCCACCTGCGGCTTTTTCCCGGTCGACAACGAGACGCTGCGCTACCTGCGCAACACCGGCCGCGACGAGGCGACGGTGGCGCTGGTCGAAGCCTATGCCAAGGAAAACGGCATGTGGCGCGGGGCGGATTACGCACCGATCTACACCGACACCCTCAGCCTTGACATGGGCACCATCGTGCCCGCCATCTCGGGCCCCAAGCGCCCGCAAGATTACGTCGCGCTGACCGATGCCAAGACCGCCTTCACCCGCGAGATGGAGGCGACCTTCAAGCGCCCGATGGGCAAGCAGGTCGTGGTCGATGGCGAAGACTATACGATGGAATCGGGCAAGGTGGTGATCGCGGCGATCACGTCATGCACCAACACGTCGAACCCCTATGTGATGATCGGCGCGGGCCTTGTGGCGCGGAAAGCCCGCGCGCTGGGCCTGACCCGCAAGCCGTGGGTCAAGACCTCGCTGGCGCCGGGCTCTCAGGTGGTGTCCGCCTATCTGGAGGCCGCTGATCTGCAGACGGATCTTGACGCCATCGGCTTCAACCTTGTGGGCTATGGCTGCACCACCTGCATCGGCAATTCCGGGCCGCTCCAGCCCGAGATTTCCAAGGCGATCCTCGAGGGTGATCTGGTGGCCACGGCCGTCTTGTCGGGCAACCGCAATTTCGAGGGCCGCATCAGCCCCGATGTGCGCGCCAATTATCTGGCCAGCCCGCCCCTGGTGGTGGCCTATGCCATCGCGGGCACGATGGATATCGACCTGGCGCGCGATCCCATCGCGCAAACCCCCGATGGGCGCGACGTCTATCTGCGCGACATCTGGCCCACAACCGCCGAGGTCGCCCAGACCGTCGAGGCCACGGTCACCCGTCAGGCTTTCTTGTCGAAATACGCCGACGTCTTCAAAGGCGACGAGAAATGGCAAGGCGTGCAGGTGCCGCAGCAAGAAACCTATGACTGGCCCGCCAGCTCGACCTACATCCAGAATCCGCCCTATTTCCGGGGCATGAGCGCAGAGCCCGGCACCATCTCGAATATCGAAGGCGCCCGCGTTCTGGCGATGCTGGGCGACATGATCACCACCGACCACATCAGCCCGGCGGGGTCGTTCAAGGAAAACACACCTGCCGGCAAATTCCTGACCGAGCGTCAGGTATCGCCCCGCGAGTTCAACTCCTACGGGGCGCGTCGCGGCAACCACCAGATCATGATGCGCGGCACATTCGCCAATATCCGCATCAAGAACGAGGTTCTGGACGGCGTCGAGGGTGGCTATACCCTTGGTCCCGACGGGCAACAGGCGTCGATCTATGACGCAGCCATGGCCTATCAGGCGGCGGGCATCCCGTTGGTGATCTTTGCGGGCGAACAATATGGCGCGGGCTCGTCGCGCGACTGGGCGGCCAAGGGCACGGCGCTTTTGGGCGTCAAGGCGGTGATCGCGGAAAACTTCGAACGCATCCACCGCTCGAACCTTGTGGGCATGGGCGTCATTCCGTTCGAGTTCACCGGCGGCGACACGCGCAAATCGCTCGGCCTCAAGGGGGATGAGACGGTTTCGATCCATGGGCTCGACACCATCCAGCCGCTGCAAGATGTGCCCTGCACCATCACTTATGGCGATGGCACGGTAAAGACGATCACGATCAAGTGCCGGATCGATACGGCGGTCGAGATCGAATACATCGAACACGGCGGCGTGCTGCAATATGTGCTGCGCAATCTGGCCCGCTCGCCCGTCGCGGCCGAATGAGCGACGCCACAGCAAGACAGGGATCGGGGTGCCTTTGGGCACCCCTTTTTCTTGCCCGCCCGGCCAGGCGGTGACGGGTTGCGCGGGCGCGGCATCTTGGCCACAGGCGCGGCGGCTTGTCATGCTGGTCGCAAAGGCTTGATTGGCCTGTGTGCCGCGCAACCGCTAGCTTTGCCGGAGACAGACGCTCAGGGGATAGGCAAGGCAATGCGAATGCAAACGCGCGCGACACTGGCGGCCGGGCTGATGGCGCTTTTGGTGGCCACGCCCGTCACCGCGCAAGATGGCAACGGACCCGTGGTGGTGGAGCTGTTCACCTCGCAAGGCTGCGCCGCCTGTCCGCCCGCCGATGCGCTGTTGGGCGAGATCGCCGAGCGCGCGGATGTGATCGCCTTGGCGCTGCATGTCGATTACTGGGATTACATCGGCTGGCAAGATACCTTTGCCGCGCCCGAGTTCACCGCACGTCAACATGCCTATGGTCATGCTGCGGGTTCGACCGTTGTCTATACCCCCCAGATGATCGTGGGTGGCGTGGATCATGTCGTGGGCGTGCGCCCGATGACCGTGTCCGAGCTGATCCAGACCCATCGCGCAGCGCCCGATCCCGTTGCGATCACGGTTCATGCAACGGCGGATGGGTTCGAGGTCGAGGCTCTGGCCCGCATGGACCCGCCGCGCCCGCGCATGGTGGTTCAGCTTGTGACCTATATCCCCCATCAAGAGGTTCCGATCTCGCGCGGGGAACGGGCGGGCACGGTGGGAAGACATTACAATGTCGTCACCTCGTGGGAGGTGGTCGATCAATGGGACGGGTCCGCGCCGATGCGCTTTCGCGTCGTCCCCCAACAGGCCGTGCCCCATGTCGTGATCGTGCAACAGGCAGGCCACGGCCCGATACTTGGCGCCGCGCGGCTCGACTGATGCGGGGCGTGCCGCTCTAGCTCTTCGTGCCCCCAGCCGCTTTCCAGCGCCGGTGGATCCACAGCCATTGTTCGGGTCGGGCACGCACCCGCGCCGACAGGCTGTCATTGATCGCCTGTGTCATGGTGACGGGGTCGCTCGGGGGGATCGGGGCTTCGATCCGGATATCGAAATCGATGCCGTCTTGTAGCCGTTCGCCATAGATCGGCACCAAAAGCGCGTCGTATTTCAGCGCCATCTCGGCCGCCGAAAGCGAGGTGGACGCCGCTTGCCCAAGAAAATCCAGCATCGCGCCCGTGCTGACATGCTGGTCGAGCAAGATCGCGCCATGCCCCCCTTCACGCAGGTTCTTGACGAATTCCGCAAGCCCGCGCCGGTCGCGCGCAAAGGCCCGCCCGCCCACGGCCTCGATCGAGGCGATGTAATGGGCGTTGGAATATCGATTGTTGAAAGGGCGCCACAGACCCCCGATGGCATAGCCGCGCAGGTTCATCGCCGCGCGAATGGCTTGATGATTGCCGAAATGCCCCGACACGAACAAGATCGGCCGCCCCGCCATGCGCGCCGCTTCGCAGGCGGCAAGCCCGGGACCATGAGGCTCCCACCGACGGGCGCGGGCCAGTTGATCGGCGCCGGAATAATTCTCGATCGCGGTGCGCCCGAAATTGTCCAGCACCGCCCCCGTGATGCGCCGCCGCTCGGCTTTCGACATCTCGGGGAAAATCCACGCAAGCTGTGCATCGGCGCGCGCGCGGTATCCGGTGACGCCGCCCAGCATCCGCAACAAACGGCCCATCAGCGCGACACGCCGCGCATAGGGCAAGCGCTGTGCCATCCAGATCAGGCCGCGCAAGCTGCGATCGACCGTCCAGTCAAGCCAGAGGCGGCGGGATGTCGACATCAGATCCTTCTGCCCTGTTGGCCGCTGCCCGCCGCTCAGGCCGCGTGATCGGCTTTTGCACGGGTTTCGCGGTGCCAGACATAAACCCCGGCCCCCACGATCACAAGCGCACCGATCAGGGTGGTGCCATCGGGCACTTCGCCAAAGCCGACATAGCCCCAGAATGTCGCAAAGATCACACCCGCGTAGCTGAAGGGTGCGACCGCCCCGGCCTCGGCGATGGTCAGCGACCGGATCAGCAGGAACTGGGCCAAAGCCCCCACAGCCCCAAGCCCCAGAAAGATCGCCCAATCCGCCATGCCCGGCGACTGCCAGACGGGAATGGTCAACAGGCTTGCCGCCAGCGTTCCGATGATGGCTGTGTAAAGAAACGAGGTCATGATCGGTTCATCACGGCCCAGAAATCGGGTGGCCAGCGCATAGCTGGCATAAAACACACCCGCCAACAGCGGCAGCGCTGCACCAAGGGTGAAGACCTCGGATCCGGGCCGGACCACGATCAGCGCACCCGTGAGTGCTGCGGTGATGCCGAAAATCCGCCTTGGCCCCAACGCCTCACCCAAGATCAAGGCCGCCCCCAAGGTCAAGATCATCGGATGCACCTGCATCACGGCGGTCGCGGCGGCGATGTCCATCTGGCTGATCGCGGTGAAAAAGACATATGTGGCCCCGAACAAGAAGCCCGAGCGCAACAATTGCAGCCCGATCCGCCGGGTGCGCAACAATGGTCCAAGCCGCGGCGCAAGAGCCATGGCCACCACGGCCATCATGCCCGCATAGCGCGCCCAGACGACCTGTATCGGGTCATAGCGCGCCATCAGGGCCTTGGCGGTGGCGTCCATGGCGGCAAACAAGAAGATCGCGCCCAGCATCAGCAAGATACCCTGCGCCACAGGCGATAGCTTTGCCAAACCCCTCAGCCCCGCTGGGCGGCCAGCGCGTTGAGTTGCGGGCGCAACCATTCCAGCTGATAGCCCCATGCCTCGCCCCGGGCCACGATTTCATCGGTGGGCAGATCACCCGCCTGACCCAAGGCCCAGACCAGCGTCGAACGGTTGCCCGAAGCGCAATAGGCGATGACCGGGCCATCGGCGGCATCGATCGCGTCGCGCTGTTCTTCGACATTGTCCATCGTCATCTGACCGCCGATGATCGGATTGAAGACGAAATCAAGCCCTGCGGCTTCGGCGGCTGCCTGCATCGCGGCGGCCTGAAGCGGTGGGGGGTTTTCGCCATCGGGGCGGTTGCAGATCACTGTGGAAAAGCCCGCCTGGGCCAGTGCCGCCATATCTGCGGGCGCAAGTTGGGGGGCGACGCTGTAGCGGTCGGTGATCTGGCGCAGGTCCATTCCAGAGGACTCCTTTGGGGATTGGTGTGCAGGCAGTTTGCATCAAGCCCGCGGCAAGGGAAAGGCCGCATTGATGCATGTCAAGGCCCGACGCGGGCTGGCCGATTAGGATCGGGTCTGCAATGGATGGGGCCGGCTTTGCCCCTTTGTCGACAGGAGGCTGCAATGACCGATCTTGCCACCCGCCGCGCCCAGCTTGAGCAACGGCTGGCGTTTCTGGAGGCGCGGCTGCGCGCGCTTGATGCAGAGCTTGACAGCCACCAATCCAAGGATTGGCAAGAGCTTGCCACCGAACGCGAAGGCGATGAGGTGCTTGAAAAGCTGGGCCAGTCGGGCGAGGTCGAAATCGCACGCATTCGTGCCGCGCTGGTGCGCATGGATGCCGGGGATTACGGCGTTTGCGTTACCTGCGGCGCGGAAATTTCCGCCGCACGCCTGGATCTGTTGCCATACACGCCGTTTTGCCGCGGCTGTTCACGCTAGGCGCCCACCCCATCAGCGGTGCCACAGGCGCCGCCACGAACCACAGAGGGAGTGACATGACCAAAAGAGACCGCGCGCTGCCCAAGCCAAAACGCCCCGCCCATACCGAATTGCGCCGACAGCCCGATGCCGCCGCCCTGCCGCCCACACCATCCACACCGGCCGTCACGCCCACGCCGCTCAAGCCCCGCGCCCCGGCCGCGCGATTGCCCAGAGCCGACGACGACGGGCTGGATGATCTGTTCAACGACATGCCGGTCTGACGCCGGAAGCCTGCATCCCGGCCAAACCGAAAGCTGCGCAGCCGTCTTGATCAGCGGGCGCGCATCGCCGCCATATTTTGGGCCATGTCCAGTGCTGCGATAAAGCTGGTGGGGTCGGCCCGGCCTGTGCCTGCGATGTCAAAGGCCGTCCCGTGATCGGGGGAGGTCCGAATGAACGGCAGCCCCAGCGTGACATTCACCCCGCCCGCGAAATCGATGGTCTTGATCGGGATCAGTGCCTGATCGTGATACATGGCGATGGCCGCGTCATATGTGGCGCGCGCGCCCGCGTGAAACATCGTATCGGCGGGGTGGGGACCCGACAGATCAAGGCCCTCGTCGCGCAGGGCAGAGATCACCGGCGCAATAACCGTGATGTCTTCGCGCCCCATCACGCCGCCTTCACCGGCATGGGGGTTCAGCCCGGTCAGCGCGATGCGCGGATGCGCGATCCCGAAATCGCGGATCAGGCCTGCATGGGTGATGCGGATCGTGTCGATCAAAAGCCGTGGCGTCAGCGCGGCGGGCACATCCCTGAGCGGGATGTGGATGGTGGCGGGCACCACGCGCAAGGCGCGGCAGGCCAGCATCATCACCACATGCCCGACGCCCGCGAGATGGGCGAGATATTCGGTATGTCCGGGAAAGCCGAACCCGGCCCCGTCCTTGAGCGCCTTTTTATGGATCGGCAGGGTGGTCAGCGCCGAAGCCTGCCCCGTCATCACCAGATCGACCCCCCGCGCAATCGCCGCGATGATGGCGGTGGCGTTTTCGGGGGCGGGTTGGCCGGGCGTGGCGGCCGCTGGAAAGGGATGGGCCAGAACCGGCAGGCCGCTCAACGCGGCATGGCCCGCCTCGGAGGGATGCGCGATGGGGATGGGCCGCACCCCCAGACCGGTCAGGTGACCGATATCGCCGATCACGAAAAAGGGGATGGCGGCGCCCAGGCTTTGCCATGCCTTGGCGGCGATTTCGGGGCCGATGCCGGCGGGCTCGCCGATGCTGACCGCGATCGGGGCGAGGCGCGCCATGTCAGTCGAGGGCGATGATGGCATCGGCGCGCAGCTCTTCGAGCAGCGCATCGGCATAGCCTGCAAGGCTTTCGGCGAAAAGCTGCTGGCGCACCGCTTCGACCCCCCCCTCGGGTTCGGTGATGCGGCGCGCGCACAGCATGACCGCCAAAGTCGTGGCCCCGCCATCGCGCGTCACAGCAAACGACATCTCGCCCGCGTCCAGCCCTGACAGCGCCAGCGCGATATCGGTGGGAATGGCACCAAGCGGCTGATCATGGCGCTCAAAGCCGCCCGGCCGCAGGCCATAAAGATCGTCGCAGACATCCACCTCGGCCCGGAGCGCGGCGGCCGCGGCGGCACCCGCTTCGGTGGCCACGGGGGCAAGCGCTATCGTCACATAATCGACCGAGGCCACGGAAGGCGCGACCGGCCCTTGCTCGGACAGGCCGCGCATCTGAAAGATCGCCAAGGCGGGGCCAAGGTTGACCGGGCCATAGGTCTCGCCCACAGCGAGCAACACCATATCCTCGCGCAATTGTGGGGGAATGGTGTTGAGCGCGCGCCATCCCGTCAGACCGCCTTGGTCACGGGTGTCCGCTGCGGAAAACCGCCGGGCCGCCTGGCTGAAGCGATCGACCTCGAAGTTCAGATCGCCCATCAGCCGCTCAAGTTCATCGCGCAAGATGTCCTGATTTTCGGGGGTGATCGGAACGATGATTTCGGCCAGCAAGATCTCGGCGCTCTCAAGCCGCGGGCCAAAGGCCAAGGCGCGTTCGACATGTGCATCGCTGATCGCGGCGCGTGCGCGTGCCGCAAAGCGGGTCTGCACGACATTGCGCCATGAAATGCCATTGGCCACGAAATCGCGGAATGTTTCGGGGGCGACACCTTCGTCGCCGATGGCCTGCAGGAATTGCTCGGGCGACAGCTCGGCGCGGGACGAGAATTCGACGATGCCCGCCTCGATGTCGGCGGGCGTGACCACGACGCCCATCCGGCGGGCCTCGGCCACCTGAAGACGCTCGTTCACCAAGGCCTCCAGCGCTTTGGCCCTGACATCGCCGGGTGTGCGGATCACCTCCATGAAGAGGGCGCGCTGATCAAGCTCATAGGCGCTGACGATGGCGTCATCCACCCGTGCCACAGCCGAAAAGGGCGATTGGGCGTCGGCCATCATCGGCAAGGCAGCAAGCACTGCAACGCGCAACAGGGTCTTGAGGCTTTTGGTCATCGCGGCTGGTGTCCGGTCTGCTCGAATGGGGGCGTTCATCGCGGGTGCGCCTTTGGTCTTTTTGGACTGCCTCATCAGCGAAGGCAACTGCGCGTGTGGCTTCGGCCCGATCGCTGCGCGCCAAATCCATTCAGCGCGACCGTCAAGCCGAACTCGGTCGCCGGTTCAAGCGTGGCGGATGCCGTATAGCGCCGTTCAGCGGAAAATTCCACATCGATGCATTCATTGGCATATCCAAGCGCCAGACCGGCCCGGGTCGGTGTGGCGGCCACCGTGTCATAGCGCCAGTTCGCGCGCGCCTGCCAACCTGTGCCGATCTCGTATTCCGCCGCCAGCGCCCATTCCCCGATATCAAGCGGGCGGCCCTTGGCCGGATCTGCCGGATCGGCGACCAGCCAGGTATAGGTTGTCTCGATCAGATGCGTGCTCTGCCGCCAACCCAGCGACAGTTCGTTGGATGTGAAATCCAGACCCGAGGAAAACAGCGCGCGGTTCACGACGCGCCAGCGCTCTGCAGCGGAGAAATGGGTGGCCAAAAGATAATCCGAGCGCACCCCATCCAGCCCCGAGCCCGGCGTGAACTGTCCCATATCGGCCTTGCGCAGCACGACGCCGCCCATGACGCCAAGCGACCAGCCCAAGGGGTCGGTTCTGGTGTATCCCAGCCCCAGATTGGCGCGCAGCCCCGTTTCCCGCTGATCTTGCCCCGGAAAGCGATCCAGCGCGAAAAGATTGGCCTCGTCGAATTCGACGACAGTGCTGTCTTCGATCGGCACGGCATCGCCCGCGACATCGGACCAGGTGACTTGCAGCACCGGTTCGATCAGATGGGTCACGCCCGCCGTGTCGTGGCGCACAAGCGGGTAGCGCAATTCAAGCCCCAGAAACGGCGCCAATCGCGTCTGGGTGCTGTCAAACGCGCTGTCTTGCTGCGTGGCATAGACATCGCCGTACAGCGCCCCGTCAAAGGCCATCAACAGCCCCCCCGGAAACACCGTGTCGCGCCGCCAGTCCACAAAGCCCGACAGGCGGGCTATATCGCGCCCCAGAGGGCCATTGCGATCGGACATCCGATAATAGCTCAGCGCGTCGACCCCCACGGTGGCGATGCCGCCCAGAATGGCCGGGGTGAACCGTCGGGTGACTTCGGCCGCCAGCAACCGGGTGGGCAGGGTGTCGTTGTTGTCGCCTTCGCGCAGCGAGGCATAGCCCGCAGCACCCAAGGCGGCATAGCTGTCCCTGTCGGCGCGGCTGATGCGCAGGGTATTTTCCTGCAGGTCGGTGTCGCGAAACCCATAGGTCGTCAGATAGCCGCGATCGGTGACACCGTTGAGCGCCAGATCCAGCTTGTAGTCGCGCACAAGGTCGAACCGGCCAAGAACCGCCAGATATCCGCGGAAATCCTCATCGATCAGATCATCCCGGCTCAGCGCCCCATCGATCTGGATGCTGCCCGCGCGAAAGGCGTGCCGATAGCGCAATTCGACCGTTTCAGAGGCGCCTATCCCGATCCATGGGGTCAGGGTCAGATCGGCATGGGCCCCAAGGGTGGTGAAATAGGGGATCTGCAGATGGGTGCCGGTCGCATCATTGGCCCGCAGCGACGGCGTCAGAAAACCTGTGGCCCGCTCGAGCGTGGGATCGGGCATCCGCAGCCGGGGCAGCCACACCAGCGGCACGCCCATCAGGCGAAAGCTGGCATTGTCGAAATAGATCTGGCGTTCCTGTTGGTCATGGATCACGCGGGCGGCGCGGATTTCCCACAGGGGCACCGGATTGTCGGCGCAGATCTCGCATGACGACGCGACAGCACTTTGCAGCTGGGTATAGCGTCCCTCGCTGCGTTCAATCGCGTTCGCGGCGATCTGCAACTGGCGATCCAGCACCAGCCGCGCCGAGCGCAACACGCCCTCGCGCAGGTCGCCCGACAATTCGGCATAATCGGCAAAGATCATCGTGCGCCCCGAGGCATCGGTCAACACGATCGGCCCGGTGATCTGAAGCTGGTCGCGCGCGCCATCATAGATCAGCGCCGCGGCCCTGAGGCGGGCGCCTTGATGCAAGATCTCGACCGACCCTTCGGCGCGGATCACCTGGCTGGCGCGTTCAAAGCGGATCTGGTCCGCGATCAGCGTCGCGGGCGCCGTCGGCTCTTGGCCCCCTGCGGGCAGGGCCAGCGCCAGCGCGATCAGGGCGGCTGCAACGATATGTCGGGCGGGAGGTCTCATCCATCTTCCATATGCAGCAAAAGGCCCACCGCCAGCAAGATCGCAGCCACAGGTGGGGTCCATGCGACAATGGCGATGGGCAGTTGCCCGTTTTCGCCCAAGACCTGCGCGAAAGAGCGCACAAAGAACAGGCTGAACCCCAGCAAGATCGCGGCCAGCACCATGATCCCTGTCTTGCCCGATCGTGTGTGGCGCATGCTCAGCCCTGCCGCGATCAACACCATCGCCATCAGCATCAGCGGCGCCGACAATTCCATCTGGAGCCAGACGCGATGGTTGAGCGCGGAAAACCCTGCCTGATTGAGCTGCCCGATAAAGCCCGGAAGCGCGTAGATCGAAATCGTTTCGGGCTTGCCAAAGCTGTCGCGGATCTGTTCGCGCGTCAGCGTCGACGGCAGGCTGTAGGTGTCGAAACCTTGTGCCGCTGCTTCGGGGTTGGTCGTGCCCACAAGCGGCCAGCGCCGCGCATCGATCAGCGCCCATTGCCCATCCATCAGCCGCGCCTCGCGCGCGTTGATGCGGCCCGTGATCGTGCCTTCGGGGTCGAATTGGAAAAAGCTGGCATCAAACAGAAGGGTGCCGTCGGAATTTGCGGCACCCGCATGGATCACGGTCTGGTCGGTGGCGCTGCCCTGCCTGAGCCACAGCCCTTCGGAGGTGATTGACACCGTGCGTTCTTCGGCGCCGCGATATTGGGCCGTTTTCAGGTCATACTGTTGCTGCGTCGCAGCGACGATGGGGTTCAGCACGCCGATGGCCAAGATGCCGAACGCCGCCGCGACAAGCACGGGCGAGGCCACGGCCCGCAACGCCGAACGGCCGGAGGCGCGGATCACCACCAACTCGGAACTTCGCGCAAGACCCAGAAACATCAGCAGCGTGGCGAGCAGGACGAACAAGGGGATCATCTCGTAAAGCTTGCGCGGCATGTTCAGCAGCGCCAATTCCAGCACGGGTCCCAGACCTTGATCGGGGCCTATGCGGCGCAATTGTTCGGCCAGATCGATCGGCAACAAGATCGCCACGAAAACCGCCGCCACGATGCCAAGCGCGCGCAAGAACCTTTGGGCAAGGTAGCGCTGCAAGATCATGGCGCGACCGCGCCTTGTGGGGGCCCGCTGCGGCGCCGTCGGCTGCCTGTCATGGCTGCGGCCGAAAGCAGGGCGGCCAAGGCTGCCGCGAGCGCTGGCTGCGCATAGGCCATCCATCGCAGGTCGGTATTGCGGATGCCCGCCGCCTCGGCGGCGTTTCCAGCCATCTGCAGCGGGATGACCAGCGCCACGGCAAGCAGCATCTGTGGCCAGACGCCAAAGCGTGAAAAGCGCCCCAGCATCAGGCAGGCCGCCGCAATCAGCGGGGGAAAGATGACGAACAGCGCGCGCGCGATCCGTTCATGGCCGGAAAATCGCATCTGGGCTTCGGACAGGCCCAGCCCTTGGGCGGTTTCGGCATCTGCCCCCAGCAACACCCGCGTCGACAATTCGCGCAGATCATGGCTGCGCAACCCGCCTCCGCCCATCAGCGCGCTCAGATCATAGGTGAATTCCTCGAACCGGATCGTGGTCAGCCGCTGGGTGGTCACATCAAGCGTTTGTGCCATCCCGTTGAGCATGACCAGCCGAAGCCCGGTCGGTGAGCGCAGCAACAGCGCGCGCGCGGCCGTATAGGTCACTTCGGTGCCTTGCTCTGATCGGTCTTGCAAGAACAGGTCACGAAATTCACCAAATTCGGTGATGTCGCGCAGATAGACGGTCAGACCGACGGTCGGGGTAATGAATTGCCCCTCGCGCAAGAAACGGCCCGAAAGATCCTCGCGCACCTCCTGGCTGCGGTCGATGAACTGGCTGCGCGCCGCAGGGGCCAGAACATTGCCCAAGACCGCCACCAAAAGCCCCAGGATCAGCCCAAAGACCAGAACCGGGCGCAACAGCCGCAGCGCCGAAAGCCCGGCGGTCTGCAGCACCACCATTTCGCTTTCCGCGATCATCTTGTTGAAAATGTAAAGCGTGGCCACGAACCCCGCGACCGGCAGCACCATGATCATGATCTGCGGCAGCGTCAGCGCGGTGAATTCCAGAAAAACCGACAAGGTCTGGCCATCGGCGATCAGCGAATCAAACAGATCCACCGCTTCGTTGATCCAGTAGACCGAGATCAGCACAAAGCTGAAAAAGGCGAACAGCACGATCAACTGCGTCAGGATATATCGATCATACCGCCCCAAGGCGCGACATCCCTCATGTTTGGCTCCGCCTGGCGGCGCGGTGATTGCCCCTGTTTTAGGTCAAAGCAAGCCCCCGTGCGAGGGCGATCTGGCCATTGGCGAAACCCCGCCCTAAGCTGGGCGCAACAGCGGCCTGCACCGTCTTGGCCGATCCTGCCTTTGGGGACCAGACAGCATGACATCACCGATCGAAATTTCCTTTGCCCAGACTGATCTGGACGCCCTGATCACAGCGACAGGCAAGCTTGCGCTGCTGGTTGCGCCGGATGGCGGGCTGGATGCAGCCGGGCGGCGGCTGAACCGGGCGCTGCGCGGCGCGCTGTCGCGGCTTTTGGACAGCCCGGCATGGGCCAAGCTGCAACCGGGCGAGGGTGTGGCGATGGGCTGGCCCTCGGGGCTGGCTGTCACGGATGTGATGGTCGTCAAACTGGCCCGGCGCCCCGGCGTCGACGAGGCGCGCAAGGCGGGGGCCACCTTGGCCAAGTTCAAGGGCCATGAGGCGCTGACGCTGGCGGCAGGCGCCAGTGGCGGGATCGCCGAATTGGTGCTTGGGCTTGCGCTCAGGACCTATGAGTTCACCCCCCACAAGACGGGTGACAAGCCAACGGCCAAGCCCGCCATCGTGATGGTGAGCAAGCCCGATCTGGCGCAAGCCGCCGCCGCCCCGATGCTGGCCTTGGCCGAGGGCGTTTTCCTGACCCGCGATCTGGTCAATGAACCCGCCAATGTGCTCACGACGACCGAGTTCGCCCTTCGTCTTGAGGCGCTGCGCCATCTGGGGGTCGAGGTCGAGGTGCTGGATGAGCCCGCCTTGGCCACGCTGGGCATGGGGGCGCTTCTGGGTGTGGGGCAGGGGTCGGACAGCCCGTCCAAGGTGGCGGTGATGCAGTGGAAAGGGGCCGAAGGCGCACCCTTGGCGCTGATCGGAAAGGGGGTCGTGTTCGACACCGGCGGCATCAGCCTGAAGCCGCCCGCCGGCATGGAAGACATGACCATGGACATGGGCGGCGGCGCCGTGGTGGCGGGTGTGATGCGGGCATTGGCCTTGCGCAAGGCGCGCGCGCATGTGGTCGGGCTGATCGGGCTGGTGGAAAACATGCCCGGCCCCAATGCCCAGCGCCCCGGCGATGTGGTCACATCCATGAAGGGCGACACCATCGAGGTTATCAACACCGACGCCGAGGGGCGTTTGGTGCTGGCCGATGTGATGTGGTATGCGCAAGACCGCTTCAACCCCGCAGGCATGATCGATCTGGCGACCCTGACGGGTGCGATCATCATCGCGCTCGGCCATGAAAACGCAGGCGTGTTTTCCAATGACGACGCGCTGTGCAACGCGTTCCTGAAAGCCGCCGCCGCCGAGGGCGAGGGTGCGTGGCGGATGCCGCTTGGCGCGGCCTATGATGAAAAGCTGAAATCGCGCATCGCGGACATGAAGAATGTGGGCGGCCGCGAAGGCGGCGCCATCACGGCGGCGCAATTCCTGCAACGCTTCGTGCGGGCGGAAACGCCGTGGATCCATCTTGATATCGCTGGCGTGGCCAGTGTGAAATCCGACACCAGACTGGCGCCCAAAGGGGCGACAGGATGGGGGGTTCTGGCGCTGGATCGGTTGATCCGCGACCGTTTTGAGACCTGAGGCGGACCGCGTGGGCGAGGTTTTCTTTTACCATCTGACGCACAGCCCGCTGGAAGCAACCTTGCGCCAGCTATTGGAGAAATCCTTGGCGCAAGGCTGGCGCGTGGCGGTGCGCGGCCAAAATGCCGCGCTGCTCGATCGTCTGGACGGCGCGCTTTGGCTGGGGGCCGAGGATGGTTTCTTGCCCCATGGTCGGGCGGGCGGGGCGCATGACGCCGAGCAACCGGTGTTGCTGACCACGCAACCCGTCGCGCCCAACCGCCCCGATTGCCTTGTCTGCATCGAAGGCGCGCCCATCGCCGCCGATGAGATTGCCGCACTGGCACGCGCGATGATCTTGTTCGACGGGCATGACGGCGCGGCGCTGTCCAGCGCGCGCGCGCAATGGAAGGCTTTGACCGGCGCCGGGATCAAGGCGAAATACTGGTCCGAGGAAAGCGGGCGCTGGGCGATGAAGCGCGACACCTGAGGGGGGGGCCTGCGCGCCGCCTCAGCGTTCGAGCAGCAATTGCCCTTCGGTGATCTCAAGCCGCGAAAATCGCCTCAGATAGCTCATGCCCAACAGGCTTTCCGACAAATCGCCGCGATTGACCACCGCCCGCAGACCCTGGTCAAGGATCGGGCCGATGGCCACGGTCGCGATCCGCACGGGCGCCGTTTCCACCATGCCGTTGGCTGTCATCGCGCGGCCCGAATAGATCAGCCGGGCCGGATCAAGCCCGATGCGCGTGGCATCTGCGGCTGACAAGACCATGTCGGTGGCGCCGGTATCGACGACAAAGCGCACCGGCACCCCGTTGAGATCGAGGATCAGGTAGAAATGCCCATCCGCCGACATCGGCACCGTGATCTGGCGCCCATCCGCCAGCACGGTTTGCCTTGGCATGACCGTGTCGCGGATCGTGGGCCAAAGCCCGACAACCGCAACCGCGCCCAGAAAGATCAGGCCCCACAGTGCCGCCTGTCGGGCAACGCGGCCCAGATTGCCCCGGTTGGCCACCAGATGCGACAGCGCGATGACCGCCCCCAAGAGCACCAGATAGATAAACGATGCGGTCTGATCTGCGGTCATGGGCAACCTCGTTTGTCATCATCCCCGCAACATAGGGGTTGGCGGCGGTCAGATCACCTGCAGATCGCGCATCGCGTCGATCACGAATTGCACCGAAAGCGCGGCCAGAAGCATGCCCAAAAGCCGGGTCACCACATTGATGCCCGTGGGGCCGAGCAGCCGCTCCAGCGGGGCTGCCAGCAAGAACAGCGTCAAGACCACGGCCAGAACCGCCAGCATCACCAGATGCACCAGCACCAAATGGGTCGTGTTGCCGCCCGACTGCCCGGTCAGCAAGATCATCGTCGCAATCGCGCCCGGCCCCGCGATCAGCGGAATGGCCAGCGGAAACACGGACGGATCATCGGCGGGCGCGCCATCGGCCTGACCCTGACGGCGCTGGCTGCGCCGCTCGAACAGCATGTCGAGCGCGGTCAGAAACAGCAAGATGCCCCCTGCCATGCGAAAGGCAGGCATCGAAATGCCCAGAAAACCCAGCACCGCCTCGCCCGCCAGCCCGAACAGCGTCAAGATGCCCATCGCCACCAGCGTGGCGCGCATCGCCACCGCACGGCGCTGTCGCGGCGTCTGCCCGCGCGTCAGCGCCACAAACAGCGGCGCCAGACCGATCGGGTCGATCACGACGAACAGCGCCACGAAGGCCGGGATGTAGGCGGAGAACTCCATCATCCACCAATATATCGACGGTTCCTTCGCTTGGCGAGTACGCTCGGACCTTGCGCACGCGGCGGGCCGGTATAGGTTTTGCCAAAGTGCAATGCGTTGAGGTGAACGGATGTGGTTTTTCCGGCTTGTCCTTGGGGTAATCGTGAGTGTGCTGGCCGGCCCTGCTCTGGCCGATCTTGAGCCACGAACAGAGACGGTGCCACTCCGCATCATGGTTCTGGACGAAGACGCGCAGGATTGGATCACGGTGAGCAACGGCGGAAGCTGCGCCGCGGTAAGCGGGCGGGTGCGGATCGACTTCGGCGCCTCGGCGGGATCGGTCGTGATCGACACCGAATACGGCGGGGCGGGCACCCGCGACCCGGCCCCGGTGCGGGTCGTGTCGGGGCCTGCGGTGGTCATGCCGGTGCCCGACGGGGCACGCAGCATAGTGATCGTGGTCAGCGATCTGCCACCGCGAGGGCAGGTGATCGTCACGCTCGATATCGACAATGAGCGGGGGTGGTTCGAGGATGGGCGCGTGGTGGCGACACCCCGGGATATAGCGGGCAGCACGGCGGAATTCGTGGCCCCCGGCCTCGACAGTGATGTGGTGCGTGGCGTGTTCGCCGATGGGCGCATTGCAGTTCTGCCGGTGGAATTGCCCTGCGCCGACAGCGCATCCGAGCCCGCGGTCGTGCCGATCGCCTGAGCGCGCGGGGGCGTCAGCCCGCCTCGGCGCATTCCAGCTTTTCGGCGGCGGCGACCCACATGGCTTCGGCGCGGCTCAATCCTTCCATCAGTTCGGCGTATTTCTTTTGCCAAACCTCCAGCTCGCCCAGCCTGTCGCCTTCGTAAAGCGCGGGATCGGCCAGCCTTTTGGCAAGTTTGCTGCGCATTTCCTCGATGGTGGCCACGCGCGCCTCGCATTTGCGGACCTCGGCGCGCAGCTCCTTGATCTCATCATTTGAAAAGGTTTTCTTCTTTTCCTTCTGGATCTTTGCGGGCTTTTCTTCACCCTTCAGAAGAAAGGCGCGATAGCTTTCAAGATCGCCCTCATAGGGGGTGACGCGGCCATCCTTGACCAGCCAGAGCCGATCAGCGACCAGTTCCAGCAGATGCATGTCATGGCTGACCAGGATCACCGCGCCGGTATAGGCGGTCAAGGCTTCGACCAGCGCCTCGCGGCTTTCGATGTCCAGATGGTTGGTCGGCTCATCCAGGATCAGCAGATGCGGCGCATCAAGCGTGGCCAGACACAGCGACAGCCGTGCCTTTTGCCCGCCCGACAGGCGCGCCACTTCGGTTTCCGCCTGTTCAGCCATCAGGCCAAAGCCCGCCAGAACCGCGCGCAACTTGGCCTGCTGTGTCTCGGGGCGGGCGCGCTGAACATGCTGAAGCGGCGTTTCATCCAGATGCAGTTCATCGACCTGATGCTGCGCGAAATAACCCACGCGCAGCTTGGACGATGCGGTGTGGCGTCCGTTCAAAGGCTGAAGTTTCGCCGCCAAAAGTTTGGAAAGCGTCGATTTTCCTTCGCCATTGCGCCCCAGAAGCGCGATCCGGTCATCTTGGTCGATCCTGAGCGAAAGCCGGTTCAGCACGGCCTTGCCGTCATAGCCCACCGCCACATCGTCAAGCGCCAGAATGGGCGGCGACAGCGCATCGGGGGCAGGAAAGGTAAAGACGGTGCGCGCTGCATCCTCGGGCATGCGGATCGGCGTCATCTTTTCAAGCATCTTGACGCGGCTTTGGGCCTGTTTGGCCTTGCTGGCCTTGGCCTTGAAGCGGTCGACAAAAGCCTGAAGATGGGCACGCTGAAGGTCTTGTTTCTTGGCGGCGGCGGTCTGTACGGCGCGGGCTTCGGCGCGGGTGCGCGCGAAGATGTCGTAGCCGCCGGTGTAAAGCGTCAGAGTGCGCCCCTCGAGATGCAAGATATGGCCCACCGCCCGGTTCAGGAGCCCCCGGTCGTGGCTGATCACCAGCACGGTGTGCGGATAGCGCGCCAGATAGCTTTCCAGCCAAAGCGCGCCCTCAAGATCAAGATAGTTGGTCGGTTCGTCCAGAAGCAACAGATCGGGCTGGGCGAACAAGACGCCCGCCAGCGCCACCCGCATCCGCCAGCCGCCCGAAAAGGCCGAACAGGGCATGCGGCTTTCCTCATCGGTAAAGCCAAGCCCCTTGAGGATACTTGCCGCGCGCCCCTCGGCTGACCAGGCATCGATATCTTGCAGCCGGGTCTGAATTTCCGCCATCCGCTCACCCGTGGCGCCGTCGGCTTCGGCCAAAAGGGCGGCGCGTTCGGTGTCGGCCTCAAGCACGGTGTCGATCAAGGACACCTCGGAGCCGGGCACCTCTTGCGCGACGCCGCCGATGCGGGCGCGGGTGGGCAATTCGATGGCGCCCCCATCGAGCGTCAATTCACCCCGGATCAGCCGGAACAGCGTGGTTTTGCCCGCGCCATTGCGCCCGACGATGCCCACCTTGTGGCCCGCGGCAATGGTGGTGCTGGCACCCTCGAACAAGGGGCGACCCGCGACGGAATAGGAGATGTCTGAAATGCGCAACATGCGCGCTGTCTGACCGGGCGGTGCGGTGGTGTCAACGCCCCGCTTTCCATCCCCCGACCCCCATGCTAAGGCCCCGTCAAATCCAACCTCACGGAGCTTATCATGGCCGTTCAGCGCACATTTTCGATCATCAAACCCGACGCCACCCGCCGCAACCTGACCGGCGCGATCAACGCCAAGATCGAGGCCGCGGGCCTGCGCATCATCGCGCAAAAGCGCATTCACATGACCGCCGCACAAGCCGGTCATTTCTATGCCGTGCACAAGGCGCGCCCGTTTTATGGCGAGTTGTGCGCATTCATGGCGTCCGAGCCGGTGGTCGTGCAGGTGCTTGAAGGCGAAGAGGCCATCGCCAAATACCGCGAAGTGATGGGCGCCACCGATCCCGCCGAAGCCGCCGCCGGCACGATCCGCAAGGATTTCGCGCTGTCCAAGGGCGAAAACTCGGTCCATGGCTCGGACGCGCCGGAAACCGCGGCTGAAGAGATCGCCTATTTCTTCGCCGGTCTTGAACTGGTCGGCTGACCATCCGATCACAGGGTTTCATGCAAGGGGCCGCCCAATCGGGTGGCCCTTTGGCAGCCCGGCCCTGCAGGAAGAACCGCGCTGGCATACCC
>NZ_CALAHQ010000037.1 GCF_937892565.1 uncultured Roseicyclus sp. | reverse complement strand
TCACGGATCGCCCAGACCACAAGGCTGGCGCCGCGCACGATGTCGCCCACCGCATAGACATTGGGGATCTGCGTCTCATGGGTGCGGAAATTGGCCTTGATCGTGCCCCAACGGGTGACCTCCAGCTCGGGCGCACCCCACAGCGTCGGCAGATCTTCGGGCTCAAAGCCCAGCGCCTTGATGACCAGATCGGCCGCTTCGACGTAATCGGCGCCCTCGATGATCTCGGGGCTTTGGCGGCCGGTGGCATCGGGCTGGCCCAGACGCATCTTTTGCACCATCACGCCATCGACCGCCGCATTGCCGGTAAAGCCCTTGGGGGCAGACAGCCAGACGAAATCGACGCCCTCTTCCTCGGCATTGGCGACTTCACGCTGGCTGCCGGGCATGTTCGCCTTGTCGCGACGATACAGGCATTTGACGCTGACAGCGCCCTGACGAATGGCGGTGCGCACGCAATCCATCGCAGTGTCACCGCCGCCGATCACGACGATGCGCTTGCCTGCGGCGTTCAATTCGCCGCTGTCGAATTCCGGCACCTCGTCGCCAAAGCTTTTGCGGTTGGACGCGGTCAGGTAATCGATCGCGCGCACGATGCCATCGGCCCCCACGCCCGGCGCGTTCAGATCGCGCGATTTGTAGACGCCCGTGGCGATGACCACAAAATCATGCTTGCCGCGGATCGCGTCGAAGCTGATCGTTTCACCCACATTGCAGTTTTGGACGAATTCGATGCCAGCATCCTCGAGCTGCTGGATGCGGCGCATGACCACGTCTTTTTCCAGCTTGAAGCCCGGAATGCCGTAGGTCATCAACCCGCCCGCGCGGTCGTAGCGGTCATAGACCGTCACCTGAAGACCCGCCCGGCGCAGCATGTCGGCGGCCGCCAAGCCACCGGGGCCCGCGCCGATGATCGCGACCGATTCGGCGCGCTCGGTCGACGGCGCGCCGGGCGTGACCCAGCCCTGTTCCCATGCGGTGTCGGTGATGTATTTCTCGACCGACCCGATGGTGACCGTGCCATGACCGGATTGCTCGATCACGCAATTGCCTTCGCACAGGCGATCTTGCGGGCAGATGCGGCCACAGATTTCCGGGAAGGTATTGGTGGCCTGAGAGATTTCATAGGCTTCCCTGAGCCGCCCCTCGGCGGTCAGTTTCAGCCAATCGGGGATGTTGTTGTGCAGCGGGCAATGCGACTGGCAATAGGGCACGCCGCATTGGCTGCAACGGCCGGCCTGTTCGGCGGCTTTGTCGCGCGCATATTCGCCATAGATCTCATCAAAGTCAGCCTTGCGCAGCACCGGCGGACGCTTTTCCGGCATCTCCTTGCTGACGGTGACGAATTTCAACATGGGTTGCTTGGCCACGAAACATCTCCCATCCTAGCTGCGCTGGCTATACCGACAGCGTAAATGGATAAAAAGACAGCTATACTGACCTATTTACGGATTATTTGACCCCAGATCGAACAAAGGCGGGGGTCAAACCCGGAAAATAGTAAACAATCGGACCTATTCGGGATTTTAAAATGCGAAACCAGTTACTTGCGGGAAAATGGATTTTCCGGGGTGTTTTGCGATGATGCTCTGGCATCTGGTCCTTTTGGCGCTGATTCAAGGCGTGACCGAGTTCTTGCCGATCTCAAGCTCGGGGCATCTGGTGCTTTTGCCGAATCTCACCGGGCTGGATGACCAAGGCCAGGTGATCGATGTGGCGGTGCATGTCGGCACGCTTGGGGCGGTGATCGTCTATTTTTGGCCTGATGTGCGGCTGGGCCTGTGGGGCGTGCCACGGCTATTGACGGGGCGCATCGATACGCCGGGTGCAAGGTTGGCGTTCCTGCTGATGGTGGCGACGGTCCCGGTGATCTTGGCGGGGCTGGTGCTGCATCTGACGGGGCTGGCCGATGCGTTGCGATCCATCGCGGTGATCGGCTGGACGATGCTGGTGTTCGGGCTGGTGCTCTATTGGGCCGATCAACGCGGCCCCACGCGCAAGCAGACCGAAAACTGGTCGTTGCGCGATGCGGTGATCCTTGGCCTGTGGCAGGCGGTGGCGCTGATCCCGGGCACGTCGCGGTCGGGCATCACCATCACCGGGGCGCGGTTTCTGGGCTATGGGCGCGACAGTGCGGCGCGGTTGTCGATGCTGATGTCGATCCCCACCATCGCGGCCTCGGGCATCTTGCTGGGGGCGGATGCGGCGATGGCGGCTGATCTGGCGGCGCTGCGCGATGGTGCGATTGCGGCGGCACTTGCCTTTGCGGCGGCACTTGTGGCGCTGGCGGTGATGATGCGACTTTTGAAAACGATCAGCTTCACGCCCTATGTGATCTACCGGATCGTGCTGGGCGTTATCTTGCTTGGCATCGCCTATGGCTGAGGGCCGCCTGCCTCAATCCTTTTTCAGATGGCGGGCGCTTTCCTTGATCTCGGCATATTGGCCGCCGGGTCGGTAGGGCCAAAGGTAACCCTCAAGCACGGCCTCCATCGCGGTGGGCACGATCCCCAGGGTGGCAAAGGTCATCCGATCGGCGCCCACGACATTGTCACGCGCCAGATTGCGCACCTGATCGCGGGTCAACAACCCGTTGTGAAACAGACCCAAGGTTACCGCCTGAAGCCCATCGAAAACGCCCGCCATGATGCGCGCAACCCAGAACGGCGTGTTCACGATCAGGCGCCGCCGCCGGATCACGCCCAGCATGCGCTGCATCAACCCCCGGAAGCTGTCGATATCGGGCCCGCCAAGCTCATAGATGCCGGGCTTGGCCGTGCCCAACACGCCCATCACGGCGGCTTGGGCCACATCATCCACATAGACCGGCTGAAACCGTGTCTGGGCGCCCACAACGGGCAAAACGGGGCCCATCCGGCTCATTGCCGCGAAGCGGTTGAAGAACTGGTCTTCGGTGCCAAAAACGATCGAAGGCCGCAAGATCACGGCGGAAGGGAACGCCGCCAGAACCTCGGCTTCGCCCTTGCCCTTGGTCGATGCATAAAGGCTGTCGCTGTCGGCATCCGCGCCGATGGCCGAGACATGCACCAGTTGCCCCACGCCTGCGTCGGCGGCAATGCGCGCCACACGCACCGCCCCTTCGGTTTGAACGGCGTCAAAGCGGTTCTTGCCGCTTTCCGCCAGGATGCCCACGCAATTGACCACCGCATCCGCACCTTGGATTGCGGCGCGCACGCTGTCGTCATCGCGCAGATTGGCAAGGATCGGCTCGACCTGACCGACAGCGCCATACGGGCGCACGAAAAGCGCCTCGTTCGGGCGCCGCACCGCCACCCGCACCCGCCAGCCTTCCTTGGCCATGCGGCGTGCGATGTATCGGCCGATAAATCCAGAACCGCCGAAAATGGTGACGAGCTTCGACATGGCTGATGTCCTTTGGTCGCGTTGGCCGCGTGATAGGCGGGCCGCATCGGCACGACAAGGCGCAAATCGTCTCAAGTTTCGGTCGTTTTGCGGTTGGTGCATGATCTGACTAGCGCCAAACCGCGGCACAGACTATCCTGAAAGGCATGTCGTTCTTGCCCCGTATGATCCGCGCGTTTGTGTTCACGGCGACCCTTGCTGCCGGGTTATTTCCCGCTGCGCATCCGGCCACCGCACAAGAGATCACGCTGAGCGCGCCCGGTGCTGATCCCGCCCTGATCGAGCGGCTGCGCGCACAATCGCTTTTGCTGCGCCCGACCGACACCGAAGCCGCGCGCCAAGGCCAGGACATCACGGCAGCGGCGCGCGCCGATTACGGTCGGCTGATCGGCAGTCTTTACGAGGCAGGGTTTTTTGCCCCGGTCATTTCCATCCGGCTCGATGGGCGCGAGGCATCCGAAATCTCGCCGTTTTCCGCCCCCGACGCGGTGCGCCGCGTCGAGATCATCATCGAAACCGGCCCACCCTTTCAGCTGGGACAGGCGCAGATCGGCCCGCTGGCCGATGGCACCGTCTTGCCCGAAGAATTTCGCACGGGCGGCCCGGCCACCACGCCACTTTTGCGCGATGCCACCCGGGCTGCCTTGGAAGCGTGGCAAAACCTTGGGCATGCCACCGCCGATCTGGCCGAACAGCGCGTCACCGCCACCCACCGCGCGGCGCTTCTGGATGTGGCGATCCGGATCGATCCGGGACCGGTGATCCGCTTCGGCGCGCTTTTGCCCGAAGGGCAAGATCGCATGCGCACCGAGCGTATCCTTGCCATCGCCGGTCTGCCGGTGGGTGAGATCTATTCCCCCGCCGCCTTGGCGCGCGCCGAAGAGCGCTTGCGCGACACGGGGGTCTTTACAGCGGTTGCCGTGCGGCTTGCCGAACCGGGGCCGGGCGATGTGGCCGAAGTCACCGCGCTTTTGGACGAGGCGCCGCTTCACCGCCTTGGGTTCGGGGTCGAGCTTGCCAGCGATGCGGGCTTGGGCCTGAGCGCCTATTGGCTGCACCGCAACCTGATGGGCGGGGCCGAACGGCTGCGCTTTGATCTGGAGGTTTCAGGGATCGAGGACATCGCATCCAGTGACGGGATCGACACTGTCATCACCGCGCGCTTTGATCGACCGGCCAGTTTCGGGCCAGACACCGGCCTGTCGCTGCAAGCCATCGCCGTCGCACTGCGGGAGCCGACATTTCGGATCGACGGCATCGGGGTGGAGGGAAAGCTGACGCGTCAGATGTCGGAAACCTTGACGCTTCAGGGGGGGCTGGGGCTTGCCTTTTCACGAATCGAGGATGGGTTTGGCGCGCGCGACATCACGGGGCTGACCCTGCCGTTGGGCGTGACCCATGACGGCCGCGACAGCGCGATCGATGCCCGCCAAGGCCATTTTGCAGCGGTGACGCTGACACCGTTTCAGGTTCTGGGCGGCAGCACAGGGGCGCGGCTGACAGTTGACGGGCGGGGCTACTGGCCGCTTGGCGCAGGTGACCAAACCCTGCTCGCAGGGCGGGTTCAGTTTGGCACGATCACAGGCGGCAGCCTGACCGATATTCCACCCGACGATCTGTTCTTCTCGGGCGGGTCGGGCACGGTGCGCGGCCAATCCTATCGTGTGCTGGGCGCGGTTCAGGCGGGCCTGCCCAGCGGCGGGCGCAGCTTTGCGGGGTTATCGGGCGAAGTGCGCCGCAAGATCGGCGACACCGCTTTTGGCATCGTCAGCTTTGCCGATGCGGGCTACGTCAGCGCGGATGCATGGGGTTCGGGCAGCGCCGATTGGCATGCGGGCGCGGGGCTTGGTCTGCGGTATGCAACACCGTTTGGTCCGATCCGCGTTGATCTGGCGATCCCGGCATCCGGCGACAACGCAGGGCGCGATCTGTATCTCTATATCGGTATCGGGCAGGCATTTTGATGCGGATCGGGGCGATCTTTGCGGTGATGCTGGCGCTGGCGCTGCTGCTTCCCGGTCTGGCCATGGCACAACCCGCCGATGACCGTTCGCGCATCGTGCGGTTTCTTGAAGAACAGCTGTCAGGCGGCGCGCGTCAGGTGACGATCCAGGGGTTCCGGGGCGCGTTGAGCGCCAGCGCCGAGATGGATCTTTTGACCATCGCGGATGCGGATGGCGTCTGGCTCAGGCTGGAAGGCGCGCGATTGGATTGGTCGCGCGCGGCCCTGCTGCGTGGCGCGTTACAGATCAACGCCTTGCACGCCGAGCGGCTGGAGGTGGTGCGCGCGCCGCTGCCCGAACCGGGGCTTGATCTTCCGACAGCCGAAGCCACGCCGTTTCGCTTGCCGCAATTGCCGCTGTCGATCGCCATCGGTCAGATCAGCCTTGCACAGGTCACGCTTGGCCAGGCCGTGATGGGCACGGCGGTGGATCTGTCGGCGGGCGGCGGGGCAACGCTGGCGAAGGGGGTCGGGCACGCCGATCTGGAGATCACCCGTCTGGACGGCCCCGAGGGACGATTTGCGTTGAGCGTCGATTATGCCAACGACACGGGCCAGTTGGATCTGTCGCTGGTTCTGACCGAGGCGGCTGGCGGCCTTTTGGCCACCCGTCTGGCCCTGCCCGATGCCCCTGCAATCGGGTTTTCGGCCACGGGCAGCGGGCCGATCGACGATTTCACCGCCCGGATCGCGCTCGACAGCAACGGCGCACCGCGCCTGAGCGGCTCGGTCGCCACGATCCGTGATGAACAGACCGGCCTCAGACGCATCACGGCGGATGTGGGCGGCGACATCACACCCCTGTTTTTGCCCGATTACCGCGCCTTTTTCGGGCCTGACGTGGCCCTGTCGACCGAGGTGCAGCTTTTGCCCGATGGCGCGGTGGAATTGGACAGGTTGCGGTTGACGGCCGCCAAACTGGCCATAGACGGCACGCTGTCGGTGGCGCCGGGTGGTGTGCCGCGCGCCTTTGATCTGACCCTGCGGATGGCGGACCCATCAGGGCAGGGGCCAGTGCGGCTTCCGGTGCCGGGTGGGGATGTGACCGTCGGGCAGGCCGATCTGACGCTGCGCTATGATGCAGCGGCGGGCGATGGCTACACCGCACAAGGCGCGATATCCGCGCTCGCCACCTCCGGTTTCAACATCGCTCGAATTGGGCTGGAGGCCAGCGGCACGCTTGGCCCCGGGGCAGATGGCCTGAGGCTGGACGCGCCGATCACCCTTGATATCGCGGGTCTTGCCCATGGCGACCCCGCGCTGGCCGCAGCACTTGGCGCGGCAGGACAGTTGCAGGCGCGGCTGCTGTGGTCCGAGGGCAACCCCATAAGCCTGCGTGATCTGTCAGTGCAGGCGGGCGATCTGCGGTTGACGGGTGTGGCGGCCCTGGCCTTGGGCGACGACCGCCTGACGCTCGACACAGATCTGGCGCTCGACATTGCACGCTTGGCGCGGTTCGCGCCGCTGGCCGGCCAGCCGCTGGCGGGGCGTCTGGCGGCCAATCTTGCCTTGCAGGCCGATGTGCTGTCGGGCGCATTCGACATGGTTCTGAACGGCACGGGCCGCGATTTGCGGCTGGCTGATGCACTGCCGCCCGCGCTTTTCGACGGTGACACCGATGTCACGCTATCGGCGCTCCGGGATGAAAACGGGCTGACTTTGCGCGCGCTGACCCTGTCGGGCACTCAGCTTGATCTGAGCCTCGATGGCCGGATCAACAGCGATGGCGCATTGGTCAAGGGCTCGGGCGAATTGGCGGATATCGGGCTCTTTACCGATACGTTGCGCGGGCCGGTCACGGCCGGCCTGAACGTCACGCGCGGCCCCGGCGATACGGCGCCTTGGCGGCTGCGCGCGGATGTCGCCAGCGCCGCGGGGCTGAGCGCATCGCTGGCAGGCAGCGTGATGGGTGAGGATGGCACGGTGGACATGACCGCCAATGGCCAAGTGCCGCTGGCGCTGGCCAACCGGGCGCTGGCCCCCCAAAGCCTGTTTGGCATATTGGGTTTCGATCTGGCCGTCCGGGGCGCACCCGGGCTTGCGGCGCTGTCGGGCACGTTGCGGATGGCAAATGCGCGGCTGACCCTGCCGCTGGCGCAAACTGCGCTGGAAAACCTGACAGGCAGCGCACAGATCGCGGGCGGGCGGGTCACGCTGTCTGCAACAGGTGATCTGGCCAGCGGCGGCGGCCTGAGGGTCGATGGCACGGTCGGGCTGGATCGGCCCGGTCTGCCCGCACAGATCAGCCTGACCGGGCAAGCGATGCGGCTGGTGGACCCACGGCTCTATGATGCGCGCATTGACCGGGCTGATATCACGCTGAACGGGCCATTGAGCGGCGCGTTTCAGGTCGCCGGAACCGTCACGATGGGCGAGACGAATTTGCGCGTGCCCGATAGCGGGCTGGGCGCATCAGCGCCGATTCCACCCATCACCCACCTGGATGAAACCCCAGCCGAACAGCGCACCCGGATCGCCGCGGGGCTTGGTCCCACTCAGGAACAAACGGGTGGATCGCAGCGCATCGGGCTTGACCTGACGATCAATGCGCCGGGGCGGGTGTTCATCCGCGGCCGCGGTCTGGATGCCGAATTGGGCGGCAATCTGCGAATCGGCGGCACCACCGCCGAAGTGATCCCCGCAGGGCGGCTGAACCTGATCCGCGGGCGGCTGTCGATCCTTGGCAAGCGGCTGGACCTGACCGAAGGGGCAGCCACATTGGAGGGCAACTTTGATCCGTTCATCCGGCTGCTGGCCAGCGCCCGCAGCGGTGGCTACCAGATCGCCATTTCACTGATCGGCCCGGTCAGCAAACCCGATATCGCCCTGTCCTCAAGCCCGGCGCTGCCCGAGGATGAGATTCTGGCACAGCTCTTGTTCGGGCGATCAGTGTCCGGCTTGTCGCCGGTGCAGGTGCTGCAACTGGCCGATGCCGCCACCGGGCTGGCGGGCGGATCGTCACAGGGCGGGTTCTTGGCCAATCTGCGTCAGGGTCTTGGGCTTGATGATCTGGATCTTCAGACCGATGCCCAAGGCAATGCCGCATTGCGCGCGGGGCGCTATCTGTCCGACAACATCTATACCGATGTCACCATCGGCGGTGATGGCGGGGCGGGCGTGTCTCTCAACATCGATCTGACCCCCGACATCACCGCGCGCGGCAGCTTTTCGTCGGCCGGGGATACAAGCCTTGGCCTGTTTTTCGAACGCGATTACTAAGGCGCGCTGTTGGTCGCCGATCCCCGTTGACAGCCCCCCGAGGCCACGGTATCAGCCGCCTCCACGACACCTGCCCAGGTGGCGGAATTGGTAGACGCGCTGGTTTCAGGTACCAGTGGCCGAAAGGTCGTGGAGGTTCGAGTCCTCTCCTGGGCACCATGTCTTGTCTGTTCGCTATGGCGTTTGCGCGCAAGCGGTTCTAAGTGACCCCGGTACGCGCAGCCCAAAGGAAAAGAGACATGACCATCCATTTCCATCACAATGATCTGCCCGATGGTCTTGATCTTGGACCTGTGGTGGCCATCGATTGCGAAACCATGGGCCTTAACCCGCATCGTGACCGGCTGTGTCTGGTGCAGCTGTCGGGCGGCGACGGGCAGGCACATCTGGTTCAGATTGCGCGTGGCCAGACCGTGGCGCCTAATCTGTCGCGGCTGTTGAGCGATGCAGATGTTCTGAAGCTGTTTCATTTTGGCCGCTTTGACATCGCGGTGATGTTTCACGCCTTTGGTGCGCTGGCCGCGCCGGTCTATTGTACCAAGATCGCTGCCAAGCTGACGCGCACCTACACCGACCGGCACGGGTTGAAATACCTGCTTCAGGAATTGCTCGACATCGATATTTCCAAGCAGCAACAGACATCGGATTGGGGATCGGAAACGCTGAGCGAGGCGCAGAAAAGCTATGCTGCGTCCGATGTGCTGTATCTGCATCGGCTGAAAGACGCGCTTGACCCGCTTTTGGTGCGCGAAGGGCGGGCTGATATCGCGCAGGCCTGTTTCGATTTCCTGCCGACACGCGCAAAGCTTGACCTTGCGGGTTGGCCCGAGATCGACATCTTCAGCCATTGAGGCCAAGGCGATGGCAGGGTCCAACCGCTATTCCACCCTTGTTGCTTGGGCAAAGGTGGTGTTGCCGCTGACCGCACTGGCGCTGTTGTCGACGCTGTTCTTGTTTTCGCGCACACCCAACCCCGATGATGCGCTGCCATTCGCCAATGTGGATGTGGAACAGCTTTCCAGCGATCAGCGCCTGTCACAGCCGCGTTTTGCAGGCACGCTGCAAGATGGCCGCGCCGTCACGTTTCAGGCCGACAGCGCGACACAACACGGCGCCAAGCCCAACGTCATCCACATGATCAATGTAGAGGCGGATGTGGCGCTGAGCGCGGCCAACACCCTGAGGCTATCGGCCGAGATCGGCGATTTCGATCTGCCCGAACAAAGCATCGCGTTAAGCGGGGCGGTCACGATCCTGACCTCGTCAGGGTATCGCCTTGTATCAGAGGCGATCAGCGTGGCGTTGGATCACATGCGCCTTGTCTCACCGGGTGCGGTTGTGATGAGCGCGCCGGGCTTGACGCTGGAAGCTGGCATGATGCAGTTGACCGGCAACGAAGAGCAGGCTTTGGTCAGTTTCACTGGGGGCGTTCGCCTGCTATATGTGCCTGAGGATGGAACCGAAAGACCATGACGATGCGCCAAATGCTCCGCCCAGCCATTGTGGCCCTTTGTCTGGCCATGGCCGGACAGTCCGCCGCGCAGATCGCGGTGGGTTTTGGCGGTGTGGCCCATGATGCCACCCAGGCCGTGGAGGTCGTGGCAGACAGCCTTTCCATCGACCAGACCAGCGGACGCGCCCTGTTCGAGGGCAATGTGGTCATCCTTCAGGGCGATTTGCGCATCGCTGCGGGTCGGGTCGAGGTGATCTATTCCGATGCCGGCGCCACGCGCGGTGTCGATGCGGTGATCGCGAGTGGCGGCGTTTTGGTCACGCGCGGGGAAGATGCCGCCCAAAGCGACGAGGCGCGTTACGACATCGCAACCGCCCTGTTGAACATGGCAGGCGATGTGTTGGTGACCCAAGGGGCCATCACGATCGCGGGCGACAGCATGGTGATCGACATGGCGACCGGCAACGGCACCGTGGGTGGGCGCGTCCGCACCGTGTTGACCCCCGAGCGACAGCAGCCATGACCGCGCGCCCCGCCCTCAGCATAACCCAAGGCGGACAGGGGCTGGTTGTTGACCGGCTGCGCAAATCCTACCGCAAGCGCCCGGTGATCCGGGATATTTCCCTGACCTTGGCGCGGGGTGAGGTGGTGGCGCTGTTGGGCCCCAACGGATCAGGCAAGACCACATCCTTTTATTGTATCGCAGGGCTGATCACGCCCGATGGTGGAACCGTCACCATTGATGGGCAGGATGTGACGCTGTTTCCGATGTATCGCCGTGCACGGGCCGGAATCGGGTATTTGCCACAAGAGATGTCGATCTTTCGCGGCCTGTCGGTGGAAGACAATATCTTGGCGATCCTTGAGGTGGTGGAACCCGACCGCGCCCGCCGCAATGATCGGCTTGAGGAATTGCTGGCCGATTTTTCCATCGCGCATCTGCGCCGCGCGCAAGCCCTGTCGCTGTCGGGGGGCGAGCGGCGCCGGGTCGAGATCGCCCGCTGTCTGGCATCGCGACCACGCTATGTGCTGCTGGACGAACCCTTTGCCGGTGTCGATCCCATCGCGGTGAATGATATCCGGCATCTGGTTCAGGATTTGAAGACACGGGGAATAGGTGTGCTGATCACCGATCACAATGTGCGTGAAACGCTCGAGATCGTGGACCGTGCCTATATCTTGCATGACGGGATCATCATAAAGTCCGGCACCCCCGATGAGGTTGTGCGCGACGAAAATGTGCGCCGCGTCTATCTGGGGCAAAGCTTTCGCATCTCCTGATCGCAAGGCACTGCTTTACGTTGACACCGGGTCGCGGGCGTCGCCTAATGGGGGTGATGTTCGCGTTCGCTTCATCCCTGATTCAGCCGGGCCTGGCCCGGCAAAAGGCCCGCCTTGGCGGGTTATGGATCGCCCTTAATCGCAATCGACCGGACATGCTCTTGCACCGGCGCCACGGCCCATCCCGGGCCGTTTCGCCCCGGTGCACCCGAATGGCGGAGGCCCCATGCGCTACCAAATCACCGGAAAACAGATCGATGTCGGCGACGCGCTGCAAACCCATGTAAAGACCAGCATGGATGCCGCGGTGAGCAAATACGCCCAACGGCCGACCGATGCGACCGTCATCTTTTCGCGTTCCGGTGCCGAATTCGTCTGCGAGGCGACGGTGCATCTGTCCACAGGCCTGACCGCGTCGGCCAAGGGGCATGCGCATGAAATCTACAGCGCCTTCGACAGCAGCTGCGAGAAAATGGAAAAACAGCTTCGCCGCTACAAGCGCCGGCTGAAGGACCATCACCGCGACCGGCAAAGCCCCGTTGAAACCCTTGAGGCACCCATGTATGTCCTTGCCCGGTCTGGACACGAGGAAGAGGAACACGAACCGCGCGACTTGAACCCGATCATCGTGGCCGAAATGGCAACCAAGATTCCATCCCTTTCCGTCGGTGAAGCCGTGATGCAGATGGAGCTTTTGGGTGCGTCGGTCATGATCTTTCGCAACGAGAAACACAGCGGGGTGAACGTGGTTTATCGGCGCGACGACGGAAATGTCGGCTGGATAGACCCGCGATTGGAATGAACGCGGCGCGCATTGCGGCGCCAGACTTTGCCGCAACGCGCCAAACCGATCCGGTTGTCGGATCATTGTGGGGTATGGAATGGACCTGTCGTCGCTGTTAAAGCCGCGCGCCGTCAAGGTGTTGACCGATGTGACCAGCAAGAAGCGATTGATGCAGTCAATCGCGGTCTTGGCGCATGACCTGATCGGGCTGCCGGAAAGTCAGATTTTCGATGCGCTGCAGGAACGTGAAAGCCTTGGTCCAACAGGCGTCGGTCATGGGGTGGCCTTGCCACATGCGCGCCTGCCGGAATTGACCGAGGTGCATGGCGCCTTTTTCCGGCTGGAAAAACCCGTCGATTTCGATGCGGCCGACAGGCAGCCCGTGGATCTGGTTTTCGCGCTTTTTGCCCCTGCTGACACCGGGGTGGACCATCTCAAGGCGCTGGCGCTGGTGTCGCGCACATTGCGCGACGGGGCCTTGCGCAGCAAGCTCAGGGCCAATGCAGATCCCGGGACGCTGCATACCTTGCTGACCGAATACGAAACATCCAAGGCCGCTTAACCCGCCGTCCAGGTAACAAACCCAAGGTTCAGGTAATCGCGCCGATAGGTCGCCATCGCGGCTTGTTCGATCATGCTGTCATGGATGTGGTTCAGCGGCACGGATGTCGGAATGCACTCGGCTTGGATGGGCGGGCTCTGGGTCAGGCCGACCGCGCGGGCCAGATCGCCCAGCGCTTGCGCCATGTCGGCCTCATGGATCAGATGATGGGGCGTCGTGACTTGTGCGATACCTTGCAAGATCGCGGATTGCGTTGCCCAAGCGGGGTCGACCCTCACGCTGGTCTGCCCGGCCAGATTGGCCTTGAGAAAATCAAGAAACGCCACGAACGCGGTCTTTTGCGCCTCGGCCCCCCAACCGGGACCGGGCGTTTTGGCCGGGATCGGCAGCTTGTAGCGTTGCCGCATGATCTTGCGCGGTTCGGCATAAACAGGGCGGTCATCTGGCAGAACGAAGCGGCAAAAGCTGTTATAGGCGCGCGCCACCGGATGGCGCAGCACGCTAAAGCTGCGATAGCCGGGATGGTCCTTCATCCATTGGCACAAATCCTTTTGGGTCATCCCGCGCAGCAGCGCGTCGCGTCCGACACCGCCGATGGCCCCCATCCAGTTTAGCACGGCCTGTTCCGGCGCGCCCTTGATCGGCAGAAACAACAAGCCTGCCTGTGGATGCGCCACAAAGCCCGCCACGCCCGCGGCCCGGGGCGGTTCGAATTCCTGTGTGACAGCCAGACCGAACCGATCCAGATCGCGCAAGCCCGCCAGCATGTCCTCGTAGTTCTCGACCTTTTCGGCCAGATCATCGGGATTTTGCTTTTTCAGCCTTTGCGGCATCGTCTCCAGCCGGCCCGCCGACCCCAGAAAGGCGGCAAGGCCGTTCAAGACCTCTGTGTCAGCGATATCCTCGTAGCGGATGTGAAACGCCGTCTGCCCCGTAACCTGAAGCCCGCGCCGCAAACGACGTTGAAAAGCCATCAGATGATCCAGCAATTCGGTGAACTCGATCAGATCGAAGCGGATCCTGGCGGATTTGTGGCGACGCACATCAGTCATGCGCCATTGCCCCGTCGCGGTGGCGATCTTGCGGCTGACGTAGCTGTCAAGCGGATTGCGCGTGAGGATCACCTTGGCGATGCGTGGATCGGGCAGAACACGATCCACAACCCGGTCATCATGATCGTGAAACAGCCGAAAACCCGGCAATCCCTCGGAATGTGCGATCATCGCATCCAACAGGCCAATGGGATCGGCCTCGCGCTGGTCGATGTCATAGCCGAACATCTCGAAGCGGTTGTGCTGGCCAATAAAGCCGGGATTGTAGATCTCACCGTGACAGATCACGTCAGGCAACGCGTTCAGGCTTTCTTGTAAAAGATTTGATCCCGTCCGCATCTCGGCAAAAAGAACAAAGGCATCAAATGTGCGGTCTGGCATGGATCAGGTCACAAGATAGGGACGATTGCGGTCGGTGGGCGGGCGGTGCACGATGCCGTCTTGCGGGAAATCGCCCACGGTCATCGGGTTCATCCCCTGATTTTTCAGCGATTGCACAAAACCCGCGAACCCCGACAGATCGGCCATGCGCGGCGCTTCGGTCAGGCGAAGCACGTTGGCGCCATCCATCGCGTCAAGCACCCCTTGCAGGTTTTCTATCGGCTCTTCGATGAATTCCGCAAGGGTCCAGATGCGGATGTTGGCGCGGGATTTCGCGTGGCGCAGGGCGTTGACGAATTCAATCTCATGGCGCTGAAGCTGGGCGGCCTGTTGACGAATGTCCGCGAAATCGCCGGTCGACTGATAGAGCCGCACAGCCCACGCCCCGGTGATGACCGAAATCTGGGCATTGGCGTCATTGGCCATAAAGACGCCAGCACGCTGGTTGTCGCGCGGGCCGAACATGAACACCTGCCGCGCGCCGCGCGTGTTCCAGATCAGGCTGGTCAGGAACTGCTCGGGCACATAATCACGCAACACGGGATCGGACGAAAGACAGCCGATATAAATCGGGGCATCATCCGCGAAACGGGCGCGCACGGGATCAAAGATGTTGCCATGAACCGGCGCCCCAAGCCTGCGGGACAGCCACCCCTCAAAATCCTCGAAAAGATCGTTGAAGCCCTGAAACACGCAATAGGGGGTGGCGGTCTTGCCTTTTTCCCGATCTGATTTCGGAAAACGGCCCGGCATGTAAAGCCCCGGCCGCCCTCGGGTGCGGCGCTCCTGCGCTTTTGAAAAGACCCGGTCGATCTTGCCGGGCGCGGGTTCTGCCATGCGATTGTCGGCGGCGTGATCGGTCAGAAATGTGGCGTAAAGCCGGTCTGCCTTTGGCCAGATCTTGCGCGCGACAAAGCAATCGGACCGGCGCAGCAGATGCAGATGGTCATCATAAAAGACATGCGGCTTGCCCTGAACATCAAACTTGGACAGCGTCAGCGACCGGCTTTCGATCCTGCGGGCGTATCTTCGAACCAGGGTCTGGTAATAGCTCTCATCGGGTATCCAGACGTTCCGAAAAAACTGTTCAAGCTCGCGCCGCCTTGGATCTTGTAGAATCGCGGTCAGGGTTTGACGTGTCAGGCACCACCATTGGCTGCCCAGATGCGGGACGATCCCCTTGGGCAGTGTGCGACGATAGCCGAGGCGGCGTTGCAGACCGACATAGGCGTCAAACAAGACACGCTGTCGTTTCCACGAAAAAGGAAACCGCAGCGTGAACCGTTCCAGGTTCAGCCCCCCGACGGTCCAGTCCACATCCTCGGACGTGACGCTTTCGATGAAATCCGTCATGGGACGGTCGGCCAGATAGGCGCGCAACTCATCCACTGGCCGAAGCGGCAAGCACGACCCAGAGGCCAGATAGACATGCCGCACTTCGGGGAATTCGGCCAGCAGCATCTCGGCCGCGCTTTGGGACGCCTGCACCAGCGACCACGTTCCCCAGTCGCAGCGCAGCCGCCTGGTAAACCGAAGCCTATCCAGATCGCCCAGGTCCCGGCGAAACGCCTCATAGGCGCTGCGTGTCACGCGACCATCGACGTGAATGACCACCGGGCAATCGCGTTCGGCCAGATGGCGCGCAACCTGGGCGGCGCGGTGCAACGCGGTATGGCATAACATCACGAAACCAAGCGTGCTCATGCCCAGTTACCCTTGGACATCAGGCCAAGAATCTCAAGCTGGCGCCAATTGATGTAGCGTTCCGACCATCGGGTCCAGAAATCGGGGTTCTGGCCCAACCCGTCATGATAGGCCCGGTATTCGGCCGAAGCAGCATGATGTTCGCGCCGATCAAGCTCTTCGGTAACCTTGGCGCTGAACGTATCAAGGAATTTGGCGTGCAGCAGCATACCCGAGGTCTTTTCACCCCCCGATTGATCATACACAAGGTTCAGCCCACGCGGCAGCAACATATGGGTCGAGCTCAGATAGGCATAGCGCCGATGCCACTTGACCAAAGGGATCTTGTTGAGCGCAGGGGCGCGCGCGGGGTTGTCGGCAAAGAAACTCCGCGCGCGGGGCCCGCCCTGAATCCACAGATTGCCATATCGGCGGTTGCGCTGGATGACATAATTGCCCGGATCGAACCAGCAAGCGATCTGAAACGGATCGGTGCCTTCGACATAGGGCTGCGCGGCGATCGGCCCCTTGGGATACATGTCCAGCAGCATCGTGCCAAAGGACCGGATGGAACTTTCCTCCAGCCAGTCGGTCAGCGCGCGGATCGGACGGGTGTCACAAAAAGGAAAGATGAAGAACTCATCCGGATCGACAACAAGCGTCCAGTGATCATGCCCATGGCGCCGTTGCAAATAGTTGAGCCAATCCACCCCGAACCGGGCCGACTTGTAGCTTTTTGCGGTCGTCCATAGGGAAACGTCTGGCTGTTGGGCAATATAATCGGCGCCGCCATCCTGGCTGGCGTTGTCGACCATGATGAAATGATCCACGCCAAGATTGCGGTAATATTCAAGAAAATAGGGCAGACGAACCGCTTCATTGCGGAAGGTGCTGAACAGAAGGATATCGCCCGGCCGGATGCTGTCGGTGCGGTTCTTGACCGACCGCAGATCGCGGGATTTGTGCCAAGCCCGAACATGGCAGCGTTGCCGTTGCACACGCAACCCAAGTGATTGCAAGATACCCAAAACCTACCCCGTATGCCGCGATCGAACTGGAAGCGCCATTTGCGCTAACACGGCCTTGGTTAACGTAATGCTTACCAGCACCGGAATCATCTGTTTTCGGATTTTTCCCGAACTTTTGGCCAGAACGGTTGCTGCTCAACACCAATCGCCCGCCGACATCAGGCCCAACTGTTCCAGTTGGGCGGGGCTTTCGTAGCGTGTCGATGCGACATGCCAAAGATCGGGCCCAGCGATCAAGGCCCGGTGATAGGTCTCGTACAAGTCGCCGTTCTGGAAATGCTGGCGGCGTTGCAGTTCTTCGGCGGATTTGGCCGCGATCTGCGGCAAGAACTTGCTGTGCAGCAAGACACCCGTCGGCGCATCTGTGTCAAAGACATGATTAAGCGCCAGCGGCAGCATCTGATGGGTCGACGTGACATAGGCATAGCTGCGCCGCCAGCGCACCAGCGGGGTCTTGTTCAAGGTTGGGGCACGCTGGGGTTGATCGCGGAAAAAGACGCGGTCGCGCACCCCGCCTTGCACCCAAAGATTGTCGAACACCGCATGACGCCGGGCGCGGTATCCGTCGGCATCAAACCAGCACAGGTGATCAAAGGGGTTCTCACCGGGCACATAGTTGCCCGCGCTGACCGACCCCTTGGGATAGGCATCCAGCATGACCACCCCGAACGACGGCCGGCCGGTTGCGTCCAGATGCGCAACAAGATCCCCAAGACCCCGAGCCCCGGGCAAGATCAGCGCCTCGTCAGCATCCAGCGTCAGGCACCACTTGCCCGACCCAAAGCGGAACTTGAGGCACATCAGCCAATCCACCCCAAAGCGCGCCAGCTTGTAGGACGCATCCGTTGTCCAAAGCGATACATCCGGCTGCGCGGCAAGATAGCTGTCGCTTCCATCGGTGCTGGCATTGTCGACCACAAGAAAATGGCCCACCCCAAGTGCCCGATGATGGTTCAGGAAATAGGGCAACCTGTCGATCTCGTTGCGAACGGTCGAAAATGCCAAAATCGGTGCAGCGGCAATGGCCGCCTCATCGACGCGCAAACGGCTTATGTCATGACGTCGGCGCAGCGCCCGCAGGATCAGGCGGCGCCGTTTCCACCGCATGCGATACAAGAACCAAGCCGACCGGCACAGCGGCGGATTCTGGGCGGCGAGTGCGGAAAAGACGGACTGCGACATCTGACGGGGACGCCCGCCTATTGCGCGGCGCGGCGGGCGGTCATCACATCGCTCAGATAGGTCGAAAATTCATCGCGCAGATCATCACGACCCAGCGCAAAGGCCACGGTCGCCTGCAAAAAGCCGGCTTTTGACCCGCAATCGAACCGCTGCCCCCGGAACCGGAACCCATAGACATTGTCCGAATTTGTGATCTCTTGGGCGATGGCATCGGTCAACTGAACCTCGCCCCCTGCGCCGGTCTTGATCTTGTTGAGGTTATCCATGATCGCAGGCGTCAGGATATAGCGCCCGATCACCGCAAGATTGGAGGGGGCGCTGCCCAATGCGGGCTTTTCCACCATGCCCTTGACCGATACGACCGCACCCATGTCCTGCTTGATGTCGAGCACCCCATAAGCCGATATCTTGCTGGCCGGAACCTCCATCGCGGCGACCATGTTGCCGCCGATCTCGGCATGGGCCTCGACCATTTGCTGCAGACACGGCGTTTCGGCCGCGATCACGTCATCGGGCAAGATCACGGCAAAAGGTTCGTCGCCCATCAAGCGTCTTGCGCACCAAACGGCGTGGCCCAGACCCATCGCGCGATTTTGGCGAATATAGGCGATGGCGCCTGATTCCATGTTGGTGGCCTTCAAGGCTTCCAACAGGTCGGTCTTGCCCTTTTTGCGCAGTTGGCTTTCCAATGCGGGCGCAATGTCAAAGTAATCTTCCAGCGCGGATTTGCCCCGGCTGGTGACAAAGATGAAATCCTTGATCCCGGCGGCGCGTGCTTCGTCGATGGCGTATTGGATCAAGGGCCGGTCGACCAGGGTCATGATCTCTTTCGGGATCGACTTGGTGGCGGGCAAAAACCTTGTGCCCAGCCCAGCCACGGGAAAGATCGCCTTGGTCACACGCTTTTTCATCGGGACATCCTCACCTGAAGCACAGGTCAGCGCCGTCTTGACCCGCGTCACGTACACAATAGAGCAAAGACGCTGAAAAAGGAAATCTAGAAAAATCTAAAGGTTAAGTTGGTCTGTGCTTTGCCCCGTGCCGGATGCGATGCCGCCATCACTATTGTGCAGCCGTTACCGAGGCGAACATGCGGTCAAGCGGCCCAAAATCCGCTCAGGCAGGTTTCGGGCATCGGTCACGGCTGGCCCATGGCGGTCAGCATCGCCTCGATTCGTGGCACATCCTCGGGATTGTTCAGCTCCCAGAACTTGCGACCCTGCGCGGCCACTTCAACGCAAAGAACCGGCTGGCCGGCTTCCAGAAAGCGAAGCTGTTCGAGGCCCTCGAGCGTTTCCAATGGGCCAACCGGCCACGCGGGATAGGCCCGCAAGGCATCAGGGCGATAGGCATAGACGCCAACATGGTGGAACACCGGCGTATCGGCATCGGGTGCGTAGGTGTCGGCGGTATAGGGGATCACCTCTTTCGAGAAATAGAGCCCGCGCATCGCCCGATCGACCACGGCGGTGGTCCCTCCGACGCGCCCTGCGGCGCGATCCGCCTTGAGGGCCGCCAGCGTTTCCCCGTCACAGCGCAAGACGGGGGTGGCGATGGCTGCAACCTGATCGGCGCGCAGCCCGGCGATCAACGCCTCCAGAAACCATGGTGGGGTGAGCGGGGCATCGCCTTGCAGGTTGACGATCATTTCAACGCCACCGCCCAGCTGCTCAAGCGCTTCGGCGCAGCGTTCGGTTCCGTTGCGTGCCGACGAAGAGGTCATCAGCACGTCGGCCCCAAATGCACGCACGGCATCGGCAATACGATCATCATCGGTGGCAACATAGATCGCATCCAGACCCGACACCGCACAGGCCGCGCGCCAGCTGCGTTCAATAAGGCTTTGCGACTGACCCGTCGCGCCGCGCAACAAAGCCAGCGGTTTGCCGGGATAGCGGCTAGAGGCGTAGCGCGCAGGAATGACGCAAATGACGCTCATGGTGCCTTTACCTCGACGCCCGGGGCATGGGCGATGAAAAATCCGTTGGCGTAACCGGGCTTGCCATAGACAAAGGGCTGGTGATCTTCGAAGCGGATCATCCGGCCGCCAGCACCGCGCAGCACGGCATCGCCCGCGGCGGTATCCCATTCCATCGTGCGCCCCAAACGGGGGTAAAGATCGGCCTCGCCCGCGGCAACCAGACAGAATTTCAGCGAGGAGCCGGCATTCTTGAGATCTGCCACTGCATATTTGCCGATATAGGCCTCGGTGGCGGCGTCGCTGTGGGATTTCGACGCCACGATCCGCAAGGCGGCATTGTCGGGTTTCGCGACCCGCATGGGTGTGAGCGGTCCGGGATTGGCGGCATCGAAAGGCCCGGTTTCCTCGACGCTGTGACCATGGGCATCGGTGTAAAACAACCGTCCCTTGGCGGGGGCATAGACCACGCCGCGAAGCGGCACACCATTTTGCACCAGGGCGATATTGACGGTGAAATCGCCCCGGCGCTGAACGAATTCCTTGGTGCCATCCAGAGGATCGACGATCAGAAAGCTGCGGGCGGTCTGGCTATGGCTGGCGGCCTGTTCTTCGGTCACCAGCACCAGATCGGGAAATTCCGCGCGCAACCGCGCCGAGATCAGCGCATCGGCCGCCTCATCGGCCATGGTAACCGGGCTGTCGTCTGACTTGGCCCGCACCGCGAAATCGGGGCTCTCATAAACCTGCATGATGCGGGTGCCCGCCTCGATGGCGGCTGCGCGCAAGACCCGCATCAGGTGATCGTAATCCACATCCGCCTCCATTTCGCCTTCATTGGATGGTATTGATTTCGACGTTATCGTCGGCAACAGCGGGCGGGGCAAGAGTGGCGCGCCGGGCATGGATCGGTGCAGGGTTTGGAACGGTAACGGGGTTCAGCACGTATGTTCGAGACCAGACGCCCGCAATCGACCCTCAGCCTTGCTATGACCATGCTGGAGCTCAGCGTTCACACCGCCGCCCGCAAGGTGCGCCAAAGCCATCGCAGCGCGATCTGGGCCATTCTTCTGAGTATTTTCCAGTCATTGCTGTTTCTGGCCGCATTCTATGTTGTGTTCTCTGTCCTCGGCATGAGGGGCGCCGCGATCCGTGGCGATTTCATGCTGTATCTTTTGACCGGCATCTTTGCCTATCTGACGCATGTCAAGGCCTTGCAACAGGTGATGGGCGCCGAGGGTTCGGCGTCGCCGATCATGCAGCATGCGCCGATGAATACGCTGGTGGCGATTCTCTCTTCGGCGCTGGGTGCGCTCTATACCCAGACCGTCAGTCTTTTTGTGTTGCTGTTGATGATTCACACCATCATCAACCCGATCACGATCCATGATTGGCCGGGCGCCTTGATGATGTTTCTGCTGGCATGGGCCACAGGATGCGCGGTGGGCCTGATCTTGCTTGCGGCAAAGCCGTGGTTGCCCGATGTGGTCAACATCTTGCAGCTTATCTATGTCCGGGCCAACATGATCGCGTCGGGCAAGATGTTCGTGGCCAATATGGTGCCGGGCATGATCATCGATATGTTCGACTGGAACCCGCTGTTTCATGTGATCGATCAGGCGCGGGGATTCACATTCGTGAACTACTTTCCGCATCATTCGAATTGGCAATTTCCCCTTTATTTCACCCTGATCGCGCTGGTCATCGGCTTCATGGCCGAAGCCTATACCCGCAAGCATGCTTCGGCCAGTTGGGGGGCCGGACGCTAGCCCACACGCGATGGGATCAGGCAATGCGCTATCGGGCGGCGGCGACTGGATCGGCCAGTCGCGCCAAGGCGCCCGGACATTCCCAAGGCCACAGGCGATTTTGTGCGTTTTTCGGATGGCAAGCCCCGCTTGCAGGGGCCAAACCCCCCTCCTATATACCCTCCGAACCGGTCGGGCGTGCATCCCGGCCAGACAGATTGCCATTTATGGGGCGACACCGGGGGCCAGAACGGACCCGCCATCGCCCGTTCGCTTGAAAGAAGGGACCCGACAACCATGGCCAAAGTGATCGGTATCGACCTCGGCACCACCAATTCCTGCATCGCCATCATGGATGGCAGCCAGCCCCGCGTGATCGAAAACTCCGAAGGGGCGCGCACCACGCCCTCGATCGTGGGCTACACCGAAGATGAACGCCTTGTGGGTCAAGCGGCCAAACGTCAGGCCGTGACAAACCCCGAAAACACCATTTTTGCGGTCAAGCGCCTGATCGGCCGCCGTCTGGGCGATGCCGAGGTAGAAAAGGACAAGAAGCTTGTCCCCTACAAGATCGTCAATGGCGGCAACGGCGACGCATGGGTCGAAGTGCGCGGTGAGAAATATTCACCCAGCCAGGTTTCGGCCCAGATCCTGACCAAGATGAAGGAAACCGCCGAAAGCTACCTTGGCGAGGAAGTGACGCAAGCCGTCATCACCGTACCCGCCTATTTCAACGATGCCCAGCGCCAAGCGACGAAAGACGCGGGCCGGATCGCCGGGCTTGAGGTGCTGCGCATCATCAACGAACCCACGGCGGCCGCACTTGCCTATGGTCTGGACAAGAAGGAAACCCGCACCATCGCGGTCTATGACCTTGGCGGCGGCACCTTCGACATCACCATCCTTGAAATCGACGATGGCCTGTTCGAAGTGAAATCGACCAATGGCGACACCTTCCTTGGGGGCGAAGATTTCGACATGCGGATCGTCAGCTATCTGGCTGACGAATTCAAGAAAGAGCATGGCGTCGATCTGACGGCTGACAAGATGGCATTGCAGCGGCTGAAAGAGGCCGCCGAAAAGGCCAAGATCGAGCTTTCGTCTTCCAGCCAGACGGAAATCAACCAGCCTTTCATCTCGATGGGCGCGGGTGGTCAGCCCTTGCACCTGGTGATGAAGCTGACGCGCGCCAAGCTGGAAAGCCTTGTGGGCGATCTGATCACGAAATCGATGAAGCCCTGCGCGGCGGCTCTCAAGGATGCGGGCCTGTCCAAGGGCGATATCGACGAGGTCGTCCTGGTAGGCGGCATGACCCGCATGCCCAGAGTTGTGGAAGAGGTCACCAAATTCTTCGGCAAGGAACCCCACAAGGGCGTCAACCCCGATGAGGTCGTGGCCCTTGGCGCCGCCATTCAGGCCGGTGTCTTGCAAGGCGACGTCAAGGATGTGGTCCTTCTGGACGTGACGCCGCTGAGCCTTGGGATTGAAACGCAGGGGGGCGTGTTCACGCGCCTGATCGACCGCAACACGACGATCCCGACGAAAAAGGCACAGATCTTTTCGACCGCCGACGACAATCAGAATGCGGTGACGATCCGGGTGTTTCAGGGCGAACGCGAAATGGCGGCCGACAACAAGATGCTGGGCCAGTTCAACCTTGAAAACATCCCGCCCGCACCGCGCGGCATTCCGCAGATCGAAGTGACCTTTGACATCGACGCCAATGGCATCGTGTCGGTCGGGGCCCGCGACAAGGGCACCGGCAAGGAACAAAAGATCACCATCCAAGCCTCGGGCGGCCTGTCGGACGAGGATATCGAACGCATGGTGCGCGAAGCGGAAGAAAACGCCGAAGGCGACAAGAAGCGTCGCGAATTGGTGGAAACCCGCAATCAGGCCGAAAGCCTGATCCATTCGACCGAAAAATCGATCAATGAGCATGGGGACAAGGTCGACCCGTCCACCGTCGAAGCGATCGAGCTGGCGATCAAGGCCCTGAAAGACCAGTTGGATATCGATGATGCCGGCAAGATCAAGAGCGGTATCCAGAACGTGACCGAAGCGGCCATGCGGCTGGGTGAAGCCATCTACAAGGCGCAAGCGCAAGACGGCGATGACGATCGCGATGGGGCCCGCCCGGTGGATGACGACATCGTGGATGCCGACTTCGAGGATCTGGACGACGACCGCAAACGCGGCTGATCGCGTGACATGAACCCAAAGCGACCGGTCGGGTCTGACCCCGGCCGGTCCATGCGTTCAGGGAAGGGACGACATGGCAAAGCGCGATTATTACGAGGTTCTGGGGATCTCGAAGGGCGCCTCCGCCGAGGAGATCAAGAAAGCCTATCGCCAAAAGGCGAAAGAGCTTCACCCCGACCGCAATTCCGATAATCCCAACGCCGAGGCCCAGTTCAAGGAGGTGAACGAGGCCCATGACGTGCTGAAGGATGCCGACAAGAAAGCGGCCTATGACCGCTTTGGCCACGCGGCCTTTGACGGGGGCATGGCGGGTGGCGGGCGTGCAGGCGGTAACGGTGGGCGGCCGGGTCAGGGCGATTTCGCCTCGGCCTTTTCGGATGTGTTCGAAGATCTGTTCGGCGATTTCATGGGCGGCCAGCGCGGTGCAGCCCGCAGCCGGGCCAGCCGTGGCTCGGATTTGCGCTACAATCTGAAAATCACCCTCGAAGAGGCGTTTTCTGGTCTGACCAAACAGATCACCGTGCCCAGCACCATCGCGTGTGCGGGCTGTTCTGGCACCGGATCCGAAGGCGGGGCGGAACCGACCACCTGCCCCACATGTTCCGGCATGGGCAAGGTGCGCGCCCAGCAAGGATTTTTCACTGTCGAACGCAGCTGCCCGACCTGTTCGGGAATGGGCCAGATCGTCAAGAATCCCTGCCGGAGCTGTGGCGGCGCGGGTCGTCAGCAAAAGGATCGCGCGCTGTCGGTCAATATCCCGGCGGGTGTCGAAACGGGAACCCGTATTCGCCTGTCAGGTGAGGGCGAGGCCGGGCTTCGCGGCGGGCCGTCGGGCGATCTTTACATCTTCATCGATGTGGCCGAGCATCCGCTGTTTCATCGCGAAGGCATCGATCTGTTCTGCCGCGTGCCGGTTTCGATGACAAAGGCCGCCTTGGGTGGCGAGATCGAGGTGCCGACCATCGATGGTGGCCGCACCCGCGTCAAGGTGCCCGAAGGTTCACAATCGGGCCGCCAGATGCGTCTGCGCAGCAAGGGCATGCCACAGCTTCGCGGATCTGGCATCGGTGAGATGTATATCGAATTGGCGGTCGAAACGCCCGTGAGCTTGACCAGCGAACAAAAGGAGCTGCTGCGCAAATTCGACGAGATCAGCGCCAAGTCGAACAACCCCGATGCCAGCGGATTTTTCGAAAAGGTCAAGAGCTTCTGGGATGGGATGAAAAGCTGAACATCAGACCACGTTAAGGGCGATATCAGCGGCGCGACGGATCACTTCATTGTCGCCCGTAACACCGCCCACGTCGGGGCCAAGGGTTCGGTCG
>NZ_CALAHQ010000036.1 GCF_937892565.1 uncultured Roseicyclus sp. | reverse complement strand
CTCCCCCACCCCATCTGTGCGCAAACCGCGTATGTACGGGGTGTGTACGCCCTGTGTACCCCATCCCGACAGGGCCGCCGCCTGCCCCGTGGCCTCTGCCCGCCCCGCAGTGCCCAAGGGTTAACCCCGGCATCCCGGCCACACCGGCGCGCGCAGGGTGCGAAAACCTTTGCCAAATATTAGGAATTAAGAGAAAAACAGTCAACGAAAGATCAAGGGCCATCCGCGCCATGGCAAGAAAGGCAGTAGAGTGGAGCTGAACCGGCGACCTGTGGCTTCCCTCTGGATTGGGGAAAAGCTGCAATATCTCAACCAGTTATGCCTTGCCTCTCACCTTCGCCATGGCCATCCGGTGACGCTGTACTGCACCCATGCGGTGCAAAACGCGCCCCGGGGGGTCGTGGTGCGCCCGGCCTCCGAGATCATGGATATCCCCATGGACATCGTCGAGGAAACCTCGGCCTCGTTCCTGTCAAATGTGTTTCGTTACAAGATGATACGCGCCACAGGTGCGATCTGGATCGACTGCGACGCGCTTTGCCACAAACCCTTTCCCGACGACTGGGACTGGATTTTTGCCGGCCACGGTCTGCGCGGCGCGCTCAATTGCGGGGTGGTGGGTCTGCCGCGCGATTGCGCGCTGATGGACCAGTTGCTCGACTATTACGACAACCTGCCCGACTGCCCGCCCTGGTGGAACAAGCAGCAGCGCAAACGCATGGAAAAACAAAAGGATGCCCCCCATGCGGTCAAGATCTACCGCACCGAGCGCACGGCCTTTGGCCCGCAGGCCTTCACATGGTTTGCCCAGCAAACCGGCGATGCCGCCCGCGCGATGACCCCCGATGTGCTCTACCCCGTGCCGTTCCAGCTCAACGATATCTTTTTCGATCCCCATGGCCGTGTTGAGGGTTGGTTTACCAACGCGACCGTCTCCGTCCACCTCTACACCAACGGCACCAAACCCTGGTGGCGCCGCAACCCCCCCCTCGAAAACTCCTACATTTCAAGAATGTGCCAAGAGTTCGGCATCGCCCCCACCGCCGCCCTGGAAGAGTGAGGGGCGAAGCATGAAGCCCACGATCACGCTGTTTTTCATCGTAGAACCACCGATGTACCAGTATATCGCGTGCTATCTTGCGGCCTCGATCCGCCGGCATCTTGACCCGGAAATCTTGCTTGTCGGCTATTGCCCCGCCCACCGCATGGAGGCGCTTGACCCGGCCGTGACCGAAACGTTGCGCCGTATGCGCTGCGAGGTGCGCCCGATGCCGACAGAGGGTCTGTTTGCGCCGGAATATCCGCATGGCAACAAGATCATCGCCTGCCAGCAGAAACGCGACACCGCATGGGGTGGCTTCATGGATAGCGATATCTTGGTGTTGCAGCCACATGATGTGACGCGCCTGCTGGTACCCGGCCATGTGACCTGCTCGCCTGCGGCGTCGATCCAATGGGCACCCGACGATCTTTGGGAGACGGTTTATGGCAGCTTTGATCTGCCGGTACCCGACGCGCGCATCACCTTGATGCGCGACCGCCGTCGCCCGATGGTGCCCTATTTTTCGTCGGGCTTCGTCTTGTTCCCGCAAGACAGCGCTTTCGCAGACACGTGGATGGAAACAGCCCAGCATCTGGACGGGGTCGGCGCGCTTGCCGCGTTCCGCCGCCCCTATCTTGATCAGATCAGCTTGCCGGTCGCGATTGCACGGGCAGGGCTGGCTTGGAACGAGTTGTCAGAAGACGACCATTGCATTCTGGGTGGTCGCTTGCGCGGCAAGACCTTCCGGCGACGTCCGACGATCACGGCTGTCCATTACCGCAAGTGGGAGGTGCTCGAGGAGGCGGGGCTGGCCAATGACGGTTACGAGGGGCTGAAAGCACAAGTCGGTGTCAAACGTGTCCGCCGCATTTTCGATGTGCCAGCGCCTGATGCAACCACCACGACCGCGACGATCGAAGAGTGACCCTCATGGCGCAGTCCTGGATCGTTTGCGCGCCCAACATCGCCACAAGCGGCACGGGCCCGCGCAGGTTGATCCAGACAAAAGGCGTTGGCAGTTCAACCTAAATGACAGAAAGGACCAAGGCATATGGGCATCAGCATCAATATCGCGCTGCAACTGGCCTATATCGCGCCAGTGGTGAAGGGCTGCGAGGGCGGCGTCATGCTGGGCCGACAAAAGATGCACTTCAACCCGCCCGGTTGGACCGAACGGCTGATCAAAAAGCTCGCACGGCATGGCATCACGGCAACGCCTGAAACCTTGTTTCAAGAGGACGGGTTTTGTGAGTCCTTTCTCCAGACGATCGGCTGGCCACCTCTTGAAAGCCTTGATTTTTCAGCGATCGAAGGGGCGCAATATGTGCATGACCTGTCCGAACCGGTAGGCGATGACCTGAAGGACAAGTTCGCGCTGATCTATGACGGCGGCACAACCGAGCATGTCTTTGACATCGCGCAGAGCTTTCGCAACATCGATGCTATGCTCAAGCGCGACGGCATATTCGTGTCCTGCGTTGGCACGGATGGGTGGTATGGTCACGGCTTTTACCAAATCGGCCCGGATATTCCATGGCGATATTGGCATGCCTCATTGGGCTATGAGGTCTTGGGCTGCTGGACCATGTCGCGCAAAGGGACTGAACGCGCGGCGCGGGTGCCCGACCCGACCAATCGCCCCCGGGGTGCCGAGCACCGCTTTAGTGTGCCGCAGCTTCTCTTTTACGTGGTCCGGAAAAAGCACCGCAACGGGCCGCCGAACCCAGTGATCCAAAGCCACTACATCAATTACTGATGGCAGGCTTTGGACTCATCACGATGATGAAGGACGAAGGTCCGCGGCTTGTGGAATGGCTGGCCTATCATCGGCTGATCGGGTTCGACGCGGTCTGGGTCTATAGCAATGACTGCCGCGATGGGACCGATGCGATGCTGGACCGGCTGGAGGCGATGGGGCTGTGCCACCACATCCGCAACCCGGTGCCGCCGGGCCGCAAGCCGCAACCCCATGCGCTGGGCCTTGCACAGCGCAACCGCGCCATCATGGATGCCGATTGGCTGATGGTGATGGATGGCGACGAATTCCTGCATATCAAGACCGGCGATGGCACGCTGCCCGCGCTTTTGGCGGCCTGTCCCGACGGGACGGATGGGGTGGCGGTCACTTGGCGGATCATGGGATCAAACGGGCGCAGCGATTGGTCGCCCGACCCGATCTTGATCCAATTCACATGCGGGGCGCGGGATGATTTTCGCCGGGGCTGGGGGGTCAAGACGCTGTTTCGCCCCTCAGCGGGCATGACGCTGGGCATTCACCGGCCTGGCTTGCGCGGCGCGCAGGACCGTGGGCTGCAATGGGTGAACGGCTCGGGCGCGCCGATGCCGCCCAGTTTTCTGGCGGATGGCTGGCGCGGATCAGCAGCGACGGTGGGCTATGATCTGGCCGAGGTCGCGCATTTCGCCGTCCAAAGCCGCGAGGCCTATGTCTTGCGTGGCGACCGGGGCAATGTGAACTGCAAGCCCGACAAATACGACGCCACATATTTCGCGATCTTCGACCGCAACGAAGACCCGCATTTGGGGCTTTTGCGCTGGTCGGGCTGGGTCGATGGTCTGGTGGATTGCTGGTTGCAGGACAAGACCCTGAAGCGGTTGCTTGATGCCAGCATCGACTGGCATGCACGGCGGCTGGCCGAGTTGCGCACAACCCCCGGCTTTGCGGCGCGCATGGGCGCGCTGGCACAGGCCGCCGAGGTGCCGCTGGCCGCTCTCGACGGGTTGCTCTTTGTGCAACCGCTGCCACCCCAAGGCAAACGCCGGGTGGCAGAGTTGCGCGCGCGCGGCATGCCGGATGCCGAAATCGCCCGGATCATGGCCCAATCCCTTGCCCGGCTTGAAGCCGCGCGTGATGCCCGCGAGGCGGCGGAACTGCACGCCATGGGGACCGGACCTGTGACGGGCGCGTTCAGTTGGCCTTATCGGGCGGAATGAACGGCAAGGGCGCGATGGGAATGCCCTCTTCGATCAGGGCGCGCGCCTCGTCGGGTTTGGCCTCACCGTGGATCATGCGCTCTTCGGTTTCGCCTTGGTGCATGGCGCGCGCCTCATCGGCGAAGCGGCCGCCCACATAGGTGGAATTTTGCGCCAGATGCTGCCGCATGGCGCGCAACATCTGTTCCGCGGGATGGGTCGGCGTCGACAAGGGGCGCGACGGTAATATGCCCTCGGGCGCGGCAACAGCGGTGGTGGTGGGCGCATCATGCACCGCAACGCGGGGCGCCATCAGCGCCTTGGTGATGGCGCTGCCACCACAGATGGCGCAAGACACCATCCCCTTTGCCACCAGCGTGTCAAAGGCATCGGCGGATTGAAACCAGCTGTCGAAGCTGTGGCCATCGGTGCATTTCAGGCAATAGCGTATCATGATGCGTGCAAGATATTCGGCTTTGTCACGGGTTCAAGCGGCGCGCTCATCCAAGCCGCTCGGGATCAAAGGCGGCGATGATCTGCTTCAGTTCCGGCTCATCCACGCGCAACGCGGCCTTTTTGCGGCTCATCCACTTTATCTTGCGCTTTCCGGCCTCGGGAAAAGCGGCATCCTCATGCGCCACTTCAAGGGGAAAAACCACCACGATGCACGGGATCGACAAATCCTCGTCAAGAAATTTCGAATAGGAATAAAGCCCCAGCACATCGTCGAACACACGCCCGCGCAAGCCAGCCTCTTCCCATGCCTCCTGAGCGGCGGCCTCGGCCGGGCGCATGCCGTCCATCGGCCAACCCTTGGGAATGATCCAGCGACCCGTGTCCAGCGACGAGATCAGCATCACATCGACCTGTCCCTTTTTCTTGATGCGATACGGCAGCGCAGCAAATTGGGTGCGCGTCTCGCGTTTTACGGCGGCGGCAATGCGCAAGGGTGGCTGCATGGGGGCGGGCTTTCGGGTCATGGCAGCGGGTTATCGCACGCAAGGCATGGCTTTGCAAAGCCCCGCTTGACACCCCGATGGCGCGCTATACCTCCCCATCATCCGACCGGAGACCGCCGTGATGCACCGCCGCAGCTTGATCGCAGCCCTGGCCACATTGCCCTTTGCCGCGCGCGCGCAAGCCCAAGCGGGGTTTGGCTTCGATTCAATCGATGGCGGGCGCTACGATCTGGGTGATTGGCGCGGGCAACCCATCTTGGTGGTCAACACCGCCTCGCTGTGTGGCTACACCGATCAATATGACGAACTTCAGGCGCTGCACGAGGAATACGGGCCGCGCGGGTTGGTCGTGCTGGCTGTGCCGTCGGATGATTTCAGTCAGGAACTGGCCAGCGATGCCGCCGTGGCCGAGTTTTGCGAGCTGAATTTCAACCTGACGCTGCCGATGACCACGATCACTTCGGTCCGGGGCGCAAATGCGCATCCGTTTTTCCAATGGCTGCGGACCCGTTATGGCTTTGAGCCGGGTTGGAATTTCAACAAGGTGCTCCTGGATGGCGAAGGCCGGATGACGCAAAGTTTCGGCTCGAACACACGACCCACCAGCCCCCGCATCCGCCGCGAGATCGAGGCGCTTTTGGGCGCGTGAGCAAACCGCTTTTCTTTGGGTCCGAAATCTATCGCGGGTCAAGCTATGGTGCCGGGCACCCGTTGCGGGTGCCGCGTGTGTCGACCGTGATGGATCTGTCGCGGGCCATGGGCTGGCTGGGATACGATCAATACCGCACCAGCCCCCGCGCCAAGCCCGAGGCGCTGACGATCTGGCACACCCACGCCTATGCCGAGGCCCTTGCAAAGGCCGAAGCCGATCAGGCGGTCAGCGATGCCGTGCGCACCCGCCACGCTCTGGGCACGCTGGCCAACCCGGTCTTTCCCCAGATGTATCGCCGCCCGGCAACCGGGGCGGGGGCGGCGCTTCTGGCGGGGGAATTGCTGGCCCAAGGCGGCGTGATCTACCACCCCGGCGGCGGCACGCATCATGGCTTTCCTGACCGGGCGGGCGGGTTTTGCTACCTCAACGACCCGGTTCTGGCGATCTTGTCGTTGCGCCGCGCGGGGGCGGCCAAGATCGCTTATGTCGACATCGACGCCCATCACATGGACGGCGTGCAACATGGCCTGGCGGGCGACGGCCAGACGCTGCTGCTGTCGGTGCACGAGGAAAAGCGCTGGCCGTTTACCGGGGCGCTGGATGATGATGGCGGTGGCAATTGCCTGAACCTGCCGGTGCCGGCCGGGCTGAACGACAGCGAAATGGCGGCGATCCGCGACCGGTTGATCTTGCCGGCGCTGTCGGGATTTGCGCCCGATGCCATCGTGCTGCAATGCGGGGCCGATGCGGTGACCGAGGATCCGCTGTCGCGCTTGTGCCTGTCGAACAATGCCCATTGGGATGTAATCGCCGCATTGATGGTGCTGGGCTGCCCGCGTCTGTTGGTGCTGGGGGGCGGCGGCTACAACCCTTGGTCGGTCGGTCGGCTCTGGACCGGGGTCTGGGCCAGGCTGAACGGCCACGACATTCCCGAACGCCTGCCCGAGGCGGCCGAAGCGGTATTGCGGGCGTTGCGCTGGGACAAGCCCCCGCAAGCCGGACGCGCCCCGCCCGAGGCTTGGTTCACCACGCTGCGCGATGCACCTCGGCCCGGGCCCATTCGCGCAGAGCTGGCCGCGCGGATCGCCGAACTGGCGCGGCGCCCGGCTGCGCGGGGCAAAATTCCTGACTGAAAAAATCGGGAATTGACTATTCCGATTCTTTTTGTCAGACTTTCCATGTCACCACCTGCACAAACCTGGATCGGAGGGCCCAGCATGAGCTATCACGGACAGATCACCGAGAGCGCCGAAAAAGGCCACAGCCAACCGCCACACTCCGGCCAACCGGCCTATGATGCCAGACGGCTGGTCAATGGCGAGGGTACGGCGATGATCTTGCTCGACGACAAGGCCTATCAGCTGCGCATCACGCGGGCGGGAAAGCTGATCTTGACCAAATAGAGCCATGCCCGGGTGCTGTGCCGATGCTATTGCGGCGACAAGGGGCGGCGTTTAGCGTAACCTGTGCGCATGCCCGCTTGATGGCGCGCCCTTTGGCGCGACCGGCCCGGCACAGGAGCCTTTGCCATTTCCGACCTTATCCAGATCATCTATTCCTCTCGCCCCTTTGGCTATGACGAGGCAACGCTGTCGGGCATCTTGCTGCAGGCCCGACAGGGCAATCAGCGCGATGGGATCACCGGGGCGCTGATTTGTCGGCGCGACATTTACCTGCAACTGCTGGAAGGCCCCGGCCCTGTGGTTCGCGCCGCCTATGATCGCATCCGCCGCGATGATCGCCATCTCGATGTCCGGCTGCATGTCACCGACCCGGTGTCGGCGCGGCTTTTCGCGGATTGGGCGATGCTGCATGACCCCGCCCAAAGCCTGATCTGGTCGCCAGATCACCTGACCGATGATCGGCGCAAGGATTTACCGCCCGATGAATTGCGCCGCATTTTCACGGATCTCTCGGCTGCGGCCCAACACAGGCCCTGAGATCAGCCCGAAACGAAAAAGGCCCCCGTCTCCGGGGGCCTTTTTGCGGCGCTGCGGTCAGATCAGGCGATCTTGGGCAGCAATTCATCAAGGCTTTTCTTGGCGTCGCCATAAAACATCCGCGTGTTGTCCTTGAAGAACAGCGGGTTTTCGATGCCCGAATAGCCCGTGCCTTGGCCGCGCTTGGACACGAACACCTGCTTGGCCTTCCACACCTCAAGCACCGGCATGCCGGCGATGGGGCTGTTGGGGTCGTCTTGGGCTGCCGGGTTCACGATGTCGTTCGAGCCGATGACGATCACCACATCCGTTGACGGGAAATCCTCGTTGATCTCGTCCATCTCCAGCACGATGTCATAGGGCACCTTGGCTTCTGCCAGAAGCACGTTCATGTGCCCCGGCAAACGCCCCGCGACGGGATGGATGGCAAAGCGCACGGTCTTGCCCGCCGCGCGCAGCTTGCGGGTCAACTCGCTGACCGATTGCTGCGCTTGCGCCACCGCCATGCCATAGCCCGGCACGATCACCACGCTGTCGGCATCGTTCAGGGCAGCGGCCACACCGTCGCTGTCGATGGCGATCTGTTCGCCCTCGATCGCCTGCTGTTCGCCCTTGGCCCCGCCAAAGCCGCCCAGAATGACGGACACGAAGCTGCGGTTCATCGCCTTGCACATGATGTAGGACAAGATCGCACCGGACGAGCCGACCAGCGCCCCCACCACGATGAGCAAATCATTGCCAAGCGAAAAGCCGATCGCCGCTGCCGCCCAGCCCGAATAGCTGTTGAGCATCGAGACCACCACCGGCATGTCGGCGCCGCCGATGCCCATGATCAGATGGTAGCCGATGAACAACGCCAGCAGCGTCAGCACCACCAGCGTCCAGCCACCCGCACCGCCCAGATACATCGCCGCCAGAGCGAGCGACGCCGCCGCCGCCCCGGCATTGAGCATATGGCCGCCCGGCAATTGCTTGGCCACGCTATCCACACGGCCCGCCAGCTTGCCATAGGCAATGACCGATCCGGTAAAGGTCACGGCACCGATCCAGATGCCAAGCACCAGCTCGACCCGCAAGATCCCGACCTCGACCGCCGTTTTCTTGGCCAGAAGCGCCGCGAAATTCGACAGCGTGCCGATCAACTCATAGACCGGGGTGGCCAATGGCCCCTCGGGCTGGGGAAAGGCCATGCCGGCGGCGCCCAGAACCTCGCCCACGCGCACCAGTTCGATATGGGCGTTAAAGCCCACGAACACCGCCGCCAGACCGACCAGCGAATGCATGATTGCCACAAGCTCGGGCATCTGTGTCATCTGGACCCGGGTGGCCAGCTGATAGCCCACGCCCGCGCCCGCCGCGATCAAGATCAGCGACATCAGCCACAGCCCCGACCCCGGCCCGATCAGGGTCGCGGCAACGGCAAGCGCCATGCCCGCGATGCCGTACCAGACCGCGCGCTTGGCGCTTTCCTGCCCGGACAAACCGCCGAGCGAGAGGATGAAAAGAACGCCCGCGACCGCATAGGCCGCAATGGTGAATCCGAAATCCATCTATCCTACCCCTGCCCGCTCAAGATTTCTGGAACATGGCGAGCATGCGCCGTGTCACAAGGAAACCACCGAAGATGTTTACGGAGGCCATGAAAATGCCCAGCGCCGCCAGAATCGTGATCAGGACCGAGCTTGAGCCGATCTGCATCAGGGCGCCCAGAATGATGATCGACGAGATTGCGTTCGTGACCGCCATCAGCGGCGTGTGCAAGCTGTGGGCCACATTCCAGATGACCTGAAATCCGATAAAGACCGACAGCACGAAAACGATGAAATGCTGCATGAAGCTGGCGGGCGCGATCAGCCCCACGCCCAAGACCAGCGCACCACCGATTGACAGCAGCATGATCTGGTTCTTGGTCTGTGCCTTGAAGTCCGCCACTTCTTTTGCACGCTTTTCTTCGGGCGTCAGTTCCTTGGGCTTTTCCTTTTTCGACGCCGCCGCGATGGCCGCGATCTTGGGCGGCGGCGGCGGATAGGTGATCGCGCCTCCAAAAACGGCGGTGGCCCCCCGGATCACGTCATCTTCCATATTGTGGTTGACCGTGCCGTCCTTGCCAGGCGTCAGGTCGGCCATCATGTGGCGGATGTTGGTGGAATAAAGCGTGGACGCCTGCGCGGCCATCCGGCTTGGGAAATCGGTATAGCCGATGATCACCACACCATTGTCGGACACGACGCGCTCATCGGCGCGCGTCAATTCACAGTTGCCGCCACGCTCGGCCGCCAGATCGATGATGACCGAACCGGGCTTCATCGCCTCGACCATGTCGCGGGTCCAGAGCACCGGCGCGGGGCGGCCGGGGATCAGCGCGGTGGTGATCACGATGTCCATCTCGGGCGCAATCTCGCGGAATTTCGCAAGCTGCTTGGCCTGAAACTCGGGGCTTTGGGGGGGCGCATAGCCACCCGTCGCGGCGCCATCGGGCAATTCATCGGCCGAAAACTCAAGGAACACGAATTGCGCACCCATCGATTCGATCTGTTCGGCCACTTCGGGGCGCACGTCGAAGGCATAGGTGATGGCACCCAGCGAAGTCGCGGTGCCGATGGCGGCAAGACCCGCCACACCCGCACCCACGACCAGCACCTTGGCCGGCGGCACCTTGCCCGCCGCCGTCACCTGACCGGTGAAGAAGCGGCCGAAATTGTTGCCCGCCTCGATCACCGCGCGGTAGCCCACGATATTGGCCATGGAGGACAGCGCGTCCATCTTTTGTGCGCGGCTGATGCGCGGGACCATGTCCATCGCGATGACATTGGCGCCAGCCGATTTCGCGGTTTCCATCAAATCCGCATTCTGGCCGGGCCAGAAGAACGAGATCAACAGCTGACCCTCGCGCAGCTTCTTGGCCTCGGCGGCTGTTGGCGGGCGCACCTTGGCGACGATGTCGGCGGCCTTCCACAGCGCGGCTGCGGTTTTCACCACTTCGACGCCCGCAGCCTTGTAGGCCGCATCGGTAAAGCCTGCAGCCGCACCCGCGCCGGATTCAATCACGCAGTCATAGCCTAGCTTTTGCAGCTGGAGCGCGCTGTCGGGCGTCATCGCCACCCGTGCTTCGCCCGGCTCGATCTCTTTCGGAGCGCCTATTTTCACTGTCATCCCCTCTTTGACATGGCCGTGTCAGCCCGCCCCATAGCAACACAGCGCGCGCTCTACAACTGGGGCCGCACGACACTTTATTACGCATACAATGGAATACCGTTTTCGATACTTGCCATCCCCGCCATCCGCAAGGCCAAGCTGGCGGGGAAAGACAGCTTTGGCACCGTGTCACAGGCTGCCAAACTCATGCCAGAGATGCTGCGATGCCGCATGTTTTTCAAGATTTGTCCGAGGCTTGCATCGGACCGTATGCAGCTGCATTCAGACAAACCTTGATTTTTGCAGCGTTTTTTCGGTTTACAAGAGCGCAACATGGGTTATGTCCCCGCTCGACCCTTGCAAGGAGCCGCACGGATGCCGCTCGAAGATCACCCATTGCGCTATTGGCTTGCCAATGAGCTGCACGCGCGCCCCTTTCCCAACATCAGCGCCCCCGCACAGGCTATCTATGTTGCCATCAAGCAGCCCAAGGATGCAGCCAAACGGGACCGCGGCTTGGACCGGGCGCATCTTCTGGCGCTTCTGGATCGGTTTGGCGCCGATCACCCCGCCCCCGATGCCACGCATTATTTTGGCGATCTGGGCAAGTTTCGGCTGAAATGGGAACAACACACGGAATTCGTGACCTATACCGCGTTTCTGCCCTCGAACGGCGAGCGCCCCTTTGACCCCGCCAGCTGGGAGGCCTTTCCCGAGGATTGGCTGGCACGCGCGCCGGGTGTGCGCATCACCTCGGCCCACATTCGGGTGGAAATCGCGCCAGATGATGATCGCGCGATCGCCAACCGGTTGAATGAGTGGATGGTCCCCGAAAGCCTTGCGGTCAGCCATGTGCTGGACCGGACCGCCGTGGTGGCGGGGGATTTTCGCATCGACAGCAATGGCCACATGCGATTTGCCGTGTTTTGCCGGTCCGATACGGGCAGCCGGCGGATCGGGCGCGTGGTTCAGCGCATCTGCGAGATCGAAACCTACAAGGCGATGTCGATGCTGGGCCTGCCGCTGTCGCGCAGCATTTCCGGCCGCATGGGCGAAATGGACGAAAGCCTGGTGCAGATCGTGGGCGACATGACCGGCGATCTGGCCCGGCCCGACGAAACGCTGGGGCGGCTTTTGGCGATCGCGGCCGAGCTTGAAAAGCTTCAGACCGAAAGCGCGTTTCGCTTCGGCGCGACGGGGGCCTATGAGGCGCTGGTCAATCAGCGCATCGAAGTGCTGCGCGAAGAGCGGTTCCTGGGCCGCCAGACATTCGGCGAATTCATGATGCGCCGCTATGACCCCGCCATGCGCACCATCAAGGCAACCGAGCGGCGGCTGTTGTCGATGACAGAGCGTGCGATCCGTGCGGGCGACCTGTTGCGCACGCGCGTCGATGTGGATCGCTCGGCGCAGAATCAGGCGCTGCTGGAAAGCATGGACCGGCGCGCCGATCTGCAATTGCGCCTGCAAAAGACTGTCGAGGGGCTGTCGGTGGTGGCGATCAGCTATTATGCGGTCAACCTTGTGGTCTATTTGCTGGGCCCCCTGACCGAGATGCTGGCCATATCCAAGACATTTCTGACCGCAATGGCGGTTCTGCCTGTGGTGCTGGCAGTCTGGTGGAGCATCGGCGCGATCCGGCGGTCGATGGACAAGTGAGGGGTTTCGCCCGTTGACACGGGCGACCCGTGCAAGGGGGCTGTCTGCCCCCTCGCGCTCGCCCGAGAGTATTTCAAAAGCAAAGATGGGCTCAGGGATGGGATCGGAGCGCACGGCGCATGATCTTGCCGGTCGCCGTCATGGGCAGGCTGTCGGCCCGGATCACGCGACGTGGCACGCAATGGGCCGAGACGCGCGCGCGCACCAGCGCCTGGAGCGCGGTCTCCATGCCTGACCAATCCGCACCCTCGCGCAAGACGACATGCGCCACGACGATCTCGGTGCGGACCGGATCGGGGGCCCCCACCACGGCGGCCATGACCACGTCGGGATGGGTCGCCAATGCCTGTTCGATCTCGACCGGGCCGATCCGATAGCCGGCCGAGGTGATGATGTCATCGTCACGGGCGTGAAAGGTGATCTGGCCCGAGGCATCGCGCGTGGCCAGATCGCCCGTCCGAAGCCAGCCATCCGCCAGTTTCTGCGCCGTCGCCGCGGGCTTGTTCCAATAGCGCAGAAACATCACCGGATCAGGGGCGCGGATGCACACCTCGCCCACCGCGCCGATGCCGACCTCGCCCGTCGCATCGCGCAGGCTGACCTGATGCCCGGGCACCGGCAGGCCCATGGCGCCCGGCACCCGCGCCATCATGCCCGAGACAGAGGCCACGACCAGGTTGGCCTCGGTCTGGCCGTAGAATTCATTGATCGGGCAGCCAAGGCGTGCAGGGCCCCAATCCAGAAGATCGGCGCCCAGCGCCTCGCCCCCTGAACCGATGGCACGCAAGGCGATGGAGGGCGGCGGGTTTGCCTGCCGCATCAGGCGCAAGGCTGTGGGCGGGATGAACGCATTGGTGACGCGCTCATCGGCCATCAGGCGAAAGGCTGCGTCCGGGTCGAATTTCGGCAAGCGTTGCGCCACCAGCGGCACGCCGTAATAGAGGCATGGCAATGCCATGTCCATCAAGCCGCCGATCCATGCCCAATCGGCCGGGGTCCAGCCGATGGCACCGGGCTGGGGAAAGAAATCCTGGCTCAGCTCCATGCAGGGCAGATGACCGAGCAAGAACCGATGCGCATGCAGCACGCCCTTGGGATCACCGGTGGTGCCGGAGGTGTAGATCATCACCGCCGGATCATCGGCATGGGTATCGACCAGCGTCAGGTCTGCGGGGCCGGTGATCAGCGCCTCGAAAGACAAAACCGGCGCCACAGAGGGGCCGATGACGATGATCATCGTCAGATCGGGCAGATCCGGCGCCAGCGCCATGATCCGGTCGAGCGTCGCCGCATCGGTGACAATCGCGCGCGCCCCTGAATCGGCCAAGCGGTAGCGCAGCGCATCACCGCCAAACAGCGTGAACAGCGGCAACGAGACCGCCCCAAGCTTCATCGCGGCAAAATGGGTGATCAGCGCCGCCGGATGTTGCGGCAACAAGACCGCGACCCGGTCGCCACGGCCGACGCCGCGCGCCGCAAGCGCACAGCCCAGCGCATCGGAGGCACGCTTGAGCTGCCCATAGGTCCAGAGCTGCCGATCGCCGGTCGTGGCGCGATGGATCACGGCCACGCGGTCAGGTGCGACCGCAGCCCAGCTGTCACAGCACAGATGCGCGATGTTGAGCCGTTCAGGCACCCGCCAGCGAAAGTGCGCGCCAAGCTCATCCCAGTCGGCGCGCCGCAAGAACACGCGCCGATCAGGCAGTTCAGACATCGCCGATGACGGTCAGGGTGGGCCGCGCATCCAGCGCGATGCCAAGGGTGGTGAACCCGGCCAAGGACAGCCGCGACCCGGACCCGCGCGCCCCCCCCGTGGGGCGCAGCATCACATCGATCTGGCGTCCGTTCTCGGCCACGACGCGGCCTGTGGTTTCGGTGCGCACAAGGGGCGTTTCCAACCACAGGCCCGGCAGGGTCACATCCCCGATGGTCGTCACGCTGAAGCCAAGAAAGCGACCCTCGCTTTGGGGTTGGGTGGAGGCCGACACTGTCGGATCGGTCGCAACATCGACCGGCCCGCCGGCCGTCACAGGCTCGATCACAAGCGGCGGCTCTTTGGGGCGCATCACGCCCGGCACGCCCACGCAGGCGGTCAGCAGGATCGGGGCAAAAAGGAAAAGGATTTTCTTCATGGCGGCCAACCTAGGGTCATTCAAGGGCGGCTTCAACCGCCGTCGCAAGGCATCTTGCCCTTGCAGCGCTTGCCGCTTAGCTTGCGTTCATGACAACGACCAGCCCCCTTATCGACCCGTTTCAGCGCGCGATCAGCTATCTGCGGGTGTCTGTCACTGACCGCTGCGATTTCCGCTGTGTCTATTGCATGTCAGAGACCATGACCTTTCTGCCCAAGAAGGAACTTCTGACGCTCGAAGAACTGGATCGGTTGTGTTCGGCCTTTGTGCGGCTGGGGGTGGAAAAGCTGCGCATCACGGGCGGAGAGCCTTTGGTGCGGCGCGATATCATGACGTTTTTCCGCGCCATGACCCGGCATCTGGACAGCGGCAGGCTCAAGGAATTGACGCTGACCACCAACGGCAGCCAATTGGCGCGTTTCGCGGGTGAACTTCATGATGCCGGCGTGCGGCGGATCAATGTTTCGCTCGATACGCTCGATGACGCGAAATTCGCCGCGATCACGCGTTGGGGCCGCTTGGCGCAAGTGCTCGACGGGATCGATGCGGCACAAAAGGCGGGGCTCAAGGTCAAGATCAACGCGGTCGCGCTCAAGGGGTTCAACGAAACGGAACTGTTCGATCTGCAAAGCTGGTGCGCCGCGCGCGAGATGGGCCTGACCTTTATCGAGGTCATGCCGATGGGCGATCTGGGCAATGAGAACCGGCTGGATCAGTATTGGTCGCTCAAGGATCTGCGGGGGCGGCTGGCCGAACGGTTCACGCTGACCGATCTGGCCGAGCGCACGGGCGGGCCTGCGCGCTATGTGCGGCTGGAGGAGACCGGCCAGAAGATCGGCTTTATCACGCCGCTCACGCATAACTTCTGCGAAAGCTGCAACCGGGTGCGGCTGACCTGCACGGGCGAGTTGTACATGTGCCTTGGTCAGGAGGATATGGCCGATCTGCGCGCGCCCTTGCGCGCATCGGACGCGGATGGGGTGCTGGAACAAGCCATTCGCGCGGCCATCGCGCGCAAGCCCAAGGGTCATGATTTCGACTATTCCCGGCAGTCTGTCGCCGGTCAGATGACCCGCCACATGAGCCATACGGGCGGGTGATGGGCGCGTCCGGCGGGGCTGGCCGGGTCCGCGCCGGTGCCGTGCTGGGCGTTTGGGGGGCGCTGAGCCTCTTGGTGGTGCTCTTGGCGCATGAATGGCTCAGCTTTGGGCCATCGGGTCATGATCTGATCGCCGCCGCGTCGGCGCCCTGCCCCGAGGTGCCTTGCGTCACCCTTGGAACCATCATCACCGCTCAGATCGCCAAGGCCCTGGGGGCGGCCATGCTGTTTTGGGGGATCGGAGCGATCTGGGTCAGCGGGCAGATGCGTTGGGCGATTGCGGCCCCGGTCTGGCTGGCAGAATATCTTTGGTCGCTTGTCGGCATCGCCTCAAGCCACCGCGGCGCTTTTCGCGATGATTGGCGCTGGTGGGAACCCTTCGTGGTGCTGATGTGGTCGCCCGTGACAACCCCCGCTCTTGCGATCCTGGGCATGGGGATCTGGTTTGGGCTGGCGCGGACAAGACGCCCGATCATGCGCTAG
>NZ_CALAHQ010000035.1 GCF_937892565.1 uncultured Roseicyclus sp. | reverse complement strand
GCAGTAGTAGCGAAGAGAACCTTTTTCATGGTTTTTCCCTCGTGTTGTATTCAATGGTGCACCTCAAAACGGGGAATCCGCATTGAGTATGCTGCTGTGTCGCCCCTTGACCCCCTGATTGCAAGAAAGCCGAACGGCCCTGCTTCGTCTTGCGCCAAGGCTGGTGCAGACATGCCACACTCGCCCAAACCCGCCCCGCCGGGAAAGACACTTGCCGCGACTTGGCCCGTCCTGTAGCAACAAGCCCATCAGAGACAGGGCCATTCAAGGACCGGCGGATGCGTGGGAAGCTGGCGAAACTTGCGGGATTGTGCGTCGGCGTGGCGCTTTTGGCGGGCTGCGGGGGCACTGGTCTGTTTTCGGGCGAAGGGCGCGAAGACCGCCGCGCCGCCCGCGCGGCCGCCCAACAACAGGCGCTGATCGACGAAGGTCTGGTGCTGGACCCGAATCGCGAAACGATCTTTGACCTGTTCGCCAATTCCGCCGACCCCAACACCACGGTGGCGGTAAACCGCTATCTGTGGACCGCCGCGCTGGAGGTGCTGGATTTCATGCCCGTCGAAGCGGCCGATCCGTTTTCGGGCATCATCCAGTTCGGTTTCGCCACCCCGCCCGGCGGCGGCAGCGCCTATCGCGCCACTGTCTATGTGCAAGACCCCGCGCTGGAAGCGCGCAGCTTGCGCGTTTCCGTTGAATCGCGCGCGGGTGCCGTCAGCCGCGATGTCGCCCGCCAGATCGAAGACGCGATCCTGACGCGGGCACGCCAGCTGCGCATCCGCGACGCCGATCTTTAGGCCCGCTTTACGCGGCCGCCCGCGCTCTTTATCACACCGCCGGGCCCCCGATGCCCGGCGTTTTCGTCTTTGACCCAAGGATGCCTGCCCATGTCGCGTTACGACCCCGCCACGCTGGAACCCAAATGGCAACACGAATGGGAAAAGGCCGGAACCTTTGTCGCGCGCCGCAGCGCCGACAAGCCCAAGTATTATGTGCTGGAAATGTTCCCCTACCCGTCCGGGCGCATCCATATCGGGCATGTGCGCAACTACACGATGGGCGATGTGATCGCGCGCTACAAGCTGGCCACCGGGCATAATGTGCTGCATCCGATGGGCTTTGACGCCTTTGGCATGCCCGCCGAAAACGCGGCGATGGCATCGGGCGGGCACCCCGCCGACTGGACCTATCAGAATATCGCCACCATGGTCGCCCAGATGAAGCCCCTTGGATTCGGGCTGGACTGGTCGCGCATGTTTGCGACCTGTGACGTCGAATATTACGGCCAGCAACAGGCGCTGTTTCTCGATTTTCTGGAACGCGGGCTTGTCTATCGCAGAGCGGCGGTGGTGAACTGGGACCCGGTCGACATGACCGTTCTGGCCAATGAACAGGTGATCGACGGCAAGGGCTGGCGGTCGGGGGCCGATGTGGAACGGCGCGAGCTGACGCAATGGTTCTTCAAGATCTCCGATTTCTCGGGTGAATTGCTTGATGCGCTGGATCGGCTGGATGACTGGCCCGCCAAGGTCAAGACGATGCAGGCCAACTGGATCGGCCGCTCGCGCGGGTTGCAATTCGGCTTTGATCTGGTGGCCCCCATGGCCGATCAGACCCGGATCGAGGTCTATACCACGCGCCCCGATACGCTTTTGGGTGCAAGCTTTATAGGCATCTCGCCCGACCACCCCATCGCCCGCGCGCTGGAAGCCGCCGACCCGGCAGTGGCCGAATTCTGCGCCCGGGCCCGCAAGGGTGGCACCACCGAGGAAGCGATCGAAAAGGCCGAGAAGCTGGGCCTTGATACCGGGCTGCGCGTGCGCCACCCCTTTGACGCGGAATGGCAATTGCCCGTCTGGATCGCCAATTTCATCTTGATGGATTACGGCACCGGCGCGATTTTCGGCTGCCCCGCGCATGATGCGCGCGATCTGGATTTCGCGCGCAAGTACCACCTGCCGGTGATCTCGACCTTTGTGCCGCGCACGGGCGCGCATGCGCTGCCCGAGGATGGCGCGCCCGCCTTTGTGCCGCCCAAATCGGAAACCGTGCGCTGGACCTTGCCCTTTGCCTGGGCCGAAGAGGCCAGCGGCGAACAGGCCGTGGAGGCCGCGATCGGCTTTTGCGAGGGCCGCGGTATCGGACAAGGCGTGACCAAGTTCCGCCTGCGCGATTGGGGCCTGTCGCGGCAGCGCTACTGGGGCTGCCCCATTCCGGTCGTGCATTGCGATGCCTGCGGCGTGGTGCCCGAGACAAAGGAAAACCTGCCCATCGAGCTGCCCCGCGATGTCAGCTTCGACATCCCCGGCAACCCGCTGGACCGGCACCCGACATGGCGCGATTGTGCCTGCCCGGCCTGTGGTGCGCCGGCGCGCCGCGAAACCGACACGATGGATACCTTCGTCGATTCGTCGTGGTATTTCGCCCGCTTCACCGCACCCCGCGCCCAGACCCCCACCGACATGGCCGAAGCCGCATACTGGATGAATGTCGACCAGTATATCGGCGGCATCGAGCATGCGATCCTGCACCTGCTTTATTCCCGCTTCTTTGCCCGCGCGATGGCGATCTGTGGTCATCTGCCCGACACCGCGATCGAACCCTTCGATGCGCTCTTCACGCAAGGGATGGTGACGCATGCGATCTACATGACGCGCGATGGCGCGGGCCGGCCCGTCTATCACTACCCCGAAGAGGTGACGCTGAGGGATGGCGGCGGCTATCTGACCGACGGTCGCGCGGTCGAGATCATCCCTTCGGCCAAGATGTCCAAGTCGAAAAACAACGTCGTGGACCCGGTGGCGATCATCAAGGCCTATGGCGCCGATACAGCGCGCTGGTTCGTGCTGTCCGACAGCCCGCCCGAGCGTGACGTGGAATGGACCGCGGCCGGGGCCGAAGCGACAGCCAAGCATCTGGCCCGCGTCCACCGACTGGCGAGCGACATCGCGCAAGAGACAAGCCCGGCCAATGGCGCCGATGGCGATCTCTTGCGTGAGATGCACAAGGCAATCTTTGATGTGACCGCAGGCATCGACAGCTTTGGCTTCAATGCCGCCATCGCCAAGCTTTACGCCTTTACCAACACCTTGGGCAAATCCACCGCAGGCGGCACCGCCAGGCGGCAAGCCATGCTGACACTGGCGCAGCTCATGTCGCCCATGACGCCGCATCTTGCCGAAGAAATCTGGGCCATGCTGGGCGGCGCGGGCCTGATCGCCAACGCGCCTTGGCCTGTGGCCGATGCGGCGATGCTGATCTCGGACACGGTGACGCTGCCGATCCAGATCAACGGCAAGCGCAAATCCGAAATCACCGTTCCCAAGGACATGCCAAAGGAAGAGGTTGAAAAGATCGCGCTGGCGGATGACGCTGTGCAAAAGGCGCTGGCGGGGGGCCAGCCCAAAAAGCTCATCGTTGTGCCGGGCCGGATCGTGAATGTCGTCATCTGATCGCCGCCGCTTTCTGATCATGCTGGCCATGGCGCCGCTGGGCGCCTGTGGCTTTGCGCCTGTCTATGCGACGGGCGGGGCTGGGCATGCACTGCGCGGACAGGTCCGGGTCGCCGCCCCCGACACCAGACAGGGCTTTGTGCTGGTCGCCCGGCTGGAAGCCAGGCTTGGCCGCGCCACCGCCCCCGGCTTGCAGCTTGATTGGGATATCGCCACGACCGAACGGGGGCTTGCCATCACCGGCAGCAACGACATCACCCGGATCAACCTGACCGGCACGCTGAATTTCCGCCTGACACAGATCGCCACCGATCAGACCGTGCAGACCGGCACGGTCTCGACCTTTACCGCCTATTCGACCACCGGCTCGCCCGTGGCCACCGCCGCCGCGCGCCGCGATGCCGAAGATCGGCTGATGGTGGCGCTGGCCGACCAGCTGATGTCGCGCCTGCTGTCGGGTGCGGCCGACCGGGCATGAAGCTGCAACCGCGCGACATTGCCGCCTATGCCCGCAAGCCCGATCCGATGTCGGCGGGCTGCCTGATCTTTGGCGATGACGCGATGCGCGTGGCGCTGCGGCGGCAAGAGATGCTGAAATCGCTCCTGGGACCGAATGCCGAGGGCGAAATGCGCCTGACGCGTCTGGCCGCCGCCGATCTGCGCAGCGATCCGGCGGCGCTGATCGATGCGATCAAGGCGGTGGGGTTTTTCCCCGGCCCGCGCGCCGTGTTCATCGATGGCGCGACAGATGCGCTGGCGCCTGTGCTTGCCGCGGCGCTGGCCGATTGGCGGCCGGGCGACGCGCAGATCATCGCCACCGCGGCCCGGCTGACCGCCAAATCCGCGCTGCGCAAACTGTTCGAAGATCACAGATCGGCCCGCGCCGCCGCCATCTATGACGACCCCCCGTCGCGCGCCGAAATCGAGGCGCTGCTGCGCGAGGGGGGGCTGAACGATCTGCCGCGCGCGGCGATGGATGACCTCGAAGCACTCGCGCGCAGCCTTCCGCCGGGCGATTTCCGGCAGACGGTCGAAAAGCTTGGCCTTTACAAGCGGGGCGATCCCACACCCATCACCCCCGCCGATATCGCCGCCGTGGCGCCCCTGACGCTTGAGGCGGAACTCGACGACATCTTGCACGCCACCGCCGAGGCACAGGCCAGCGCGATCGGCCCGATCCTGTCGCGGCTTGCGGGGCAAGGCGTTGCGCCGGTGTCGCTGTGCATCGCGGCGCTTCGGCATTTTCGCGCACTGCATGCCGCCGCCTGCCACCCCGGCGGCCCGGCCGCGGGGCTTCAGGCGCAACGCCCCCCGGTCTTTGGTCCGCGCCGCGACCGCATGCTGGCACAGATCGGCCGCTGGGGCCGCGACCCGCTCGAAACCGCGCTGAGCCTTTTGGTGGAAACCGATCTGACCTTGCGTTCGGCGCAGGGCGCGCCACAGATGGCGCTGATGGAACGGGCATTGATCCGGCTCGCCATGATGCCGGGCAAGGGGAGACGATAGACATGGGCTATACCTTGATCGGCGCGGTCCGGAGCCGGGCCTTGCGCGTGCTGTGGACACTCGAGGAACTGGGCCTCGACTACGAACACATCGATGCCGCGCCGCACTCCGAGGCGATCCGGCGGGTCAGCCCGGCGGGCAAGGTGCCGGTGCTGGTCGCCGATGGCGTGGCCTTGAGCGATTCGGTGGCGATCATGACCTATCTGGCCGACCGCCACGGGGCCTTGGGCTTTGCCCCGGGCACGATTGCGCGCGCCCAGCAAGACAGCCTGACCAACCTGATCCTCGACGAATTCGATGCGGCTTTGTGGACCGCCGCGCGCCACAGCTTCGTTTTGCCCGAAGAGCACCGATTGCCCGCGATCAAGGACAGCCTCCAGTGGGAATTCGCGCGCAGCCAGGGCCACATGGTCAGCCGGATGGATGCCGATGGCCCGTTCCTGATGGGCGACACCCTCACCATCGCCGACATCTTGCTGGCGCATTGCTGTGGCTGGGCGGCCAATGCCAAATTCCCCATCCTCGAGCCGCGCCTGAAAGATCACATGGCAATGATGCGCGCGCGCCCCTCATATGCCCGGGCCCTGAACCGCTGACCCGTCGTCAGGCTTGGCAGCCGCGCATCTTTGCTTCGGGAATAAACCGGAACGGCCTCACCCCTGCCAGACGGCGGCATGCCGCCCGGCCCATTGCCCCGTCGCCAGACAGCCGGTGATCAGATAGCCCCCTGTCGGCGCCTCCCAATCCAGCATCTCGCCCGCGACAAAGACACCGGGCAGCGCGCGCAGCATCAGCCCCCCATCCACCGCCGCGCGCGTCACACCGCCCGCAGTGGAAATCGCCTCATCAAGGGGCCGCGGCCCGGCATGGCGGATCGGCAGGCGCTTGATCAGACGGGCCAGAGCCACCCCCTCGGGCAAGGGGCGCCCGAATTCCTGCAGCAGCGCCCGTTTGACCGGATCAAGCTTCAGCGCCCGCTCCAGATGCCGCGCCAGCGTCTGTTTGGCGGGCCTTGCCGCCAGCCGTGCGGCGACCTCACGCTCGGACAGATCGGGCAAAAGATCGACCGCAAGCGCCGCGCCATCGCGCAGCGCGGCCGCGACCGCATAGATCCCGCCACCCTCGATCCCGCGCGCCGACACCACAAACTCGCCGCGCACCACCGCCCCGGACCCCGCCATCAACGCCACAGCCTTGACCGGCTGTCCGAAATGCGGCGCCATATGGGCGGACCAATCAACGCAAAAGCCCATGTTTGCCGGACGAAACGGGGCAAGATCGACACCCTTTTCGGCCAGCTTGGGCGCCCATGCCCCATCCGAGCCCAGACGCGCCCAACTGGCCCCGCCCAGTGCCAAGACGACCACCGCAGGGTGGATCGCACGCCGCCCGTCCGGCGTGTCAAAGGCCCAATCGCCCCCTTCCCATCCCGACCAGCGCCAGCCGGTCCGGATCTCGGCACCAAGGCGCCTGATCCATGCGCGCAACAGCGGGCTGGCTTTCATCGCCACGGGAAAGACGCGGCCGGAGCTGCCGGTAAAGACCGGCTGCCCCAACGCTTTGGCCCAAGCCATCACAATGTCCGGCCCCATGTCGGCCAGCATGGGCGCCAGCCAGTCAGACGCCGCGCCATAGGCCGCCACACAGGCGGCAAGCGGCTCATCCTTGGTCAGGTTCAGCCCCGATTTTCCCGCCATCAGGAACTTGCGCCCCGCCGATGGCTTGGCTTCGACGATCAGCACCGACCGACCCGCCCGGCCGAGGGTCTCGGCCGCCATCAGGCCCGCGGGGCCCGCCCCGATCACCAGCGCATCGACTGCTTCAGCCATGGCTGCCCTTCCCTTGCCGCCCTGCGCGTTTGCGCCATTCTTGGGGCTCATGGATGATCTGCCAACCTGCCCGCTGTGCGAGCGACCGATTCCACAGGACGCCAAGCAAAGCCTGCATCACCTGACGCCGAAACTGCGCGGCGGCAAGGGCGGGCCGGTCGTGCTTTTGCATCAGATCTGCCACAATGAAATTCACGCCACCCTGTCCGAGGCCGAACTGGCCCGCAGCCACAACACCATCGAAGCCCTGCGCGCCCATCCGCGGCTGGCGGCGTTTCTGGCGTGGGTCACCAAGCGCCCACCGGGCTTTCATTCCAAAACCCCCGGCGGGCGGCGCGGCTGGAAACGCCGCTAGGCGCGATCACACATCCGCTTGATTGCACGCAGCACATCGGGGTTTCCGGCCAACGCATCCCCGGCGATCACGCGGGCCTGCTCCAACAGATGCGCGGGCGCAATGATCCGGTCGACCAGGCCAAAGGCCAAAGCCTCTTCGGCGGTGAATGTCTGCCCGCCCAGAAGCAGAAGCCTGGCGCGCGCCGGCCCCATCAGCGCCACCAGACGCCCGGGATCAGAGGGTTGCGGCAGAAAGCCCAGCTTGGCCACCGGATAGAAAAAGCGCGCGGTGGGAACCGACAGCCGGATGTCACAGGCCAGTGCCATGCCAAAGGCCCCACCCGCCAGTGTTCCGTTCAGCGCCGCAATGGTCAGACACGGCAGCGCCGCAATCGCACCCGAGACCTGTTCCCACAGCGGCGATGTGGCCAACCCCGCCCGCGCCGCATCCAGATCGGCACCAGCGGAAAACACCCGCTCGCCCGCCCCGGTCAGGATCAGGGCCCGCAGATGCGGATCGACCGCCGCCTCGGCCAGAATATCGACCAGACGCTCCAGCATCGGGGCGGTCAGGGAATTGGCCTTGTCGGGGCGGTCAAGCGTGACGATCCATAGGCCATCGTCACGCTGGCAACCGATCATGGTCCCACGCCCACTGCGGCGCGGATGGCCGGATCGCGCAGGGAAATGTCCTGACCCAGCCACGGATCGGCCTCGGGGCCGCACATCCAGACCAGCGCCTGCGCGGGCCATTGGGGCGGGATATGCACCGACCAATCGAGCTGGCTGATCGCATTCACACCGGATTGCCGGATCTCGCGCTGCATGTCGGTGGCGACCGTGCCGGGCGACAGGCCAAGCGCACGGATGCCGCGCTGGCCCAATTCGGTATGCAGACAGGCGGTCAGCATCTTGGCCCCGGCCTTGGACGCGCAATAGGCGCTCCAGCCTTCCAGCGCATTGACCGCCGCGCCCGAACTGACCGTGATCAGCGTGCCACCGCCGCGCGCCAACATCAACGGCACCGCTGCATGGACGCCGTGAAAGACCCCCTTGAGGTTGATATCGATGGCTTGCCCCCAGACCTCGGGATCGGCGTCTGCGATTTGCGCGATGGGGTCGATCACGCCTGCATTGCTGATCAGCACATCCAGCCCGCCAAAGGCCGCGACGGCGGCGCCAAGGGCTGCCTCGACCTGGCTGTAGCGGGTCACGTCGCAGGGCACGGCCAGCGCGGTCGGACCGACATCACCCGCAAGCGCGGCAATCGCATCACGGTCGCGGGCGATCAAGACGACATTGGCCCCTGCGGCGGCAAAGGCACGCACCGCCGCCGCCCCGATACCCCGGCTTGCCCCGGTAATGGCCACGGTTTTTCCCGAAAGGCTGTGCATGGTCGGTCCCTTGACGTTGTGTGACGGTCGGCCCAGTGCTAGCGCCCCATCCGCCATGAGGCCAGACCAAAGCGCGCCGAACCGGGGGATCGGCACTTGACCGCACCCCTCTGCCGGGCTGACACTAAGGCCATGCATTTGCCCTTGCAGTATCGGATTGGTCCCATGTCGCAGCACAAGACGCGTTTTCTGACCCTCTCGGCGCTTGCCATATGCATGGCCCAGCCCGCGCTGTCCCTGACCGCAGAAGAGCTTTGGGCCGAATGGCAAGCCCAAGCGGTTGCCATGGGTCAGACCATCACCGCCAAACAGGTTACAGCCGAAAACGGCGTCTTGACGCTGCGGGGCTATGCCTCGCAGTTTTCGGACGACGATGTCAGCACGCTGGGCCAACTCGATCAGGTCGTGATGACCGAAACGGGCGATGGTCGCGTGGTGGTGACCCTGTCCGACACCTATGCGATCCGCATGAGCTTTGCCACCGAACCGGGCGCGGCCCCGATCGAGGCGGTGGTCAATGTGATCATGCCGGGCATGACCATCACCGCCAGCGGCGATGCCGGCGCCCGCATATTTGCCTATGACGCCCCCCGCATCACGATCGAGGTTGGGCCGATCACCGGTGGCATGGGCCTGCTGCCCAAGATCGATCTGACAATCGCGATCGAGGATTACGCCGCCACCGTTCAAACGGATGGCCGCGATCTTGCCGATATGCGCTCCATCACCACCTCATCGACCAGCGCCATTTCCGGCGCGTTCAGCCTGACCCCGCCCCCCGGCGAAGACGGCTCGCTGGCGGCAAGCTTTGCCATCGAAAGCATCGCCGAAACTGGCACGGTCAGTTTTGGCAATCTCGCCGCAATTGCCAAGACCCCCGATGTGTTGCCGCCGGGCTTTGGCTTTCAAAGCGATCTTCGCCATGACAGCGCAAGCTTCGAGCTGCGCTTTGCGCATCCGAGCGGGGGTTTCGAGTTTCTGACCGCCAGCCAAGGCGGAAGCGTTCAGACCAGCCTGTCGGAAGCCGGCTTGTCCTTTGGCTCGGCTACCACAGGCTCAAGCAGCTCGTTTCGCGGCCCCGATCTGCCGGTTGGGGTTGACATCGCGATGGCCAGCGCGGAATTCGGCTTTTCCGTGCCGCTTGCGCAATCGGACAGCGCACAACCCTTTGGCGCGCGTCTGGCCTATCAAGATGTCGTGCTCAACCCGGAGATCTGGGATCTGTTCGATCCCGCACAGGCCATTCCACGCGACCCGATCAGCGTGATTGCCGATGTCACGGGGTCGCTGCGGGTTCTGGTGGATCTGCTGTCCACCGCGCCCGATCAGATAACCGGCATGCCCGGCGAATTGGTCGATCTGTCGCTGAACGAATTGCGGATCGCGGTCGCGGGGGCCGAGCTGACCGGAACCGGGGCCGCAGTCTTTGCGCCCGGACCGTCTCCAAGACCCGTCGGGTCCGTTGATCTGCAACTTGCAGGGTCCAACGCGCTTCTGGATCGGTTGAAGAATTCGGGGCTGCTGCCGGTCGAACAGCTGGCGATGGCGCGCGGGTTGCTGGCCGCCTTTACCCGGCCGGGCGCCGGGCCCGACACGGTCCAGACCACGATCGCGTTCACCGAAGGCGGCGGCATCACCGCCAATGGTGTTCCGCTTCAGTGACGCGAACGGCCACCCGGCCCGCTTTGGGCCGGGCCGGCGATGCCTTGCGCCGGGGCGGTCGGGGCACTAGGTCGAACCCAACCCCAATCCAAGGTGCCTCATCCATGCCCGCCCCTCTGTCCGATCTGACCGATGCGCTCTTGTCCGAGGCCCGCCGCGCAGGGGCCGATGCCGCCGATGCCATCGCGATCGACGGTATTTCGTTGTCGATCGGGGTGCGGGGCGGGCAGTTGGAGCAGGCCGAACGCTCGGAGGGGGTGGAAATCGGTCTGCGTGTCATGGTGGGGCAAAGACAGGCCTGCGTGTCCGCATCAGACACCCGGCCCGAAACGCTGCGCGACATGGCCGGGCGGGCGGTGACCATGGCCCGGCTTGCGCCGGTCGATCCGACCGTGGGCCTTGCCGATCCGGGGCAACTCGGCGCGGTGCGCGATGGCGCGGGGCTGGATATGGCCGACCCCTCGCCCGATCCCGACCCCGCCCATCTGGAACATCTCGCCCTGAGGGCCGAAGCGGCGGCACTTGGCATCAGGGGCGTGTCACAGGTGCAATCGGCCAGCGCCGGGTTTTCCCGCAGCCGCGTGCATCTTGCCGCCAGCAACGGCTTTTCGGGCGGCTATGCGCGCACCGATCACGGCCTGTCCTGCGTCGCGATCAGCGGCGAAGGTCTGGGGATGGAGCGCGACTATTTCGGCGATGGTCGCAACCATGCCGCCGATCTGCTGGGCCCTGAACAGATCGGGCGCATCGCGGGCGAACGCAGCGTCGCGCGGATGGGTGCACGCAAACCCAGGACCGGGGCTTATCCGGTCATCTATGATGAGCGGATATCCTCGGGGCTGATCGGGCATCTCTTGTCGGCCACCAATGGCAGCGCGATCACCCGTGGCGCATCATGGGCCCGCGATCTGATGGGCGTGCAGGTGTTGCCGCGCGGCCTGTCGATCATCGAGGATCCGCACCGCCCGCGCGCCTCGGCATCGCGGCCCTTCGATGGCGAAGGTCTGGCCACGCGCCGCCGCATGATTGTGGAAGATGGCGTGCTCCGGGAATGGACACTGGATCTGGCCACCGGGCGCAAGCTGGGTCTGCCGTCGACCGGCAGCGCCAGCCGGGGCACATCGTCGCCGCCCTCGCCCGCCGTCAGCAACGTGGCGCTGACCATGGGCGACCAGAGCCTTGCGGATCTTTTGCGCGACATGGGCACGGGGCTTTTGATCACGTCGATGATCGGGTCGTCGATCAACGCCACCACGGGCGATTATTCGCGCGGCGCATCGGGTTTCTGGATCGAAGGCGGGGAAATCGCCTATCCGGTCAATGAATGCACGGTCGCGGGCAATCTGCGCGACATGCTCCTGACGATCCGCCCGGCCAATGACGCACGCCCGCATCTGAGCCGTGTGGTGCCGTCGCTGCTGGTCGAGGGGTTGACCCTTGCCGGGGCCTGACGCGCGCGAGGATCTGGCGCTGCTGGTCGAAGCCGCGCGCGGCGCGGGCCGGATCGCGGCGCGCTATTTCCGCGACGATCCCGAAACATGGAACAAGCCCGACGGCGCGGGCCCGGTGACCGAAGCCGACATCGCCGTCGATGACATGCTGCGCGAGCGCCTGATGGATGCCCGCCCCGGCTATGGCTGGCTGTCCGAGGAAACGCCCGACGGCCCCGCCCGGCTTTCCGCGCGCCGCGTCTTTGTGGTCGACCCCATCGACGGCACGCAGGCGTTTATCGAAGGCAGCTCGGCTTTTTCGCATTCTCTGGCCGTGGTCGAGGATGGCGCGGTGATCGCGGCGGTGGTCTATCTGCCGATCCGGGGCAAGCTTTATGCAGCGGCACTGGGCGCTGGCGCCACGCTCAATGATGTCGCGATCCGCACTTCGGCGGCCCGCCATCTGCACGAGGCCAAGGTGCTGGCCACCAAGCACACGCTTGGCCCCGCCCATTGGCCGCAAGGGGTGCCGCCGGTGACCCGCGCCTATCGCCCCTCGCTGGCCTATCGCATGGCGCTGGTGGGTGAAGGCCGGTTCGACGCGATGATCACCTTTCGCCAGACATGGGAATGGGACATCGCCGCCGGTGCGCTGATCATCGCGGAAGCGGGCGGGCTGGCCACCGATGCGATGGGCCAGCCGCTGCGCTTCAACGCCGCCACACCCAAGGTTGCGGGGGTTCTGGCAGCCGCCCCCGATCTGCATGCCGCGCTGATGGGGGCGCGTGGTCCGGGTGATGCGCCCACCGCTTGACCCAAGCGGGCCAATCCCTAGTCTGCGCAGCCAATGCGTGCCACGCCGGACGCAGGACCGAGAGGACAAATGGAACGCTCGCTTGCTCTTGGTCTTTACCGCGCATGGTCAGGCCGCGCCGGACAGCGCTTTGCCGAACGCAAGCTCCGCGAGCGTGTTGCCGCCGGCAAGGAAGACCCCGACCGGCTGGATGAGCGGCGTGGCATCGCCACATGCCCCCGCCCCGACGGACCGCTGATCTGGTTTCATGCCGCCAGCGTGGGCGAATCCATCGCGCTTTTGGAACTGGTGCGGCAACTGATCGACGACCGGCCGGAATTGCGGGTTTTGGTGACCACAGGCACCGTGACATCGGCGGGCGTGATGGCCGATCGTCTGCCCGATGGGGCGCTGCACCAATATGTGCCGCTCGATGCGCGCCTGTTCGTGACGCGCTTTCTCGATCACTGGCGCCCCGATGTCGCGGTCTGGACCGAAAGCGAATTATGGCCCACGCTGATCTGCGAAACCCAAGCGCGCGCCATCCCGATGCTGTTGCTCAATGCCCGCATGTCCAAGGCCAGCCATGACCGCTGGCGTTTTCTGCGCGGCATGGCGCACAGCCTTTTGGGGCGGTTCCAGCGCGCCCTTGTGCAAGATGATCTGACCGCGATCTATCTGCGCCGTCTGGGCATGGACCCCGACCGCATGGAGGTGACAGGCACCCTCAAGGAAGGCGCTGCCGCCTTGCCGGTCGATACCCGCAGGCTCGACAGCATGCGCGCCGAAATCGGCAATCGGCCGGTCTGGATCGCGGCCTCGACCCATGATGGCGAAGAACTCAAGGTGCTCGAGGCGCACCGCATCGCCATGCGAACCAATCCGCGGCTGTTGTTGATCCTTGTGCCACGGCATCCCGATCGCGGGGATGACATCGCACGGCGGCTGCACGATGATGGCTGGGCCTTTACCCGCCGCACCGCCGGCGAGGGCCCCGAGGCCGAGGTACCGGTCTATCTGGCCGACACCATGGGCGAATTGGGTCTGTGGTATCGTCTGGCCCCGGTCAGCTTTGTCGGCGGGTCACTGGAACCCATTGGCGGCCACAATCCCTTTGAGCCAGCGGCGCTTGGATCAACGATCCTGCACGGCCCCTATGTCACCAATTTCGTCGACATCTATCAACGCCTGACCCAAGCGCGGGCCGCGCGGCTGGTGGCATCGCCACAGGCGCTGGCGCAGGCGGTGGATGAATTGCTGGCGCCCGACCGTGCCGCCGCCATGGCCCATGCGGCGTGGGAGGTGGTGTCATCGGGTGCGGATGTCACCGAGCGGGCCAAAGCGGTGCTGCTGGAAACCCTCGACGCGGCCGGGACGGGGCGCTGATGCGGGCACCGGGTTTCTGGCATGGCGAACCGGGGCTGCTGGCGGCGCTGTTGTCGCCCGTGGGCGCGCTTTATGCGGCGGCGACCCGTCGGCGGCTGGCGCGGGGGCCGCGCGCAAGGGTGGGGGTGCCGGTGATCTGTGTCGGCAATCTCAATGCGGGCGGTACGGGCAAAACGCCCATGGTGATCGCGCTGGCGCAGCATTTGACCGCGCGTGGCATCGCCGCCCATGCCGTCACCCGGGGCCACGGCGGGTCGCTGGCGGGGCCGGTGCGGGTCGACGACCGCCGCCACAGCGCCGCCGAAACCGGGGATGAGGCGCTGTTGATCGCAGCCTTTATGCCCACATGGGTCGCGCGCGACCGGGCGGCCGGGGCGCGGGCCGCCATGGCCGCGGGGGCGCAGGCGATCTTGCTCGATGACGGGTTCCAGAACCCAGGGCTAGCCCATGATCTGTCGCTGATCGTGGTCGATGCCCATGTCGGCTTTGGCAATGGCCGGGTGATCCCGGCGGGGCCGTTGCGCGAACCGGTGGCGGCGGGGCTGGCGCGGGCCGATCTGGTTGTGTCCATCGGGGATGCGGCGGCACAAGACCGCTTTGCCCGGCGCTGGGGCGCACATATCGCCCTTCCCCACATCACGGGCCAGTTGCACCCCTTGCCCACGGGCTTGCCGCTCAAGGGCCAGCCGGTCTTGGCTTTTGCGGGCATTGGCCACCCCGAGAAATTCTTTCGCACGCTCGCAGCCATGGGCGCCGATATCCGCGCCACCCATGCGCTGAGCGATCATCAACCTCTCGGCGATGCGCTGATGACGCGCCTTCTGCGCGAGGCACGCAGCCTTGGCGCACAGGTGGTGACGACGGAAAAGGATGCCGTGCGCCTTGCGCCCGCGCTGCGCGCTCAGGTGATGACGGTGCCGGTGCGCTTGCGTCTGGACGATTGGGGGCCATTGGATGCGGTGTTGGACCGCATCATGGGTGGGCCATCCGACGCAGCACCCTAGCCCATGCCGCCTATCGCGCCGACCAGCCCGACCCGTCATCCTCACCCAGCCGGGGCGCGGGTCGGTCGAGCGCCAGATCGGCATCCGAAAAGCGAAAGGGCGGGCGCACGCCCGGCACGCCACCCGGTTCGATCCGTGTGCCGCGCGCGACCACCTGAGGGTCGGCGAAAACCTCGGCCAGATCGTTGATCGGGCCTGCGGGCACGCCCTGATCCTCGCAGGCGGCCAGCAGATCGGCCTTGGCCCAGAGGCGGGTCGCCGCCGTCAGCCGTGCGGTCAGGGCATCGCGATGGGCGATGCGCGCCGCATTGGTCAGGTAATCGGGGTGATCGGCCAGATCAGGCAGACCCAGAAGCACGCAAAGCCGCCGGTATTGCCCGTCATTGCCGGTGGCGATGATGATCCAGCCATCGGCGCAGTCAAAGACCTGATAGGGCACCAGATTGGGATGGGCATTGCCCAGCCGTTGCGGCGCCACCCCCGTGGCCAGATAATTCATCGCCTGATTGGCCATGATGGCAACGGCGCTGTCCATCAGGCTCATGTCGATATGCTGGCCCCGCCCGGTCGTGCGACGCAAATGCAGCGCGGCCAGAATGGCGTTGGCCGCGTAAAGCCCGGTGAAGATATCGGTGACGGCCACGCCCACCTTTTGCGGTTGGCCGCCCGCCTCGCCCGTGACCGACATGAGCCCGGCCATGCCCTGAATGATGTAATCATAGCCCGCCCGATGGGCATAGGGCCCGGTCTGGCCGAACCCGGTGATCGAGCAATAGATCAGGCCGGGGTTGATCGCGCTCAGGCTGGCGTAATCCAGCCCGTATTTCGCCAGCCCGCCCAGCTTGAAATTCTCGATCACCACATCGGCCCCGCGCGCAAGGTCCACCACGCGGTCACGGCCCTCGGGCATGGTGAAATCGGCGATGACGGATTTCTTGCCCCGGTTGCAGGAATGGAAATAGGCCGCCGACCGGTCGCCCGCATGATCCACAAAGGGCGGACCCCAGCGGCGGGTGTCATCGCCTTCGGGCGCTTCGACCTTGATCACCTCGGCGCCCAGATCGGCCAGCGTCTGACCGGCCCAGGGGCCGGCCAGAATCCGTGCCAGTTCCAGCACGCGCACCCCGGCAAGCGGCGTGGTCATTGCGCGGCTGCGATCGCTTCGTCAAGGATTGCCGACATGTCGGCGTAGCTCTGGTTGGAATACATCTGCCCCGCGATGACAAAGGCGGGCGTTCCCGAAATGTCGTGCTGTTCCATATGTGCCTCGTAGGTGGCAATCATCGCCTCGGCCATGGCGGCATCGGTCAGACAGGCGTCAAGCTGTTCATTGGTCAGCCCGACCGTCCGGCCGATCCGGCGCAGGTTTTCGGCTACCTCGGCGGGGGCACCCTGGGTCCATTCGGCTTGCCGGGCATAGATCAGATCGACGACACCGAAATATCGCTCGGGCCCGGCACAGCGCGCCACCATCCCGGCCCACAGGCCGAAGCGGTCAAAATAGACCTCGCGGTAGATGTAGCGCACAAGCCCTTTCTCGATGTAATCGGCCTTGAGCAGCGGCAGGCTGTTTTCATGAAACGTGCGGCAATGCGGGCAGGTGAACGAGGCATATTCGATCACCTCGACAGGCGCATCCGGCGCGCCCAGCACCATCTCGATCACCTCGGGGGCGGTTGCGGGCACGGTTTGCGCTCGGGCCGCCTGTGGCAGAAGCGACAGATCGGGGGCGTTGACCGGGCGCAACACCGCGTAGCCACCAACGGCAAGGGCACCTGCACCGGCGCCCAACAAAAGGGTCCTGCGATCCATGTTGGATGTCTCTCCTCAGCTTTGTCGTGGGGTTAGCACATTGCGGGCCAGCCGCGCGAGTGCATCTTTCAGCCCTTGGTCTTCGATACCCTCGACATGGCCCAAGGCAAGGGCCAGCCGCTTGGGATCGGGCTCGGCGGGTGGTTTGGGAGGGGCGGCGCGAAAGGCCACGCGGCCTTCGGCAAATCCGGTGGGCGCGGTCTGGGTGATATGGACATGCGCGATGGCACGGTAGCCATAGGTGGCGTTCACCCGTTCCAGAATATGCTCTTTCTGCATGTCCAGCACCGGGGCATGGCCGCCCGTGGTCAGCAAGACCAGCGTGCCGCCAAAGCCCCGGCTCCATGTGATCTTGACGGGCCGTGCGATGGCGGCGGTGTCGGCGCCCACAATTTCGGCCCAATGGGTCAACAGCTTTGCCTCGCCAAAGCCGCGCTTTTCGGCGGGTGCCTTGAGGGTGGCGGCCAACAAGGCACCGGCCGCTTCAAAGCCGCGCTTGCGGCGCGGCGGTGGCGCGTTCGACGATGGGCTGGGCGTTTTCGGCATGGCTTGCTTTCCTGTGCTTGGGCGCACTCTATGGCCTAACGCGCCGCGAACCAACACCAGCCAGCGGAAAGGCAGATAAACCTTGCGTGACGGATTTCCCGACGATGCGCCCGCCATGGCCCTGTTGCCATGGTATGATCGCCATGCCCGCGCCTTGCCGTGGCGCGTAGGGCCCGAGGCGCGGCTGGCCGGGCTGCGCCCCGATCCCTATCGGGTCTGGTTGTCGGAAATCATGCTGCAACAAACCACTGTGGCCGCCGTGCGCGACTATTTCCACCGCTTCACCGCGCGCTGGCCCACGGTCGCCGCGCTGGCCGCGGCCGAGGATGCCGTCGTGATGGCCGAATGGGCCGGGCTGGGCTATTACGCCCGCGCCCGCAACCTTCTGAAATGCGCGCGCGTCGTTGTGGCCGATCATGGCGGGCGCTTTCCCGAGACGGAAGCGGGGCTTCTGACGCTTCCGGGCATCGGCCCCTACACGGCCGCGGCCATCGCCTCCATCGCCTTTGACCGCCCGGCGGCGGTGATGGATGGCAATGTGGAACGGGTTCTGGCAAGGGTCTTTGCGGTGCAGACGCCCCTTCCGGCCGCGAAAACAGACCTGAAAGCTCTGGCGGCACGGCTCACGCCCAAGGTGCGCCCGGGATGCTACGCGCAGGCGGTGATGGATCTGGGCGCCACGATCTGCACGCCGCGCAACCCGGCCTGTGGGCTATGCCCGGTCATGGGGCTGTGCCGCGCGCGCAGGCTTGGCATCGCCGCCGATCTGCCGCGCAAGACGCCAAAGCCCGAGAAACCGACGCGGGCGGGCATCGTCTATCTGGCCCAGCGCCGCGACGGCGCCGTCTTGCTGGAAACCCGGCCCGACCGGGGCTTGCTGGGCGGGATGCTGGGCTGGCCCGGCAGCGACTGGACCGAAACACCCCCGCCCGAATCGCCCCCCATCGCGGCGCAATGGCATGATCCGGGGCGAGAGGTGCGCCATACCTTCACCCATTTCCACCTGCGCCTGTCGCTCAGGCTGGCGTGGGTGGACATGGATGCGACACCAGACCGCGGGCAATTTCACCCGCGCGCCACATTTCGGCCCGCAAGCCTGCCCACGGTGATGCGCAAGGCGTGGGATCTGGCGGAAGCGACCATGCGTCAGGATTGACCAAAGGGCCGCTGCACGCAAAGCATTGCAGCAGGCACACAAGACAAGAGACCGGCCATGATCCCTGTCAGACGCATTGCCCCGATCGCCCGCGCGCTGCCCTTCTGGATGTCGCTGGCGCTGTTTCCGCTGATCATCCTTGTCGCGGGTCAAGGTGGCTGGTGGCTGGCGGCGATGCCCTTGGCGACGTGGTGGCTGTTCACGGCCCTTGATGCGGTCATGGGGCTGGCTCTGGAAAACGCCGACCCCGATACGCCCGATGATCAGCTGATCTGGTATCGGCTGGTGACGCTGGTCTGGTTTCCCTTGCAGTTTGTCACGATGTTCGGCCTGATCTGGTATGCCACCCGCGCCGATCACCTGTCGACGCCCGAGGCTTTTGGCCTGTTTCTGGGCGTGGGGATCATGTCGGGTACCATCGGCATCACCTATTCCCATGAAATGATGCACCAGAAAAACCGGCTGGAACGCTGGTTGGCCGATCTGCTCTTGGCCTGCGTGCTCTATTCGCATTTCCGATCCGAACATCTTCTGGTGCATCACCGCCATGTGGGCACCCCCCGCGATCCGGTGACCGCGCCCTATGACGAAGGCTTTCACCGCTTTTTGCCCCGCGTGCTGCGTGACAGCCTGACCAGCGCCTTTGCCGCAGAAAAGGCGATGCTGGCACGGCGCGGCAAGCCATGGACCGATCCGGCCAATCCCTTTTGGCGCTATGGGCTTCTGCAGGGGATGTGCCTGATGCTGGCCTTTGCCCTGGGCGGCTGGCTTGGGTTGGGCTTGTTTGCCTTTCAGGCCGCCATCGCCATCTGGCAGCTGGAGCTGACCAACTACATCGAACACTATGGGCTGACGCGCAAACATCTGGGCGACGGCAAATACGAGCATGTCTTGCCGCGCCATTCATGGAACGCGGCGCACAAGGCGTCGAACTGGCTTCTGATCAACCTGCAGCGTCATTCCGATCATCACTACAAGCCCGACCGGCGCTTTCCGCTGTTGCAGACCTATACCAAGGATGAGGCCCCGCAGCTTCCCTTTGGCTACCCGGTGATGACCATGGCCGCGATGATCCCGCCCGTGTGGCGGCGCATCATGAACCCGCGCGTCATGGCATGGCGGCACCGCTACTACCCCGAGATCACGGATTGGACACCCTACACCAACGGCACCTTGCCCGTGCCGCGCTGACGGCGTCAGGCGTGGCCGGCCTGTGATGACAGGGTCAGGGGCGATATGCCCAAGCTGGCCAGCGCGGCCGCCCATTTGTCATGCATGCGGGGGGCAAAGACCACTTCGGGCAGCGCCTCGGCGGTGAGCCAGCTGTTGTGCGCGATTTCTTCCTCCAACTGCCCCGGGCCCCAACCCGCATAGCCCAGCGCAAGGATGTTGTGCACAGGGCCAGTGCCGCGCGCGATCTCGGTCAGGATGTCAAGCGTGGCGCTCATCGCGTAGCGGTCATCGACCTCCAGCCGATCCTTGCGTGATCCTGCATAGGCGGCGCTGTGCAGGATAAAGCCCCGCCGCATCTGGACCGGACCGCCATAACAGACCTGCACATCGGGGGTGGCGGCCGCGCGTGCGATGCCAAGCTGGTCCAGCATGTCGCGAAAGCGCACATCTTGCATGGGTTTGTTGACGATCAGACCCATCGCCCCATCGGGCGAATGCGCACACAAGAACACGACGCTGCCCTGAAAGCGCGGGTCCCCCAGATCGGGCATGGCGATCAGAAGCTGTCCGGTCAGGTCATGAAAAGGCGCTGTGCTGCGTCGGGTCATGGGCCACAGGATGGGGCCTTGCGCGTCCCGGATCAAGCGCGGTTGCGCGGCAGCGCGGCCACAGACCCAGCCCCGTCGCCAAATCGTGACTTTCCATTTCCGTGGCAAGTTTCTAGCTCCATTGAAATGAAACACGCGTTGCGCAGATGTCTTGCCGCCTTTGCGGCCTGTGGCGCCCTTTGGGGTGCCGACACGGCCAAGGCCGAGTTTCTGGGCCGTTCGGTCGATGACGTGGTACAGGTCTCGTTCCTGCCCGGATGGCGGCTGGCAGATGGCAACCACATGGCGGGCATCCGCATCGCGCTGGCGCCGGGATGGAAAACCTATTGGCGCGCGCCCGGCGAAGGCGGTGTGCCCACGATCTTGCAGCTGACCGAAGCCGAAGGCGTGACGGGGCTTGCGATCCATTGGCCACGGCCCAAGGTCTTTGTCATCAACGGCATGCGCTCGATCGGCTATGGCGATGTTGTGGTTCTTCCGGTGGAATTCAGCCTCTCGCAGGGCGGCGAGATCGCCATTGAGGGCCAGATCGACATGGGTGTCTGTCTTGATGTCTGCATCCCGATCACGCTGAATCTGACCGGGCTTTTGCCGCCGACACCGGTGCGGGTGGCCGAAATCGGGCAATCGCTGTCAAACCGCCCCTTCACCGCCGCAGAGGCCGGGGCCGGTCAGGCGCGCTGTGCGGTCGAACCGATTTCCGACGGGCTGCGCATCACGGTGACCGCCGCGGTTCCGGACACGGGTTCCGATGAAACGGTCGTGCTGGAACATCACGACAGCGCCATCTGGGTGTCCGAGGCCGTCACCGAGCGCCTGGGCAACATGATCCGTGCAACGGCGGATATCGTGCCGCCCGACCAAGGCCCCTTTGCGCTGAACCGGTCTGACCTGCGGATCACGGTGATCGGCACGCGCATGGCCATCGAATTGGATGGCTGCACCGGTTAAGACGACAGCCGGCGGCCCCGCGCCTGCACCAACAGGCCAACGACCCAGCCCAACACACACAAGACCGCCGCCCCGGCGACAAAAACGCCGAATGCCGCCCCGATCCCGCCCGTACCCAAGGACGCCAGCGGCCCCGCCATGGCACCGGTGATGACCGCGCTTCCCAGCGTCGCGCCAAAAAGCCCGGCGATCGCCACCGCCAGCCCGCCCAGCCCCATGGCAAGCCCGGGCAGCCGACCGGCCACACCGAACCCGCGGCGCAGGGCGGACAATTGCTTGGCGATGTCTTGCTGCATGGCAAGGATCGCGGGCACCACCAGCAAGACGATGAACATCCCAAAGCCCAGACCATAGACCAGGGTGATCACCGTGGGCTTGAGGAATTGCGCATCCGAAGAGGTCTCGTAAAGCAGCGGGGCAAGCCCCAGCACCGTGGTCAGCGTGGTCAACAAGACCGGGCGCAACCGGTCGCAGGTGCCATCGATGATGGCGGGGATCAGGCCGCGCTCTTGCGCATATTCATCGACCGTTGTCACCAGCACGATGGAATCATTGATGATGATGCCCGTCATCCCGATCAGCCCGACGACGGTGAACATCGACAGCGGCACATCCCACAGCGCGTGGCCCCAGATCGCGCCCACAAGGCCAAAGGGAATGATCGCCATGACCACCATCGGCCGGGTCCAGCTGGCGAAAATCCAGGCCAGCACCAGATAGATACCCACAAGACACAACACAAAGCCCGTGACCGCATCGCCCAGGAATTCCTGCTCCTGCGCGGCCAGACCGGCAAGGCGCGTGGAGACGCCATAGCGTTCCTCGATCTGCGGGATCAGCCTGTCGGCCAGATCGGTCATGATGTCTTCGGCACGCACGGGATCGTCCTCGGACAGATCGCCGGAGACTGAAATCAACCGCACACCGTTTTCGCGCTGGATCGTGGAAAACCCCTGCCGCGCGGTGACGGTGACGATATCGGCGAGCGGCACATATTGCCCCGAAGCGGCGCGCAAAAGCGTGCCTTCCAGAAAATCGGCGGTCAGCTCGTCATCTGGCAATTCGACGCGAATGGTGGCGGTGCGCGGCCCATCGGGAAAGCGCGCCGCCTCGATCCCGCCCAGGCGGTCGCGCAGCACGCGCCCCAAGGCCCCGATCTCGAACCCCAGCGCCGCCCCTTGCGGGGTCAACTCAAGGCTCAACTCTTCGCGGTCATAGGCCATGCTGTCTTGCAAACCCGACACTTCCGCGTGGCGCTGAAGCTGGGTCTGCAGGCTGACCGCCGCCTGCTTGAGGATGGCGGTATCGGCCCCGAAAATCTGGACATCGATGGCATCGCCACCCGGTCCGCCGCGAAAGCCCCGGAAACTGACGGTTTCGGTCAGCGGAAGCTGGCGCACCTCGTCTTGCAGATCGGACACAAAGGCAAAGGACGAATAGGGCCGCAAATCGGCATCGATCAACTCGATCGCGATGGACCCCAAAAGATCGGCCTGCTTGTTTTCGACCCCCGACAACCCGCCGCCGGTGTTGCCGCCCACCTCGGCCAGCACATAGACCAGCGGGTTCAGACCATGTTCTGCCTCGTAGCGGGCGGCCACGGCCTCGGTCGCGCGCTGCATCTCGCGCATCATGGCAAGGCTGTCGGCCCGGGTGGCGCCATCGAGCATGGCGAAATTGCCCGTGACCGATGACAATTCCGGCGCGTTGAAAAAGCGCCAGACCACATCGCCGCGCAAAAAGCTGGCGGCTTGGGTCGACAGCAGAAAGATCATCGCCGCCAGCACCGGATAGCGCGCGATCACGACAAGGCGCATCACCGGGCGCACGGCGCGGTCCTTGACCCAGTCAAAGCCGCGATTGACCACGCGCGAGGGCAGATCATACCAATGCGTCCGAGCCGAATGGGACAGCGCATGGGCCATGTGATTGGGCAAGATCAGGAAACATTCCACAAGACTGGCCAGCAGCACCACGATGACCGTAAAGGGAATATCGGCGATCAGCCCCCCGAACCGCCCCCCGATCGCGGTCAGCGCGGCAAAGGCCAGAACCGTGGTGACGGTGGCCGAAAACACCGGCGCGGCCATGCGGCGCGCGGCGGTTTCGGCGGCGGTCACGGGGTCTTCGCCCAGATGGCGCGCGCGGTAATCGGCGTGTTCGCCCACCACGATGGCATCATCCACGACAATGCCCAGCGTGATGATCAACGCGAACAGCGAGATCATGTTGATCGTCAGCCCCGCCGCCCACATCAGCGCAATCGCCGCCAGCATCGCCACCGGAATGCCCGCCGCCACCCAGAACGCGGTGCGCGCATTGAGAAACAGGAACAAAAGCCCCACGACCAGCGCCAGACCCAGAAGCGCATTGTCCACAAGAATGTTGATCCGCCCGGTGATCGCTTCGGCCCGGGTGCGGATCAGTTCGATGGTGGTGCCCATGGGCAGGGTCGCCTCCATCTCGGTGGCGACCTGTTCGACCAGCGCCTGAATGGCGATGGCATCGCCATCCTCGGACCGGTCGACGCGGATGGTGATGGCGGGATCATCGCCCACGAAATAGGCGCGCTCGCGGTCCATCCCTTCGGTCCGCACGGTGGCCACATCCCCGATGGTCAGGGTCGATCCATCCGCATTGATCCGGAGCGCAAGTGACGCGATGTCGGCCACCGAACGCTGCGCCGCGCCGGTGCGGATGCGCGCATTGGCCCCCGCCACATCGCCCGCCGGCGCACTCGAGGCGGCGGCTGCGATCACGCCCGCGATCTCGGACATGGAGATGTCATGCCGGATCAATCCGGCCGACGGCACCGCGACCACGGTTTGCGGGGCCGCGACGCCGCGAATGGTGGACCGGGTCACACCCACGGCAAACAGCCGGGCGGTGAATTCATCGGCAAAACGGCCAAGCTGATCGGGCGCGACCGGGCCGGAAATCACCACATCGGTGACATTGTCCCACCAAGCGCCGCGCCGCACCGCCGGATCATCGGCATCTTCGGGCAGATCGGCCACCCCATCGAGCGCGGCCTGAACCTCGTCGGCGGCGCGGCCCATGTCCCAACCCGGCTCGAACTCCAGCGCGATCGAGGCGCGCCCCTCGCGGCTGGTGGCCGAGGTTGCCGCGACACCCGGCACGGCCAGCAGCACCGGTTCCAGAACCGCGACAATGGCATCGTCCACATCTTCGGCACCAGCGCCATCCCATGCGATGATGATGTCGATTTCGTCCGAGATGACATCGGGAAAGAACTGCGCCCGCATTTGCGGGATCGCGGCCAAGCCGGCCACGACCAGCAGCATCAGCAACAGGTTCGCCGCCGTCCGGTGGCGGGTAAAGTAGCTCAAGACACCGAAACCGCCGGGCGGAAGGCTGCGCATCATTCTAGCTTCCCATCCGGCTTTCGATGCGCTCGACCATCTGGGCGGGCACTTCGGCCTCTTTCAACTGATCCAGCATGCGCGCCTTGACGTCGGCGGGGATGAAGCCGTTGGCCTCGACAAAAGCGATCAGGCGCGCGCGGCGATCGGGATCAAGCGCGATGGTCTGCGGTTCGGCCGGGGCAACACCGGCGCCCGCATCCCGGATCGGGTTGATGCGGATGCCTGCGCCCAGCACCGGCGTGCGCGCCAGCACGACCTCGCGGCCCGCCAGACCCGGCGCACGGATCAAGACCGCGTCGCCCTGACGGCGCAGCAATTCGACCGACACCCCCTCAAGCCGGTCCTCGGGGCCCAGAACAAGGATCTGGCCATCCGACCCCAGCGCCGTCGCAGGCAGCCGCGCCACCCCGTCCAGCGGCGGTTCCTCAAGCTCGACGCGCACGAAATCGCCCACCCGAAGCCCGCGCGGCACATCGATGCTGGCAAACAACAGCCGCCCCGATTGCCCCGCTTCGACCGCACCGCTTTCGCGCGTCAGCACCGCGCCCGAGGCCAGATCAAGCCCAAAGACATCAAGAACCACCCGCACAGGCGCCGCGGGCAAGCCAGCCCCGGCCCCGATCAATTGCGCATATTGGGCGGTGGAAATGCGAAACGCCACTTCAAGCGCATCGGGATCGATCAGCCGCGCGATCTGTTCGTTGCGGTTCACCAGCCGGCCCTCGACCAAATTGACACCGGCCAGAACCCCATCGAATTCGGCGCGCAACACCGTTTCGGCGCGCGCGCGCTCGGCTTCGGCCAAGGCGATGCGGCGGCGTTCCAGCGCCGTGTCGGCCTGTGCCAGGCGCGCTTGGGCCTGGGCCAAGGCCTGACGGCGCGACAGAACGGCCTGACCGGCATTGGCCACGGCCAATTCGGCATCTTCGACGCTGGCGGCGCTGCCGACGCCGCGCGCCAACAAATCTTGCTGACGCGCCAGCGCGCGGGCGCGCAGATCGGCCTGCACGCGCGCAGCAGCCACATCCTCGGCCGCCAGATCGACGGCACGGGCCGCATCGGCCAGTTCGGCATCGGCATCGCGCAGATCGGTGCGCGCGCTGGCCAGGGCCGAATCCGCCTGTGCAGGATCGATGCGCAACAGAACCTGACCCGCAGCCACCGCGCCGCCTTCTTCGAAACCGGGGGCCAATTCGATGACCATGCCTTCGGCGGGGGCCCGCAATTCCAGCGTCCGGCGCGACCGGATTTCCCCAAAGGCGGTCAAGATCGGGGTTTGCGTGCCAAGGGCAATGGTCGCGACCTCGGCGGCAAAGACACGTTCGCGCACAGGCATGCCGCCGCCCGCATCGGCCATGCGATCCTGAAGCGCGCCATAGATCGTGTTGCCCGCCATGGCGAGCAGACCAAGCGTTATGGCCACAAGGAACAGGCCCGTCAGGGCACGGCGGAAAAAGCGCATCTGAAACTGCCTATCTAGGTGGCTATGGCTGAACTAGGCCCGATCCGCGACAGGGCAAAGCACCTTTGTCACAAAGCGTGCAGTAAAAACGCAATCATTTCCGCCGCAGGTGTTCATCAAGCCGCGGCAGGATCTCGACGAAATTGCAGGGGCGGTGACGATAATCGAGCTGAAACTTCAGGATTTCATCCCATGCGTCGCGGCATGCCCCGCTGGAGCCGGGCAGCGCGAACAGATAGGTGCCCCCCGCAACGCCACCCGTGGCGCGCGATTGCACCGCCGATGTGCCGATCTTTTGGTATGACAACATCGTGAAGACGGTGGCAAAGGCCTCGATTTCCTTTTCATAGACATCGCGATGCGCCTCGACGGTCACATCGCGGCCGGTCAGACCCGTGCCACCCGTGGTCAAGATCACATCAATGCCAGGATCGGCCACCCAAAGCCGCAACTGGGCCGCGATATCGGCCCGGTCATCGCGCAGGATATGGCGCGCGGCAAGGATGTGGCCCGCTGTGGTCAAGCGCTCGACCAGAAGATCGCCGGATTTGTCTTCGGCCATGCTGCGGGTGTCCGATACCGCCAGAACGGCAATGCGCACGGGGTAAAAGGGGCGGGTTTCATCGATGCGGCTCATGCGTGCGCGGCCTCCCAGCCGATACGGGCGGCCAGCGCCGCGAAAACTCCCGATGTGGCGCGGCGCAGGCCCCGTTCCACGCGCGGTGATTGCACCAGCACCCGACCGATGCGGGCCGAAAATGCGCCGACCGCTGCATTGACCCAAAAGCCCCCCAGCGCAAGCACCGCCCCATATCCAAGGAACTGGGGCAAGACAGGGCGCGCGGGATCGATGAACTGCGGCACAAGTGCAAGGATGAACAAGATCACCTTGGGATTGGACAGGTTCACCACCAGCCCATCGCGAAAGGCCCGCGATGACGCACGCGGCGGCGCCTGTGCGCCAGTCAGGGGCGTGGCCCATGTTTTCCACGCAAGCCAGATCAGATAGCCCGCGCCGATCCAGCGGATCACGCCAAAGACCCAGGGAAAGGCCGCAAGCAACGCGCCCAGCCCGATGCCCGCCAGAAACACATGCACCATGAGGCCAAGGGAAATGCCCGCCGATGCCGCAACGGCCGCGCGCGGCCCGCTGCGCACGCCCTGGGCGAAACAGAACATCATGTCGGCCCCCGGCGTCAGGTTCAGCGCCAGCGCCGCAGGCAAGAACGCCAGAAACAAGACCGAATCGATCATCGCGGCCCGTCCAGCCGCGCTTTCAGCGCCAAAAGATCGGCCCATGCCAGCGCCTTGTCGGCCGGTTTGCGCAGCAGATGCTCGGGCGACAGCATCGCGATGGCGGGCCGGTCCAGCACCTTGGCCCAAGTGCCGCGCAGCCGGATGATGCCGCTGTGGCCCAAAAGACCCTGACAGCCATGATTGCCCATCAGCACCAGCACTTCGGGGCTGATCAGGGCGATGTGGCGGCGCATGAAGGGCACCAGCATCGCCATTTCCTCAGGGGTGGGCGGGCGGTCCTGTGGCGGGCGCCATGGGATCATCGGCGCGACATAGACCGGGCGTGCCGCACCGTCACCGCCGCGCGACAGCCCGATGGCGGCCAGCATCCTGTCCAACAGCTTGCCCTCGACACCCACGATCGGCCGTCCTTGCTGATCTTCCTCGCGGCGGGGGGCGTCGGTCACGATCATGACACGGGCATCTGACCTGCCATCGGCAAAGACCAGCCGCGTTGCGGTTTGCGCCAGAGGGCACAGATCAAAGCCTTCAAGCGCCATGCGCAACGCCGCCAGATCATGGGCCGCCGCCGCCGCGCGTTCGGCCAGCGCCACGGCATCGACCGCCAGCGTGGCGGGTGCATCGGCGATCATGACCGGCTTGGGGGGCGGGGCCACGGGCCCCTGGGCCGCTTGTGCCGCATCGGACAGGGCAAAGCGATCGACGGGCGCATCGAGAATCGCCTCATCGGCCCCCAGCTCGATCTGCCAATCGAGCATCGCCAGCGCGTCGTGATACCCCAGATCATCCATGCCCACAGGCTATGCCGGCCCGCGCGCCGATGGAAGAGCCGAACAGCTTGCCGCCCCACCCCACCCGCACCTATAAGCAGGAAACGCGCGCGACCGGGGCAGAGCCATGACGTTCAGCCAGACCCATCTTCTGGGGATCGAACACCTCCACCCGCTGGAGATCACGACCCTGCTGGACCGGGCCAATGCCTATGCCGAGGCCGAACGCGGCCGCCGCGACCATGGCCAGCCGCTCAAGGGGCTGACCCAGATCAACATGTTCTTCGAAGCCTCGACCCGCACACAGGCCAGCTTTGAAATCGCAGGCCGGCGTCTGGGTGCGGATGTGATGAACATGTCGATGGCAGCAAGCTCGCTGAAAAAGGGCGAGACGCTGATCGACACCGCGCTGACGCTGAACGCGATGCGCCCCGATCTTCTGGTTGTGCGGCACCCCCATTCGGGCGCGGTCAAGCTGTTGGCCGACAAGGTGAATTGCGCGGTTCTGAACGCGGGCGACGGGCGGCATGAACACCCGACGCAAGCGCTGCTTGATGCGCTGACGATCAAGCGCGCCAAGGGGCGGCTCCATCGCCTTGTCATCGCCATTTGCGGCGACATTGCCCATAGCCGCGTGGCGCGCTCGAACATTCATCTGCTGGGCAAGATGGAAAACCGCATCCGCCTGATCGGCCCGCCAACCTTGATCCCGGCGGGCGCAGCCGATTGGGGCGTTGAGGTTTATGGCGACATGGCCGAAGGGCTGAAGGGCGCCGATGTGGTGATGATGCTGCGGCTTCAGAAGGAACGGATGGATGGTGCCTTCATTCCGTCGGAACGCGAGTATTTTCACCGCTTTGGCCTGAACGCCGAAAAACTCGGCCATGCCAAGCCTGACGCCATCGTGATGCATCCGGGGCCGATGAACCGGGGGGTGGAAATCGACGGCACCATCGCCGACGACATCAACCGCTCGGTGATTCAGGAACAGGTCGAGATGGGCGTGGCCGTGCGCATGGCCGCGATGGAGCTTCTGGCCGAAAACCTGCGCAAGCGGCGGAACATGGGGGCGGCATGAGCGACGGCTGGGCCGAACACCTTGAACGCGGCGTCCATGCTTTGATGCGTCGCCTTGCGCCGCTCCGGACAGGGTTTGTTGCCATCGCATGTCCCGGCGCGGCCTGCTCGGCGGGGATGGCGCCCACCCTCGGGCCGGGGGCAAGGCGGGGGGTCATGGCATGACCGACACGCTCCACATCTTTGCCGTCACCCTGGGCACCGACCTGCGCCATACCCACCTGACGCGGGCCGAGGGGCTGGCGCCCGACCTGCCGCCCTTGACCGACTGGCTGGGGGCCGAGGTCGACGCGGACGAGATCGAGCTTTTTCCCGTCCGCGATCTGGGCGACATGGCGCTGTCTGACTATGTCACCATGGCTTTTGCGCCCGAAGACATCCCGCCAGAGGCCCAGCGCCGGATCAATGCGATCAAGGGGCATGTCCTGATGGTGCCCGAACGCGCCCTGTCCGAAGAACCCGCGCCGGGCAAACAGGCGGTGCTGATCGCCTCGCTGCCGCTGGCCCGGCCCGACCATGCCGCCCATCTGCCCAAGGCCGATGTCACGCCCCTGCCACGCCCGGCCCCGCCGCACCCGCGCGCAGCCAAGCCCGGCGGTTTGCGCCTGTGGCTGGTGGCGGGCCTTGTTCTTCTGCTCTCGATTGTCTTCCTCGTGGTGGTGTGATGGAAACGCCGCTCACCACCCGCACGGCCCTTGTGCCTGAAACCCCTCTGGGCTCGGGCGAGGCGGTGATCGCGCGCTTTCCGGCCGACCCCGCCACCTATTGGCGCGAAAACGCGTGGTTGGCTGTCTTTGCCATGGCGGGCGGGCTGGGCATCTTGTGGGCCGTCGGCAATGCCCATGTCTGGACCGGGGCGGTGGGCGGGTTGTTCGCCATCGCGGTGCGCGCGCTTTACCTGTCGTCGGACGAGACCCGGATGCGCTGGGACCTGACCGACCGCCGCCTGCTTGGTCCCGGCACAAGGGCCATCGCCCTGGGCACCATCGCAAACGTGAACACGATCTTTTCCGCCGTGCAGATCGTCACGGTGACGGGCGACAAGCATCTTTTGAAATATCAGCGCGATCCGGGCGCGGTAAAGGCCGCGATCACGCGCGCAGCCGGGCACCCCCGTGGCGGAATGGATAGCAAGACATGACCAACGCATTGCTGCGAAACGCGCGACTGATCGACCCCGAAGCGGGGACCGAAGGCTTGGGCTGGCTTCGGATCGAGGGGGGGCGCATCGCCGAAACCGGGCTGGGCCCGCGCGCGGGCGGGATGGATTGCGGCGGCGCCTGTCTTGCACCCGGCATCGTCGATATCGGCGTCAAGGTGGGTGAGCCGGGCGAACGGCACAAGGAAAGCTTTCGCACGGCGGGCCGCGCGGCGGCGGCGGGTGGTGTCACAACCATGGTCACGCGGCCCGACACCGCCACCCCCATCGACACGCCCGAGGTGCTGGAATTCGTCACCCGCCGTGCCGGACAAGATGCCGACGTCAAGGTGCGCCCCATGGCCGCCCTGACCAAGGGGCGCGCCGGGCGCGAGATGACCGAGATCGGGTTTTTGATGGATGCAGGCGCCATCGCCTTCAGCGATGGCGATGCGGTCTGTGCCGATGCGCGGGTTCTGTCGCGCTGCATGACCTATGCGCGATCCTTGGGCGCGCTGATCATCGGCCATCCGCAAGACCCGGTTCTGTCCTCGGGGGCTGCGGTCACCAGCGGAAAATTTGCCTCGCTCAAGGGGTTGCCGGCGGTGTCGCCCATGGCCGAACGCATGGGGCTGGAGCGCGATCTGGCCTTGGTCGAGATGACCGGCGTGCGCTACCACGCCGACCAGATCACCACGGCCGCAGCCCTGCCCGCGCTGGCGCGCGCCAAGGCGGCGGGGCTGGATGTGACGGCGGGCATCTCGATCCACCACCTGACGCTCAATGCCTTTGACGTGGGCGATTACCGCACCTTCTTCAAGGTCAAGCCGCCCTTGCGCGACGAGGATGACCGCATGGCGATGGTCGAGGCGCTGCGCACGGGGATGATCGACATCCTGTGTTCGATGCACACCCCGCAAGACGAGGAAAGCAAACGCCTGCCGTTCGAGGCGGCGGCATCGGGCGCGGTTGGCCTCGAGACGCTTTTGCCCGCCGCCTTGCGGCTCTATCATGCCGAGGCTTTGAGCTTGCCGGAATTGTTCCGCGCCATGGCGTTGAACCCGGCGCGTCGGCTGGGGCTGGAGCAGGGTCGCCTTGCGGTGGGCGCCCCCGCCGATCTGGTGCTGTTTGACCCAGACGTGCCCTATGTGCTGGACCGGTTCACGCTCCGGTCGAAATCGAAGAACACACCCTTTGACGGCCAGCGCATGCAGGGACAGGTTCTGCGCACATGGGTGGATGGCAATCTGGTCCATGACCGCAACGCAAAGACCTCGGCATGATCCCCGCATTGGAAACCGGACCGGCGCTGTTGGGTGTGGTGGGTCTGTTGGCCTATCTCCTGGGATCGGTGTCGTTTGGCGTCGTGATGGCGCGGCTGTTTGGCTTGGGCGATCTGCGCCAGATCGGATCGGGCAATATCGGGGCCACCAATGTCTTGCGCACGGGCAACAAGACGGCGGCCTTTCTGACCTTGGTGCTGGATGCGGCCAAGGGCGGCATCGCGGTCTTGATCGCGGGGGCGCTTTTGGGTGCGGATGCGGCACAGGCCGCGGGCCTTGCCGCCTTTCTGGGGCATTGCTACCCGGTGTTTCTGGGCTTTCGCGGTGGCAAGGGGGTGGCGACTTTCCTGGGCACGCTCTTGGCATTGTCCTTGCCTGTCGGTCTGGCGGCTTGCGCCACATGGGCTGTGGTGGCGGCCCTCAGCCGCATATCCTCGCTTTCGGCCCTGATGGCAGCGGCAAGCGCCCCGATCTGGGCGCTGGTTCTGGGCTTGCCCGATGCGGTGGCGCTGTTGATCGCTCTGGCGGTCGTGATCGGGCTGCGCCATGAGGGCAATATCCGCCGCCTGATCGCAGGCACCGAGCCAAGGATCGGGCGCAAATCCTAGGATCGTGCGCGCCGGTCAGTAGCGATAGCTGTCGTAAATCCGCGTCAGATCCCCGGCCCAGTCGCCGTTGAAATGCTCCAGCAACTCGTCGGCCGGAACGCGTCCGGTTTCCACGCTGTCTTTCAGCGCGTTCAGAAAATGCGTCTCGTCGGTGATCAGCCCACCCGCACCGGGGCGCGCGCGCGCCTTGAGACCGGCCTCCGACATCGCCACCGCCTCGCGCGCCAGATCATGCATGCGGATCTTGCCCACCACAGCCTGTAACCCATCGACCGAGGCCGCCACACGCAGCGCGTCGCGGGTTTCGCCATCCCATCCCTTGACCAGATCCCACGCGGCATCGAGCGCGGATTGATCATACATCAGCCCCACCCAGAATGCAGATAGCGCGCACAAGCGCCGCCAAGGGCCCCCATCGGCGCCACGCATCTCGATGTATTTCTTGACGCGTGCTTCGGGAAACACCGTAGTCAGATGATCGGCCCAATCGCTGAGCGTCGGCATCTCGCCGGGCAGCGCGGGCAGTTGCCCTTTCAGGAAATCGCGGAACGACTGACCCAGCGCATTGATGTATTTGCCGTCGCGGTAGACGAAATACATCGGCACATCGAGGACATACTGCACCCAAGCCTCAAAGCCGAACCCGTCCTCGAAGGCAAAGGGCAGCATGCCCGTGCGCGCCGGATCAAGATCGCGCCAGACGCGCGCGCGCCATGACTTGTGACCATTGGGCTTGCCATCGAGGAAGGGGGAATTGGCGAAGAGCGCGGTCGCCACCGGCTGCAACGCCAGCGCCACGCGCATTTTCTGCACCATATCCGCCTCGGAGCCGAAATCGAGGTTCACCTGCACCGTACAGGTGCGCCGCATCATGGTGGTGCCCATGGTGCCGACCGATTGCATATAGCCATCCATCAGCTTGTAGCGGCCCTTGGGCATCAGCGGCATATCTTCGTGCCGCCAGATGGGGGCCGCCCCCAGACCGATGAATTCGACGCCCAGACGGTCGGCCACCTCGCGCACGTCGCGCAGATGGTCGTTCACCTCATCGCAGGTCTGGTGGATCGTTTCCAGCGGCGCGCCCGAAAGCTCCAGCTGGCCACCGGGTTCAAGGCTGACATTGGCGCCATCCTTGGTCAGACCGATGATGTGATCGCCCTCGAGAACGGGGGTCCAGCCGAATCTCTGGGCCATCCCCTCCAGCACGGCCTTGATCGAGCGCGGCCCGTCATAGGGCAAGGGCGCCAGCGTATCGCGGCAATAGCCGAATTTCTCGTGTTCGGTGCCGATGCGCCATTGGTCCTTGGGCTTGCAGCCCGAGGCGAGATATTCGGCCAATTGGTCATGATGTTCGATCGGGCCGCCGCCGGATTGGGGAATCGACATGAGTGTTTCTTCTTCCGCGCTCGGGGATCGTCGGAGGCAGAGGTGGCCCGGTGGGGCTACTGTGTCAAGGCCGGAACGTTCGCACGCCGCCACAGGGTCTGTGTGCCCATGCGCGGGTTGGAGCGGGCGGTCAGCAAACGCTGCGCGCCCAAGCCCGGCAAGGTGGTAAATGCGTCAAACAGGGCATCGGCCCCGGCAGCGTCGATGGGGATGACCAGCATCTGCCCCGGTTCGGTCAGAATCCACGCGGCAGCCCCCTCATGATCGCGGCGCAGCGAGAGCAATGTCAATTCCGCCAATGACACAGCGCCGCCTGTGACGGGGCCCATGTAAAGGATGCGCCCCTCGATCACCTGCACCACGCCCGGCCCCTGACCTTCGGCGGCAAAACGGGCACGGCGGATCGCGGGGATCAGGGCAAGGGCCGCCAGCGCCATAAGCACATAGCCAAATCCCTGCACCACGGGGCCGGGGCGCGCGGCGATCCACAGGCCAAGCGCAATGACGCCGCACGCGGCAATCACCTCGGCCCAGCGGCGCAACAACACCGCTACCTCGGGGCGCAGAAACCCGGTCATGGCGCGCCCCCAAGGTCACGCGGCGATTTCAACAGCGCCAGATGATAGCAGCCAACGGGTTGAAACCCGATCCGCGTGTAGGCCCGCGCCGCCGCATCCGAGGCCGCGAACAGGATCGCCACCTGCGCGCCTTGTGCGCGGTCTTGGGCCAATAGACCCGCGACCATCGCGCCCGCGCGCCCGGCCCCGCGCAAGGCGGGCGGCACAAAGACACCGCCGACCTGCACCGCGCGCCCGGCGCGGGCATTGATCGCGGCCATCGCTACGGCGCGCCCGTCTTCGATCAGCAGCCGAACCTTGGTGCCCGTGATCGCCGCCTCGGCGCGGATGCGGGCGGCCTTGGCCAGATCGCCGGGCGGCGCTGTCTGCGTTTGTGCCATGTAGGTTGCGAACCAGTCGGCCAGCAATGTGCGATCGCCGTCGACGGGGTGGCGCAATTCCACCGGTGGCGCGGCAAGATCTGCAAGGTCCAACCGAAAAAGCGGCTGGTCTTCGTCAAGCTGCCAGAGCGTTGCGGGCCAGCCCAACGCATCGCGCAACACCGCCACCTGGTCAGCCGCGCCGGTGATGCCCTTGATCCTTCGCCCGGCGACCACGTCAAGCATGCGGCGCGCAAGCGGCGCGTCGATGCCGGGGGCTTGCAGCAACAAGAACCCGTCATGGGTCAGGCCCAAGACCGCCGCGATGCCGCTGTCGGCATCCGCCACCCAATAGGCCGTTGCATGGGCATGATCGGCCCCGCACAGGCCGTGCGCCTCGAGGTTGCCGAGCAGAAACATGGAGGTTTCGATCCGCGCCGCCAGAAAGGCCCGCAGCGCCGCCAGATCATCCGCAGCGGCGGGGCGGATCACGCCCAATCCCCCAGGCGTGCCTGAAACAGGGTCAGGGCCGCAACCGCCGCGGTATCGGCGCGCAGGATGCGCGGGCCCAGCGAAAGCGGCGTGACAAAGGGCAGACCGCGCAAGCGCGCGCGCTCGGCTTCGGAAAACCCGCCCTCGGGACCGATCAGGATGGCCCAGCCGTCACGCGGCGGGGCGGCGGCAAGGCTGGCTTCGGCACCCACCAGTGCCTCATCGGCAAAGATCAGCCCGCGCCCCTTGGGCCAGTCGGCCAAAACCCGGTCAAGGCGCTGCAGATCACAGACTTCGGGCACGAAGGTTCCGCCGCATTGCTCGGCGGCCTCGACGGCATGGGCCTGAAGACGGTCTTGCCGAATGCGTTCGGCATTGGTGAAATCCGTCTGCACGGGGATGATGCGCGCGGCGCCCATCTCGACCGCTTTTTCGACAATGAAATCGGTGCGCGCCTTCTTGATCGGGGCAAACATCAGCCAAAGATCGGGGGGCGCCATCAACGGCGCTGTCAGCATGTCGCAGATCAGCCGCCCGCCGCGTTTTCCGGCCTCGGCCACCAGCGCACGCCATTCACCATCGCGCCCGTTGAACAGCGCGACCCCGGCGCCCGCGTCGAGCCGCATCACGTTGAACAGATAATTCGCCTGGTCCCGCGACAGGTCAACCGTTTGCCCCGGCCCCAAAGGCTGGTCTACATAGAGGCGTATCTTGGGGCGGTCTGACATGGGGCACAGACTATGAGCGAGGCAAGCGAAACGCCAGAGGGGCAGGTGGCGGATGCCGTGCGCGGCAACTGGGTGGACCGTCTGGCCCCGCCCGCCACGCGGCCCTATCTGCGGCTTAGCCGCGCGGATCGGCCCATCGGCACATGGCTCTTGCTGCTGCCGTGCTGGTGGGGGCTGTTTTTGGCGGCGGGTGCAGGCGGGAATGGTCTGGCCCTTGCCGATCTGTGGCTTTTTGTGGGTTCGGCCATTGGCGCCTTTTTGATGCGCGGCGCGGGCTGCACATGGAACGACATCACCGACCGCCATATCGACGGGGCGGTGGCGCGCACAAGGTCGCGGCCCATTCCATCGGGACAGGTCAGCGTCAAGCAGGCGCTGATCTGGCTGGTGGCGCAAGCGGTAATGGCTTTTGCGATCCTTTTGACCTTCAACATCGATGCGATCGTTTTGGGCATCGCCTCGCTTGTGACGGTGGCGGTCTATCCTTTTGCCAAGCGCTTCACATGGTGGCCACAGGTGTTTCTTGGCCTTGCCTTCAACTGGGGGGCGCTGCTTTTGTGGACGGCGCAATCGGGCAGGCTTGGCTGGCCTGCGGTCTTGCTTTATCTCGGCGGTATCAGCTGGACGCTGTTTTATGACACGATCTATGCCCATCAAGACCGCGAGGATGACGCGCTGATCGGGGTGAAATCCACCGCGCGGCTGTTTGCGGACAACACGGCGATCTGGCTGCGTGGTTTCTTGATCCTGACCATGGCGCTGATGGCTGCCGCAGCCCTGATGGCTTTGGCAACCGCGTCGGCTTTGGGGCTGGCGCTGGCCGTGTTGGGGGTCGGGGGCATGGGCTTGCACATGCTTTGGCAGCTGCAGCGCCTCGACATCGACGACGCCGACACCTGTTTGCGGCTGTTCCGCGCCAACCGCGATACCGGGTTGATCGTTGCGCTGTTTTTCGCCGCCGCGGCGCTGGTTTGATTGAACCCGGGCACACAAGCCTGTAGGCCGCTCGAAAGACAGTCGCGTAACAGGCGCCGGGACAGCCATGATCCGATCCCCCCATTTGCAGATGATCGCGGCCTTTGGCCTTGCCTTGGCAATGGCGTTGGTCACGGCAATCGTCTTGGCGATGGCGATGGAACGGCGGTCGGTCGATGCGCTGAATGTCGCCCTGGCCGAAGGTGGCATGGATTGGGCGACGGTTTCGGCCAATGGCCTGCAGGTGTTTCTGGATGGCACGGCGCCGAACGAAGCAGCGGCCTTTCGCGCGGCGCAGCGTGCGGCGATGCTGGTCGATGCCGACCGGGTGGTCAGCCGGATCGAGGTGGCGCTGCGCGCGGATCTGCAACCGCCTCGCTTTTCGGTCAACATCTTGCGCGCGCGCGACGGAATTCAGGTGATCGGCCTTGTCCCAAGAGCGACGGGTGTCGAGCGGATCAATCAAGCCATCGCCGAGATCGCCAATGGCACACAGGTGGCAAACCTTGTGGAAACCGCCGATTTCGCGGTCCCCGCGCTATGGGAGGCCGCGCTGGACTTTGGGCTGGAGGCGCTCAAGCAGCTCCCGCGCGCAAAGGTGACGGTCTATGAAGACCGGGTCAAGGTGCAAGCCATCGCCGACAGCGCCGCGCAACGGATCGCCTTTCTGAGCGCGCTGCAAAACCGCAGCCCCGAGGGGATCGAGGTTGTTTTGGATATTTCCGCACCGCGGCCTGTCATCACGCCATTCCAGTTCCGTTTCACGATGGATGCCGGAACCGCGCGGATCGAGACCTGCGCAGCAGACACGCCCATCACGCAAGGCCGGATACTGGCAGCCGCAATCGCCGCCGGGGCACAGACCACAGCGGCCTGCACCATCGGCTTGGGTGTGCCATCACCGCAATGGGCCGACGCGGTCGTCGTCGCGATCCGGGCTTTGGCCCGGTTGGGCGCAGGCACGATCGCCTTTTCGGATGCCGATGTGACCCTGATCGCGGCCGAGGGCACCGCGCAAGATGAATTCGACCGCGTCATGGGTGAGCTGGCCAGCGCCTTGCCGGATTTCTTTTCGCTTGCGGGTGTGCTGGGCACACAAAGCGAAACCGGTGCCGCGACGGCAGGGCCCGCACGGCTGATCGCGACACTGGATGCTGAGGAGGGACGCTTGCTGTTGCGCGGACGCTTGCCCGAGGGCCCGGTCGGGCGCTCGGTGGAGGCCTATGCGCGGGCGGTGTTTGGACGCGACCGCGCCGATGTCGCGACGCGCATGGTTGACGATCTGCCGACCGGTTGGGCCGTGCGGGCGATGATCGGTCTGGATGCGCTGTCGCGGCTGACCGACGGAACCATGACGCTTGAACCCGACACCCTGATCTTGCGAGGCCGGACCGGAAACACAGAGATCGAATCGGACATCACGCGCTTTCTGAGCGAGGCGTTGGGCCCGGATGGGGATTTCCAGTTGCGCATCAACTATCTGGAACAACTTGACCAGACCGCATCGCTGCCCAGCCCCACCGATTGCCAGATGCGGATCGAAGACATCCAGCGCGCGACCAAGATCACCTTTGACCCCGGATCGGTCACGATCAACCCGCAAGCGGGCGCCATTCTGGACCAGATCGCCGAAGTGCTGCGCGATTGCCGACATGTCCCGATGGAAATCGCGGGCCACACCGATTCCCAGGGTCGCGATGAAATGAACCTGAACCTGAGCCGGTCACGGGCGAACGCGGTGCTTGACGGGCTGCTTGCGCGTGATGTTCTTGTGTCAAACCTGACGGCACAAGGGTATGGCGAAAGCCAGCCCATCGCCTCGAACGAAACCGAAAGCGGGCGCGAACAAAACCGCCGCATCGAATTTCGCCTGCTCGGGACGACCAGCGATGACGCCACAGCCGACGGCGGCGAAGCGGATCCGGCGACACTTGCGCCTATGCCCGCAACGCCCGAAACGCCAACCGGACCGCGCCCGATCCCGCGACCTGCGCAACGGCGCGATCAAGAAAAGGACAGCCCATGAACCGGCTTGAATTCGTGATCGCCATTGCGGCCATATTGTTTGTCGCCTTTGCGCTTGGCTGGCTTGCGCATTGGCTGCTGAGCCGCGTCCATCGGGTGAGCAGCGCCGATCTGAACGAATTGGAAGCAATGGCGAAGGCATTGCATGATGCCGAAGAAACCCGTGATCAGGCGACAGAATATCTGCAACAACGCGAGGCCGAACTGACCGGACAGTTGAGCCAGACCGAGGCCGAGTTGCGCGCGGCAACCGACGACTTGCGCGAAGCGCGGCAAGAGACCGAAGAGCTGCGGCTGTACATCGAACGGATCAATCAAGGGCAAGATTGAAGCGGGAGTGCGAATTTTCGTACGAAAATTCGCGTGCCGCGCCCGTCCATCCGGCGCGGGTGGCCCACACCGATGCGAAAGCCGCGGCGCGCGGGTCAGGCGGGTTTTGACCAGCGCGCCAGCGCGGCTTCGTCTTCGCTCAGCGCCTCGACCCAAGTGGCGCGGGTGGCGGTGATCTCTTTTTTCCAGAAAGGCGCGCGCGATTTGAGATAGTCCATCAAGAATTCCGCCGCCGCAAAGGCATCGGCCCGGTGGCGGGCGGCGGTGGCGACCATCATGATGGGATCGGCGGGCCTGAGCGGACCGAAGCGGTGCAAGATCATCGCATCGGTCAGGCAAAACCGCGCGATTGCCTCATCGCGGATCGCGGCCAGGGCCGCTTCGGTCATGCCGGGGTAATGTTCGATTTCCATCACCTGCAGATCGCCGCTGGCCAGATCGCGGGTCAGGCCCGAAAAGCTGACCACGGCGCCCGCACCCGGCACGCGCGCGGCAAAGCGGTTCAGCTCGGCGCCCATGTCGAACGGGGCGGATTGCACGCGCACGGGCAGGGTCATCGCGCTCAGCCCCCGGTCATGGGTGGGAAAAATGCCACCTCGCGCGCGCCGGCCAAGGGCGCATCGAACGCGACCAGGCTCTGATCAACCGCGGCGCGGATCGATGCCAGATCGGAAAAGGCATAGGCATAGCCTTCGTCACGCGCGCGCAACTCGTCGATAAGCCCCGCCACGGTTGTGGCTTTGGTCTCGACCTGTTCGGCGGCGGTGCCGACACGTTCGCGCAACCATGCGAAATAGCGAATATCGAGTTTCATGCCGGATCCCTCAGATAGGGCATCGCCTTGCGGAAATAATCCAGACCGGTCGCCACCGTCAGCGCGGCAGCCAGCCAGAGCAACACCAGCCCACCATAAGAGGTGAACATAAGACCCTGATATTTCCAGCCCAGCCCGACACTGTCGGCGATATCGCCATTCAAGATCCCGGTCACGATCTGCGCGTTCATGCCCAGTGTCTGCATCAGGAAATAATGGTCAAACAGGCCCCAGGCGAACAGCATGGTGATCGCGATCATCTGAACCGAGGTTTTCCACTTGGCCAGCGCCGTGACCTTGAGCGTTCCCGCATGATGGCCAAGAAATTCCCGCAGACCCGAGACGAAAACCTCGCGAAACAAGATGGCCACCACGGGGATCAGCGTCCAGCCGCTGATGCCATGCACGCCCAAAAGAACGGCCAGCGCGATCACGACCACCGCCTTGTCGGCGATGGGATCGAGCATGGCGCCAAAGCGGCTGATCTGGTTCCAGGCACGGGCGAGATAGCCATCGACATAATCGGTAAGCGAGGCGGCCAGAAACAGGATCATCGCCACCCAATCGGCATAGGGCCGCGGCAGCAACAAGAACACCAGACCCACCATGGGGGCCGCGATCATCCGCGCAACGGTGAGAATATTCGGAAAGGTCCAACGCATGGCATAGCTGTAGCGCGCCCGCTTGCCGGAGGGAATAGGCGGCTTGCGGCGCTGCCCCCGCGCGGCTGCGCCCTCAGCCTCGTTCGTGGAAATGATCGTAGATTTTTTGCGCCAGCGCGTCGTTTACGCCTTGGACCACCTTGAGATCGGCCAGATCGGCGCGGGCCACGGCCTTGGCGCTGCCGAAATGGGCCAGAAGCGCGCGTTTGCGTGCGGCGCCCACACCCGCGATATCGTCCAGCGGCGTGGCGCTGACCGCTTGAGCCCGTTTCGCGCGATGGGCTCCGATGGCGAAACGATGGGCTTCATCGCGCAGACGCTGGATGAAATAGAGCACCGGATCATTGCGCGGCAAGGCCATGACCGGCTGGCCGGGGCGGTGGAATTCCTCTTTGCCCTGATCGCGGTCGATGCCCTTGGCCACGCCGATAAAGGGCAGATCGTCGATGCCCAGATCATCCATGATCTGCTTGACCGCCGAAACCTGTCCGGCGCCGCCGTCGATCAACAACAGATCGGGCCAGGCTTCGGTCGCGCGGTCGGGGTCTTGCTGGATCAGGCGCTGAAAACGGCGCGTCAGAACCTCGCGCATCATGCCGAAATCATCGCCGGGCGTCAGATCGGTGCCGCGGATGTTGAACTTGCGGTATTGCGATTTCAAGAAGCCGTCAGGGCCCGCGACGATCATCGCGCCGACGGCATGGGCGCCCTGGATATGCGAGTTGTCATAGACCTCGACGCGTTTGGGTGGTCCATCAAGATCAAGGGCATCGGCCAGCCCGGCCAGAAGTTTGGATTGTGCCTGACCCTCGGCCATGCGGCGGGCAAGGCTTTCGCGGGCATTTCTGAGCGCGCCATCGATCAATTCCGCCTTTTCACCGCGCTGGGGCACAAGGATCTCGACCTTGCGGCCCAGTTTCTGGCTGAGCGCATCGGTCATCAGATCGGCGTTTTCGATCGGATGGCTCAGGATCAGCTGTGGCGGCGGATCCTTCTGGTCATAGAACTGACCCAGGAACGCCTCGAGCACCTCGGGCGGGTCGATGTCGGGGCCGACACGGGGATAATAATCCTTGTTGCCCCAGTTCTGATTGGCCCGGATGAAAAACACCTGAACGCAAGCCTGACCCCCCTCCATATGGAGCGCGATCACATCGGCTTCGCGCACGCCGCGCGGGTTGATGCCCTGGACCGATTGCACATTGGTCAGTGCGCGGATGCGGTCGCGCAGCGCCGCGGCGCGTTCGAATTCCATCGCCTCGGAGGCTTGCGCCATCTGGGCGGCAAGCTGGGCCTGCAATCGGGTGCTGTCACCCTTGAGAAAGCGCATCGCATCGGCAACGGAGGCTGCGTAATCCTCGGCGCTGATCTGGCCCGTGCAGGGCGCCGAACAGCGCTTGATCTGATACAAAAGGCAGGGCCGGGTGCGGCTTTCAAAAGTTGCATCGGTGCAGTTGCGCAACAAGAACACTCGCTGAAGCTGGTTCAAGCTGCGATTGACGGCGCCCGCGCTGGCGAAGGGGCCGAAATAATCGCCCTTTTCCGTCTTGGCGCCGCGGTGCTTTTTGATCTGGGGATAGGCATGGGTGCGGCTGACAAGGATGTTGGGAAACGACTTGTCGTCGCGCAACAGCACGTTGTAGCGCGGCTTGAGCTGCTTGATGAGGTTCTGTTCCAGAAGCAGCGCCTCGGTTTCCGTCCGCGTGGTCAGAAACATCATCGAGGCGGTTTCGCGGATCATGCGCGCGATCCGCGGACTATGGCCGTTGGGATTGGCATAATTGGCGACCCGCTTTTTCAGCGCGCGGGCCTTGCCGACATAAAGCACCCGGCTTTGCACATCGAGCATGCGATAGACACCCGGCGAATTGTCGAGCGTGCGGAGGTAGGATTGGACCAGCTCATGGCCCGTTTGAGCGCTGTTTTCGGGTATCTCTGACATCTCGGCGCGGGCTTTCGCGATTCCCATTCTGGCTGCAACGGAAACAAGGGCTTTTCAAGGGGTGAGCTTTCCACGGAATCTGTGGATAAGACTGAGGAGAAAACTGTGGCCGGGGCAAATTTTCCTTTTCACAAGGCAGCTTCTACGGTTTGCCTAAATTTTAAGCATATAATCAAGATACTGTTTTTAAACAAAATATCTTTCGAAATTTGGGCAGGTCACTGTGCTGTCACAGCAGCTTCACAAGAGCGTCACACAAACGAGCGTGGTGGAAAAGTTACCTGCGCGCAATTATCCAAGCTTATTCAACGCCCAGAACGTCTGGCGTTTGCCAGCCAAGATGCTGGCCGCCATCGACGCAGAGCAACTGCCCCGTCACGGCCCGTGCGCCGAGCAAATAGCGCAGCGCGTCACAGATCCCTGTCAGATCGGCGCCACGCCCCAAAATGGTCGCCGCACGCTGACCGGCGAAATGTTCGGCCGATTGGCGCGCGCCCTGCAACGTGGGGCCGGGCCCTATGGCATTGACCCGCACGCGTGGCGCCAAGGCCTGTGCCGATGTACGCGTCAGGGCCCAAAGCCCCATCTTGGCGATGGTGTAGGTCATGAATTCGGGGGTCAGCTTGTGGACCCGCTGATCGATCATGTTGACGACAAGACCCTGAGCCACCGGTTCGCCAAGATCATCCGTGACGGGGTCGGGCACCTGTGCGGCCAAGGCCTGGGTCAGCACGAAGGGCGCGCGCAGGTTGGATTCCAAATGCCGGTCCCAACTGTTGCGGGTGGCGCTGGCCAGCGTGTCATACTCAAAGATCGAGGCATTGTTGACCAGGACCGTGATCGGCGCGCCCAATGCCGCCGCCGCACGCGGCACCAGCGCCTGCATCTGATCCTCGACGATCAGATCGGCCTGCAAGGTGACGGCCCGCACGCCCAGCGCGCGGATGTCTTGGGCGGTGGCCTCGGCCTCGGCCATGCTGCCGGAATAATGCACCGCCACATCATGACCCGCCCGCGCCAGTTCCAGCGCCATCGCACGGCCAAGACGGCGCGCGGCGCCGGTCACAAGTGCTGTCATCGATCGGACCTCATGGTGTGAACATCACGGTTGCGCGCAGATAGGGCAAATCGCCCGTCGGGCAAAGCGGGCCCCGCGATCAGCCCGCATTGCCCCGGCACTTGCTGCAAGGGCCGCCGCGCAGATTGTAGCGCCCGCAATCGGGACAGAGCCTTGGCTTGGGAAGACCGCCGCCGCGGCCCTTGCCGCCCTTGCCCGGCCAGCGCAAGCGGCCGAACATGGCCAGAACCGCCATGAAGACCAGAAACAGGGTGATGATCTTGAGCATCAGTTGACCCCGTAGCGCGACCAAAGCGCGCGATCCTCGATCCCGGCGGTAATCTCGGCGGTCAGACTGGCACCGAAACGCTGGAAAAGCCCGCGCTTTGGCCCGAAATGCTGCACACGCACCTTGTCGCCATAGAGCGTCTTGAGCTTGGGCGCGATATGCGCGACGCCATCGGCCAGACCAAGTTCGACCGCGCGGCCCCCGGCCCAGAATCGGCCGGTGAACAGGTCTTCGTCGGGGCGGAGCCGATCACCGCGCCGCGTGCTGACATGGGCAATGAAGGCACGGTGGATCTGATCCTGAATCTCGCGCAGGCGGGCAATGTCGTCGGGGTTCTCGGGCCGAAAGGGATCAAGCAGCGATTTGTTCGCACCCGCCGTATAGACACGACGCTCGATCCCGATGCGGGCGATGGCATCGGAAAACCCGAAGCCTGCCGAAATCACCCCGATCGACCCAAGGATCGAGCTGTCATCGACCCAGATGTCATCGGCGGCACAGGCCAGCCAATAGCCACCCGAAGCGGCCACATCCTCGACAAAGGCGTGGACGGGAATTTTCTTGTCCTCGGCCAGCCGCCGGATGCGCGCGGCGATCAAGGCCGATTGAACGGGGCTTCCACCCGGTGAATTCAGCACCAGCGCCACGGCTGTGGGCTTGCCCTTGGCAAAGGCGCGCTCGATGGCGGGGGCGAGCGCGTGATCGCTGAGCGTGCCACCACGCGCAGAGGCGGCGATCACCCCCGACAGGCGGATCACCGAGACAAGCGGGCCCTTGGGAAAGAACGGGATGAAACGCTTCATGCAACGGCATGTAGAGCTTGGGTCGACGGGGAACAAGGCGCTTGAGAATTCATTGCGCCGACTGCGTCGTCGCCCGGGCGCGCGCCGCTTGCGCGGCGCGGGGGGGGCGCCGCCCCCCGGGCCATGCTTCCAACGCGCACGATCAGGGCAAAGATCACTGTGCGGTCCAGCCCCCATCAACCGGGATCGCCGCGCCGGTCAGATTATGGGCCAAAGGCGCGCAGAGCCAAAGCGCCAGCGCGGCGATTTCCGCAGGCGCCGACATGCGCAAAGAGGGCTGTTTGGCCGACAGGAGATCGGCCACAGCCGCGTCGCGATCCCCGCCATGAGCGACAGCGCGGGCGGCAATCTGGGGGTCAAGGATCGCGGTTTCGGTCCAGCCGGGGCAGATGCAATTGACGGTGACGCCGCCCTTTGCCGGATCGCCCGCCGCGGCGTATTCAAGTGCGGCGACCTTGGACAGGCCGATCAGACCATGCTTGGCCGCGACATAGGGGGCCTTGTGCACTGACGCGACAAGACCATGGACCGAGGCGATGTTGATCACCCGCCCATAGCCGCGCGCGGCCATCAGGGGAAGTGCTGCCTGCATGGTGTGGAAGGCGGCCGATAGATTGACGGCCAGAATATCGTCCCAGGCGACACGCGGCATTTCGGCAAGGGGGCCCGTTTGCTGGATACCCGCGTTGTTGACAAGAATATCGACCCCGCCCCAAGCGGCGACGGCATCCATCAATTCGGCGATGCGGTCAGGGTTGCGCAGATTGCCCGCGAAAAACTCGGCCTGTGGGCTGCCGGATTTGCGCAGATGGGTGCAGGTCTCGTGGATCTGGGCGTCGCCGGCAAGGCCGTGAACCGCAATGCGCGCGCCCGCCCGCGCCAGCGCCTCGGCGATGGCAAGACCGATGCCTTGAACCGATCCGGTGACAAGCGCGGTTTTCCCCGAAAGCTCGGTCATCGCATCTCCTCCAGCTGTTGGCGCAAGACGGTCTTGAGAACCTTGCCGTAATTGTTGCGCGGCAGATCGGCGATCTGGATATAGGCCTTGGGCCGCTTGAAACGCGCCATCTGTGCAAGGATATGGGCATCGAGCGCGGCCGTATCCAGCCCCGCGCCCGGGGCGGGCACGATGAAGGCCACCACCTCTTCGCCCCAGTCGGCCGAAGGGCGGCCCACCACCGCCACAGCATCGACCGAGGGGTGGGTCAGCAACAGCTCTTCGATCTCGCGGGGGTAGATGTTGGTACCGCCCGAGATGATCACATCCTTGGACCGGTCCACCAGGGTCAGATAGCCGTCGGCGTCAAGATGGCCGATATCGCCGGTCATCAGCCAGCCGTCACGCAGGGTTCTGGCGGTGGCTTCGGGGTTTTGCCAATAGCCGGGCATGACCGGGGCGCCGCGCACCATGATTTCGCCTGTCTGGCCTGCGGCAAGCGGCTGGCCCGTGGCATCCACGACGGCGATCTCGACCGCGCTTTGGGCGCGCCCGACCGAGGCAAGACGCTCGCGCCAGCGCGGCTGGGTGCGATCCGCGATATCGGCGCGCGCAAGGGCCGTGATTGCCATGGGGCATTCGCCTTGTCCGTAGATCTGCACAAAGCGGGGGCCGAACCAATCGACCGCTGCTTCGATATCGGCGCGATACATCGGGCCACCGCCATAGATGATGGTCTTGATCCCCGCGCCGCGCTGCCCCGCGGCTTTGGCCGCATCGGTCACACGCTTGAGCATGGTGGGCGCCATGAACAGGGAGGTCGGGCCATGGGCGGCCGACAGCGCCAGAACCTCGGCCGGATCAAAACCACCCGAGGGCGGCACCATGTGGCGCGCACCCATACGCACATGGATCGGTGCATAAAGCCCTGCGCCGTGGCTCATCGGGGCGGCATAGAGCGCGGCATCGTCGCATGCGACCGGGTCGACATCCATGGGATAGCACAGCGATGTGGCGGCAAGCATGCCATGCGTGATCTGCACCCCCTTGGGCCGCCCTGTGGTGCCCGAAGTATAAAACAGCCATGCCAGATCGCCGGGCGCACGGTCGCAGATCGGCGCGGCCGGACCGATCGTCATCGCCGCAAAATCAGGCCCGTCCAGCGCGGTGACCGGCAGGGTGCTTTCGGCGCGCAACCCTGCAATCAGATCAGTGCTGGCCAAGACATGGGCCGAACCGCTGTTTTGCACTATGAAATGCGCCTCGCGCGGGTGCAGCTTGGCGTTGATCGGCACGGCGGCCGCGCCCATGATCCAGATGCCATAAAGCGCCACCAGATAATCGGGGCTGTTGGTCGCGAACAGCGCCACCCGGTCATCGGGGGCAATGCCCTGTTCGGTCAAGGATCGCGCCAGCGCACCCGCGCGGGCATGGAATGTGGCATAATCGGCCAAGACCTGCCCGCCGCGCATCAGGGCAGGGTTGCCGCCCGAGGACCGGGCGGTGCGGGCCAGCCAATGGGCGATGTTCATGATGTCCTCCGCGCAAAGCTGGCGGGGAGTGTTTCGCCATTGTGACAGACTGGCAAGGGGGGGGAGTGCTGGCGTTGCGATGTTCAAGGGCATGGCCCTTGCGCCGGTCCCGCGCGGCGATGGTGCCCCAACTCGCTCAGATGGCCAAACCCGCGAGCGCCAGTGCGGACTGTGCGGCGCCATGGTGGGCCTTGGGCAAGATGTCGAGAAACCGCCCACGGATGCCCGGCCACTGTGGCGCGGCTTCCAGAAACCGGAACCGGTGATAATGCAGGATATGGGCATCGGGTGTGCGCAAGATGTCCCGGCCGCGATAGGACAGACCGTAGTTCCAGCTTTCGTCCAGCACATGGGCGCGATAGCCAAACCGCGCCACGGTCAGCGGCAGGGTGATCTGGTCAAGCCATGGCCGCTTGCCCGCGATCTTGCAGCGGTGATCGAAATCCAGCGCGGTTTCCAGCCAATGCGTGGCAAAGCGTTTGCCATCGGCTTGCGGGGCTTCGGGCATAGCCACAAGCCCCGCGTTGAAATAGGGCAGATGTTCGGGCCTTTGGCCGCGCAACAGCCGCACACGGTCGGCGGGCACCGGCAGGCCGAAATGCGCATAAGCCCGCGCCCAGCGGTCTTCGGGACCCCATGTGGGGCGGCCTTCGGGGGCGGCTGCCACATGGCTGTCGGACAGGGCAGCCAGATCCGTCAGCGGCTTGAGGCAAACCATATCCGTATCCAGAAAGATCGACCGCCCCGGCCCGCGCCAATCGGTTGCGGCCACGATCTTGTTGCCATGCGGATAGGGTTTCGCCCAAGCTGCTGGCGCGGGCAGCGGGCGCAGTTCGACGCGTGCCGCGCGATAGACCGCGCGCGTTACCGGGCCGATCCGAGGCAGCCATTCCGGGCTTGCATAGGCGTAAAGATGGACATCGGCCTGCCCCGCATGGGCATGGGCAAGGCTTGCCGCCAAGATCCAGGATTGCACCTCGAGCCGCTCTCCATCGGCAACGAAGAAGATATGTGTCTTGCCCATGTCGGCCCGATCCTTTGCCCAGCGCTTTGCGCGAAAGATGAACGCAAAGCGTGAGGCTGGCCAGATCAGACCTCCAGATCGGCGACGAAAATCCCGTCATGGCCGCCCTTGCAGGCCGCCACCAGCATGGCACCCGCACGGATATGGTCGGGATGGGCCTCATAGGCCAGATGCGCGGCGCGGTCGGTGAAGCAAACCGAAAAGCCATAGGCAAAGCGGGCCGATTTGCCCTCGAAATCGCGGTTGGGGCCATGGGCGAAACCCGACGCCCCCGGAAGCGCCGCACAGACAGCGGCAAGGATCGGCATGGCGGCGCCGATCCGGGCCAAGCCTTGCGGGCCGTCGGGTTCCATCAAGACGATATGGTGCAACATGGGCTTACCCTTCGATCAGAATGGCGCGGAAATCATTCACATTGGTCAGTGTCGGGCCGGTCACGACCTGACGATCAATCGTGAAAAAGAATGTATGGGCATCGTTGCACGCCAGCGCATCGGCCGCGTCGATGCCAGCGGCTTTGGCACGGCTCAGCGTATCAGGGCCGATCACCGCGCCCGCCACCTCGGCCGCACCATCCACACCATCGGTGTCACAGGCGATGGCATGGATGCCCGGCGCGCCGTTCAGCGCCAAGGCCAGCGCCAAGGCATATTCGGCATTGGGCCCGCCCACACCATTCCCCCTGCGGGTCACGGTCAGCTCACCCCCCGACAGGATCAGGCGCGGGCCCTTGGCCGCAAGGGCAAGGGCTGCGTGCCGGGCGGCCACCTCGCGCGCTTCGCCCTCGATCGCATCGCCCAGAATCTCGACCGGGTAGCCATGCGCACGCGCCAGATCGGCTGCGGCGGCCAGCGATTGCGCGGGCGCGGCATAGATCACGTTTTCGACCCGCGACAATCGCGGATCATCGGGTAGAACCGGGTCGCCGCCCGCCGCCAGATAAGCCGTGATCGAGGGTGGCGGCTCAACGCCCCAGGCCGCAAGCGACGCAAGCGCGCGTGCCGCATCGCCGCGATGGCCCACCGTCGGCCCCGAGGCGATATCGCCCGGATCATCGCCCGGCACATCGGAGATCATCAGCGCCAGCATCCGCGCCGGATAGGCCGCCGCCGCCAGACGCCCGCCCTTGACGGCCGATATTTCCTTGCGGATCGCGTTCATTACACCGATGGGCGCCCCCGAGGCCAGCAAGGCCTGGGTCAGCGCCTGTTTCTCGGCCAATGTGATGTCACCCGCCGGGGCGCACAACAGCGCAGACCCCCCGCCCGAGATCAGCGCAAGGATGAAATCCCCCGCGCCACAGCCCGCCACCAGATCAAGCATGCGGCGCGTCGCGGCCACGCCCGCCGCGTCGGGAACGGGGTGCGCGGCCTCGACGATCTCGATGCCCTTGCAGGGGCGCGCGTACCCATAACGCGTGATCACCAACCCGTCGCAGGGGCCCCATGCCGCCTCGACCGCTTCGGCCATGCGCGCGCTGGCCTTGCCCGCGCCGACCACCACAATGCGACCCGACGGCCGGGGCGGCAAGGCCGCCGCAAGGCTTTGCATCGGATCGGCCACGGCAACGGCGCGATCAAACAGGGCCCGCAGGAAATCTGAAACTGTCATGCATGCCTGCCATGGTTTGTGGCGCGCGATGCCGGGCATCGCCCGCCCGCGCGCGAAAGCGTCAATCCGGCCCCACCGGGGGTGTGCCATGGGTGTGAAAGGTCTCGATGGTTTTCAGGCCCCATGCCTGACCCTTTTTGCGCTCGGTCTCGGTCCAGACCACGGGGGCATGGTCGGGCGCCAGGATCAGCCGCGCGCCGGCATTCGCCAATTCGATCCGGTTGCCGGCAGGTTCCCAGACATACAGGAAAAACGTGCCCTGAATCGCATGCTTGTGCGGGCCGGTTTCGATATGCACGCCGTTTTCCAGAAAGATGTCGGCGGCGCGCAGGATATCCTCGCGCTGATCGGTGGCATAGGTGACATGGTGCAGACGCCCGTCGCCGCGGCCATGTTCCTCGGTGCAGGCCAGATCATAGGTCTTGTTGTTCACGGTAAACCAGCAACCGCCCACGCGGCCATTGTCGAGCGCGATCATCTCGGTCACGCGGCTGCCCAGACAGGTTTCCATGAACCGGCGGAACTCGGCCACATCGGTGGCCAACAGGTTCAGGTGGTCGATCCTGCGCGGGCTGGCCCCCTGACCGGTGAACTTCGACGCCATGTTCTTGAGCGCCGGGCGGTCGCCAGCATCGGGTTCGGCGCGGCGCGTGTCGAAATACAGCTCGAAAACATGGCCGAACGGATCCTCGAAGCGAAAGGCGCGGCCATGGCCGGGGTCGTCATCGACCCAGCCATGCGTCTTGTAGCCCGCCGCCGTGATGGCCGCGACCCGGCGCTCCAGCGCCTCGGGGCTTTGCGCGCGGTAGCCGATATGGCCCACCCCGGTCGTGTGATGGCGCGTCAGCTTGAGCGAATGAAACTCGTAATCATCCCACGCCCTGAGCCATGCACTGTTGCCTTGGACCAAAGACAGTTTCAGCCCGAAAATCCGGGTGAAAAAATCGAGGCTGTCCTCGAAACGATCCGTGTAGATCTCCACATGACCCAGATGGGCGACATCCGCCATGGTTTTCCGCTCCCTTGACCCCCGTCGTGATGGCGCGGGCATGGTCGCGACCCGCCGCGGCGCGAAGATGCGCCGGAGTTGTGTCGCTTGCCAAGCCGCAATCGGGATCTTTCCGAAAGGCGGGCTTTCCCGCCGCGTCCATGCTTTGGCCCCCGGACCATCCCCGGCGCGGCGCCTACGTTGCGACGCGGGGCCTTGCGGATGGCGCTACAGGCACTAACCTCCGGGCTGACACACGGAATTCTTGGGGGCAGGGCATGACCAACGACGCAACGCTGGATACCTTGGGCCTGTTGTGTCCCCTGCCCGTGCTCAAGGCGCGCAAGCGGCTGAAATCCATGCAACCGGGGCAGGTGCTGCGCCTTTTGGCCAGCGATCCGGCGGCAATCGTCGATGTGCCGCATTTCTGCGCCGAAAGCGGGCATGAGCTGTTGGGCATCGAAGATGCAGGCGATGGCGCGCGCGCCTATCTCATCCGCCGGACCTGACCCCGAACGACGCATAGGGCAGGTAGCGCACAAGATCGCCCGGCGCGATGGTGCAGGCGGCATCGGGCAATTCCACTAGCCCGCTGGCCCAGCTCAGCCCCGATATCCGGCCCGATCCCTCAGAGGCGAATACCTCGGCCTGTCCGCTGTCGGTCAGGCGCGCGCGCAGATATTCCCGCCGCCCGGCTTTCTTGCGTTTGGAAAAGGCGGCAGGCACGACAAAGCCCTGCGGCTCTGACCAGCCCGCGCCGGACAAAAGCGACAGCGCGGGGCGGGCAAAGACCAGCGCGCACACCAGTGCTGCCACCGGGTTTCCGGGCAGACCGAAGACCGGCACCCCACCCCACAGCGCCAAGGCCAGGGGGCGGCCCGGTTTCACCGCAATCCGCCAGCTCGACAGCGTTCCGCGCGCCCGCAACAGCCGCGAAACATGATCCTCATCCCCCGCCGAGGCCCCCCCCGATGTCAAGACGGCGTCAGCCGATTGGGCCCCCTGATCCAGCCGGGCCGCGATCTGGTCCGCGTCATCGGGCGCATGACCCAGATCGACCGCATCAAACCCCCAGCCCGCCAGCAGGGCCAACAGCATCGGGCGGTTGGCATCAAAGATCTGGTGGGGTGCGGCTTGCCCGGCCGGATCGGCCAGCAATTCATCCCCCGTTGACAAAACCGCCACGCGCAGCCGGCGGTGGGCCTGCACATGGCCCAGCCCCACCGCCGACAACAGCGCCAGATCGGCGGGCGTCAGCACCCGCCCCGCGGGCAGAATGGGGGCACCCTCGGTCACATCTTCGCCCGCCTGACGCGTGTTGATCGCCCGCTTGACCGGGCCGTCAAAGGCCACGATCTGCCCATCGGTGGCGCAATCTTCCTCCAGCACGACGGTATCCACCCCTTGGGGCAAGATCGCGCCGGTCAGGATACGCAGCGCCGCGCCCGGCGGCACCGCACCCTCGAACGGCTGACCAGCCGCGGCGCGACCGGGCAAAAGCGGCAAACGCTGCACGCCATCCCCCGTGGCGGCATGGGCGAACCCATAGCCATCGACCGCCGAATTGGGCCGGGGTGGGTTCGACCGCCGCGCCACGGCGGGGGCGGCCAACACCCGCCCATGGGCATGCGCGACGGAAAGTGCCTCGGTCCCGGTCACGGCATGAAGCCGCGCGCGCAACAGCGCGAGCGCCTTGTCCACCGGCACCCATTCCACCCCCTGCGGCATGGCGAAACAATCATTGCGCAGGCGCGGCGGGGTCAAAGGCGTGGTCATAGCCCCACCTCGGCCCGGATAAAGGCCGCGATCCCCGTGACATCGTCCAGATCGAACCGCGGCAGGCGGGTCTCGAGCGGGCCATCGCTGGCGATGGCGCGGATCGTCGGGTTCGACATTGCCAAAAGTTCACGTCCCGAAGCCTGACGATGGGTTTCGATCTTGGGGTGCGGCGCGGATTTATACCCTTCGATCAAGATCAGGTCGCAAGGATCAAATCGTGCCAGCAATTCGGCCAGGGGCGGCTCCGGCGCGCCGCGCAATTCGGTCATCAAGGCCCAGCGCAGCGGTGAGGCGACGATGACCTGCCCCGCGCCCGCCGCGCGGTGGCGATAGCTGTCGCGGCCGGGGTGGTCGATCTCGGTCGCGTGATGGGCGTGCTTGACGGTCGAAATGCGCAGCCCCTGGCCCACCAATTCGGCCACAAGCCGTTCGGTCAAGGTGGTCTTGCCCGTGTTTTTCCAGCCGGTGACGCCGTAGACCCTCATGCCGCCCTCATCAGCGCTTCAGCGGTCAGGATATCCTCGGGCGTGTTGACGTTGAAGAAGGGATCAAAGGGCGCGCTGTCAAAGACCGCCTGCCCTGCGCCATGGGCATCGGTCCAGATCACGATCTTGCGCAAGCCCCCCACCAAGGCCGCGCGCAGATCATCGCGCAAGGCCACGGGCCAAAGGCCAAAGGTCGGGTGGCGCTGCACGCGGCCCGTCTCGTCCGGGCTGGCCGCCAGACACAGACCCGACGGGCCGGCCCCGGCCCGCAGCCGCGCCACCAGATCGGTCGGAAAGAACGGCGTGTCGGCGGCGGCGGTGACGATGGCCGTGGCGCCAAGGGCTGCCGCCCAATCAAGACCCGCCAGCACACCGGCCAAGGGCCCCGGGTGATCGGCCAGGCTGTCGGGCAGAACCGGCAGACCAAACCCGGCCAACCGTGCGGGATCGCCATTGGCATTGATCGCCAGCCCGCCGCATTGGGGTGCAAGCCGGTCGATCACATGATCGATCAGCCGCCGACCGCCCACCATCCGCAATCCCTTGTCGCCGCCGCCCATCCGTGTGGCGCGCCCGCCCGCAAGGATCACCCCCGGGGGCGCGCTCATGCGTCATCCTCCGCGCCCTTGCGGCGGTTGCGGCGATCCTCGTCGGGCACGGCCGACAGATCGGCGTCGCGGATCAGGCGGCTTTCGCCCGACAGGCAGACAAACCGCTGCCCGCGCATCCGCCCGATCAGCGTCAGGCCAAGCTGGCGGGCGATCTCGACCCCCCAGGCGGTAAAGCCCGAGCGCGAGGCAAGGATGGGAATGCCCATCATCGCCGTCTTGATCACCATTTCCGATGTCAGACGGCCCGTGGTATAAAGGATCTTGTCGCCCGCAGGCACATCATGGTGGCGCATGAAGCCCGCGATCTTGTCCACCGCGTTGTGGCGGCCGACATCCTCCATGTAGACCAAGACCTGATCGCCCTGACACAGCACCGTGCCATGGATCGCGCCCGCGCTGAGATACAGCGACGGCAGCGTGTTGATCTGGCGCGCCAGCGCGTAAAGCCAACTGGTGCGCAGGGGCGCGGGCGGCAGCGTCACGCCCTCCAGCCCCTCCATCATGTCGCCAAAGACCGTACCCACGGCACAGCCCGAGGTGCGGGTCTTTTTCCGGAGCTTGTCCTCATAGCTGGTCTGACGGTCGGTGCGGACCACGACGGTTTCGATCTCTTCGTCATAGTCGATACCGGTCACGGTATCATCGTCGCGCAGCATGCCCTGGTTGCGCAAGAACCCCAGCGCCAGATATTCGGGGTAATCCCCGATGGTCATGGCGGTGACGATTTCCTGACTGTTGAGATAGATGGTCAGCGGCCGTTCTTCGACCACCGACAGCGTGACCTCGGCGCCGGTATGATCATGACCGCTGAGCGCGCGCGTCAGCCGCGTGGCGGTTGGATCGGGCAAAAGGGGCAACTGGGGCAGCATGGATGCTCCTTTACTGGGGTCGTTCAGCTATAGCGCATGCAGCGGGCGGGGCCAGTGCCGATCACCGGCTGGCGCGCTCCAGAAACTCGACCAGCGCCTGCCTGTCGGCCGGATCGGCCACGCGCTGATCGGGCATGCGCGATCCGGGCGTGTAGGCATCGGGGCCAAATTCGAACAGCTCGGCCACGGTGCGCGGGGTCCAGACAATGTCAAGATCGCCAAGCGCGGGCGAAAAGGCATAGCCCGCGACCGAGGCGATGGGGCGGTCGAAAATCCCATGCAGGCTTGGCCCCGCGCGGGAATGGTCCCCCGGTGCCAGCGAATGGCAAATGGCGCAGGCGCGATAGACATCCGCCCCGCGGCTGCCGTCATGAAAGGTGTCGACGGCCGCGGTCAGCCCGCCGCCGATCAGCGTGCCGTCAGCGGTCGCATAGCGGCGGATCGCACCCGTTGCCGCGCCCGCAAACAGCGTGTCCCCACTCAGCGCCAGCGCCCAGACGGGCCCGGTATCGGCGGGAATACCGGCACGAAATTGCAAGCTGTCGGCTGCCAGCATCCAGATGGCCCCATCGACGGCGGCGGCGGCCACGATCGCGGGGGTCGCGGCGATTGCGATCAGGGGCCGATCGCTCAGGAACCGTTCGGGCAAAAGCGCACCATCGGCCGAAAACAGCCGCAGCGAGCCTTCGGCAAAGATGACCGCCAAGCGATCACCCGCCCGCGCAAGACCATTGGGCAGATCGGGCAGGCCCGCGCGCGCCTGTGGCGCAAGCCCCCGATCCCAGCGCGTAAAGCGAAGGTCGGCGCCCACGCTGACAAGATCGCCCGTGGTCAGAAACGCAAGCCCCGAGACCCGACCAGCATGGGCCTGTGTCGCGGCGATTTCGCCCTGATCGGGGTCAAGGATCGCCACCCGCCCATCCCAGAACCCGACCGCAATGCGCCCATCATCGGACGCAACCGCCAGCGCCGAAACCGGCGACACCCCATGGGCTGTCACCAGCGCCGGTTGCTGATCGGTGTCTGCCCATACGGCAACGCGGCCATCCTGCCCGCCGGTCACAAAGCGGCCATCCGACAAGATCGCCACCGCCGTGACATTGCCATCGTGAAACCGCAAGACACGGCGCGCGCTTTGCGCATCCGCCCCCCACAAGATCACGCGGCCATCAAAGCCGCCTGACAACAGCGCGTCTTGTGTGGCAGCCATGGCACTGACCGGCCCGGCATGGCCCGACAGATCCTGTGCCACCGCAGGCCCGGCCAGAAACAGCGCAAGGACCAGCGCAGCACCACGCAGCAGGGTAAAACCCATGGGCACGGATCGGGTGAAGCCAAGGATCAGTAGCTGATCAGGTTCGTGCCGGGCTGATCCACCCGCGCGCCTTCGGTGGCAAAGGCCGAAGACACGGAGGTCTGGAAATTGTCATTCAAGACAAAGGCAGCGCCAGCCGCAAGAACGACGGCAAAGATCACAGAGGCGAGAAAGGCTTTCATGCTAGGGTCTCCTGTCAGGGGCGGCTGGGCTGTGCCAACCGCTGTCGGGGTTCCAACCCGGCCAAGACGGCACGGGCGATCTGTTGATAGATTTGGCCCAACGGTCCGTCGGGATCGCGGGCGGTGATGGGTTGGCCCGCATCAGAGGCGGCGCGCAAATCCATGGTCAGCGGGATGGCCCCAAGAAACGGCACAGACAGCCGCGCGGCTTCGGCCGCTGCGCCGCCTTGGCCAAAGATGGCATGCGCCCCACCACAATCGGGGCAGACAAAATGCGACATGTTCTCGATGATGCCAAGGATCGGCACGTCGACCTTTCGGAACATGGAAATGCCACGCCGGGCATCGATCAGCGACAGATCCTGCGGGGTGGAGACGATCACCGCACCCGACAGCCGCGTGCCTTGGGCCAGCGCCAGTTGCGCATCCCCCGTGCCGGGCGGCATGTCGACCAAAAGCACGTCGAGCGCGCCCCATTCGACATCGGCCATCATCTGCGTGATCGCCGACATGACCATCGGCCCGCGCCAGACCATCGCGGTTTCAGCATCGACCAACAGCCCCATCGACATCGCCTTGAGGCCATAGGCCTGCATCGGCTTGAGCTTGCGACCGATGGCTTGGGGCTTGCCGTGCAAACCCAACAGGGTCGGCAGCGATGGGCCGTAGATATCGGCGTCCAGAACACCGACCGACAGCCGCTGAGCGCGCAGCGCCAGTGCAAGATTGACGGTGGTGGTGGATTTGCCCACCCCGCCCTTGCCCGAAGCGACCGCGATCACATGGCCAACGCTTGCCAGTGGGTCGGGCTTTTCGGTCTTGGGCTTGGGCGCAGACAGATCGGGGGGGGCAGCAGGTCTGGCAGCAGGCGTTTGGCTGGTCAGAACCACAAAGGCGCTGGTCACACCGGGCAGGCGCCGCAGGCGGGTCTCGACCTCGTCGCGCAATGCGGCAAAGGCGGGGGCTTCGTCGGGCGTGATGGTGATCGACAGGTTCACACGCTGGCCATCGATGCGCAGGCCAGAGAGCCGATCCGAGGCCAAAAGCGGCGCGCCATCCGGCAGGTTCAGCCCCTGCAGGGCATCGCGAACCCTTATGTCGCCAATATCGGGCACCTGTCGTCCTTACCTCTGTGACGAAGATCGGCCCGGCGCAGGTTCTATACGCAGGGCCGACCGGGTTTTTTCAGACCGATATCACTCGGCGGGTTGGGTGCGGCCTTTGGATGCCTTGGAGCCCTTTACTTCCTCGACCCAGAGGGAGTGGTGTTCCTTGGCCCAGTTTTCGTCGACCTCGCCCGTACCCATGGCATCGAACGCGCCTTCCATACCGACCGAGCCGATGTAGATGTGGGCGATGATGATCGCCGACAGGACAGCGGCGGTCAGGGCATGGATCGTCTGGAAGAACTGCCAGTCGGCGGGCGTGCCGGCTTCGGCCGGGAACAACAGCATCACACCGGTATAAGACAGCGCGGCACCACCCGCGATGACCGCCCAGAAGATGATCTTTTGGCCGGCGTTGAACTTTTTGGCCGGGGGGTGGACACCCTTTTTGACCAGACCACCACCTTGCTTGAGCCATTCCAGATCAAGCCGGTTGGGAATGTTGTGAACGACCCACAGCAAAAGCACCATCACAAGCGCCACCATGAAGGGCCACGCAAGATAGTTGTGCGCGATCTTGCCCCATGCGCTGAGCGTGCCAAAGGCAGCTTCACCGAGCAGCGGCAAGATGACGGTCTTGCCGATGATCAGGTTGAGACCCGACAGCGCAAGGATGATGAAGGTCGACGCCAGCGTCCAATGCGCGAAGCGCTCGATCGTGTTGAACCGCAAGATCTTGCGGCCCGACAGCCCGCCATCGACCCGGATCTTGCCCCGCAGGACATAGAACAAGGTCAAAAGCGCCACCATTCCGATCACGGCCCAGATCGAAATCTGATGCAGCGTGTCGCCCTGAAGCGCCGCCCAAAGCTTGTTGTCGGGCTTGATCAGGTAGCCCGCGCTTTCATCGGGGATCGTGATGCGACCGGCGACATTGCCGCCCGAACCAAGCGCCTCAAGTAGCGCCCCCTCGTTCACGGATTGCTGGGTCGGGTTGACCTGTGCCTGCGCCGCGGGTGCGGCAAGCATCACGCCAAGCACAAGGCCCAGCGTCATGATCAGGCGAGAGATTGGATTTGCCATCATTGTTTGCCTCACACCGTCACGGTTTCGCCATAGGCCGTCCGCCAGCCCCATGCACCAGAGCCGTAACCACGCGTGATCACGCGCTCACGGTAGATTTCCGCGATGATGTCGCCATCGCCCGCCAGGAGCGATTTGGTCGAACACATCTCGGCGCAGAGCGGCAGCTTGCCTTCGGCCAGACGGTTGGATCCGTATTTGACATATTCCGCTTGGCTCATGTCCGGCTCGGGGCCGCCCGAGCAATAGGTGCATTTGTCCATCTTGCCGCGGGTGCCAAAGTTGGCGGTCTGCGGATACTGGGGTGCCCCAAAGGGACAGGCATAGGCGCAGTAGCCGCAGCCGATGCAGGTGTCCTTGTTGTGCAGAACAACGCCGTCATCGGTGGTATAAAAGCAGCTGACCGGGCACACCGCCGCGCAGGGCGCATCGGTGCAATGCATGCAGGCCATCGAGACCGACCGTTCGCCCGGAAGACCATCATTGATGGTGACGACCCGGCGGCGGTTGATACCCCACGGAACTTCGTGCTCGTTTTTGCAAGCGGTGACGCAGGCGTTGCATTCGATGCAGCGGTCGGCGTCACACAGGAACTTCATGCGTGCCATTCGTGATGTCCTCCCTTACGCCGCAGCGATCTGACAGAGGGTGACTTTGCCCTCATGCATACCCGTCACGGGGTCATAGCCATAGGTTGTGATAACGTTGACGGATTCGCCCAGAACGATCGGGTCGGTGCCCGCAGGGTAGTTGCCCCGCTGGTCGACGCCCTGGAACCAGCCCGCGAAGTGGAAGGGCATGAAGGCCACCCCCGCACCCACACGTTCGGTCACCAGCGCCTTCATCCGCGCCTTCGATCCGCCTTCGGGCCCGGTCACCCAGACCCATCCGCCATCCACGATGCCGCGCGCTGTGGCATCGGCGGGGTTGATCTCGACGAACATGTCTTGCTGCAATTCGGCCAGCCATGGGTTCGACCGGGTTTCGTCGCCGCCGCCCTCGTATTCGACCAGACGGCCCGAGGTCAGGATGATCGGGAACTGTTCGGCCACCTTGTTCTCGACATTCGCCGACTGGATCGTTTGGCCGATGTTCGGCATCCGCTGCTGACGACCATTTTCGCGCGTCGGATACTGTGCAACCAGATCCGGACGGGACGAATAGATCGGCTCGCGGTGGACAGGGATCGGGTCGGGCAGGTTCCACGCAACCGCGCGAGCCTTGCCGTTGCCGAAGGGCACGCAACCATGCTTGAGCGCCACACGCTGGATGCCGCCCGACAGGTCGATGGACCACGACACATTGCCCATCGCTTCGGGGTCATTGCCGCCGATGCGCTGGATGGTGGCCAGCTCCTGGGGGGTCAGGTCGACATCCCAGCCAAGCTGCTGAAGCACCGCATAGGTGAACTGCGGATAGCCACCCTCGATTTCCGATCCCACCGGCCAGCTGCCTTCGGCCAGAAGGGTCTCGCCGTCGCGGTCCAGACCAAAGCGGGGACGGAACGCACCGCCGCCCTCCATCGGGTGCAGATGCGGGTTATAGAGGATATGCGTGCCAGGGTGGCGCAACTCGGGCGTGCCCCAGCAGGGCCAGGGCAGACCGTAGTAATCCCCCTTGATCTCTTCGGGCGCTTCGGGCTTGGCGCGGAGCGTGATCAGGTCGAAATGCGCCTGATTGGCCATATGCGCCTTGAGCCGCTCGGGCGACTGACCGGTGTAGCCGGTGGACCAGCCGCCGCGATTGATCTCGCGCAGGACGGATTCGGGCGTGGGTTCCATGCCGAACTTGCCCTGCACCATCTCGTAGTTCTTGAACATCTGATCGGCAAAGCCAAGGCGCTCTGCCAAGGCATAGATGACCGCATAGTCGCTATCGGATTCAAAGATCGGCTCAACGATCTTTTCGCCCCACTGGACCGAACGGTTGGATGCGGTGCGCGACCCTGAGCATTCGAATTGCGTGCAGATCGGCAACAGATAGGTGTTGTCGGTGCGCGAATGCAGCGCCGCAAACGTCGTCGGGTGTGGGTCAGCCACCACCAGCAGATCCAGCGCATCCATGCCGCGCTGGGCGTCTTGCATCCGAGGCACGGTGTTGCCGCCATGGCCGAACACAAGCATCGCCTTGATGTTGTCTTGCTGGTCGACTTCCTCGGCGTCGAGCGTCACGGCATCGAACCAACGGGTCGAGGTGATGCCGGGCACTTCCATGTTCTGCTCGGGCGTGCGCGCGTCGCGGCCACCTTTGGCAGGAACGGCATCGAAGCGGCCTGCGAAGTAATCATAGGGCACTTCCCAGACGCGCGCCCAGTGCTTCCATGCGCCGGCACCCAGACCATAGTAAAGCGGCAGGTTGCCCACATCGAGACCGAAATCCGTCGCGCCCTGCACGTTGCAATGGCCGCGGAAGATGTTGGCACCGGTGCCTTCGCTGCCCACGTTGCCGGTGGCCAACAGCAAGATGTTGTACATCCGCACATTGGCGGTGCCGACGGTGTGCTGCGTGCCGCCCATGCACCAGATAAAGGTCGAGGGGCGTTCCTTGGCAAATTTCTCGGCCGTGCGGCGCAGCGTGTCACCATCGACGCCCGAGATCTGTTCGACCACTTCGGGCGGATAGGCTTTCACGGCTTCGCGGATCTGGTCCATGCCCCAGACGCGCTGGGCGATGTAGTCCTTGTCTTCCCAGCCGTTCTCGAAGATGTGCCACAGCATCCCGTAGATCACCGCAATGTCGGTGCCCGGGCGGAAGCGCACATATTCGGTGGCATGCGCCGCCGTGCGGGTGAAGCGCGGATCGAAAACGATGACATTCGCGCGCTGGGTTTCCTTGCCCTCAAGGATATGCTGCAACGAGACCGGATGCGCCTCGGCGGCGTTCGAGCCCATGAAGATCACGGTCTTGGCGTTGCGGATGTCGTTGTAGCTGTTGGTCTGTGCGCCATAACCCCAGGTGTTGGCCACGCCCGCCACGGTGGTCGAGTGACAGATGCGCGCCTGATGGTCGACGTTGTTGGTGCCCCAGAAGGCCGCGAATTTGCGGAACAGGTAAGCACCTTCGTTCGAGAATTTGGCCGATCCCAGCAGATACACGGAATCCGCGCCAGACCGGCCACGGATCTCGGTCATCTTGTCGGTGATTTCGGTCAGGGCCTGATCCCAGCTGATGCGCTGCCACTGCCCGCCGACTTTCTTCATCGGGTATTTGATCCGGCGATCCCCATGCACCAGTTCCCGCACCGATGCGCCCTTGGCGCAATGCGTGCCACGGTTGATCGGGCTGCCATAGGCGGGTTCCTGACCGACCCAGACGCCATTCTGAACCTCGGCCTTGACCGTGCAGCCCACCGAACAATGGGTGCAGATGTTGGTGCGGATCTCGATGGGCTGCGACATGTCGGTAAAGCCCGCGGCTTCGACCCGGCGCGTCATGCCCGCGCCCAGCGTGCCCAGTGCGGCAAGGCCGCCGACAGTCAGACCTGACGCGCGCAGAAAGCTGCGGCGGTCAAGGGGGCGGGCCGATACGGCTGCCGCCATTTGTGACAAGCGTCCGGTCGACGCGGTATCACCATTTCTGCGCTTTACGAGCATCAGTTGGTCCCCCGAGGATAATAACGGTTGGTCCGGTAATAGGTTTCGACATGTTCGGTTGCCTGATAGCGGGCACGGGTGCGGTCGTCGCCTGTCTGTTGTGCAAAGGCGGGCGTTGCGCTTCCCGAACCAAGGGCAACGCTTGCCGCTGCGCCGACAGATGCTGTGCCAAGAAATGCACGGCGACTGATCGGTGTCGATTTTTCCTTAGTCATGTCGTTCCCCTTTCTTGCTGCGGACCGGGCCCCGAGATGCCCAAACCGCATTCAATTCCCTAAGCCGCAAGCGAGAATGCCCGCGCTTCGATGTCTACAAGCAACCGGCCGATTTCAGCGACCGGCCGATAGAAAGATGCGCTGGGCGCAATCGCGAGATCGTCAAAAAACTGTGCGGCCCAAGGCGCGATGTGGCGCGCAAAGAAATCGGCCTCTACGGCGGCGTCCACATCCAGCACGCCCGCTGCCAGATCGGCCATGACCTCAAGCAAAAGGGCGATGTGATCTTCGGGCTCGTGGCGACCTTCGACGCGGGCAACCCCGATGCGGGCCAGATCGCCACGCAATTCGGCCAAGGGCCGCTCATTGAGAAAACCTGTCTGATAGAAGCTGGCATAGGGAAGCAACTCGCCCCGGCCAACGCCGATGAACAGATCGAAAAACTCACGTTCGACAGCACTCGCCACAGCGGTGCGGGCCGAATCAGACAGCGCCGTAATGGCATGGCCAAGCGGGGTCTGATCGCCTGTCAGAACGGCGATGCCGTCGATCAGTTCCTGATTGGGTGCCGTGGAAAGCAGTGCGGCCACAAAGCGATACATCTCGCTTCGTGCCGAATTTTCGGCATCTGTGGCGCGCCGGTTTACCGGCTGGCTGGCAGACATGGCTCGCAAAATCTCCCTTCATGCTGCTGGTGTATACAGCCGCATGCCTCAACATTGATTGCACCTGAAATGGGCGGCCGAAGCAAGAGAAATCTGTCCTTTCCCTGCAGCATTTTCGGTGGCGGCGCCATGTCTTGGGCGCGGCGGCCCGCAAAAAAAGACAACAATATATAATTATTTCATTGACCTAACCCGGAAGCGCCGAACCATGGCGGCGGCGTGGCGGCGCTTCGGTCATGGGGGCCGGGTCATCAGAGGCGATCTGAGCCTTGTCCGGCACCGCAACGGCAACCTCATCGGGTGCATCGGCTGGCGGCGTATCGGCGGGGGCTTGCTCTGCCGTGAGCGCGGCATCGGATGGCGGCTGATCGGTCGCGGCCGGCGTTTCATGGCGCGGCTTGAGGATATCTTGGAACATCTTGGCGGCTTTTTCGGGTGACGGCCCGACACCATCGCCCGGCACGCCGCCCGGCGTGTTCCAATCCCATGCGTAATCCACCGCCGGATCGCTGTAATCGCGAATGGCTGGCGTCAGCATCCACATCCGGCGCATTGCGGCATTGCGCAGCTGACGCGGCACGCCCGCCCGCAAAAAGGCGCGGATGTCGCTGCCTTCGATCAGATCCTCGATCCGGGGCAGCGCATCCAGTTCCTCCTGGCTCAGCGGCTCGGGCTGGGGCGCCGGCACAAGATCAGGCTGGCTTTCTTGCGGGGGGGGCGGCGCGATCTCGGGATCGGGGACGGATTGCGCGGCCGCGCGTTTGGTGCGCGACCAACGGCCCAGAAACCCCTCGGGGGTGTCGTCGGTCATCCCTCCGGCCCCCGGCCCTTGCGGGTTTCCCATTTGTCCGAATGCTGCAAGATGCGCGGCGCGCGCGATGTCATCGCATTGGGATCCGCCGGCTGGCGCTGGCGCTTCTTGAAGGGCATCTCAAAGAAATGGGCATCCGCAAAGGCCGCCACGGCGCGGGCAATCGCATCGGGCATCGGCACGGCGTCCACGATCAGGTCCGGGTCAGATGCCAGCCCTTCGCCCTCATAGGGGTCGGCGGTCACGGCAACCACCTCGGCGTGCGAGGGGTGAGTGCCGCGCAACGCCACCCAGACCGACGGCCGCCCCGACGTCAGATTGTCGCGATGATGGCTGGCATCGCCCGACCACAGCACCAGATCGCGCCCGCCCAGATACCATGTTTCGATCCCGGCCTCGTCGGACAGGCGCGTGCCCGGCGGCGTCGCGGGCTCGGAGGGCAACACCATCAGCGCCCGCAATTCGCCGGTGCTCCAACGCGTGACGGGGGGGCGAAGCTGGGCCAGAACACCCAAGCGCAAGATTTCTTTGGGCATGGGTCGTCCCTTTCAGTGCAAATCCGGTGACGCCAGCGGCAGCCCCGCCAACAGGTTCTGCGGCTTGATCCGCACCGCCCCGTCCGCCCCAAGGCCCAGCAACAACCACACGGGTTGCCCGGCCAGATCGGGCCGCACGGCGGCGGCATCGGCAAAGTCCAGCCGGAACACACCGATCAGCGTAGCGGGAACCGGCTGTCCGCGCCACAGCGCATTGCCGATGGCCGTGCCGTTGGGATCAAGCCCGACATACCAGCGCAGGTCGACATCTTCGACCCTCGTGTGGGGGGTGACCGTGACCCTGGCCCCGGTCATGTGGCGGATAAAGGCCGCGAGCGCCTGTGCCATGCCGCGCCGGGCTTCGGGGTCGCCGCCAAAATTGAAGATCATCGTATGGGCATCGGACCGCGACCAATAGGTCCATTCATTGCCCCCCCCAAGAACATCAAGGCTGTCCATGCCGCCGGAAAACATCGCCATCAGGGGCGAGGCGTGCATGTCGGCCTCATAGAGGGCGACCAGTTCCTCATCAGCCAGCAACACGACGCCGTCCTTGACATGGGCGCGCTGGGGGCGAAACAGGCATTCGGCGGCGCGCAGCACCTGCGGATCGTCGCACCCGTCCAGTGCATTGCGCAAGATCAGCTGCACCAGCTGCGCCAGGAACACGACCGGCAGGCGCAGCCCCTCGCGCATGATGGCGGCATAGCCATCCTCGATGGTGCCCGCCTGCAAGAGCCGGTCGCGCAGGGTCAGAAAGAATTGCCAGTTTTCGCGCGCGTCCGCATCCTTGATCGCGGCCAGTTCCAGCGGCGGCACGGGGCTGCGCGGCTGGGACATCAGCCGGGCATGGACCGCCCGTTCGGTGGCACAGGCCTCGGGCGGGGGCACGATCTCGGGGCGGGCCAGCCACGCCAGCAGCAGTTCATCGGTCACCACCATCCGCCCGGCGCGATCCAGCCGGGCAAGGTGATGGCCAGAGGCAACCCAGAATTCCGGCATCAGTCCTGACCTCGCAATTGCAACAGATCGACGTGATCCTCCAGCTCTACCTCTTCCTCGAAGAACTGAAAGGCCCTGTCATGACCCATCAGATGGGTGGCGGAAAAGGCGGTTTCATCGCGGGGGCGCAACGTGCGGAACTGTTCGCGGATATCGCCGTCATCGCCGCGTTTGCGATGAAGCGCGATCAGCGTGCCAATCGCATGTCCGGCACACAGGCTTTCGGCCAGCGCCACCTCCTGTTCGGCGGCGGGCCGCGCGATATCGATGGACGGTGCGCCCAGATGCACGACAAGCTGGGCTGCCAGCCGATCGACCATGGCGGCGCGTTCATCGGGGCGGGCATCTTGCACCGCGACAAGGGTGGAATGACCAAAGCTGTCCACCCCCAGAAACCCCGAGCGAAAGGCAATGGCCTCCTTGCGCGACAGGCTGTCGGCGGGCCTGTCCCAGAACAGGAACGTGCCGGGAACCGCCCATTCCCCAGGGTCCGCGGCGGGCGCAAAGATATGCTTGTCCGACGGATCAAGCCGGATCGTGCGCGGCAGCCGTGTCACAGCTTGGGTCCCAGATCGTCGCGCCATGTCTGGGCCAGCAAGGCCTCGCGGATGGGGGGAAAGCTGCGGCTGCCGCCCGCGGGCTTGATCTCGATCATCCGGTCGCCGTCAATGCGGCGCACGCCCCGCAACAGCGGCGGATCGATCCGCATCAGGTAACGGTTCGACACGGCGGCAAAGCCGTCATGCGCCCAGCGGTCAAAATACAGCATGAGATAGGACGCGAAGGTCGACACGATGTCTTCGGCCGCGTCAAAGGCTTCCTCGTGCAGCGAGGTGGAGCCGGGATACTTTCCCGGTTCGTCGATCTGGTCGCGGTCGGCGATCAGATCAGCGGCAAAGACCATCCAGTCGGGCACGCCATCCTCGGCCGTGCCGGGCGCGACGGCAAAGCGGCCCCCGCCGATGCGCGCGGCATCATAGGTGACCTGATCGGGCCAGATCAGCCGCACGGGGCGTTCGGGCGGGCAATGCGCAGCCAGCGCATCGCCCAGCGCGGTCATGCCCAAAAGAAAGGCAAGCTGTGCCTCGGCCAAGGGTTGTTCCGGCTCAAGCACGACGGCAAAGGCCAAAAGCCCGGGCGATTGGTGCAACACCAGCGTCCCCGCGCCATGGGTCGGCGCAAGCTCTGCGGCCACGGCCAGCACGTCGCGCCGGGTCGTGCGATGCAACGAGAATGGGGGCGGCAGATGCACCCTGGATCCGGCAAGATCATCGGCTATCTGATGCGTCATTTGTTTTCCCTCCCGAGAGCGCTACCCATTCCGCACGGATCGGATTACACCGCGCCTGAGATAGTGCAGCCTAACGCCAGACGAAAGCCCCATGCCAGTGCACCGTGAAACCCGCCTGATCTGCAGCTGCGAAGGCACCATGAGCCTTGCCCCCGAAACCCTTGGCGCCACGGGCAAGCCCGCCAGCCAGTTGTGTCGCGCCCAGCTTGACAATTTCCGGCAGGCCTTGGGCGAATTTGCCGCCATCACGGTGGCCTGCACGCAAGAAGCGCCGCTTTTTGCCGAAGTGGCCGAGGATGCGGGCTTTGCGGGCGTGCTGCGCTTTGCCAATATCCGCGAAACGGCGGGCTGGTCGGCCGAGGGCGCACAGGCCGCCCCCAAGATGGCCGCCCTGCTTGCCATCGCCGAAACGGCGGGCTCTTCGTTCGAAACGGTCAGCCTTGAAAGCCGGGGCGTGGCCTTGGTGCTGGGCCGCGACGAGATCGCGCTGGATGCCGCGCGGCAATTGTCAGGGGTTCTGGACCTGACCGTCCTGCTGGTGCCGGGCGCCGATGTGGCGCCCCCGCGCCAGACCACATGGCCCGTGCTGCAAGGGCGCATCGCGCGCGCCACGGGGCATATGGGGGCGTTCGAGCTGACCGTCGATGCCTATGCCGCCCCCGCGCCCTCGTCGCGCGCGCGGCTCGATTTCGGCCCTTCGCGCAATGGTGCGGTGTCGCGCTGCGATCTGGTGTTGGATCTGACCGGCGCGCCGGCGCTGTTTCACCATACGCGCCCCGGATATCTGCGCGCCGATCCGCGCGACCCTGTGGCGGTGGCCGCGCTGGTGGCCGAGGCAGGCCAGATGGTCGGGATTTTCGACAAGCCCAAATACATCGATTTCATCCCCGACCTTTGCGCCCATTCGCGCAATAAGAAAACAGGCTGCACCCGGTGCCTTGATCTGTGCCCCACGGGCGCGATCGTGCCCGCGGGCGATACCGTGATGATCGACCCCGCAATCTGCGCGGGCTGCGGCCAATGCGCGGCGGCCTGTCCGACGGGGGCTGCATCCTATGCGCTGCCGGTGGTGGGCAGCCTTGCCGCCCGCCTGCGCAGCGGTCTGTCGGCATGGTTTGCGGCGGGCGGGCGCAGCGCCCCGGTGATCTTGTTCCACGACGAGGCCCATGGCGCAGCCCTGATTGACGCCGCGGCGCGCTTTGGCCGGGGTCTGCCCGCCCATGTCATCCCGGTCCAGATCAACGAACCCAGCCAGATCGGCCCTGAAACCATGGCCGCAGCCCTTGCCTGGGGCGCGGGGGGCGTGCGTGTGCTGGCCAAGGACCGCACGGCCCATCCGCTTGATGGGCTGGCCAACACGCTGGATCTGATGGCCGCGATCTGTGCGGCGACGGGCCTGCCCGAAACGGCTTGTGGCCTGATCCAGACCGATGACCCCGACACGCTGGAGGCAGCCCTATGGCAGCCTGCGGCACCCGCACGCGGCGCACGGTCAAGCTTTCTGCCCCCCGAGGACAAGCGCGGGCTTCTGACGCTGGCGATGGAGGAGCTGAACCGCACCGCCCCCCGCCCGGCCGAACGGATCGAGCTGCCGCAGGGCGCGCCGTTTGGGACCGTGCATCTCAACCTCGACAGTTGCACGCTGTGCCTGTCTTGCGTCGGCGCCTGCCCCACCGGCGCGCTGGGCGACAACCCCGACAAGCCGATGCTGCGCTTTACCGAAAGCGCCTGTGTGCAATGCGGGATCTGTGCGGCGACCTGTCCCGAAGACGCCATTGCCATCAAGGCACAGATGGATTTCGCCGCCTGGGCCACCCCAAAACGCATCCTGAAGCAAGAAGAGCCGTTTTGCTGCACGCGCTGCGGCAAGGGTTTCGGCACCGGGTCAAGCATCCGCCGGGTGATGGAACGGCTCGACAGCCACTGGATGTTTTCAGGCGAAGACGGCGCGGCGCGCAAACGGCTGCTGACGATGTGCGATGATTGCCGCACGCAAGAGGTGGTGATCGCAGGCTTCGACCCGCATGAGGCGCCGAACTGAACAGACCTTGGGCGGGCCTGTGTCAGATTGGCCTGTGTCAGATTGGCCTGTGTCAGATTGGGCGCGGGGGCGTGACGCTGGCGTTCGCGGCGCGTTGCGCCGCCGTCTTCATCGCAGACAACCCTCCGCTTGGCTCAAGGGCTGTTTCACCGCTCGGTCGCGCCTTTGCCATCGATGATCTTGCCGCGAAACCTGTCGATCCGGTTGATCTTGGTCTGCAAGGTCTTTGCACCATTCAGATTGATCACATAGCTTTTTTGCCGACCTCGGGTCAGGGCATGGAACGCCTCTGACAGCTCGGGATCGGCATCAAGCGCGGCGACAAGTTCATCGGGAAGGTCAAGCGCACTGTCGTCTTTGGGCGGCCTTTGCCCGGCCTCGGCATAACCCTTTGCTTCCCTGAGATAGGCCCGGATCACATCCTCATGTTGTGTCGGTCCGTCATGCGACGTGAAGCGGATCATGTCAGGGTGTCGCGTGTTCGGACCTTGCTTTTCCAGCACCCCCTCAGGGTCTTTCATGAGTGCGGCATTGAAAAAGCTCAGCCGGAAATTGCCATGGACCGCGCCGATGATGACGATGTTCCTCTGGGCATGCATGTAACAGGGATGTCCCCATTTGGCCGTCTCTTGCAGCCCCTCCGACAGGCAGATGTGTCGCAACCGTGCAAGACCCGCGCCCCAGATCCGCGCCGCACAGCCTGTTGTATCGAAGCGATCACATCGACCGCATCCCTTTGCGAAATAGTCCTGAGCGTCCGAGATCATCATGCCCCGAGATTACCAGGGCACGGCACACCTTCCAAGCCTGCTGTGGCATGGCCCGCCGGTCAGACGGCCAGCGCCGGGTGCGGGTCGGGTAATGTTGCAAGACACCATGCGACGGCGGCGTCGGCATCGGGGGAAACTTCGACGGCCAGCCCTTCGGCAAAGGTCAGGAACGCGGGCAGGTGGCCGCCGGACACGCTGGTCAGGACCGGGATGCCCGCGATCAGGGCGCGGCCGATCACCTCGCGGAAGCCGCCGCCTTCGGCCTCCTGCTTGCCGAACTTGTTGACGATCAGAACCGATGCCGCGCGCTGGTCCAGAACGCTTTCCACCCGCTGCACCGCATCGGCCAGACCGCGCGGATCAAGACGGCAGCCCCGCGCATGACGGCCGCGATCCTCGGAAATGCGCAACACATCGTCCCGGCCCAGAATGCGCAGGTCCATGTGACAGTGCCGGGCGGGATCATGTTCGATGTTGATCTGAACCGCACCTGCCACCGCGACGCCGCGTGCCGCAAGCTGTTGGGCAATCGCCATCATCAGGCGGTCGCCCGTGCCCCGCCCGGACGAGATGATGTAGCCCAGCATTGACCGCTCCCCGTGTGCGCGCCCGTTCTGGCTCCCGGCATGTTGCTTAGGCAAGCGCGCGCGGCCTTGTCAACGCTGACCGATCAGCGCGGATCAAAGCCCAGCGCGCGCAGATCATCGGCGCTCTGGGCCAGCGCCACCTCAAAGGCGGCAAGGGCGCCGCTGTCGCGCGGGTCTTGCCAGACCGCGAAATCGTAATGCTCATCGGCCACCGGCAGAAAGCCCAAGCCCATCGCCTCGGCCACGGGCAGGATCGCCAGACCCCAATCGGCGCGGCCCTGCGCGACGCTGGCGGCCACGGCATTGTGCGAATTGGGCTGGTTCCAATAGCCTGCGGGTCGCGCGCCGCCCAACAGGCGGTCGATCAGCACCCGCGTGCCAGAGCCCTGATTGCGGTTGACCATGATCGCCTCGGGATCAGCCAGAAGGGCGGCCAGCGCATCCGGCAAGGCGCGGTGTTCAAGGCGGGCATCACCGGGGCGAAACACGATCCCCTGCATCCGCCGCCAACCGGGGATCAGGCGCATCCCATCGGCGAGATAGGGGTTGTTGAAGCTGTTGGTCGCCGGATCGAACAGATGGATCGGCGCGATATCGCATTCGCGCCGCTTGAGCGCGCCAAGCCCGCCCTGCGATCCGGTGGCAAGGATGCGCACCCCCAGCCCCTGTTCGGCCAGCCGCCCGACAACCGCATCAAGCCCGATGCAATGGCTGCCGATCACGGCAAGCCGGGGCGGCGTGACACCGGGGCCAAACAGCGTGACCTCGGCCCGTGTGCCGGGGGCCAGGCTTTCGACAAGGGCGGGCACGGTCACAAACCCATCGGCCTGTGCAAAGGCCGTCACCGCACCCGAGCCCTTGGCCACCGGATGGGCGACCGCGCCATCCGGCCCTTCGGTCAGCGCCACCATGGCGAATTCCGTGCGCCCAAGCTCGGACGTCAGCCGAAGCGGCAGCGTCGCCTCGATCCGCGCGCTGCCCTGTGGCGGCAGGCCGGCCATGGCCCTCAGCGCGGGGGCGACCATCTCGTGAAAGGTGAACATCGCCGAGGTCGGGAACCCCGGCAGAACCACCACCGGCTTGCCGTCACACACCGCAAGGCAAAGCGGCTTGCCGGGTTTCAGCGCCACGCCATGGGCAACAATGCCCGGCATGCCCAGACCGGCGATCACCTTGGTCGTCAGATCGCCCGCGCCCTTGGACGTGCCCCCCGACAAGATCAGCGCATCATGGGTGGCAAAGGCGCCCCGAACCGCGGCAGTCAGCAGCGCCGGATCATCGGGGACAGCCCCCAGATGCGCCGCGTCACAGCCGTTTTCGCGCAGCGCCGCCGCAATCACGGGGCCGTTGGAATCATAGACCCCGGCCGGTTTGAGCTTATGGCCCGGCTGGACCAGCTCATCCCCCGTCGACAAGACAGCGACACGCGGCTTGCGCCAGACCGGGGCGCGATCCAACCCGACGGCGGCCAGCATCGCCACCTCGCGCGCGCCGATCATCGTGCCTTTGCGCAGCACCGTCTGACCCCGCGCAATGTCCGAGCCGGCAAAGGAAATGAAGCTGCCCGGCGCAAGCGCGCGGGCCACCGCGATGCCATCGCCCTCTGGCTCTGTATGTTCGATCATCACCACCGCATCCGCCCCGCGCGGGATCGGCCCGCCAGTAGCGATGGGGGTGGCCGTGCCGAGGGTGACGGGCAGCGCGGGTGCGGTGCCGCAATGGATCACCTCTGGGTTCAGACGCAGCCGGACGGGTTCGGCATCCGAGGCTTCGAACAGATCGGCGGCACGCAGCGCGAAGCCATCCACCGTCGCGCGGTCAAAGGGCGGCGCATCGACCGGGGCCGCGATGTCTTGGGCCAGAACCCGGCCCGGAAGCTGATCGAGCGTCACCGCCTCGTCACCCAGCGGGCGGGGCCGCAACGCCGCGACAAAGGCCGCTTCGGCGGCATCACGCGACAGCACCTGCAGGAATTGGTCCTGCTGCGGCACGCTGAACTCTGGGGGGGGCGTGTCGGGCATGCGGTTCAACCGAAGGGGGAGGAAAGACTGATACCGGCCAGCGGGGCGCCGGCCGGCAGACCCTCGCTGTCGGGCGGCAAAATGGCAAAGGCATCCGCCGCGGCAAGACCCGCCAGCGTCACCGCACCCGTCGGGCCGGGATGCCAGCTTGCGCCTTGCCGGGTCAAAAGCACCAGATCCGCCATGCCAAGCGCCGACGCCAGCTTTCGGGTCAGCGGACGTTCCACGCTCAGGGGCGCCGACCCGGTCAAGGCCGCCATCGCGGGCACGCCCAGCGCAAGGCAGGCCGCCACCATGCCATCGAACCGGCGCGGCACGCTCAGCACAAGCGCCGCACCCTCGCGCCCGAGCCAGGCGGTTTCGCCCGGTGCCAGCGCAAGACACGGGCTGGACCCCACGGCGGCGCGCAGGATCAGGTGCCGCGGCGCATCCGTCACGATCGTGGCACCAAGCCCGGTCAGAAAGGCACAGGCAAATCTGGCCTGCACAAGATCGGGCAGCTCAACAGCCACGCGCGGCCGCCGAATGCGGCCCTGTGTCAGACCCGCCAGCGCGGCAACCAGACCAAGCCGATTGGACACGAATGTGCCGGCCGGTGCCATCAGCGTGCCTGCGCGGCCATCGTGACCGGCGCGGCGCACGCCATGACCGGGGCCGACAGATCGGATCGCATCACAGCCTGTGGCGGTGATCTCGACCCCGTCTTGCGGCAAGACCGCATCGGTGCCGGGCGGCAGGGGATCGGCGGGCAAGACATGCAGCGGCGCGCCCAGCGCGACGGGCACGCCCGAACTTGCCCCCGTCAGCTCAAGCGAAGCGACGGCAAAGCCATCGCGCAAGGCTTGGGCGGTCGGGGGCATGTCGCAGGGAAACATCAGCGGCTCGGCCAGCACGGCACCAAGAGCATCGGACAAGACCACGGGTTCTGCCGGGGCCGGGGCAATATCGCGCAAGGCCGCTTGCAGGCAATGATCAAGGGCTGTCAGGCTGTCCATTCCAACCGACTTAGTGCTGTCGCGGCGCGAAGGCCAGTGCCGGCGCAACGGCGCGGCACCGGCCCGGACAGGCGAGGGGTTATTGCACCGATGGAAAGAACAGCTGCTCGCCTGCCACGGTGAAGCTGGCGATGGCCTGCTGGCCTGCCTCTGACACGATCCAGTCGATGAAGGCCTGACCCTGCTCGGCTTTCACATGGGCGTGCTTGTCGGGATTGACGAGAATGATGCCATAGGGGTTGAACAACACCGGATCACCTTGGGCCACGATCTCGAGCGGGCCGCGATTGGCAAAGGAAAGCCAGGTGCCGCGGTCCGTAAGGGCATAGGCCGGAACCTGCGCGGCGGTGTTGAGCGTGGCGCCCATGCCCGATCCGGTCGACAGATACCAGTCGCCCGCCGGGTCGATCCCGGCGGCCGACCAAAGACCCTTTTCCGCCGTGTGGGTGCCACTGTCATCCCCGCGCGAGGCAAAGGATGCACCCGCACCCGCGATGGCGGCCATGGCGGCGGCGGCGCTGTCGGCGGCGCGCACCCCCGCCGGATCATCCGCCGGCCCGACGATGACGAAATCATTGTACATCACGTCAAAACGCTGAACCCCGTAGCCTTCGGCGACAAAGGCTTCCTCCTGCGCACGGGCATGGACGAAGACCACATCCGCATCCCCGCGCCGTCCGGTTTCAAGCGCTTGCCCCGTGCCTTGCGACACGACGCGCACCTCGATCCCGGTTTCAGCCTGAAACATCGGCAAGATATGACCGAACAGGCCAGAATTCTCGGTCGATGTGGTCGAGGCGACGATGATGAATTCCTGCGCCACGGCAGGAAGGGCTGCCAGCATGGCAAGGCCCGAGGCAAAGCCCAAAAGGGCAGAACGGCGTGTATGGGTCATGGTCATTTTCTCCTTGTGTTCACCAGATCAGATCGCCCGCCAGAAAGGCGCGGGCCTCGGGGGCGGCTGGCCCCGCAAAGAAATCGGCGGCCGGGCGATGTTCGATCAGCCGCCCGCGATGCAAGAACGCCACATCTTCGGCAAGACGCCGTGCCTGACCAAGATTGTGGGTGGTCAGCACGATGGTGATGCCTTCGGCTGAAAATCCCATCAGCATCTCTTCGATGATCCGTGTGGCCGACGGGTCGAGCGCGGATGTGGGTTCGTCCAGAAACAGAACCTCGGGCTGCATCGACCAGGCGCGCGCCAGCGCCAGCCGTTGCTGTTCGCCCCCCGACAACAGCCGCGCGGGCCTGTCGGCCAGGGGGCCCAGACCAAAGCGATCCAGCGTGCGGGCCACCGTCGCGCGCCGGGCTTGGCGCGACAGGCCACGCAGGGCCAGCGGATAGTCTAGGTTGGCCGCCACGGATCGGCGCAACAGGATCGGGCGTTGAAACACCATTGCCTGCGCATGGGCGCGGATCGATCCGTCGGCCCAGATGCAGCGCCCCGCCGTTGGCGCGATCAGCCCGTGACACAGCCGCAGCAAAAGGCTTTTTCCTGCCCCGTTCGCACCCATGACGACCAGCCGCCGCCCGGGGTCCACGGCCAGCGAGATATCCGACAAAAGCGTCTTGCCGGCCACGTCATAGCCCACGCCCTCCAACCGAAGCGGCAGGATCGTGGGGGATGTGGGGCGCGGATGCGTCATCCCAACCGGCCCCGCGCCCATTGGCCCGCGCCCCATGCAACCGCGTTCAGCGTCAGCGTCAGGGCAAGCAGGATAATCCCCAAAGCGACCGCCAGCCCAAGGTTGCCACGGCTCGTTTCCAGCGTGATGGCGGTGGTCATGGTGCGCGTGTGCCCGGCGATGTTGCCGCCGACGATCAGCACCGCGCCGACCTCGGCGCTGGCGCGCCCGAAACCGGCCAAGACCCCGGTGAGCAGGCTGACCCGCCCATCCCACAACAGCGTCGGCACGGCGCGCAGGCGGCTGGCGCCAAGGCTTTGCAACTGTTCGCGGTATTCGGCCCAGATATCCTCGACCACCGAGCGGGTCAGCGACACCACGATGGGCAAGATCAGCACCGTCTGCGCAAGGATCATCGCCTCGGGCGTGAACAACAGCGCCAGATCGCCAAGGGGACCGGAGCGCGACAGCATCAGATAGACGACCAGCCCCGCCACCACCGGCGGCAAGCCCATCAGCGCGTTGAACACGACGATCACCGCACCGCGCCCCGGAAAGCGCGCCAACGCCAGCGCCGCGCCCAGAGGCAGGCCGATCGCACAAGCCACCAGAACCGCCGTCAGCGTCACGCGCAGCGACAGCCCGATGATCTGCATCAAGGCGGCATCTGCGGCCATGATCAGACCGATGGCGGTGGAAAATGGCCCGTCCAATTGAAAAACCCCCCAGAAGTCTCTGGAAACTAGAATGGAACTGCAATAATCTTCAAGGATGGAATTCGTGCAGCAATTTACATATTAATGCAGGATCAAGCCGGTATGACCACGCCCCCATGGCGCGATGACGCAACAGCCTTGATGACCACGGGCGAGATCGCCGCCTATCTGCGGCTGCGCGAGCGGACGATCTATGAAATGGTGTCGCGCCAGACGATCCCCTTTACCCGTGCCACCGGAAAGCTTTTGTTTCCAAGGCGGTTGATCGATGCCTGGCTGGAGGCGCAGACGGAATTGCCCGATGCCGGCATTGCACCCGCACCACCGATCTATGCCGGATCGAACGATCCCTTGCTGGAATGGGCGCTGCGCCAATCGGGAAGCGGGCTGGCCGTTCTGGCGCGCGGATCGACCCAGGGGCTCGATGATCTGGTCGCAGGCCGCGCCGTATTGGCGGGGCTGCACCTGATCGACCCGGACAGCGGGCGCTGGAATCTGGCCGCCGTGCGGGCGCATTTGCCGGGGTCGCGCCATGTGATGATCCATTGGGCGCGCCGCACCCAGGGCCTTTTGGTGGCCCAGGGCAATCCGCTGGGCATCACCGGGCTGGCCGATGCGGTCAAACGCGGCCTGCGGTTCGCCATCCGCACCGAAGGGGCGGGGTCGCAGCGGTTGCTCGATGTGTTGCTTGCGCGCGAAGGCGTGTCGCGCGCGGCGCTGGTCACCGCCGGGCGCGGTGCGCAAACCCATGCCGATCTTGCCGCCCTGATCGAAACGGACGAGGCGGATTGCGGCCTTGGTCTGCAATCGGCGGCGGGGCAACTTGGCTTTTTGCCCCTGATCCCGGATGAAAGCTTTGATCTGGTGATGACCCGGCGGGCCTATTTCGAGGCACCGATGCAAAGCCTTTTGGCCTTTGCGCAATCGGATGCCTTCCAAAAACGCGCCGCGCATCTTGGCGGCTATGATATCGCGCATCTGGGTCGCGTGGTCTGGAACGGCTAGGGCTTTGGCGGGCTGCCCTGCGGCGGTCGCTCAACCAGGGGCGATCGGCGCGTCGGAAACCCTGTGGTGGCGCGGTTTGCCAGACCGCAAGATCGGCAGCACGACACCCAGATTGACCAGCGCGATGGCGATCGGCATGGCCAGTGACCCAAGCGGGCGACCGGCCAGACCGCTCCATGCCGCGATCGACAGGACCAAGCCTGACACAAGCACACCGACCCAAGACGCGACCCATTGGCGGCGGCTGGGCCCGATCACCAAGCCCGTCTGGGGTGCCGCGCGCGCGACCCGCGCAACCAGCGCTGTGACGAAATCCGTGATCTCCCGGTCGCACTTGCGGCCCTGCTGCAACAGGAACGACACATCGCGCCCCGATGATGGTGTCAGCACAAGCACCGCACGCTTGGGCGCGTGGCGGTGAAACCGGATCGCGCGGATCGCGTCATAGCCGATCCGGCTCACCGCTGTGCCGCGCAAGATGGAAAGCCCATCATCCTGCAGGCGACAGGTGACCGACACCTTGAAAAAACCGGCGCGCGCGGAAATGGCATGATTTCGGCTGTCAGACATCAGATCGACCTCATGTGGCAGCACATTTTTTTCGCCCTACGCATCGGCCCGGCCAAGTTGGATGTGGCAGGGTCGCATGATCGACAAAAGACGCGCCGCTCTATTGACCTTTGATATGATCGAAAGAGAATGTGGTGAAAAGGCAAGCAAAGGGGATGTGGGATAGAATGCAACCAACAGTGACACCCTTGTCGCGCAAGCCCGTGGCATGCGCCGTGGTGATTTTGGGGGTGGCCGTGGCGCTGGCCGCACCGCTCAAGGCCCAGCCGGTGTTTTCGCCCGAAGCCACCGCAACCTGTGTGGGTGCGGCCTATGCGATCTCGCCCGGGCTGTCGGATCACGGGGTGCTTGACTGCGTCGGGCGCGCCGCGCAGGCTTGCATGATGACACCCGGCGGCGATACGACCATCGGCATGCTGGAGTGTCTGGACGCCGAGCGCGGGTATTGGGATGCGCGCCTGAACGCGGCCTATGCCGAACGCGTCGGCACGGCCAAGCAACAAGACAAGGAACTTCGCGATCTCGGCTCTGCCGCCGCCTCGATCGGGGACAGCCTGAGGGCGATGCAGCGCGCATGGATGGCGTTCCGGGATGCCGGCTGTCTTTATGAACAGGCGCAGTGGATGGGCGGCACGGGCGGTGGGCCGGCGACCATGGCCTGCCACATGCATGAAACCGCGCGACAGGCGCTGAAGCTGGAAGGCTGGTGGCAACAATGATCCGCAGCATCACTGTTGCAGGCATTCTGGCAATCATCGCGCCCGGGATGGGCTTTGCCAATGGGGGTGGCTTGCCGCCCCTGCCCTCGTGGCAAACAGACGCTGCGACCTGTTCGTGGCACTGGCGAGAGGGTGGCGGAATAGGGCTTTGGGGCGAAACCTGCGACCTGGGCGGCGCCACATGGCAAGTCATGTGGGATGACGCCCAGGGCGCATTCGTGACCCGCCGCGATGACGCGGATATGGGGATCGCGGTCCAGAGCTTTACCGTGCCGCAGGGCGCAAGCATCGCCGCGCTCAGCCAAACGCTGATCGACGCCGGGGCGCTTGGGCCTGATGCGCCATGCACATGGCAAGCCATCGCGCTGCGCCCCGCGCCGCGCACCATGGTCTTTCATGTGCTTGCGCCCAGCGATCCGAACGCGCTTGCGCCGACCGCACAGGGCGAGGTGCCCGATCCGCTGTGCGGGCCCTATGGCGCATCCACCCATGGCGTGCGCTATTTCATCACCGATCTGCGCTGGCCGGAACGCGCGATCTTTGTCGAGGAAGGTCAGGAACGCCCCATGTTCGACCCGATGAGCATCACACCCCTGCAGTGACCTTGACGCAAGGTCAGGGCATGAATTCCAGAATATCGAAATCCGATTCCGCCAGGGGCGCCGGGAATTCAAGACGCATGCGCCCATCATCCAGCCGGGTCAGAACCGCCATGTGGTTGCGCGCCGGATCATCGCCGAACCACATCGGCGCCTCAGCCGCATAATGCAGCGCCCCGAGGTAGAGCAAACGATCCTCGGTCAAGCGATAGAGCCGCCCCCTGCTGCGCTGCGAGCCGGTGGTTTTCTCGATCACCCAACCCGCGCCATCGTCAAAGACCCGGCATGAAAACCATCCGTAAATGTTGAGCAGCAGCTCGCCACCCAGCTTGAGGTATCGGCACTGCCACGCGCCGCTCGGGTCGTAGCCATCATCGAACGACAGCACGCGCCCCGCGAGCACCTGTTCAAGCGTGGCGACGGCGGCCGCGTCGGGCAGGCCCCGGGCCAAGGTGATCGCCGCCGCGCG
>NZ_CALAHQ010000034.1 GCF_937892565.1 uncultured Roseicyclus sp. | reverse complement strand
GATCACTTCATTGTCGCCCGTAACACCGCCCACGTCGGGGCCAAGGGTTCGGTCGCAAACAGCCGCCATCACGTTCAAGCACCTGATATCGCGCGCGAGGCAAGCCGATTTGCTCAAGCCAGAGGCGCCGATTGCGTTATGGCGGAAAGGTTCGACCCGATCCCCCGATCAGCGGCGACCGATCTCGCAGGCGGCCATCACCGCCATGTTCAGGATATCATTGGCGGTGGATACAGTTGAACAGACCTGAATGGGGCTTTTCAACCCTGTCAGGATTGGCCCGATCACGGTGGCCCCCGCCATTTCCTGCATCAGCTTGACCGAGATGCTGGCCGAATGCCGCGCGGGGACCACCAGAACATTGGCGGGACCCGACAGCCGGGTAAAGGGATATTGTGCCATCACCTGTGCATTCAGTGCCACGTCGACAGCCATTTCCCCGTCATATTCGAAATCGACGCCCTTGCGATCCAAGACCTGTGGCGCGCGGTGCATCTTTTCCGAACGCTCGCTGACCGGGTAGCCAAAGGTCGAGAAGCTGACAAAGGCCACGCGCGGCTCCAGCCCCAGATCGCGCGCCACTTGCGCGCCGCGTTCGGCGATCAGGGCCAGATCCTCGGCTTCGGGCCATTCATGCACCAGCGTGTCGCCGATCAGGACGATCCGCCCCTTGTGCAGCAGAGCGGTGATGCCAACGGCGCCATCTTGTGCGCGGGCATCAAAGACCTTGCCGATCAGATCCAGCACATGGGCCGATTTTCGCGTGGCCCCCGTGACCAGCGCGTCGCCATGCCCATGCGCCAGCATGAGCGCGGCAAAGACATGGCGGTCGCGTGCTGCCAGGCGGTGGATGTCGGACCGGTCATGGCCCTTGCGCTGAAGCCGTTCGTAAAGAAAGGCCTTGTAGCTTTCCAGATGTTGGGTGTTGGCGGCATTCACCACCTCCAGTTCGCGCACCGCATCGGCAAGTCCTGCGGCGTCGAGCTTGGCTGAAACGTCGGCTTCGCGCCCGACGACCAGCGCTTTACCAAGTCCCTGCCGCTGATAGGCGACAGCGGCGCGCAAGACACGCACGTCATCGCCTTCGGCAAAGATCATCCGCGCCTGTGCCGCCTTGGCGCGGGCGTAGATACCCTGAAGGATCGAACTGGTCGGATCGAGCCGCGCGCGCAACCCTTCGGCGTAGCGATCGAGATCCTTGATCGGGCGGCGGGCCACCCCGGTGTCCATACCCGCCCGCGCCACCGCAGGGGGAATGGTATAGATCAGGCGCGGATCAAACGGCGTGGGGATGATGTAGTCGCGACCAAAAGTCAGATCGCGGCCATAGACCAGCGCAACTTCATCCGGCACATCTTCGCGGGCGAGCGCGGCCAGGGCATGCGCACAGGCGATCTTCATCTCATCGTTGATGGCGCGGGCATGAATGTCGAGCGCGCCACGAAACAGATAGGGAAAGCCAAGAACATTGTTGACCTGATTGGGATAATCCGACCGGCCGGTGGCAACGATGGCATCGGGGCGCACCTCATGGGCCTCTTCCGGGGTGATTTCGGGATCAGGATTTGCCATGGCAAAGATGACCGGGTTGGGGGCCATGCTGGCCACCATCTCGCGGGTGACGGCGCCTTTGGCCGAAACGCCCAGAAACACATCGGCATCCTTCATCGCCTCGGCAAGGCTGCGCAGATCGGTCTTGACGGCATGGGCCGATTTCCACTGGTTCATGCCCTCGGTGCGACCCTGATAGAGCACGCCCTTTGTGTCGCACACGATACAGTTCTCGTGCCGCACGCCCATGGTCTTGAGCAATTCGATACAGGCGATCCCCGCCGCGCCCGCGCCATTCAGCACAATCCTGCAATCCTCGATCTTCTTGCCCGAGATGTGCAGCGCATTGATCAGACCCGCCGCACAGATCACGGCGGTGCCGTGTTGATCGTCGTGAAAGACGGGGATATCGCATTCTTCCTTGAGGCGCTGTTCGATGATGAAACATTCCGGCGCCTTGATATCTTCAAGGTTGATGCCGCCGAAAGTGGGCGACATCAGCCTGACCGCGCGGCAAAACTCATCGGGATCTTCGGTATCAAGCTCGATGTCGATGGAATTGATATCGGCAAAGCGCTTGAACAGCACCGCCTTGCCCTCCATCACCGGCTTGGAGGCAAGCGCGCCCAGATTGCCCAAGCCAAGCACCGCCGTGCCATTGGAAATCACGGCCACCAGATTGCCCTTGGTGGTATAGTCATAGGCGGTTTCGGGGCGTTCGGCGATCACCTCGCACGGGACCGCCACACCGGGGGAATAGGCAAGGCTCAGATCGCGCTGGGTCGCCATGGGGGTCGACGCGTTGATGTCGATCTTTCCCGGCGAGGGTTCCAGATGATAGGCCAGCGCCTCTTCCCGGGTGATCCTGCTCTTGTCGGCCATTTTATGGTGCCCCTCTCCCTTGCTCCCTTGCTCGGTTTAGACAGTGCGCGACGCGGCGGCAACATGCGCCTTTTGCCGCTTCTATCCAGACAGCGGCTTGCGTAGGCTTGGCCTGCACGAGACCGGGGGATGGGATGAGCCAAGTGACGCCAATGATGGCGCAGTATCTGGAAATCAAGGCACAGTATGCCGACGCGCTGTTGTTCTACCGAATGGGCGATTTCTATGAATTGTTCTTTGAGGATGCGGTGGCCGCGGCCGGGGCACTTGACATAGCGCTCACCAAGCGCGGCCAGCATCTGGGCGAAGATATCGCCATGTGCGGCGTTCCTGCGCACAGCGCCGAAAGCTACCTGTTGACCCTGATCCGCAGCGGGTTTCGCGTGGCCATCTGCGAGCAGATGGAAGACCCCGCCGAAGCCAAGAAGCGCGGTTCAAAATCCGTCGTGCGGCGCGAGGTCGTGCGCCTTGTCACACCCGGCACCCTGACCGAAGACACGTTGCTTGAGGCACGGCGCCACAATTACCTGGCCGCCTATGCTGAAATCCGGGGCGAGGGCGCGCTGGCATGGGGCGATATTTCAACGGGTGATTTTCAGGTGATGACCTGCCCGCCCGTGCGGCTTGGGCCGGAACTGGCCCGTCTGATGCCACGCGAGGTGCTGGTGTCCGACAGCATGCCGCCCGACCGTATCGCCGCGATCGAAGATGTCGGGGCCGCCGTGACCACCATGGCGCCCACAAGCTTCGATAGCCGCGCTGCCGAAATGCGCATCGCGCGGTTGTTTCAGGTGGACACGCTGGATGGCTTTGGGCCGTTCGAGCGGGCGGAACTGGCGGCAATGGGGGCGCTGATCGATTATCTGGGGCTGACGCAAAAGAGCGGGCTGCCGCTGTTGCGGCCGCCACGGCGGCAAAGCGCGGGGGCTTTGCTGCAACTGGACGCGGCAACGCGCCGAAATCTTGAACTGACCCAAGCTTTGGCGGGGGGGCGGGCCCATACGCTGTTGTCCGTGCTGGACCGCACGCTCACGTCGGGTGGTGCGCGCTTGCTGGAACGGCGGCTGTCGGGCCCGGCCACGGATCTGGCCGTGATCAGCGCGCGCCATGATGCCGTGGCGTTCTTCGTTTCTGACGCGCGGCTTGGCAACGATCTGGAAAGCCTGTTGCGCCGCTGCCCTGATCTGGACCGGGCCTTGTCGCGGCTGGCGCTGGATCGGGGTGGTCCGCGCGATCTGGCGGCGGTGCGCGATGGGTTGAAAGCCGCCGCGATGATCAAGGCGGCATTGCTCGATGCGCCGTTGCCACCCCTGTTGGCCGAAGCCTGGGGCGCGTTGATGGGTCATGGCGATCTGCCCGCCTTGTTGGAGGATGCGCTGGTGGCAGAGCCGCCATTGGTGCTGCGCGATGGAAGCAGCATCGCGGCCGGTTTCGACGCCGATCTGGATGCCGCGCGCCGCCTGCGCGACGAAGGGCGCGGCGTGATCGGGGCGATGCAGGCTGAATACATCGATCAATCGGGGGTCGCGTCGCTCAAGATCCGGCACAACAATGTGTTGGGCTATTTCATCGAGACCACGGCGACCCATGCGCAGAAGATGCTGTCTCCGCCGCTGTCGGAGCGGTTCATCCACCGCCAGACCATCGCCAATGCGGTGCGCTTTACCACGCTGGACCTGTCCGAGCTTGAGACGCGCATCCTGAACGCCGGCAATCGCGTGCAAGACATCGAGCGCGCGCTGTTTGCCACCCTGCGTGAGGCGGTGCTGGCACAGGCCCAGACCATCGGCACCACGGCGCGCGCGCTGGCCGAGCTTGATCTGGCCGCAGCCCTCGCGCGGCGCGCGGTCGAAGGCGACTGGACGCGCCCCCAGATGAGCGAGGATCGCCGCTTTTCCATCAGGGGCGGTCGCCATCCGGTGGTCGAAGCCGCGCTGTCGCGCGACGGTGTGCCCTTTATTGCCAATGACTGCACCCTGTCCCCCAAAGACGATGGCGCCGCGATCACCTTGTTGACCGGGCCGAACATGGCGGGGAAATCCACCTATCTGCGTCAGAACGCGCTGATCGCCATTCTGGCACACATGGGCAGCTTTGTGCCGGCCGAAGCAGCCGAGATCGGATTGATCAGCCAGGTGTTCAGCCGGGTCGGCGCGGCCGATGATCTGGCGCGCGGGCGATCGACCTTTATGGTTGAAATGGTGGAAACGGCGACGATCCTGAACCAGGCGGATGCGCGCGCGCTGGTGATCTTGGATGAAATCGGGCGCGGCACGGCAACCTATGATGGCCTGTCGATCGCCTGGGCAACGCTGGAACATCTGCACGAGGTCAATCGCTGCCGGGCACTGTTTGCGACGCATTACCACGAGATGACCGAGCTGGCCGTGCGTCTGCCGGGGCTGAAGAATGCCACGATGGCCGTGCAGGAATGGCAGGGCGACGTGATTTTCCTGCACGAGGTGCGGGTGGGTCGGGCGGATCGATCCTATGGCGTGCATGTGGCCAAGCTGGCGGGCTTGCCCGAGCGGGTCGTTGCGCGCGCCCATCAGGTTCTGGAGGCGTTGGAAAAGGGTGAACGCCAAGGCGGTGATCGCAAGGCGGTGATCGATGATCTACCCCTGTTTGCGGCCGCCCCGGCGGCGCGACCGGCCATGCAAAAAGGCCCCTCGGCGGTGGAACAGCGCCTTGCGGCGCTGCACCCCGACGAGATGACGGCCCGCGAGGCGCTGGCGCTTCTTTATGAGCTCAAGGAGCTTGCCGGGCGGGGTTAGCCGCCCGTGTTCGACGAAACGCCCACCTGTGCAGGGCGCACGAGCCGGTCATGCAGCACAAAGCCCTCGGCCATCACCTGAAGGATATCGCCTGCCTTGGTGCCGGGAACGGGGGCTTCGAACAGCGCTTCGTGATTTTCGGGATCAAAGCGATCGCCGATCTGAGGCATGATCGGTGTCACGCCATGCTTTGTCAGCACATTGAGCAATTCGCGCAACGTCAATTCGACCCCTTCGACAAGGGCGGCATCGGCGGCGCCTGTCGCATCGGCGGCGCTGTTGAGCGCGCGACGCAGATTGTCGTAAACCGGGATCAGATCGCGCACGATACGGGTGCCGCCATATTTCTCACCTTCGCGACGGTCGCGGTCGGCGCGCTTGCGCACGTTTTCCGATTCGGCCAGCGTCCGCAAAAGCCGGTCCTTCAATTCATCGCGCTCGGCAATCAAGGCTCCATAGGGATCGATGGGTTGATCCATCGCTGGCGCCGAAGTTTCCCCTTCGGATGGATCGGTTTCGATGATGTGATCCTGTTTCGCGTCGGACATGCTTGCCCCTTTACCTTTTTCCGTCGGCCATCAGCCCCTGTCGGCCATCAGTTTGCCCAAAAGCTGCGCCGTATAATCAACGATCGGAACGATGCGCCCATAGTTCAGACGGGTTGGCCCGATGACACCCACCGCGCCCACGATCTTCCGGTCCGCGTTCATATAGGGAGAGACGACCAGAGCGGAACCCGAAAGTGAAAAAAGCTTGTTCTCGGACCCGATGAAAATGCGCACACCTTCGCCGGTTTCCGCCAATTCAAGGAAATCGGCGATATCGCGCTTGCGTTCCAGATCGTCGAAAAGCTGGCGGATCCTTTCGAAATCCTCGGCCGGTGCGCTGTCGCTGAGCAGGTTGGACCGCCCACGCACGATCAAGCGGCCGATATCGGTATCTTCGCTGTCCCAGACCGCCAGCCCAGCCGCGATCAGATGGCCCGCGAGTTCATCGATCTGGGCGCGACGACTATCAACCTCGCGCTGCATTTCGGCGCGCAAGCTTCCCAACGTACGATCCGCCAGATGGGCGTTGAGGTAATTCGCGGCCTCGCGCATCGCGCTGGGCGTGTGGCCGGGAGGGGGCTGGAACAAGCGATTTTCCACCTGGCCATCGGAATGCACGAGCACCACCAAGGCCCGGTCAGGCGAAAGTGCCACAAAGTCGATGTGCTTGATCGGTGCCTCGCGCTTGGGGGCAAGGACAATGCTGGCGCCATGCGTCGCTTGCGATAGTGCTGCACCGATCCGGTCGAGCGTGGCTGTGACATCGGCAGTGTTGGACCCCAGCATGTCATCGAGGTTCTGTTTGTCGCTGGCAGTCAATTCGCCAACCTCAAGAAAGCCGTCGAGGAACATACGCAGCCCCATCTGGGTGGGAATACGGCCCGCCGAAATATGCGGGCTGCCCAAAAGACCCAGATATTCCAGATCTTGCATCACATTGCGCACAGTGGCGGCGGAGACCTGTTCCGACAGGCTGCGGGTCAGCGTGCGTGATCCGACGGGCGCACCGGTTTCCAGATACCCTTCGACCACGCGGCGAAACACCTCGCGCGAGCGATCGTTGAGATCACCGAGTATGGTGCCGGGCTGGGTCAAACGGTCGGTCGTCTTCATGGTTGGGCCGGGCATTCGGGCTTGCGTCACGGGGGGTGCGCGGACTATCCCCGCGTCACGGATCATCAGGAGATAGATATGCGCCCTTCCGGCCGAAACCTAGACGAAATGCGCGAGATCGTGATCGAAACAGGTGTCGCGCGGTATGCCGAAGGCTCTTGCCTTATCCGTTGTGGTGGCACGCATGTGCTGTGCACGGCGACGCTGGAAGAACGGGTGCCCCCATTTCTGAAGAATTCCGGCCTTGGATGGGTAACGGCGGAATATGGCATGCTGCCGCGCGCCACGCATTCGCGGATGAAGCGCGAAGCGGCTGCTGGCAAGCAATCGGGGCGCACACAGGAAATCCAGCGCCTGATCGGCCGGGCCTTGCGCGCCGGTGTCGATCGCTCGGCGTTGGGCGAGCGACAGATCACCATAGATTGTGACGTCATCCAGGCCGATGGCGGCACGCGGTGCGCATCGATCACCGGGGGCTGGGTTGCGCTGCGTCTGGCGGTCAACAAGTTGATGAAGGCTGGCGCCATCACGACCAACCCGATGACCGACCACATCGCAGCGGTATCTTGTGGCATCTATGCTGGCCAACCGGTGCTGGATCTGGACTATCTGGAGGACAGCGAAGCGGGAACCGACAGCAATTTTGTCATGACAGGCAAAGGCGCCCTGGTGGAGCTGCAAGCCAGCGCGGAAGGCGCCGCATTCTCGCGCGCGCAATTCGACGAGATGTATGGATTGGCCGAGAAGGGCATCGCCGCGTTGGTTGCGGCGCAGAAGGCGGCGATCGGCTGATGCGGCGGTTCAAGGGTGATCATCTGCTGATCGCGACGCACAATCGCGGCAAGCTGGAAGAGATGGAAGCCCTTTTGGCACCTTTTGGCATCACGGTCAGTTCGGCCGCTGACCACGGTTTGCCCGAGCCCGAGGAAACCGGCACCAGTTTTGTCGAGAACGCCCGCATCAAGGCCCATGCTGCCGCGCAGGCAACGGGTTTGCCCGCTTTGTCCGATGACAGCGGCATCGAGATCGACGCGCTGGGCGGTGCACCCGGCGTTTACACGGCCGACTGGGCCGAAACCCCGCATGGGCGCGATTTCGTGATGGCGATGCAGAAGACCCATGATCTTCTAGAAGAAGCAAAGGCGCAGCACCCGCGCAAGGCGCGGTTTTGCTGCACGCTTGTGCTGGCTTGGCCCGATGGGCACGACGAAGTGTTTCCAGGCGTCATGGAGGGGCGGGTCATCTGGCCGATGCGTGGTGCGCAAGGTCATGGATATGACCCGATCTTTCAGCCCGATGGGCATGATTTGACCTTTGGCGAGATGGATCGGTGGGAAAAGAACAAGATCAGCCATCGCGCCAAAGCTGTCGAGAAACTCAAGCAGGTCTTTGGTGACTGAGGCTTTGAACGCAGACGGGTTCGGGCTTTATGTTCATTGGCCCTTTTGCCAAGCGAAATGCCCCTATTGCGATTTCAACAGCCATGTTGCCGCAACAATCGACCAGACGCGGTGGCTGGATGCGTATCTGTCCGAGATAAAGAGGGTTTCATCGGAAGTACCAGATCGCGTGCTGACCAGTATCTTTTTCGGAGGCGGCACGCCATCGCTGATGCCACCCGATACGGTGGGGCGCGTGATCGAAGCGGCCCGTGCCGCTTGGCCCCGCGCCAATGATCTGGAGATCACGCTGGAAGCCAACCCCACCTCGGCCGAAGCGGGGCGGTTTCGCGGATTTCGCGACGCCGGTGTGAACCGCGTTTCGGTCGGGCTGCAATCCTTGCGTGACGAGGATTTGAAGCGACTGGGCCGGTTGCATTCAGCCGCAGAGGGGCGATCGGCCTTTTTGCTGGCGCGCGAGGTTTTCCCGAGGGTCAGCTTTGATCTGATCTATGCCCGACAGTTTCAGACGCTGGCCGATTGGCGCGCAGAGCTGACAGAGGCGCTGACGCTGGCGGCTGATCACCTGTCGCTCTACCAGTTGACCATCGAGCCGGGCACGGCCTTTGGTGACAGGTTCGCGCGTGGGCGCCTGTCAGGGCTGATCGATGATGATCTGGGCGCCGAGATGTATGATCTCACCCAAGAGCTATGTATGGCCAATGGCCTGCCGGCCTATGAGGTGTCGAACCATGCCAGCGACATGGCGCAGTCGCGCCACAATCTGATCTATTGGCGGGGCGGCGATTACGCCGGCATCGGCCCGGGGGCACATGGCCGATTGACGCTTGGCGGGATCAGGCACGCCACGGAGACAGAGCTATCGCCCATAGGCTGGCTGGACCGGTTGACGCGCGACGGCACAGGCGAAAGCCAGCGCAGCGTGCTTTCGTTGCGCGAACAGGCAGAAGAATACGCGATGATGGCGCTACGTCTGACCGAGGGGTTGGATCGCCAAAGATTTTCCCGGATGAACGGGTCGGATTTCAAGGCCGACACGCTCTTGCATCTGGAAGAATTGGGCATGATAGCCGTGACGCCCACACGCATTCGCGCCACGGTGGAAGGGCGGCGGCTTTTGAATGCGGTGTTGCGCGACTTGCTGGCCGATTGAGGCTTAACCACCGCCGAGCAGCCGAACGATATCATCCAGTGCCTGTAAATCCTTGTATTTTATGGATACTCGCCCCTCGCCCGAAGCGGGATCATATTCGATACTGACAGGCATGCCTATGGCAGCGCTCAAATCGCTTTCAAGAGCGGCGGTATCGGCATCCTTCACTGAGCCAGATCTTGATCGGTGCCTGGGCGTTGTGGCGCGACGCGGCTTGGCTTGTTTTTCGACATCGCGTACAGACCAGCCATTTGCCACCGCCTTGCGCGCCAAGGCCATCGGATCGTTGACCGTCAACAAGGCGCGCGCATGCCCGGCGGTAAGCTGGCCGCCACGCACAAGGTCTTGAATTTCGTCAGGAAGTGCCAGAAGGCGCATCATGTTTGCGATATGACTGCGGCTTTTTCCAAGTGCTTGAGCCAATTTTTCCTGAGTATGGCCAAACCGATCAATGAGCTGTCGATAACCTTGCGCTTCTTCCATGGCGTTGAGATCGGCACGCTGGACGTTTTCGATGATGGCGATCTCCAAAACCTCGATGTCATCGAAATCACGGATCACGACCGGCAATTCATGAAGCTGAACCTGCTGTGCCGCACGCCAGCGCCGTTCGCCTGCAACAATCTGATATGCATCTGGGCGGTTGGGATCAGGTCGCACGATCAAGGGTTGGATCACGCCTTTTTCACGGATCGACGCAGCAAGTTCGTCAAGCGCCGTTTGTGCAAAGCGTCGGCGTGGTTGATCGGGGTTGGGGTTTATCCGATCAATCGGAACGCGCTTTAACGTGCGTGGCCCCAAGGACGCTTGATCTTGGTCGTTCGTCATTCTGGAGGCGGTATCAATATCAGCCATCAGGGCCGAAAGACCGCGCCCAAGACCGGCACGTTCACGTTTGTTGACCATCGGCGGTCTCCTTGCGGGGTGATCTGCGGGACAGAAGCTCGGTTGCAAGATCTTGATAAGCTTGGCTTCCTTTTGATGTCGGGTCGTAAGACAACGCGGAAACGCCGAAAGACGGTGCTTCGCCAAGCCGAACATTGCGGGGAATGCGCGTTTGAAACACAAGATCACCCAAAGTGGCGCGGGCATCTGCCTCGACCTGTAGGCTGAGGTTGTTGCGCTGATCGAACATGGTCAACACGATGCCTTCGATGCGCAGGTTAGGGTTGGCCGTTTCGCGGACATCGCGGATCGTCAGCATGAGTTGGGACAGACCCTCGAGTGCGAAGAATTCCGCTTGAAGAGGCACAAGCACGGCGTGGCTGGCAACAAGGGCATTTACAGTGAGCAGGCTGAGCGATGGTGGGCTGTCGATCAAGACATGGTCATATGAGGCCAAAGTTTCGTTTGCGAGCGCTTCCTTGAGAAGAAACACGCGATTTTCATGATGCCCAAGCTCGACATCCGTCGAGCTAAGGTCGGTGGTCGCCGGCGCAATGTCCAGCCCTTCGGTTGCTGTCTTGCGGATGACCGACGCCAGTGGCGCGCCATCGTGCAACAACTCATAGGTTGTAATCACGCGATCACGCGGGAAAATCCCAAGTCCTGTTGATGCGTTGCCTTGCGGATCAAGATCGATGATCAACACGCGCTGGCCCAGTCCGACTAGCGCCGCACCAAGATTTATTGCCGTTGTGGTTTTGCCCACCCCGCCCTTTTGGTTTGTGATGGCAAGGATCCGGGCGCTTGGTCGGTCAGACATGATGCAACCGTTCGATTTTGAGCAAGACAGCGTCTGCTTCTGTGATGCTCGGGTAAACGCGGTATGCGATGTGCCAATCTTGCTCTGCGGTAGCCAGTTCTTCGCGGTAACGGGCACCTTTCTGAAACAGGCATATGCCGTTGTCTGACAGATGCGCCTGTGCGTATTTGCAGAGGTTTGTAAGCGGGGCAAGCGCACGGGCCGAAATCACATCTGCATGACTTGGCGCCAAATCTTCGATACGGCGGCTCAAGACATCCACGCTGATACCCATGTGCCGAGCGGTTTCCCGCAAAAACGCTGCTTTCCGCTGATCAGCCTCGACCAAGGTAAAGGACAGGCTGGGGTGTGTCTGGCTCGCGATGGCTGCACAAATCAAGCCCGGAAAGCCACCGCCACTTCCAAGATCCATCCAGCTTTTCGCGGGTACCGGGACGTGATCCATCAGTTGCGCGGAATCCAGCACATGACGCGACCAAAGGTGGCCCATGGTCGACTTTGCTACCAGATTTATCGTTTTCTGCCAACGTGTTAGTAAACCGACATATGTCTCTAGCCGGTCCAGTGTTTCACGTGAAACACGCCCGGCAACGATAAATTTCGCCTGCTCCTCTGTCATGCTGAGCGTCGATCGTTCTGTCGGATGCGCGACAGAATAAGCGCCAATGCAGCTGGTGTCATGCCGTCGATCCGCCCAGCCTGACCCAAACTACGCGGGCGAACACGTTGAAGCTTGCCCTTCAGCTCATTTGATAAGCCGCCAATATCGCTATAGTCCAGATCGGGCGGGATCACTTGCGCTTCATCACGTAACAGACCGGCAGCATCGCGCGCTTGTCGATCAACATATGTCTTGTAAAGCGCGTCGATCGAAAGCTGTTCACGCGTACCAGCACCAAAATCTCGAAACTCTGGTACCAAGAGATCCAGATGTTCGGGTTGTACTTCCTGGAACGCCAGAATTTCCATTCCATTGCGGCGTTGCCCGTCCTGATTGATCTGTATCCCAACTGCGGCGATCTGACGGGGAGTGAAACTCCGCGCTTCAAGCAGGGCTCGCCCGGCAAGCAACGCTTCCATCTTTCGGGCGAACCGTGCTTTGCGATCGTCGCCAACTATGCCAAGCTCTATGGCGAGCGGCGTTAGACGTTGGTCGGCATTATCAGCCCTTAGCGATAACCGATACTCTGCACGCGACGTGAACATCCGGTACGGTTCCGTCACGCCGCGCGTGACAAGATCGTCGATCAACACGCCGATATAGGCCGTAGCTCTGGACAAAACGACGCCCTCGGTGTCATTCGCCAGATGCGCCGCGTTGATTCCGGCCATGAGACCTTGCGCTGCGGCCTCTTCGTAACCAGTCGTACCATTAATCTGACCTGCCAGAAAGACACCGGGCAAAGACCTCAGTTGCAAGGTCGAATCAAGATTCTGGGGATCAATAAAATCATACTCGATTGCATATCCGGGTTGCAGGATCTTTGCCTGTTCAAGCCCAAAGATCGACCTGACATAGGCATTCTGAACATCCTCTGGCAGTGATGTCGAGATGCCATTCGGATAAACGACATCGCTATCCAATCCCTCAGGCTCCAGAAAAACCTGATGCGACTCCTTATCTGCGAAGCGCACAACCTTATCTTCTATGGATGGACAATATCTGGGGCCAACACCTTCTATGTGGCCACCATACATCGCAGAGCGGGTAAGGTTTTTGCTAATGATCTCATGCGTATGTGTATTGGTGTGGGTAATACCACAGGTGATCTGACGGACCGACGGGCGGTCAGACAGAAACGAGAACAACATTGGATCTTCGTCAGCCTTTTGTTGTTCCAACTTGTCCCAGGCGATCGACGACGACCGGAGGCGCGGTGGCGTTCCGGTTTTCAATCGCCCAAGGGGAAGATCAAGCTCTCTCAACCTCTGGGCTAGGCGAATGGAAGACGCGTCACCAAATCTACCCCCGCCCTGCCTGCGATCCCCAATGTGCATGACGCCGTGCAAGAACGTGCCTGTGGTCAAGACGACGGCTCGTGACCCAAGAACGACACCGTTTGTCAACACAACGCCTGATACGACGCCGCCGACGAGATCAAGATCGGCGACCTCTGCTTCAACAATCTCAAGGCGTTGCTGCCTGCTCAAAAACGATTGGATGGCCGCTTTGTATAGTTTGCGGTCCGATTGCGTGCGTGGCCCCCGTACAGCTGGACCTTTGCGACGATTAAGCAGCCGAAATTGAATGCCCGAATAGTCGGCAGCCAACCCCATGATGCCGCCCAAGGCATCAATTTCCCGCACAAGATGACCCTTGCCCAACCCGCCGATCGCCGGATTGCAGGACATGACGCCGATACTATCCTTCTTCATCGTGACCAGTGCGGTGCGCGCGCCGGAACGAGCGGCGGCATGTGCCGCTTCAGCGCCGGCATGACCACCACCAACCACGATCACATCAAAATCGTGTTGTTTCACGTGAAACACCTTTCACTTTCCGATGCAAAACTGCGCAAAAATCTCGCCAAGCACCGCTTCTACATCCACACGCCCGATCAACGAGTCAAGGGCGGCTACCGCCTCCCGCAATTGCAAGGCAAGTATTTCCGATCCCTCTTGGCCACGCCTAAAAATCTCCTGAGCCACGGTCAACCCATCCCTGGCACGAAAGAGCGCCATTCGATGGCGTTCATGCGATGCAAGCGATGCGTGAGACACACGATCGGACAACACCCGCGCAATATCCGCCAAAAGACCATCAATACCGTCGCCCGTGACGGCGGACAGCCCCCGACCTGTCAGGTCGGACTTGGTGTGATACACAAGATCAACGGAGCATCCCACGTCAGCATCAACCAAAGCATCAGCGCCGTCGATCAAATGCACCCTAAGATCAGCCTCGCGCGCCCGTTCCTTGGCGCGTTCTACCCCGATACGTTCGATGGGGTCGGTTGCTTCCCGTAGCCCAGCGGTATCCAAAAAGGTGACGGGTATTCCATGAACGTCAACACGGGCTTCCAAAACATCGCGGGTCGTGCCGGGAATATCTGATGTGATGGCGATATCTCGCCCAGCTATCCTATTGATTAATGTTGATTTACCAGCATTTGGCGGCCCGATGATCGCGACCTCGAACCCATGCCTCATCCGCTCTGCTGCCGCAGAGCCCTTAAGCTGCTCGTCTATTCGTCCAAGAACAGCAGCGATCAGATATCCAACCTCCGGCGACACATCCACCGGCACTTCTTCATCGGCAAAATCTATCGTCGCTTCAATCAAGGCCGTCGCACGGATCAGATCCCGCCGGCACTCTTCCGAAAAAACCCGCAAAGCACCCGAGAAAAGCGCCTGGGCTTGACGACGCTGGCTTTCCGTTTCCGCTGCTATCAGATCAGAAAGCCCCTCAACCTGCGCCAGATCCAGATTGCCATTCAACAAGGCACGTCGCGTGAATTCACCAGGCTCCGCATACCTCGCAAGGCCAGACTGGGCGATACTGGCCTCGATCGCTCGGATGATGGCGATGCTGCCGTGGACCTGCAACTCCACCACATCCTCACCCGTAAAGCTGTGCGGCGCATCAAATCGAAGCACCAATGCTTCATCCAAGACAGTCCCAGAAGTATCCTTGAGCTTGCGCAACGCAAATCGGCCCGGGTCGGGCAAGTCCCCGGCTAAAAATTGTGCGACATCATGTGCTTGAGAGCCGGAAACCCGGATCACGGCTACGCCCGACTTTCCCCGGGCGGTAGCCAGGGCAAAAATCGTATGCACGGACCCTGCTCCTTAGGCGTTCATGGAATCGAAGAATTCCGCGTTTGATTTTGTCTGCTTCAGCTTGGAAATCAGGAATTCGATCGCATCCGTCGTGCCCATCGGGTTCAAGATACGCCGCAAGACATAGGTCTTTTGCAGATCGACCTTGTCCACCAAAAGATCTTCCTTCCGGGTCCCGGACTTGAGAATATCCATCGCCGGGAACACACGCTTGTCTGCCACCTTGCGGTCAAGCACCAATTCCGAGTTGCCCGTTCCCTTGAATTCCTCAAAGATCACCTCATCCATCCGACTGCCCGTATCGATAAGCGCTGTCGCGATGATGGTCAGGGAACCGCCTTCTTCAATGTTGCGCGCTGCCCCGAAAAAGCGCTTTGGCCGCTGCAAGGCATTGGCATCGACGCCCCCGGTCAGGACCTTGCCTGATGATGGCACCACAGTGTTATAGGCGCGCCCCAGTCTGGTGATCGAATCCAGCAAGATCACCACATCGCGCTTATGTTCGACCAGACGCTTGGCTTTTTCGATCACCATCTCGGCCACGGCCACATGGCGCGTGGCGGGCTCGTCGAAGGTTGACGAAATCACTTCGCCCTTCACGCTGCGCTGCATATCGGTAACTTCTTCGGGGCGTTCATCGATCAACAGCACGATCAAATAGCATTCCGGATGGTTGGTCTCGATCGAATGCGCGATGTTTTGCAACAAAACCGTCTTGCCAGTGCGCGGCGGCGCAACAATCAGGGCGCGCTGCCCTTTCCCGATGGGCGCCACAAGATCGATGATGCGGGCCGACCGATCCTTTATGGTCGGGTCCTCGATCTCCATCTTCAAGCGTTCGTCAGGATAAAGAGGCGTCAGATTGTCGAAAGCCACCTTGTGGCGCGCGCGCTCCGGGTCTTCAAAATTGATCCTTTGTACCTTCACGAGCGCGAAATACCGCTCTGTTTCCCGTGGCGCTGACATGACACCTTCGACCGTGTCACCTGTTCTAAGACTGTGCTGGCGGATCATGTCAGGCGAAACATAGATATCGTCCGGTCCTGGCAGATAGTTGGCAGCCGGTGAGCGAAGAAAACCGAAACCGTCCTGGAGCACCTCCAGAACACCGTCACCCGAAATCTCCCACCCCTCATCAGCGCGTTCGCGCAGGATCTCGAACATCATGTCGCCCTTGCGCATGGTCGACGCGTTCTCGATCTCAAGCTCTTCGGCCATAGCCAATAGGTCTTTGGGTGACTTGGCCTTGAGGTCGGCCAATTTCAACGTCATCTCGGTCATGAAAATCCTACAGCTGGACAACCCTGCAACAGGCCGTCTCTCAGTGATGTCATAAGGAAAGGTGATCCCGACTGGGCACGTTGTCACTGCTATGGGCCAGCAGACCCCCTGTCAAGCATGCAGACAGGACATCCCTCTTTCTTGAAAAGCAAGTTTATAGAAAAAAATTGTGATGGTTGTATGGGGCTTGGCAAGTGACAAAACCCTTTTTCACAGCACTGATCCTGTGGTGATCCACAAGGGGGAAACAGTTCACATTCCACTCACAAAATTTAGTAACTCATAAATATATATTAAATTCATAGGTTTACTATCTCGTTTTTGACCAGAAAGCCTTGGATTGATCGCTACCAACCTGCTCCGTGACGCATATCTCCCACCAAGACGCTGGACAAACCATCACCGTGGAAAACCCAAGGATGGTTCATGTGCGCCTTGCCCGAATGGCGTTCCTTGGTAGCCCATGGATCAACCAACAGGATTGTCGCCGGACCACTCCATCCGTTATGCACAGGTTCATGGACAAGATTTTCGTTGATTTGCCGCGCCTGACGCTGGCCTCTGCCTCGCACATTCGAAGCCAGCTGCTCGATCAGCTGGGTATCGCGCATCACCAACGGCCGGTTCGAATCGACGAAGCCGCCATCCGCGATGCGCTGCTCCAGGACGGAGCCACGCCGCGCGACATCGCCGATGCCTTGGCTGAATTCAAGGCGCGCAAGGCCGATCAAGGCGGCCTTACCTTGGGCTGCGATCAGATCTTGTCGCTGAAGACCGATATTTTCGCCAAACCCAGTGATCGGCAGGACGCGCAAGATCAGCTATCGCGCCTGTCAGGACAGACCCATCATCTCTACTCCGCCGCGGTGATCCATGAAGATGGCGCTCCCGTCTGGCGCCATGTGGGTCACGCCCGTATGACCATGCATAAATTGACATCTGACGAAATCGAAAGCTACCTTGATCAGGCTTGGCCGACGGTCCAAGGCTCGGTTGGCGCCTATCAGGCCGAAGCGCTTGGCGCACGGCTGTTTTCGCGTATCGACGGGGATTGGTTTTCGGTGCTGGGCCTTCCCTTGCTCGAGATTTCCTCATATCTCAGGCTCCGAGGCTGGAGGTTTTCATGATCCGACCAGAGATCCCGCTGGCAGGGGTGATCGGTGATCCCATTGCCCATTCCGCATCCCCCAGATTGCATGGTCATTGGCTGCGGCGCTACGGGCTGAAAGGCCATTATCTGCCTTTGCATGTCACTCATGCCCATCTGGCGGATGTCTTGCGTATCCTGCCGCACATGGGATTTGTTGGTGTAAACATCACGATCCCGCACAAGGAATATGTGCTGTCTCTGGCCAGCCAGGTCAGCGATCGCGCCGCCTTGATCGGGGCGGCCAACACGCTGACCTTTCTCAATGACGGGCGCATTCAAGCCGACAACACCGATGGCGTTGGATTCTTGGAAAACATCCGCCAGAACCTGCCCGGCTGGACGGCAGCAAGCGGGCCTGCCCTGGTTCTGGGCGCGGGTGGTGCGGCCAAGGCCATTGTTTCGGCGCTGATCCAGGACGGCGCGCCCCGCGTGATCGTGGCCAACAGGACAAGGTCCCGCGCCGACGCCCTTCGCGATCAGTTCGGCGCCCGCGTCGAGCCACAGGATTGGACACGCATCCCCGATCTGGTGTCTGACGCGGCCCTGGTCGTCAACACAACTTCCCTTGGGATGGTGGGCCAGCCCCCCTTGACGCTTGATCTGTCGCGGCTGTCACGCCCCACGGTGGTGACCGATATCGTCTACAAACCCTTGCAGACCGATGTCTTGCGCCAGGCCCAAGCCATGGGGTGCGAAACGGTCGATGGGCTTGGGATGCTGTTGCATCAAGCAGCCCCTGGATTTGAACGCTGGTTTGGCTACACCCCCATGGTCGATGATGATTTGCGCCAAGCGGTTTTGGCACCATGACGCTCAAGCTTGGCTTGACGGGATCGATCGGAATGGGAAAATCCACCACCGCGGCGATGTTCCGCGCGCTCAACGTGCCGGTCTGGGACGCGGATGAAGCCGTGCACCGGCTTTACGCTCCGGGCGGGGCGGCCGTTGCGCCCATCGCTGCAGCGGTTCCGATGGCACTGGTGGATGGCGCCATCAGCCGCGCAAGGCTGAAGCAAGCGATCGCATCCGACTCCACACTGCTTGACCGGCTGGAAGACATCGTTCACCCGCTTGTTGCCAAGGATCGGGCCCGGTTTTTGCGCCACCATGCCACTGCGCCGCTTGTCTTGCTTGATATCCCCTTGTTGTTCGAAACCGGGGCAGATGCATGGCTGGACGCTGTCTTGGTCGTGACCACCGACCCCGAAACCCAACGCGCCCGCGTCATGGCCCGCCCCGGCATGACCGAGGCACTGTTTTCCGAAATTCTGTCGCGTCAGGTGCCAGATGCTGAAAAACAAGCCCGCGCCGATCATGTCATCGAAACACAGACGTTGGACCTGACCCGTGCCGAAGTGGCAAGGCTGATTGGCGTCTTGACGGAACAAGGGGGTGACTGATGCGAGAGATCGTGCTGGATACCGAAACAACGGGCCTCGATCCCTTTGACACGCCCCCGCACCGCATTGTCGAAATCGGGGCGGTGGAATTGTGGAACCAGGTTCCCACCGGAAATACCTACCACCAATACATCAACCCCGATCGCGATATGCCACCCGAAGCCTTTGCCGTGCACGGGATCAGCGCGGCGTTTCTGGCGGACAAGCCTCGATTTGCGGATATCGCGCGCGGGTTTCTCGACTTTATCACGGACGCGCAGCTGATCATTCACAACGCCAGCTTTGACATGCGCTTTCTGAACGCGGAACTGTCATGGCTGGGCATGCCTTCCTTACCCGATCAGCGTGCCACCGATACCTTGCTCATGGCGCGGCGTCGCTTTCCCGGCTCGCCCGCATCGCTTGATGCGCTGTGTCGGCGGTTTGGGATCGACAACACCAAACGCAGCTTGCACGGCGCCTTGCTTGATTCGGAAATTCTGGCCGAGGTCTATCTGGAGCTGACCGGCGGGCGACAGGCGGATTTCGGTCTGGGCGCAGCACGCATCGCCGATCCGGCGCGTCACGAAACCTGCGATTGGCGCCCCGCGCCGCGCCCCAAACCACTGCCACAGCGATTGACCGACGCAGAGCGCGCCGCCCATGATGCCATGGTGGCAGAACTAGGGGCGGGCGCGATCTGGTCGAAGCCGCGCTGAGCGATCAGGCGTCGGCTTTTTGTGGTGCGCTGCGCTGCGCCAATTGCTGGCGATAGAGCGCAAGAAAATCGATCGTATCAAGGTTCAGCGGCGGGTAGCCCCCATCGCGTGTGACATCAGATACGATCCGCCGCACGAACGGAAACAGCATCCGCGGGCATTCGATCAGCAAGAACGGATGAAGCTGCTCGTTGCTCACGTTTTCGATCTTGAAGATGCCGCCATATTCCAGCTCCATCAAAAAGATCGGCTGTGGCGTGCTTTCCCGGGTCTTGCTGTCGATCTTGAGCTTCATGATCACATCAAACTGATCCTCGGCGTCGCGTTTGCGCGCATCGAGCGCCACCTGCACCTGAATATCGGGCTGGGCTTGCGAATTCAGGGCTTTCTGGGCAGCGATGTTCTCAAATGACATATCGCGCACAAACTGGCCCAAGACCTGCAGCTTCGGCATCACCGGCTGTGCGGCGACTTCCGGGGTCTTGGGGGTGGACGCTCCATTGCTCTCGGACATTGTTTTCTCCAACCGTCACGTTATGGGATCAATCGGCCCAAGCCTCTAGCAGCCCGGGGCGCGGGCCTCAATGCCTCGTCCATCCTGATGGGGTGCCCGATGGTGTGTCGGTGCGGCCGGGCGGGTCGTCCACGGTATAGCTGGCATCGATGACATCATCGGTTGGCTGCGGTGGTTCAGGTGGCCGTGGCCCCATGTGCAGCGTGCGGATCTGGATGCGCCTTGAGGCTTCGCGCAAAACCCAAGCGCGCACCGCCGGCACCAGCAACAAGAACCCCACCGTATCGGTAAAAAACCCCGGCGTCAGCAAAAGCGCGCCGGAAAACAGGATCATCGCCCCATGCGCCAAGGGCTCGGTCGGATCGCGCAGCGTTTCGAAACTGCTGCGCAGCCGCGCCAAGACGGCCGCGCCTTGTGAGCGCACCAAAACGGTTCCCGCAACCGCTGTCAGAACCACGATGGCCAGGGTGGGCCACAATCCGATCCAGCCGCCCACCTGAATGAACAGGGCGATCTCGATCAGCGGCACCATCAGAAAAGCAACAAACAGCCACATCGGCAAAGCTCCGGTCTGCATCTGCGCGATAAAGCGCGGTCTTGGGTGATGGACTTGATACCACCCCTGACCTACATATGTTCTTCACGGCCCAAATTAGAAGACTGTTCGCCCGGCAAGGAGCTTTCATGAACTCGTCCCTGTTGCCCTTTCTGGTTCTCGCCGGTATCGCGATCTTTCTGATCTTGCGGTTGCGCAGCGTGTTGGGAACCCGCGAAGGTTTCGAAAACCCCCCCGTCTCCACCCCAACCGCCCGACCGGATCGGCGCCGCGACTTTGAGGTGATCGAAGGCGGCCCCGACCGCGACATCACGGATCATGTCGAGGACGGATCGGATAGCGCCAAGGCGCTGGCCGCCATGAAGCTGGCAGAACCCGGCTTTTCCGTGTCGGAGTTCCTCCAGGGAGCGCGCGGCGCTTATGAAATGATCCTGATGGCCTTTGAGAACGGGGATGTGGATGGGCTGCGCCCCTTCCTTGCGCCCGATGTGATGGACACCTTTGAAACGGTCATCCGTCAGCGTCAGGAACAGAACCTGACCATCGACGCCAGCTTTATCGGCATTCGCGAACTGGCGCTGGACCATGCACGCTTTGATCGGGCAACCGGCATGGGTGAAATCACGGTGCGCTTCGTGGGTGAACTGACCTCGGTGGTCCGTAACGCGGATCGTCAGGTGGTCGAAGGCGACCCCAATGAAATCAAGCGCCAGCGCGATGTCTGGACCTTTGCGCGCACCATGGGCGCCAATGATCCGAATTGGGAACTGGTTGCCACCGACTGATGGCCCGCGCATGGGGTGGTGATCGGTTCCAGCCGTTTTCCGGCTGTCACGCGCAGGAGCGGCTCAGCTGTGTCTGAAGAGACCATCGCGCTTATGTCTTTCGCTGATCTCGATGGCTGGGACGCGGATGATCACGGCGCGGCCGTTTCGGCCTTTCGTATCACTTGTGATGATCTGGCGGGGTCAGACTGGCAAAAGCCCATCAGCGCCTTGCCAGAGGCGGATCAGGACCCGCGTGGCTTTTTCGAACACTTCTTTTGCCCCGTCCTGATCGGTGGCGGCGCTTCGGCCCTGTTCACGGGATATTATGAACCGGAATTCGATGGGTCGCGCCACCCCGACACGCGCTTTCGCTGTCCCATCTACCGCACCCCCCCAGAGGCGCGGGGCGGCTTGTGGGAAACGCGCCGAGACATCGAAGAGCGCAAGTTACTGCAGGGACGCGGGCTTGAAATAGCATGGCTGGAAGACCCGCTGGATGTCTTTTTTCTTCAGGTTCAGGGGTCGGGCCGTATCCGGCTTGGGGATGGCGCGACGATCCGCGTGGGCTATGACGGCCGCAATGGCCAACCCTATCGCTCCATCGGGCAAGAGCTGATCCATCGCGGTGTTGTCGAACCCGATCGCATGTCGATGCAGGCGATCCGCGATTGGGTGCGCTGCAATCCGGCCGAAGGGCACGAATTGCTCTTTCACAACCCGTCCTACATCTTTTTTCGTCAGATCGATTTGCCCGATCCCGCACAGGGGCCACTGGGGGCGATGAACCGGTCGGTGACGCCATTGCGCAGCATAGCGGTCGATCCGGGGCACACGCCTTTGGGGGCGCCAGTCTGGATCGAAAAGCATGGCGCCAACCCGATGCGGCGGCTGATGATCGCACAAGACACAGGCGGCGCGATCAAGGGCGCGCAGCGGGCTGATATCTTTTTTGGCACCGGCCAAGCGGCGGGGCTGGCCGCGGGTGCGATCCGTGACCGGGGGCGGATGATCGTCTTGCTGCCTACCGCCCTGGCGCATCGACGCCAGCGAGACGCCTGAGCGATGGCGCGCCGCGGCAAATCCGGGTTAAGCGCCGAAGATCGCGCGCTGTGGGACAAGGTCGCCCAAACCGTCAACCCGCTGGATCGCCCCATGCCGGGGCCGCGCCCGACACCGCCAGACCCGCCGCCCGCCGCCCTCCCACCGATCCAGACGGCCCCGCGCGATCGTTTGCCCGCATTTCGTCTGGGCGAAAAGGCCAGCCATAAACCTCATCCACCCCAGCCCGAGCGTGATCTTTCGGCACGTCTGGCCCATGCGCCGGTGCGGATGGATCATGGCGCCTATCGCAAGCTGTTGCGCGGCAAGCTGAAACCCGATGCCCGGATCGACCTGCACGGCATGACGGTGGCGCAAGCACATCCCGCCCTGATCCGCTTTGTCTTTTCTGCCCATGAAAACGGCCACCGGCTGATCCTTGTGATCACCGGCAAGGGCAAGGACCACGCCAGCGACGACCCCATCCCGATCCGGCGCGGCGTCTTGCGCCATCAGGTTCCCGGCTGGCTGCATGCCCCGCCGCTGGGTGCGCTGGTGCTTGATATCCGCGAGGCGCACCAGCGCCATGGCGGTGGCGGCGCCTACTATGTCTATCTCAAGCGGCCACGTTAGGGCCTGTCACAGCACATAGCGCGACAGGTCGGTGTTGCGGGTCAATTCGCCCAGATTGCTTTCGACAAAACCCGCATCAACGATCACCGCCTCGCCGCCGCGATCGGGGGCGGTAAAGCTCAACTCCTCGAACACCCGCTCCATCACGGTATAAAGCCGCCGTGCGCCGATGTTTTCGACGCTGTCATTCACCTCGGCGGCGATGCGCGCCAAAGCGGCGATGCCATCGGGCGTGAATGTCACCGTGACCGCCTCGGTCGCCATCAACGCCGTGTATTGCAGCGTCAGGGCATTGTCGGTTTCCGTCAGGATGCGGACGAAATCCTCCTCGGTCAACGGCCGCAGATTGACCCGGATCGGCAGACGCCCCTGCAATTCTGGCAAAAGATCCGAGGGTTTGGCGATGTGAAAGGCACCGCTGGCGATAAACAGGATGTGATCGGTTTTCACAGGCCCGAATTTGGTGGACACGGTCGTGCCCTCGATCAGCGGCAAGAGATCGCGCTGAACGCCCTCGCGGCTGACATCACCGCCGCGCACATCCTGGCGCGAAGCGACCTTGTCGATTTCGTCGATAAAGACGATGCCGTTCTGCTCTACCGCGCGCAGGGCTTCTTTTGTTACCATCTCGCTGTCCAAAAGCTTGTCGGCTTCTTCTTCGATCAAGGCGTCATAGCTGGCCGCCACCGTCATCTTGCGGCGCACCTTGCGGCCGCCAAAGGCTTTGCCGAACAGATCGCCAAGGTTCATCATCCCTCCGCCAAGCCCCGGCTGACCGGGGATGTCAAAGCCGCCCACCGGGTTCGATGTATCGGTCACCTCAAGCTCGATGATGGTGGTGTCCAATTCGCCGGCGCGCAGCTTGCGGCGGAACATCTCGCGCGTCTGGTCGCGGGCCGCATCACCGGCCAGCGCTTCGATCACGCGCTCTTCGGCCGCATCATGGGCCTTGGCGCGGACCTCGTCGCGCATGTGCTCGCGCACCATGATTTGCGCGGCATCCACCAGATCGCGGATGATCTGTTCCACATCGCGCCCGACGTAACCCACCTCGGTATATTTCGTGGCCTCGACCTTGATGAAGGGCGCACGCGCCAATTTCGCCAGGCGGCGGCTGATCTCGGTCTTGCCCACGCCGGTGGGCCCGATCATCAGGATGTTCTTTGGATACACCTCGTCGCGCAGATCATCGCCCAACTGCTTGCGACGCCAGCGGTTGCGCAGCGCCACGGCCACAGCGCGCTTGGCATCGCGCTGCCCGATGATGAAGCGGTCAAGCTCGGACACGATTTCGCGGGGGGTCAGGTCGGTCACAGCGGGGGCTCCCGTGTCATGAGGTCATAGGGCGGCAAGCGGTCCTTGCCGGGAAACCGGGGCAGGGCGCCCATCACGCGGCGGCGCAGCGCCTCCCATTGTGCGCCAAGCAGAACAATGCCCGCGCCCAGCATCAAGATGATGAAAGATGCCTGATCCTGGGCCATGGTGATGGCCAGCGCGACCACATAGCCGACACCAGCCACAAGGAACGACCGCCGGTCGATCACCAAGGCAAAAAGCGCCATCAGCGCCAGAAACCCGGCCAGCATCAACTGCGCGCCGATCCCTTCCGTATCAAGGAGCGTCAGCGCCACCGTGTTCACGATGGCGGGCGCGGCGATCACATGCAGCCAGAATCCCGAGGCGGAGCGCCGCGTCACCCGGTGCGGGTCCGACATGTCGAACCCCAGCGCGATGGCCAACCCGATCAGGCCCAGCGCGATGGTCAGCACCGCGAAAGGGCCATCCGCGCTGAGCAAGAAAATGTCGCGCGGGCTGTCGGGGAACGATCCGTCCAGCATGGCAAGGCCGAAACTTGTGGCAAAGACCGCCACCGCGATCAGCGCAACGCTAAAGGGCACCCGAAACCGAAGGTAGTAGCCCGACAGCAGCAGCGCCACGAGCGCCGAAGCCGTGGTCAGGGCACTGGGCGCGGTCATGTCCAGCATCGCAGCAAAGGCAAAACCGAACTGCCCCGCCAAAAGCCCGAACATCACCGACAGCGCTATGGACGGCGCAACCATGCGCCGGGTCAGGGTGAAATACCGGGCAAGCCCCATCACCGCCACCATGCCCACCACGGCATATACCATCCCCAGGATGTAGCCCTGCGTGGTGCCCAGAACCGTCATGCCCGTTACCCCGGCATAGCCGAAAAACAGGATCGAAAGACCCACCACAATGAAGATCTCGTTGAAACCCTTGAACAACTCGAACGGTTCATCCAACCCGTCGACATGTTTGCGCACGCCCGAACGCTGCTCCGACAAGACGATCAGCAAACCCGCCTGCGCCTCGGTCATCACCCCCGCGTTAACGGCAGCGCGGATATCGTCGCGGGTGATGCCGGTCATCCGCCGATCCGCTCCACCGTCAGATTGCCATTGGTGTAGACACAGATATCGGCGGCGATCGCCATGGCGCGGCGCGCGATGCTTTCGGCATCGGCATCGGTGTCGATCAGCGCGCGGGCAGCGGCAAGCGCATACATCCCCCCTGATCCGATGGCCGCGATCCCATGTTCGGGTTCCAGCACATCGCCCGCACCGGTGATGACGTAAAGCTCCCGCCCATCGGTGACGATCAGCATCGCCTCGAGTTTCTGAAGGTATTTGTCCGTGCGCCAATCCTTGGCCAACTCGACGCATGCGCGTTGCAATTGGCCCGGCGTAGCCTCAAGCTTTTTTTCCAGCCGCTCAAGAAGGCTGAACGCATCGGCCGTCGATCCGGCAAAGCCCGCCACCACATCGCGCCCGCCCGGCGACAGGCGGCGCACCTTGCGCGCGCTGCTCTTGATCACGGTCTGGCCAAGACTGACTTGGCCGTCGCCTGCGACAACCACCTGTCCGCCCTTGCGCACGCCGATGATCGTGGTGCCGTGCCAGCCGGGAAAATCGCTGTCTGCCATGGGGCCTCCGTGGGTTTGGGTCATATATGGCGGGTGGCGGGACGGGTCGCAACCTCGTGCGGCTAAAGCCAGCCGGGCCATTCGGCGCGGCGCGGCACGCGTACCGCCAGCATGGGCATCAGCCATGGCCCCCGGAACCGGTCGAGATCCAGCGCCTCGAACACGCCCACGGATTCTTCGCCGTTGATCTGGGTCCGCACGGCGGCCCGGTTGTAAAACGGCGCATCCAGCATCGCCTTGACCTGTCGCGGGCGATAGCCCGCATCAGCACGCGTTTCGCGGCGCACCATCCAGCCGGGGCGCGACAGTCTGGCCTTCGGTGGCATCGCGATGGCGCGCGGCGTGCCATCTTCGGCAAAGCCGATCGCGGCGGCCAGCTCGCTGCCATCGCGGCGCTGGGCGTCGTAGAAACAGGCGGCGCCATCGCGGAGCGGGAACCGCCCCCATGTCCAATAGCGGAAATCGGCCTCGAGCGCGCGGGTGCCGAAATTGGCATCGAAATAGCCATGCCCGGTCCAGGTCCAGCCGGGGCGGTTCAGCCGCACCTGGATGCGGGCCTTGGGCGCAAAAGGCCGCCAGATATGCGCGCCATCAGGCGTCAGCGCCATTTCCACCCCGGTCAGCGCGGCGGGGTGGATGATCACCTCGCCGGTGATGCGCTGGGCGTGGGGGGTGGACATCTCGTTGATCTCGATCCTGAGATGATCGTCCGCCCAGACCATGGCGGATGGTCCGATCTGTAGCCGGTCCCGCGACAGACCCAGTGCGCTTTGCCCGCGATCGGTCATCGTCCAGCGCCCGCCGCGCCCATAGGTCACAACGTTCAGACAACAGTGATTGGCGGGGTTCTTGCGCCCTGACCAGCGATACCAGGGTGAGAAAACCGACCCTATGAAACCGATGATGGAGATCGCACGCGCCCCGTCATCGCTGATCCCGTCGACATACCACCATGCGTAGCCGTCGGACGGGACATCGAGATCAAAGCAAGGTCGCTCAAGATCGCCGCGGCCGCGTGCCGCCCTGAGAGGCAGGCCATCGGAATTCCCGCCCCCGGATGCGCCCCGCCCCCCGCCAGATACAGCCCCCTGATCGCTGTGCGCGCCGTGGGGCGCTGAAAGCTGGCCATCATCCCATGTGGGCTCAGCCCGTAGAGCGAACCGTCCGACGCGGGAAAGGCCCTGTTGAAATCCGCCGGCATGGTCAGCGCGCTGATATCCGGGGTGGGTGAAAAGCGCAGACCCATGCTGGCCAATGTTTCGAATGTGCGTGTCTTGCATGTATATGCATCCTCCGGGGTCGAGGGGTGCCCGGGCGGGCCGTTCAGAATGATCTCGAAGCGCTCGGGGCCGATGGGTGCATCCCCCCCTCGGTCCTGTGCGCAAACATAAAGCGTGCCGTCGGTTGGCATGCGCCCGGCGGCCAGATCGGCAAATTCGCGTTTCGGGTCGGCACAGAAAAACACATTGTGGTGCGCCAGATCGACCCCCACGGGTTCTGCGGCAAAGCCCCAGACAAAGGCTGACAGGCTGCGTGCTGCAACGCCTGCGACCGGCACGGCCTTGCGCGGACCGTTTCCCAGATGCCCCTCGACCAGCGCCTTGGGATCGCCGTTGAACACCACCAGATCGGTGGCAAGGCGGCTGCCATCCTCAAGGTGCACGGCGGTCACATGGCCGTCTTGTTGTTCGATGCGCACAGCGCGCGTGCCGAAGCGAAACTGCGCGCCCTTGTCTTGGGCCAGCTTTTGCATGGCGGTTGCCAGCTTGTGCATACCGCCCGCCACACGCCAGACGCCGCTGGCCTCGGAATGCCAGATCAGGCCCAACACCGCAGGGCTTTTGTAGGGTGAGCCGCCGACATAGGTGGCGTAGCGGCCGAACAACTGCCGCAACCGTGGATCGCTGAATTGGCTGGCCAAGCTGGATGCCAGGCTTCGACCGGGCGCCATGGCGGGGATAAGGTCGGGGTTTTTCAGGACATGCGCGGTCAGCCCGGTCAGGCGCGGCTCCGGCGCATGCAGCATTGGCCCCTCAAAAGCCGCATAAAGCCGTGCGGCGCGGGCGCAAAAGCGGCGAAATTGCCGTTCGGCCGCGTCACCGCCAAAGGCACGGATCGCGGCGGCGTTCCGATCGGCATCATTGCCCAGATCGAGCGTTGCGCCATCGCGCCAGAAATGGCGCGCCAGAACCGTCTCGGGGATCAGCGCGACATGGTCGGACAGTCGCGCGCCGACATCGGCAAACAGCGCTTCGAACACAGGCTTTAGCGTCATCACGGTCGGCCCGATATCCACCGGCCCCGCAACCGACGCCCGGGTGCGCATCTTGCCGCCCGGGGTGGGTGCCATGTCGATGACGGTTACGGCCAACCCCGCATGGGCCAGCCTGAGTGTCGCCGAAAGGCCGCCGATCCCGGCCCCGATCACGACCGCGCGGAGCGGCGCTTGTGTCACCTTCGTCTCCTGGTTGAGTGTCAATTCATGTTGACAGTTTGCGGGCATTTGTCCACCCTGATTTACATAGGAGCTGTCACTCTGCACAGATTCCCAAAGATGGGAGAGACCGCGCATGTCACTTAAGCCTCGGATCGAAGCGGCGATTGCCGGCGCCATCCGGCAGGGTCAGGCGGGCTTTCCGCCGCCGAAACTTGCCTCGGCGCTGGATTATGCGGTCAACCCGGGCGGCGCGCGCATCCGGCCAACGATCTGCCTGTCGGTGGCGATGGCCTGTGGCGACAGGCAACCGGCGATGGCCGATGCCGCCGCCAGCGCCATCGAATTGATCCATTGCGCCAGCCTTGTGCATGATGACATGCCCTGTTTCGACAATGCCGATACGCGGCGCGGCAAGCCGTCTGTGCATCGCGCCTATGGGGAGCCTCTGGCGCTTTTGGCTGGCGATTCGCTTATCATCATGGCGTTCGAGGTTTTGGCCCGCGCGGCCGAGGCCGATCCGCGTCGCGGTCTGCAATTGATGCGCATCCTCGGTGAAACCAGCGGCATGCCCGGCGGCATCTGCGCCGGTCAGGGCTGGGAAAGCGAGACCGAGATCAATCTGTCCGCCTACCACCGCGCCAAGACGGGCGCGCTGTTTGTCGCGGCGACCCGGATGGGCGCGGCCGCCGCCGGTCAGGATCCCGAAGCCTGGACCGAATTGGGCGCACGCATCGGCGAGGCGTTTCAGGTGGCCGATGATCTGCGCGATGCGCTCTATGACGAGGTGACCTTGGGCAAGCCTGCCCATCAGGATGAAATCCATGGTCGTCCCAACGCGGTGTCCGAACTGGGCGTGCGCGGCGCGATCCGGCGGCTCGAAGATATCTTGTCGGGCGCCATCGCGTCGATCCCGTCTTGCCCCGGTGAGGCAGGACTGGCCGCGCTGGTGCGCAAGACCGCCGAACGGCTGACCCCGGTTCTGCCCGCCAATCAGATGGTATGATCCGTGGCCTTGGCCGATCCCACCCATGATGACCGGCCCCGCCTGCGCGACAGGATCTATGCGTGGCGCACCGGCTTGCTGCGGTCGACGCGGTTTCAAAACTGGGCCGCGCGCACGCCGGTTGCCGCCCGCATCGCGCGCAAGGATGGCGAGGCGTTGTTCGATCTGGTCGCGGGATTCCTGCACAGTCAGGTTTTGATGGCCTTTGTCGCGCTGGACCTGGCCGATCACTTGTCGGCCCAACCCCGAAGCGTCGACAGTCTGGCGCTGCGGACGGGCGTTGCGCCGGATCGCATGCGCGTCTTGTGTCAGGCCGCGACGGCGCTGGGTCTGATGCAGCGCAAGGCCGATGGCCGCTATGCGCTGGGTCGGTTGGGTGCAGCGCTTCCCGGTATTCCGGGTCTGGCGCAGATGATCCGCCACCATGATGTGCTTTATCGTGACATGGGCGACCCGGTGGCGTTTTTCCGCGATGCACCTGCCACTGAATTGGCGGCGTTCTGGCCCTATGTTTTTGGCGCGGGCGGCACCATCGACCCCGAAACGGCCGCTGTCTATTCGCAATTGATGGCCGATAGCCAGACGCTTGTCGCGGCTGAGGCGCTGAGCGTCCTCGATCTCAGGGGCATATCGCGGCTGTTGGATGTCGGTGGTGGCACAGGCGCATTCCTTACGGCTGTGGGCCAAGCCTACGCGGATCTGGCGCTGCATCTGTTCGACCTGCCGCCCGTGATTGCGCCTGCAAACCGGCGTTTTGCCGAGGCGGGGCTTGATGGGCGCACGACTGTCACTGGCGGCAGCTTTCGCACCGACGCGCTTCCCATGGGGGCTGATGCAATCAGCCTGATCCGGGTGCTCTACGATCATTCCGATGACACGGTGCGCATGCTTCTGGCCAAGTCGCACGCAGCGCTTTGCAATGGTGGGCGCATTATCATCAGCGAACCCATGTCTGGCGGCGAGCGCCCCAATCGGGCAGGTGACGCCTATTTCGGCCTGTATTGTCTGGCCATGGGAACGGGCCGCGCGCGCAGCGCCGCCGAAATTGCCGCGCATCTGGACGCGGCAGGATTTACGCAAATCGCGCATCGCAAGACCGCGCGCCCCTTCATCACTTCGGTGGTTGAAGCCCGCAAGGCGTAAATAAAACCTGACACTTATGTCTATTTGGATTGACATAAAAAAGTGTCAGGATAAACTGACAGTCGAGTTGCGGTGGGTGTCAGATTCCCTGACCTGCCTGCAAAAAGATCGGAAAAGACCCTCGTGAGAACGACCGCCGTCATACTGCAAGGCCCCAAGGCCCTCGGACTGGGCGAAGTCGCCTTGACCGATCCGGCTCTGGGCGAGCTTGTGGTTGATGTGCGCCACTCGGGCATTTCCACCGGCACCGAGAAACTGTTCTGGTCGGGCCAGATGCCACCGTTTCCCGGTATGGGTTATCCGCTGGTGCCCGGCTACGAGGCCGCAGGCGAGGTGGTCGAGGCCGCCCCCGGCACGGGCTTCAAGCCCGGCGATAGGGTCTTTGTGCCCGGCGCCAATTGCTTTGGCGATGTTCGGGGCCTGTTTGGTGGTGCCGCGGGCCGTCTGGTGACCAGCGCCGATCGCGTGGTGCGGATCGACCCCGCCCTGGGGGCCGAAGGCGCGCTTTTGGCTTTGGCGGCAACCGCACGTCACGCGCTTGCGGGCATGAACACACAGCTTCCCGAATTGATCATCGGGCATGGCGTCTTTGGCCGCTTGTTGGCGCGCTTGACGATCGCAGCAGGCGGCGCGGCCCCCACCGTTTGGGAAATCAACCAGGACCGCCAATCGGGTGCCACCGGCTATAGCGTGATCCACCCTGATGCCGACCCGCGGCGTGATTATCGCTGCATCTACGACGCATCGGGCGTGTCGTCGCTCTTGGATACGATGGTTGGCCGTCTGGCCAAGGGTGGCGAAATCGTTCTGGCCGGGTTTTATCCCGAGCCGCTTCAGTTTTCCTTTCCGCCGGCATTTCTGCGCGAAGCCCGCTTCCGCATCGCGGCGGAATGGACGCGTCAAGATCTGGTCGCGACCCGCGACCTGATCGACCACGGTGCGCTCAGCCTGTCGGGGCTGATCACACACACCGCAACAGCAGATCAGGCCAAGGGTGCGTATCAGACCGCGTTCGAAGATCCGGCTTGTCTGAAAATGATCCTGAACTGGGAGAACGCCGCATGAGCCTCGATGTTCCGAACCTGCGCGATTACGACGCCAAATTGCGCGAAGAAGCCGCCGAGCCCACGCTGGAGGTGCCGCAGGGCGAGCCGACCAAGAAAACCCAGATCATTGCCATCTATGGCAAGGGCGGCATCGGCAAATCCTTTACGCTGGCCAACCTCAGCCACATGATGGCTGAACAGGGCAAGCGTGTGCTGCTGATCGGCTGCGACCCGAAATCCGATACCACCAGCCTTTTGTTCGGCGGCAAGGCCTGCCCCACGATCATCGAAACCTCGACCCAGAAGAAACTGGCAGGCGAGGAAGTGAAGATCGGCGATGTCTGCTTCAAGCGCGGCGGTGTTTTCGCGATGGAACTGGGCGGGCCCGAGGTCGGCCGCGGCTGTGGCGGTCGCGGGATCATCCATGGCTTCGAGCTGCTCGAAAAGCTGGGCTTCCATGACTGGGATTTCGACTATGTCTTGCTCGACTTTCTGGGCGACGTGGTGTGCGGCGGCTTTGGATTGCCCATCGCGCGCGACATGGCGCAAAAGGTGATCCTGGTCGCATCCAACGACCTGCAATCCCTTTATGTGGCCAACAACGTCTGCTCGGCGGTCGAATATTTCCGCAAGCTTGGCGGCAATGTCGGTGTGGCCGGTCTGGTCATCAACAAGGATGACGGCTCGGGCGAGGCGCAGGCCTTTGCGCAGGCTGTTGGCATCCCGATCCTGGCCGCAATCCCGCAAAATGACGACCTGCGCAAGAAGTCGGCGAATTATCAGATCGTCGGCACCGCTGAAAGCGAATGGGGCAGCCTGTTTGCCATGTTGGGCGACAATGTGGCGGTGGCCCCGCCGATGAAGCCCGTGGCGCTGTCGCAAGATCAGCTGTTGCAGCTGTTCGATGGATCGGAAACCGGCGCTGGCATCACGCTGGAGCCCGCAAGCGACATCGACATGCGCGGCAAGAATGCCGTGGCCAAGCCATCCCTCGAAGTCATCTACGACGAGGCGTGAACCGATGGCCGATGATCTCAGAGAAGTGCGCTACGACGACACGGCCGAGGCCCCGGTGATCCGGGGCGAGGCCGTCGTTGACGCCATCCCGACGGGATCCGCACCGCAGGGCGGGGATGGCATGGGATGCCATGCCGGGGCCGGGGAAATGGAAAAGGCCGCCCGGATGGCGGGCAAATCCGAGATCCTTGACCAATACGCCAAGGATTATCCCCAAGGTCCCCATGACAAGCCGCAATCCATGTGCCCGGCGTTCGGCAGCCTGCGGGTGGGTCTGCGGATGCGCCGCACCGCCACCGTGCTGAGCGGTTCGGCCTGTTGCGTCTATGGGCTGACCTTTGTGTCGCATTTCTACGGCGCGCGCCGGTCGGTCGGTTATGTGCCGTTCAATTCGGAGACGCTGGTCACCGGCAAGCTGTTCGAGGATATCCGCGAAGCGGTCCACGACATGGCCGATCCGGAACGCTATGACGCCATCGTGGTGACGAACCTGTGCGTTCCCACAGCATCGGGCGTGCCGCTTCGGTTGCTTCCAAATGAGATCAACGGGGTCCGGATCGTGGGCATCGATGTGCCCGGTTTCGGCATCCCCACCCATGCCGAAGCCAAGGATGTCTTGGCAGGTGCCATGCTCAATTATGCCCGCAAGGAAGTGGAGGCTGGCCCCGTGCAAGCCCCCGTCTCGGGCAAATCCGATCGTCCGACAGTGACATTGTTGGGCGAAATGTTCCCTGCAGACCCATTGGGTATTGGAGGGATGCTCGCGCCACTCGGTCTGGCGGCAGGTCCGGTCGTTCCCTGCCGAGAGTGGCGCGAGCTCTATTCTGCTTTGGATAGCCAGGTTGTTGCGGCGATCCACCCGTTCTACACCGCCGCCATCCGCGAGTTCGAGGCGGCAGGCCGCACCATCGTGGGTTCGGCCCCGGTGGGCCATGATGGCACCGCCGCCTGGCTGGCTGCGATCGGGGCGGCCTATGGCGTTGATCGTGCAAAAATTGCCGCCGCTCAGAACGCGTTCTTGCCTGCGATCAAGGCCGGGCTGGAGGCAAATCCGATCAAGGGCACGATCACCCTGTCGGGCTATGAAGGATCCGAATTGCTGGTTGCGCGGCTCTTGATCGAAAGCGGCGCCGATGTGCCCTATGTCGGCAGCGCCTGCCCCCGGACGAAATGGTCCGCCCCTGATATCGACTGGCTCGAGGCGCGCGGCGTCAAGATCAAGTTCCGCGCCAGCCTTGAGGATGATTGCGCCGCGATGGAGGCCATCAAGCCTGACCTCGCTATCGGTACCACCCCTGTGGTGCAAAAGGGCAAGGAAATGGGCATCCCGTCGCTCTATTTCACCAACCTGATTTCGGCCCGCCCGCTGATGGGCCCGGCCGGTGCCGGATCGCTTGGCCAGGTTGTCAACGCCGCCATGGCCAACAAGGGCCGCATGGATCATATGCGCGACTTTTTCGAAGGCGTGGGCGAAGGCGATACCGCCGGCATCTGGGAAGGCGCGCCGAATCTTCGGCCCGATTTCCGCGCCGCGTATCAGAAAAAGCTCGACAAGGCCGCGCGTGCGGCCGCCGCGGAGCAGATGATATGAGCGCAGTTTTTCATAGGGTTTCGGCCCTGCGGGCCGACCCAGCCGGGGGGCCAGCCCCCCGGAGTATTTGCAAAGCAAAGACGGGGGCGCCGTCATGCTGATCCAGGATCACGATCGCGCCGGAGGCTACTGGGGGGCAGTTTATGCCTTTACCGCCGTCAAGGGGCTTCAGGTTGTCATCGATGGCCCGGTGGGGTGTGAAAACCTGCCCGTGACATCGGTGCTGCATTACACCGACGGATTGCCGCCGCATGAATTGCCCATCGTGACCACGGGTCTGGGCGAAGAAGAACTGGGCCGCGACGGCACCGAGGGCGCGATGAAGCGCGCCTGGGGTGTGCTGGACCCGGCTTTGCCTTCGGTCGTTGTCACCGGCTCCATCGCCGAGATGATCGGCGGCGGCGTGACGCCGATGGGCACCAACATCCAGCGGTTCTTGCCGCGCACCATCGACGAGGATCAGTGGCAGACCGCTGACCGCGCGATGACGTGGATCTTTACCGAATTCGGCATGACCAAGGGGCGCATGCCGCCCGAAAAGCCGCGTGATCCGGGTGCCGCGCCGCGCGTCAACATCCTTGGGCCGATGTATGGCACGTTCAACATGCCCTCCGATCTGCACGAGATCCGGCGTCTGGTTGAAGGCATCGGGGCCGAGGTCAACATGGTCATGCCCCTGGGCAGCCATCTGGCCGAGATGCGCAACCTTGTGAATGCGGATGTGAATATCTGCATGTACCGCGAATTTGGCCGGGGCCTGTGCGAAGTTCTGGGCAAGCCCTATCTGCAAGCGCCCATCGGGGTGGAAAGCACCACCAAATTCCTGCGCAAGCTGGGTGAATTGCTGGCGCTTGATCCTGAGCCTTTCATCGCGCGTGAGAAGCATTCCACAATCAAGCCGGTCTGGGATCTGTGGCGGTCGGTCACGCAGGATTTCTTTGCCACCGCCAGCTTTGGCATCGTGGCCAATGAAACCTATGCCCGTGGCGTGCGGCAGTTTCTGGAAACCGATCTGGGCCTGCCCTGCGCCTTTGCGGTGGCGCGGGTGGCGGGGCGCAAGACCGACAATGATCAGGTGCGCGCGCTGGTGACCCAGAAGCGGCCGCTGATCTTGATGGGGTCAATCAACGAAAAGATGTATCTGGCCGAGATGGCGGCGGGGCATGGGCCCAAGCCGGCCTTTATTCCCGCGAGCTTTCCGGGTGCCGCGATCCGGCGCGCGACCGGCACGCCCTTCATGGGCTATGCGGGCGCGACCTACATGTTGCAAGAGGTCTGCAACGGCCTGTTCGATGCGCTGTTCCACATCCTGCCCTTGGGCAGCCAGATGGACAGCCTTGAGGCCACACCCACCACGCTGCGCCGGGATTTCCCGTGGGATGCCGACGCGCAGGCGCTATTGGATCGCATCGTGGCCGAGCATCCGATTTTGACCCGTATTTCCGCCGCCAAGACGCTGAGGGATGCCGCCGAAAAGACGGCGCTCGCCAGCGGGGCAGAGCGGGTGATGAAGCATACCGTCCGTGCCTTGGCGCCGGCCGGGTTCGAGTTCAACGAGGGAGAGGAAAGATGACGGACTTCACCTCCGACCATCCGGTCGCGCGGCACAAGACGCCCAAGGCCGAATTCATGGTCTATTTCGCAATCATCTTCCTGGCGACATTGCCGCTGGCGACCCTGACATGGGCGTTGGCTGCGATTCGCACGGGAAGTCTGACGGATAAGGGCCCGGTCAAACGGGCCTGGAGCCAGGCCCGGATCATCACACCGATGATCTTTTCCGCCTGATCCGGCTTGAACCCGCCCAACACAGCCTGTCGTCAGACCACAGGCGGGCGGGGGGAGCCACCACAGAACACTCGGCGTGACGACCGGAGCCGATAGAGAATTTACCGCATTTCGAGCGATCGGGATGGGGTGAATGGCCGACAGGGCAATGAGGCCTTGTCGGGGCCCGGCCGCGGGGTTCGCGGCATCGGTCTAACGTTCCGGAGGAAAGTTAATGGCTGATAATTCCGACCTGTCCTTCACGGGTCTTACCGACGAGCAGGCGCAAGAGCTGCACGCGGTGTACATGAGCGGGCTCTGGCTGTTTGCGGCCGTCGCCCTGGTAGCTCATCTCGCCACGTACATCTGGGCGCCCTGGTTCTGAGGAAGGAGCAACATCATGGCTAAGTTCTACAAGATCTGGCTCATTTTCGACCCCCGCCGCGTGTTCGTGGCACAGGGTGTCTTTCTGTTCCTTCTCGCGGCGATGATCCACCTCGTGGTTTTGTCGTCCGGTCTGAACTGGTTCGAATCCGCTGCTGCAACCGCAGGGTTTGGCGGCTGATCCGAAGCCCCGCGCCAGATGCTGGCGCGGCGACCTTTGCTGCGGGCGGTGCATGAGCGTGTCTCGCCCGCAGCGATCCGACCGAATTCATTGACGGCTGACCGGCACTGCCCGTTGACGCCGCCGAACGCGGAGACAGACGCATGGCTTTGCTTAGCTTCGAAAAAAAGTATCGCGTCCGCGGAGGGACGCTGATTGGCGGCGATCTGTTCGACTTCTGGGTTGGCCCGTTTTACGTGGGCTTTTTCGGGGTCACGACAGCCTTTTTCGCCTTGTTGGGGACGATCCTGATTTTCTGGGGCGCTGCCATGGATGGCAACTTCAACCCCTGGACCATCAACATCGCGCCCCCTGACCTGAGCTATGGGCTTGGGTTCGCACCGCTCATGGAGGGCGGTCTTTGGCAGATCATCACCTTCTGCGCGATCGGGGCCTTTGTGTCCTGGGCGCTGCGCGAGGTCGAGATCAGCCGCAAGCTGGGCATGGGGTACCACGTTCCCTTTGCCTTTGGCTTTGCGATTTTTGCCTATGTGACACTGGTCGTATTCCGCCCGCTCTTGATGGGGGCCTGGGGGCACGCGTTCCCCTATGGCATCTTCAGCCACCTCGATTGGGTGTCGAATGTGGGCTACTCCTATCTGCACTTCCACTACAATCCGGCGCATATGATCGCGGTCTCGTTCTTCTTTGCGACGACCTTTGCGCTGGCGCTGCATGGGGGCCTGATCTTGTCGGCGGCCAACCCTGAAAAGGGCGAGGAAGCCAAGACGCCGGATCACGAAGACACCTTTTTCCGGGACTTCATCGGCTATTCCATCGGCACCTTGGGGATCCATCGTGTGGGCTTGCTCCTTGCGCTGAATGCCGGGTTCTGGAGTGCGGTTTGCATCATCATCTCTGGCCCGGTCTGGACCTCTGGCTGGCCCGAGTGGTGGAACTGGTGGCTCACCCTTCCGATCTGGCCCGATGCGGGCCCGGTGCACACGTCCACTTTCCTTGAGACCTACGGGACCAACGCCCCCGTCGTCGCCGGAGGGACCAACTGATGGCCTACTTCGAATATCAAAACATCTTCACTCAGGTGCAGGTGCAGGGCGAACCCGAAATGGGCATGGCCCAGACCGGCGAGAATATCCTCGGCGGCGAGCGGACCAGAAAGGCGACGTTTTCGACGCTGATCGGTTGGCTCGGCAATGCGCAGATCGGCCCGATCTATCTGGGGTGGGCGGGTCTGATCAGCTTGGCCACCGGCACCTTGTGGTTCAACATCGTTGGCTTGAACATGCTGAGCCAGGTGGATTGGTCGCTGACCCAATTCGTCCGTCAGCTGTTCTGGCTGGCGCTGGAACCTCCGGGGCCAGAGCATGGGCTATCGATGCCGCCGCTCAATGATGGTGGCTGGTACATCATCTCGAGCTTCTTTCTGTTGATCTCGGTGATGGCATGGTGGCTGCGGACCTATCTGTTGGCTGCGCAGCACAAGATGGGCAAGCATATCGCCTGGGCTTTTCTTGCGGCGATCTGGCTGTTCCTTGTGCTGGGTCTGTTCCGCCCCATCCTGATGGGATCGTGGAGCGAGGCGGTGCCCTACGGCATCTTCCCGCACCTTGATTGGACCACGGCCTTTTCGATCCGCTACGGGAACCTCTATTACAACCCGTTCCACGCGCTTTCGATCGTGTTCCTGTATGGCTCTGTCCTGCTCTTTGCGATGCATGGCGCGACCATTCTGGCCGTGTCGCGCTATGGCGGTGATCGGGAACTGGAACAGATCTATGACCGCGGTACGGCATCCGAACGTGCTGGCCTGTTCTGGCGCTGGACCATGGGCTTCAACGCCACGATGGAAGGTATCCATCGCTGGGCGTGGTGGTTCGCGGTTCTGACGCCCATCACCGGCGGCATCGGTATCCTGTTGACCGGCACTGTCGTGGACAACTGGTTCATCTGGGCCATCGAACACAACTTCGCACCCGAATATCTGGGCGCCTATGGCTACGAGGCTTACGGCACCTATCAGGATTTCGGCGGCGTCCCGGCGGGAGGTAACTGAGCCATGTTTCCCAAGTGGTTTGACAACTGGAACAAGGACAACCCGACCAATATCTTCGGCCCCGCCATTGCGGTGGGTGTCGCGGGATCGGCGGTGTTCGTGGCGGCCATGATCGTGGCCTTCGGCCAGCCCTTCAAAACCGAAAGCCAACAGACCGGCCCGCGCGGCACCGGCATGCATGTGCAGGAGTTCGTGAGCGATCTGGCGGTTTATCCCGATGTGGCGGGTTTCTACACCTCTGAGCCGATCGTTCCGGCCCAAGGTGCGGCGGTCATGGGCGATGCAGCGGGGGTTCCCCCCTCGCTGGCCAACCTGACGCCGGAAAACTACGATCGTCTGGTCACCGCCATGCGTGAGTGGACGGGCATTCCTGATCTGCTTGCGCCCGGTAACGACAGCTATCAGACGCAAGTCGCCTATTCGATGATCGAGATGACCCAGAACATCAACCAGAACTGGATCGGCCATGTTCAGGCCAATGCCGAGGTGGGGGTGACTTGCTACACCTGTCACCGCGGTCAGGCCGTGCCGAACAATGTCTGGTTCAAGGTCAGCCCGGTCAATTCCAACGTGGCGGGCTGGTCGGCCAACCAGAACCGGGTGACGATGGTGTCGAATTTCACCTCGCTGCCCTCGGATTATCTGGAGACCTATCTGCTGGCGGACGAAGCCGGCAACTACGCCAATATCGGCGTGCATGACCTTGAAAGCCGCGTTCAGCAACAACCGGGCGATCCGCTGATCCAGCAGGCCGAACGCACCTATGGCTTCATGAATTACATCGCGAATTCATTGGGCGTGAACTGCGTCTTCTGCCACAACAGTCGCGCCTTCTATGATCCGGGCCAAGTGACCCCGCAATGGGCCACAGCCAGCCTTGGCATCGTCATGGTTCAAGAAACATTGGCCCAGTACATCTTGCCGCTTCAGGATGTGTTGCCAGCCGAGCGGCTTGGCCCTGTCTATGCCGATGTGCCCAAGCTGGCTTGCCGGACCTGCCATCAGGGCGAGCAGCAGCCGCTCAATGGCTTGAACGTGATCCGCAACTGGCCCGAGCTTGCCGTTCTTGACGGTGCGCCGGACTACTCGGCCTTCGAGTAGGCCATGCGGGCCGCGGCCCATAATCCATGTGACCGGGGGCGGGCGGCCCCGCCCCCGGTTTATCCCGACCCTTACGTCCCTTCGTGAGGTGACTCAAACGGCGGGCGGGTCAGACCCTGCCTGCGGTTTTTTCGTCCTTGACCCGCCGGTTCGGGAGGACCAGCAAAATGACCGACAGACCCCACACCCCCGTTCTTGACCGCGTGACCTGGCCCGCCGACCTGCGTCGCCTGACCGATGCACAGCTCAAGCAATGTGCCGATGAGCTTCGCGCCGAAACGATTTCGGCGGTGTCCGAAACGGGCGGTCATCTGGGTTCATCGCTTGGCGTGGTGGAGCTGACCGTTGCCATTCATGCGGTGTTCAACACGCCCTATGACAAGCTGGTCTGGGATGTGGGCCATCAATGCTACCCCCACAAGATCGTCACCGGCAGGCGCGACCGCATCCGCACGCTGCGCCAGAAGGATGGTCTGTCGGGGTTCACCAAACGCTCGGAAAGCGATTACGATCCTTTTGGCGCGGCCCATTCTTCTACAAGTATTTCCGCAGCGCTGGGATTTGCCATGGCGCGCGAGATGGGGCAAGCCACGGGTGATGCCATCGCGGTCATCGGCGATGGGTCAATCAGCGCGGGCATGGCCTATGAGGCGCTGAACAATGCCGGCCATATCGGGCGGCGTCTGTTCGTCATCCTCAATGACAACGACATGTCGATCGCGCCGCCGACGGGTGCGATGTCAAGCTATCTGGCCGGGCTTGCCAAGAATTCGCCGCTTGCCGCGCTGAGGGATATTGCCGATGGCATGGCCCAGCATTTGCCCGAACCGTTGCGTCAAGGGGCCGAGCGGGCGCGCGAACTGGTCACGGGCCAGCAGAAATCCGCCACGCTGTTCGAGCATCTGGGCTTTACCTACATTGGCCCTGTCGATGGTCATGATATGGGTCAGTTGTTGAATGTTTTGCGGTCGGCCAAGGCGCGGGCGACCGGGCCGGTTCTGATCCATGCGGTGACCGTCAAGGGCAAGGGCTATGCGCCCGCCGAACGATCAGCCGATTGTTATCACGGTGTAAACAAGTTCGATGTGGCGACCGGGGTGCAAAAGAAAACCACTCCCAACGCGCCTGCCTATACGAATGTGTTTGGGGAATGCCTGACACGCCACGCGCAATCCGATGGCGCCATCGTCGGGATCACCGCCGCCATGCCCGGCGGCACGGGGCTCAACATCTTGCAAAAGGCGATGCCGGGGCGTGTCTTTGACGTGGGTATTGCCGAACAGCACGCCGTGACCTTTGCCGCCGGGATGGCAGCAGGCGGGATGAAGCCGTTTTGCGCGATCTATTCCAGCTTTCTGCAGCGCGGCTATGATCAGATCGTTCATGATGTGGCGCTGCAAAATCTGCCCGTGCGATTCATGATTGACCGGGCCGGACTGGTTGGCGCCGACGGGCCGACCCACGCGGGCGCGTTCGACATCGGTTTTCTGGCGGCCCTTCCAAACATGACGGTCATGGCCTGTGCCGATGAGGCAGAGATGGTGCATATGATGGCCACGGCCGCCGCACATGACAGCGGCCCGATCGCGCTTCGTTATCCGCGCGGCGAAGGCACGGGCGTGCCGATGCCCGAACGGGGCGAGGTGCTGGAGATCGGCAAGGGGCGTGTGATCCAACAAGGTCGCGATATCGCGATCCTGAGTTTCGGCGCCCATCTGGCCGAGGCGACAGATGCCGCCCGCGCGCTTGAGGCACGGGGTCTGAGCGTAACCATTGCCGATGCGCGTTTTGCCAAGCCGCTTGATTGTGCGTTGATAGATCGCCTGGTGGCGCAGCATTCGGCCCTGATCACTGTGGAACAGGGCGCGATGCTGGGCTTTGGTGCCATCGTGCTGCACCATCTGGCGGCCACGGGCCAGCTGGACCGCGGTGTGGCGATCCGTACACTATGCCTGCCGGATCGGTTCATCGACCAAGCCAGCCCGGCGGATATGTATGCCGACGCCGGCCTGACCGCGACCGATATCGCGAACGCGGCGCTTGATGCGATCGGTGTGGCAAGCTTGCATGGAAAAGCCCGCGCCTGAGGGTGCGGGCAACAGATTTTTCGCCGCTCAGGCGGTCTGAAAAATCACGCCTGCATGGTCGCGCAGATAGATTTGCAGCCAAGGGGTATAGCCCAAGGGCCTTACGGCTACTTCTTCCATAAGATCAGGAAGGGGCGTCCAGATCGTATCCATGACCTCGTCCGGGTTGGGCTGCGGCTCATGGCCATCGGCCAACTCGCCGACAAAGATATCCACCACCTCATGTTCGATCAGCCCGCCGCCCACATCGGCGCGGTATTCCACCGTGTCGCGAAACCGCAATGCGATGCCATCAAGGCCCAGCTCCTGCCCAAGCCGCCGCGTGGCGCAATCAAGGGCCGTTTCGCCCCAATGCGGATGGGTGCAGCAGGTGTTCGCCCAAAGCCCAGGGGTGTGGTATTTTCCCATGGCACGCCGTTGCAGCAGCACCTTGTCGCCCCGCATCAAAAAGACGGAAATCGCCTTGTGCCGAAGACCCTTTACATGGGCCTCCAGTTTTTCAACGGGTGTCAATGTACCGTTCACCCAGGCCGGGATCATGTCGGTCATATGTGCGTCGGCGCCACCAGCCCGGTCAGATGGGCAAGGTTCTTGATGCCGATCTTGATATGGGCAAGGGGGCGCGCCTTGACCAGTTCCTTGTTCATATAGGCCTCGAAGGTCAGGCGCTGCACATCGATGTCATGGCACAGCGATACAAAGCGCTCGCGACGTTCATCGGATTTGTAATAGGCATCCTGCATCGCGCCCAATACCTTGAAGACGGATTTATGGTCGCGCATGAACAGTTTGCGCGCAAGTTTCAGATCCTTGATCATGCCGGTCTGAAGTTTCGTCGCCGCCGCAATCGCGGCCACGCGCCCGCCGACCATGGCGTAATAGATGCCTTCGCCGCTGGAGGGTGCCACAACGCCCGCCGCGTCGCCTGCCAGAACCACGTCGCGGCCATTGTCCCATTCATCCAGTGGCTTCAGCGGGATAGGGGCGCCCTCTTTGCGGATCGTCTTGCAATCGGCCAGCCCACTGGCCGCGCGCAGATCGGCGGTGGCTTTCTTCAGATCGACCTCGCGCAGAAAGCTGCCCATCCCGATCGAGGCCGATTTGCCATGCGGAAACACCCAGCCGTAGAAATCGGGGCTGATGCGCCCGTCATAGATCACATCGCAGCGGTCGGGGTGGTAATCACCGCGCGGGCCGGGGGCTTCGACGATCTCGTGATAGGCGATCACATAGGGGATCTTGTCGCCATCCTTGATTTCGGTTCGCGCCACATTGGATCGCGCGCCATCGGCGCCGATGACCATCCGTGTGGTCAGCGCCCGATCCTCGCCGCTGGCCTTGTCGCGGTAATGCACATGGGTGCCGTCACGGTCGCGGGTGATTTTCGTATAGGTCCCGGTCAGCCGTTCGGCCCCGGCATAGGCGGCGCGCGCGCGCAGGAATTCATCGAAATCCTCGCGATCGACCATGCCGACAAAACCGTTCTCGATCGGGATGTCGACACGCCGCCCGGTGGGCGAGATCATGCGGGCCGTCGTGATCTTGGCCACAAGCTGATCTTCGGGGATCTGGAAATCCCGGATCAGGCGGGGTGGGATGGCACCGCCACAGGGCTTGATCCGCCCCGCGCGATCCAGCAACGCCACCCGGTGCCCCGATCGCGCCAGATCTTCGGCGGCGGTCGCACCCGAGGGGCCACCGCCCACAACAACGACATCGTAGATCATGATCATTCCCCCGGAACGGTCGCGCCGGTCTGCCGCGACATGGAAACCCCGCCCTCCATCACGCGCAGCGCCATAAGGGCTGCGGCCAGATAAAGAAGCGCTTCGAATGTGAACACGGCCCCAAAGGCCGATGCGTCATTGGTCACAAGCCGGGCCAGATCAGCCAAACCCGCCCCTGCCAGCCCGCCGAAACCCGCGGCAATCGCCTGTGCAGCCCCCCAAAGGCCCATCCGTGTGCCTTCGCGGGCGTGGCGCCCCTCACCGGCCAGTGCCATCATCGACCCGATGGCCGCGACCGCGAACATGCCGTTGAAAAAGCCAAGCCCGACCACAGCGGGCAACAGCGGCGCGCCCGGCCCGATGTGGCCCAGCGCCGAAATGCCGATCAGCGCCCCCGCCGATCCGATGCAGCCGATGATCACCCAGGCCCGCAACGTCAAAAGGCCCAAGGCGGTCCCCGCCACGCCGACGACCACCATGCCCAGAAACACGCCACCATTCTGGGCGCCGGAAAGTGTGGTGGATTGGCCGGGGGTAAAGCCAAAGACAAGCCCGGCATAGGGTTCAAGGATCAACTCCTGCATGAAATACGCGGTCATGCTGAGGAACACGAACAGCGTGAACATGCGCGCCTTTGGTTCGGCCCAGATCTCGCGCAGGCCTTGCAGAAACGGGGCGCTTGGGCCCTCGGGCTGCGCGACCACGCGCGCCTCGAGCTTCCAGACCGCAAGACAGGTTAGCGCAAGGGCGCCAGACGTCACCACGGCCACGACAGCCATCAGGCGCGCAGGCGTGTAGGGATCGATGAATTGTCCCGACACGCCAGCCGTCATGGCGATGCCGAAAATCATCATCAGCCATGTGATCGTTGCCGCCGCGGGTCTGCGCCGGGGCGCGGTCGCGGTTGCCAGCAGCGCCAGAAGCGACGTGCCCGATGCGCCGACGCCCATCCCGATCGCGGCATAGGCCAACACCGAAATGATCAGGCCCAGCATGGGCTGATCGGCCATCACCACAACGCCCCAAGCCGCCGACAATCCGCCCAGCGCCAGAATGGCCATGCCGCCGATGATCCAGCGCGTGCGCTTTCCGCCGGTATCGGATCTATAGCCCCATTGGGGTCGGGTGATCTGGATGCCGTAATGCAGCGCCACCAGCGCCCCGGGCAAGACCGCAGGAAGCGCAAGCTCGACCACCATCAGGCGGTTCAGGGTCGATGTGGTCAGCACGACGATGGCGCCGAGCGCCATCTGCACAAGCCCAAGGCGCATGATCTGGAGCCAAGACAGGGTCACGGCCATGCCTCCATACTGCGGATGGCAAAGGCGGTGACCATCATGCCCGACACGTAGAGCGTGACACCCACGCCGTTATACCACGGCGCGCGGCCCTTGGGATCGCGCAGCAAGACCTGCATCGCGTAGGCTTGCGCAATCAACGATGCCGCGATGGCCAGCCCGTGAAGGGGGCGGTCCCAAACGAAGAATAGCAGCAAGAACACGATCGCTTGCGGCACGGCCATCACGATGCAGGCCAGCCTGGCCGCACGTTCGGGGCCCAGCGTCACGGGCAGCGAATTCACCCCCATCTGCCGATCGCCTTCCAGCGCCTTGAAGTCGTTGAGCGTCATGATCCCATGCGCGCCGATGCCGTAAAGCAGCGCAACAATGATCACCGGCCAGCTTGGCGCGCCCATCGACAAGACGGCGGCCCCGGTGAACCATGGCAAGCTTTCGTAAGACAGCCCCACCAGCCCCGGCCCCCACCAGCCCGAGCGCTTGAGCCGGACAGGTTCCGCGGAATAGGCCCAGGCGGCTGCGATGGCGACCAGCGTCGCACCAAAGCCCCACGGCCCCAGTGCCAGACCGATCAGCGCGGCGGCCACCGACATGGCGATGGCGATCCACAAGCCCCAACGTCCCGGAATCCGCCCCGACGGGATCGGGCGGTGGGGTTCGTTGATCGCATCCACATGCCGGTCGCACCAGTCATTCGCGGCCTGGCTCATGCCACAGACGATCGGCCCTGCAAGGACAACGCCCAACACCAGCATCAGCCAATGACCCGTTGGCGCCACACCGGCCGAAACCGCCCCGCACAGATAGGCCCACATCGGCGGAAACCATGTGATCGGCTTGAGCAACGTCAACACCGCCCGAGGTTCGGGCAATGATCGCGCAGCAGAGACAGGGGTGAGGTCGGTCGTTACACTCATAAGTGTAAACATAGCCTGACAGTTTACGAGTCGGCAAGTGTAAAGGCTAGCTTACGACATGCGGAAACGCCCCCGAAAGGGGCACGATCACTCGGTCGTGGAAAGGATCAATCCGCCGCGCTGCGGTCGCTTTTGCTCAAAAGCCCGTATTTGCGCAGCTTCACATAGAGCGATTGCCGCGACAGGCCCAGCATCTCGGCCGCGGCAACACGGTTGTTGTCGGTCAGCTCGACCGCGGTTTCGATGCACATCTTTTCGACCACATCGGTGGTTGCTGCCACGATATCCTTGAGCGGGGCCGAACCGACCAGATCCATCACATTGCGCATGGCATCGTCCGACACCGGGCCGGGTCCGGGCAAGGCCGCGGATGGTTCGCGCACCACCTCCATCCGCGAGGTGTCGCGGATCACGAAGGCAAAGCCGCTTTGGCCCGCCGTGCTCAAATGGGTCGCTGAAAGCTCTACCGACAATTGGGAGCCATAAGCCCCCTCCAGCCGCGTGGCATACATGCGCATCTTGCCGGATCGGGCGGCGTTATCGGTCAGCACCTTGAGGTCGACGCTTCCGCGCGACAAGAACTCGCCAAGCGATTTGCCCTTCACATCGGTCAGTGACCCCGAATCCGTCAGGTTCAGAAAGGCGTCATTGGCCGAACGGATCGTGCCATGGGCATCGGTGATGACGATGGCATCGGGGCCTTCGCGGTAAAGCTGCGCCAGCGTCTTCGACAATTCGACCGCCACCGTTTCCACGGTCTTTGCGGATTCGACCCGACACAGCAGCGATTTATCGCCAGCCGCGCGGAACACGATGGGATGCAGCACGACATCCAGCTTGCCGCGCCGCGTCTTGGCCATGACCGAGCTGCCCGCCTCGTCGCTGGCGGCATGAACCAGACTTTCGATGAATTCGCCGCGGCGGCGGCCTTCGAATTCCTGGGTAAAGGCGCTTCCGGTCAGCGCCTCGGTTTCCGTGCCCAACATCCGGGCAGCGGCGGAATTCAGATCGACGATCCGCCCCGATGATACATCCACCAGAACCATCGCATCGCGCACCGCTTCCATGATCACGCGGTAGCGCGTTTCATAATCGCGGTGGGTCTCGTAGTCCTTTTCCAGCGCAAGCTGTGCCTTGACCAGACGGTGCTGCAATTCGGCGATGGGGCGCAGATCACGACCCAGCATCAAGATGATGTCGGGGTTGCTGGTCTTGTGCACGGTGTAGCGGATCGGGAATTCCCAATTCGCATTGTCGAAATGGTTCACCTCGATCGCGTCGACGGCGGTTTTCTTGCCATGGCGATGCGCGTCAAGCTGTGCTTCCAGCTTGGACAGGCTGTCTTCGGCCATGAAGTCGCGGATGTCGCGGTCTTTCCAATGGTCCAGACGCCCAATCGTGGGGTTCAGCGGGTTGACGATGACGGATTTGACCGTGCCCCCGGTATCGAGAACAAGCGCAAGATCGGCGGCTGTGGTAACGATCTCGTTGAACTGCTCCGGCCCGATGGTCGGGGCCGACGGCTGATCCCAGAAATCCGATCCGCGCGAGTTCATACGATCCATATCCCTAAAGCCGATCCATGCGTGCGCCGGCGGCGTCTACCAGTTCTTGTGGCGATGCCGTAGCCACCACCGGATCCAGACCGCACCGCCGCAGGGCCGATCCTGCATCCCGGGCGGTATGATCCGCTCCTGTCAAGGTAAGCGTGTCATACTCTTTGTCGAGGATGGCACCGCCGATAACCACCGGTGTCACGCGTGTCACGGTGAGGCGTATCATGTCCACCAATTCTCTTGCTGACGCAATTGTTCTGCGCCCTGATACCGTGATGCCGACCATGCTGTAGCGCCGCTTGTGCACCATCTCGGCAACCTCGCGCGGAGATCGATCAATCGCCATGTCCACCTGATAACCGCGGCGGCGCAGCTGATCGGCCAGCACAAAGGCGCCCAGCGTGTGATCTTCCCCCCGCGGGATAATCAACAAGAGGGCCGGCGCCGCGACATGCCGATGATGCCGGCTGGGGTCGTGCCACCCCAGAACGCGCACGGCTTCTTGCAGGCGTGCCGCCCCGATGGTCACATGGGCAAAGCTGATCTCGTCGGCAAACCAGCGATCCCCCATCATGGCCGCTGCCGCGGGCACGATATGGTCGATGATCTCGTGTGTCGTAACGCCATCCTGGCGCAAGCGCATCACCATGTCGTGGCGCTCATCTTCATCAAGCGACAAGAAGGCATCGCACAACTGCCCAAGGCGTTGTGTGATGCCATCGGCCCGGCCCGGACGGTCCGCGGCCAGAACGGCAATCGCGCGCCGCGCCAGCCGGGCGATTTCCGCGGCCTCAATGGCTTGCCGGCTTGCCGGTGTGCTGTGCTGTTCGTTGGTCATGTGATCTCACCGCTTGCGCCGCCGCCTACGTCGTTATGTCGTCTCGCGTCGGTCGGGCAGCAGATGAATTGACCAGATTGTCGCGCATTCGGCTTATCGTGTCAAAGTAAATTGACACGACATCAAAAACAACCGCCCCAGCGCTGGGCCCTCAGGCAAGTTTTCCCTGAAAAAGCAATATTTTCAGGAGGCTTCGCCGTGTTTCCTCAACACCCGGCTGCAAGCAAATTGGACGCTCAAGGTGTAAGTTTTAATTGACACTCTGCCGCTGGCAAGGCTAACTTTTAAGCACTGTCCAAAGGAATCGACACGCGAATGCCGACCGGAACACTGACATCGGTACCGTCACGCCAGCTTTACACCTCCGAAGAACGGGCGCGGCGGGACAGCACGATCTGGACGACCGTGCAGGGCGTGCTGGCGCCGCTGCAATTCGTGGTGTTCCTTGTTTCCTTGGGTCTTGTGCTGCGGTTCTTGATGACCGGCACGGGATATGACGCAGCAACAGCTTCGATCATCCTCAAGACCGTGGTCCTGTTGACGATCATGGTAACAGGCGCGATCTGGGAAAAGGTGGTGTTTGGCCAATACCTGTTCGCGCACGCGTTTTTCTGGGAAGACGTCGTCAGCTTTCTCGTGATCGCGTTGCATCTGGCCTATGTCTGGGCGCTGATTGCGGGGTGGTCGCATGCCGATCAGATGTGGATCGCCTTGGCCGCCTACACCGCCTATGTGCTCAACGCTGCCCAGTTCATCTGGAAACTGCGCATGGCGCGGCTGGATGCGGAGGGGCGGTCATGAACCAACCCGCCAATGTCCTTGCCGCCACAAGCTGCCGCGACACGCCAATCCTGAAGGAGCGCGGCCAGCGCGAGGTGTTTTGCGGCCTGACCGGCATCATCTGGCTGCATCGCAAGATGCAGGATGCGTTTTTCCTTGTCGTCGGTTCGCGCACCTGTGCGCATCTGCTGCAATCGGCGGCAGGCGTGATGATCTTTGCCGAACCGCGCTTTGGCACCGCCATTCTGGAAGAAACCGATCTGGCGGGTTTGGCCGACGCCAATGAAGAGCTTGACCGCGAGGTCGGTCGCCTGTTGTCGCGCCGTCCGGATATCAAACAACTGTTTCTGGTCGGTTCCTGCCCGTCCGAGGTCATCAAGCTTGATCTGGCGCGCGCGGCACAGCGGCTGACCAAATTGCATGCGCCCCATGTGCGGGTGCTCAACTATTCCGGCAGTGGCATTGAGACGACCTTTACCCAGGGTGAAGATGCCTGTCTCGCCTCGATGGTTCCCGTCCTCCCCGGGACCGAGGACCGCGAGCTTTTGCTCGTGGGTGCGCTGCCGGATGTTGTCGAAGATCAGGCGGTCAGCCTTTTGGGCAAGATGGGTATCGGGCCCATCCGCGTGTTGCCAGCGCCACGGTCGGCGCAGGCACCCGGCGTCGGGCCGAACACCGTCTTTGCCTGCCTTCAGCCGTTCCTGGGCGATACCGCCGCCGCGCTGGAACGCCGTGGCGCGCGCATGATCGAGGCGCCCTTTCCCTTCGGGGAAGAAGGCACAACCCTTTGGCTGCGCGCCATCGCCAATGAGTTCGGCGTGGATGACGCGACCTTTGAAGCTGTGACCGCCGCGCCCCGTGCCCGTGCCCGCACGGCGATTGCCAATGCCTCTGAACATCTGCGGGGCAAAACGGTGTTTTTCATGCCCGACAGCCAGCTTGAAATTCCGCTGGCCCGCTTTTTGACCCGCGAATGCGGAATGGAGGCGATCGAGATCGGCCAACCCTTCATCCACAAGGGGCTTGTCGGCCCTGATCTGGATCTGATCCCGGCCGGTCCCACGATTTCCGAGGGGCAGGATGTGGACCGCCAGCTTGATCGTGTGCGCGCCGCGCGCCCCGATTTGACGGTTTGCGGCCTTGGCCTTGCCAACCCGCTCGAGGCCGAGGGGCTGACGACCAAATGGGCCATCGAACTGGTCTTTACGCCCGTCCATTTCTACGATCAGGCGGGCGATCTGGCGGGGTTGTTCAGCCGCCCGCTGCGCCGCCGCGCGCTTCTCAAGCTGGAGGCCGCCGAGTGACCCGCGCCCTTCATCTTTCGCCAAATACGCCGGGGTCCGGGGCAGCGCCCCGGGTGTTGCCATGAAGCTGACCGTCTGGACATATGAAGGCCCGCCGCATGTCGGCGCCATGCGCGTCGCAACCGCGATGAAGGGTCTGCATTACGTCTTGCATGCGCCGCAGGGCGACACCTATGCCGATCTCCTGTTCACCATGATCGAACGGCGGGGCCAGCGCCCGCCCGTCAGCTACACCACCTTTGAAGGCCGCGATCTGGGTTCCGATACCGCCGGCATCTTCAAAAAGACCTGCCAGGATGCCTTTGACCGCTTTCAGCCGCAGGCGTTGATCGTCGGCGCGTCCTGCACGGCCGAGCTGATCCAGGACGATCCGGGTGGTCTGGCCGAAACGATGGGCCTGCCTGTTCCCGTGATTGCGCTGGAATTGCCAAGCTACCAGCGCAAGGAAAACTTTGGCACCGACGAGACATTCTACCAACTGGTCAAGGCACTGGCCAAGCCCGTGGATCGCACCCCCGAGATCACCGCCAATCTGATCGGCCCGCTGGCGCTGGGTTTTCGCCATCGTGACGACATCGAAGAGGTCAAGGGTCTGCTGTATGACATGGGGATCGGCATCAATGTCGTGGCCCCGTTCGATGCCACGCCCCATGACCTGACCCGGCTGGGTGCCGCGCATGTCAATATTCTGATGTATCCCGAGCATGCCGAAACGGCTGCCCGCCACATGGAACGGGCCTTGGGCATTCCCTACACCAAGACCGTGCCCATCGGGGTGGGTGCAACGCATGATTTCGTGGCCGAAGTGGCGCGGCTTTGCGGCGTTGCGCCGAAAAAGGATCTTGGCCGCCTTCGCCAGCCCTGGTGGTCGCGATCGGTTGACAGCACCTATCTGACCGGCAAGCGCGTCTTCTTGTTCGGGGATGCCACCCATGTGATGGCCGCCGCCCGCATCGCACGCGATGAGATGGGCTTTGAGGTGGTAGGCCTTGGGTGCTACAACCGCGAATTTGCCCGGCCGATGCGTGCCCTTGGCAAGGATCTCGGGCTTGAGGCGCTGATCAGCGATGATTACCTCGAGGTCGAAAAGGCCATCGAAGAGGCCGCGCCCGAGATGATCCTGGGCACCCAGATGGAGCGCCACATCGGCAAGCGTCTGGGCATCCCCTGCGCGGTGATCTCGGCGCCCGTCCATGTTCAGGATTTCCCCGCCCGCTATTCCCCGCAGATGGGCTGGGAAGGTGCGAATGTGATCTTTGACACCTGGATCCATCCGTTGGTGATGGGGCTGGAGGAGCATCTGCTGTCGATGTTCCGCGAGGATTTCGAATTTCACGATGCGGCCGGCGCCAGCCACCATGGCGGCCACGCCCCGAAACCGATGGAGGGGGGCCAGCCCCCCGCTGCTGCGCAGCCCCCCCGGAGTATTTCGGAAGCAAAGATAGACGAAGAGATGCCTGTGACAACTGGCGCCGATGTCATGATCTGGCTGGTCGATGCCGAACGCGAATTGAAGAAGATCCCCTTTTTCGTGCGCGGCAAGGCGCGCCGCAACACCGAGAAATTCGCCGCCGAGCGCGGCGTGACGCAGATCAGCATCGACACGCTCTATGAGGCAAAGGCCCATTATGCGCGGTGATGGTGATCATATTCCCGGCTACCGGGTCGTCATCGTCACGCTCGACAGCCATGCGGCGGGTCCGGCGGCGCGGGTCAGCGAACGGCTGTCGGGTGCGTTTCCGGGGTTGAACGTCAGCGTGCATGCCGCCGCCGAATGGGCCGAAAACCCCGCCGCCCTGCAAGAGGCGCGCATCGCCGTGCGTCATGGCGATATCATCATTGCGAACCTGTTGTTCATCGAGGAACACATCACCGCGATCTTGCCCGATCTGATGGCGCGGCGCGGGTCTTGTGATGCGATGATCGGCATGATTTCGGCGCGCGAGGTCGTCCAGCTGACGCGCATGGGCGATCTGGACATGATGAAGCCCGCGACCGGGCCCATGAAGCTGTTGAAAAAGCTGCGCGGATCGAAAGAGCCCTCGGCAAATTCCGGCGAAAAGCAGATGAAGCTTTTGCGCCGCCTGCCCAAGATCCTGAAGTTCATTCCCGGCAAGGCGCAGGATCTGCGCGCGTGGTTCTTGACCATGCAGTATTGGCTGGGCGGATCCGACGACAATGTCGAACAGATGATCCGCTTTCTGATCGGCAGCTATGCCAGCGATCGCGCCTTCAAGGGCGCGCGCGCGGCGGCACCCATCGATTACCCCGAGGTGGGTCTGTATCACCCCGATCTGCCGGGCCATCGGATCACCACCAGGCTCGCAGACCTGCCACAGCCCGCAAACCCGGTGGCCACCGTGGGTCTGATGATGATGCGCAGCTATGTGCTGGCATCCGACACCGCGCATTATGATGGTGTGATCCGCAAGATGCAGGCGGCCGGGTTGGCCGTTGTGCCCGCTTTTGCCGGTGGGCTGGACGGGCGGCCCGCGCTCGAGGCGTATTTCGCGGGCGGCAAGATCGACGCCATGGTGTCACTGACCGGGTTCAGCCTGATCGGTGGACCGGCCTATAATGACAGCGCGGCGGCGGTGGCGGTTCTGAAAGATCTGGATGTGCCTTATATCGCGGCGCATGCGATCGAGTTTCAGACGCTTGGTCAGTGGTCGTCATCGGGTGGCGGGCTTGGTCCGGTGGAAACCACCATGCTGGTCGCCCTGCCCGAGATTGATGGCGCGACCAACCCCACCGTGTTCGGCGGGCGGCATGGTGTCGATGGTTGTCAGGGCTGCGCGCTGGCCTGCAAAAGCCAATCGGGCACCAAGGCGATGGCGCCCTGCCCCGAGCGGATCGACAGCCTTGTCGAAAAGACCCGGCGGCTGGCGGTTTTGCGGCGCAAACGCAATGCCGAGAAAAAGGTGGCGATCGTGCTGTTCGGCTTTCCGCCCAATGCGGGCGCGGTCGGCACGGCGGCCTATCTGAGCGTGTTCGAAAGCCTGTTCAACACGCTGACGCGGATGAAGGCCGATGGCTACGCGGTCGAGGTTCCGGCGTCGGTGGATGATCTGCGCGGCGCGATCTTGCAAGGCAATGCCAAGCAGTATGGCCAGGAGGCGAACGTCGCCGCCCATGTCGATGCCGATACCATCGTGCGCCATACCCTTCATTTGACGGAAATCGAGGCGGTCTGGGGCCCTGCGCCGGGAAAGATACAGTCCGACGGGCGCGGCGTGTTCATTCTGGGCCGGCACTTTGGCAATGTCTTTGTGGGGGTGCAGCCGACATTCGGTTACGAGGGCGACCCGATGCGCTTGTTGTTCGAGCGCGGCTTTGCACCGACCCATGCCTTTGCTCAATTCTACCTGTGGCTGCGCAACAGCTATTCTGCCGATGTCGTGCTGCATTTCGGAATGCATGGCGCGCTGGAATTCATGCCGGGCAAACAGGCCGGGCTTGGCGCGCGCGATTGGCCGGACCGGCTGATCGGTGAGCTGCCGAATGTGTATCTTTACGCCTCCAACAACCCGTCCGAGGCGACGCTGGCCAAGCGACGCTCGAATGCGGTGACGATCACGCATTTGACGCCGCCGCTGGCCTCAGCGGGGCTTTACAAGGGCTTGCTGGATTTGAAAGACAGCCTGACGCGGTGGCGCGCGCTGGCCCCCGATGCCCATGAGCGTGCTGAACTGGCCGCGCTGATCGACACACAGGCCGATGCTGTCGATCTGACCGAGCGTAACCCAGACCGGCTGTGGCTGACGCTGCTTGAAACCGAAGACGCGCTGATCACCGATGGCTTGCATGTCGTGGGCCGCCCGATGACCGAGGCCGCGTTGCACGACCATTTGCGTGTGATGGCCGAAACCGACCCGGACACTCGGGCGCGGGTCGAAAAGCTGTTGCGCCAGGAGACAGAGTTGACCGGGCTGATGCGGGCGCTGTCGGCGCGCTACATCGAACCCGTGCCGGGTGGCGATCTGATCCGCAGCCCGCAGGTTCTGCCGACCGGGCGCAACATCCACGCGTTCGATCCGTTTCGCATGCCCACCGCTTTCGCGTTGCATGATGGCGCGAAACAGGCCCAGCGCCTGATCGAGGCGGCAGGGGAATTTCCCCGGTCGGTCGCCCTTGTCTTGTGGGGGTCCGACAACATCAAGTCCGATGGCGGCCCGATCGCACAGGCCTTGGCGCTGATGGGCGCGCGCCCCCGCTTTGATGGCTATGGGCGGCTGTGTGGCGCCGATCTGATCGCGCTGGCCGAACTGGGCCGGCCGCGCATCGATGTGGTGATGACGCTTTCGGGGATTTTCCGCGATCTTCTGCCGCTTCAGACCCGCATGCTGGCCGAAGCGGCCCATAAGGCGGCCATTGCGGATGAACCGCTTCATATGAACTTTGTCCGCGCGCATGCGCTGGATTACGCCGACAAGATGGGCGTTGGCATGGAAGAGGCAAGCTTGCGCGTCTTTTCCAATGCCGAAGGCGCCTATGGCTCGAATGTCAATCAACTGGTCGACAGCGGCGCCTGGGGCGAAGAGGATGAACTGGCCGATGCCTATCAGGCGCGGAAATCCTTTGCCTATGGTCTGGATGGCAAGGCCCGCAAGAATGCGGGGCTTTTGCAGGCGGCGTTGAAAGATGTCGATCTGGCCTATCAGAACCTTGAATCGGTCGAATTGGGCGTCACGACGGTCGATCATTACTTCGATACGCTGGGCGGCATTTCACGGGCGGTCAAACGCGCCAAGGGTGGTCAGGAAGCCCCGGTTTTCATCGGCGACCAGACCCGCGGCGAGGGCAAGGTGCGCACGCTCAAGGATCAGGTCGCGCTGGAAACCCGGGCGCGCAGCTTGAACCCGAAGTGGTTCGAGGGGCTGCTCAAACATGGCCATGAGGGCGTGCGCATGATCGAGGCACAGGTGACCAACACGCTGGGTTGGTCGGCCACAACCGGTCAGGTCGATCCTTGGGTCTATCAACGCCTGTCCGAGACATTCGTGCTGGACGAAGAGATGCGCCGCCGGATGGCCGCGTTGAACCCACAAGCCTCGGTTCGCATGGCCAACCGCCTGCTCGAGGCATCCGAACGGAACTACTGGCACCCCGATGAGGCCACATTGGCCGCGCTTCAGGCTGGCGCGGATGAGCTGGAAGACAGGCTTGAGGGTCTGACCCCCGGCGTGGCCGCTGAATAGGAAGGACGACACCCATGCTGGACGAAAGATCACCCCCCGCCGCCCGCGCCAATGCCCGCGAGGCAGAAGGTCTGGCCCGGCGCGATCTGGGCGCCCCCCCGGTCTTGCGCAAGGGCGAGGATGGCGAGGGATCGCTTCAGGTCCATCTCGACCCCGAGATGAAGATCGAAGGCGCACAGGTCTTTGCCGTCTATGGCAAGGGCGGGATCGGCAAATCGACGACCAGTTCCAACTTGTCGGCGGCCTTTTCCAAGCTGGGCAAGAAGGTGTTGCAGATCGGTTGCGACCCCAAGCACGACAGCACATTCACGCTGACCGGGCATTTGCAGCCTACAGTGATCGATATCCTCAAGGATGTGGATTTCCACGCCGAGGAATTGCGCCCCGAGGATTTCGTCACCACCGGCTACAACGGCGTGATGTGCATCGAGGCAGGCGGCCCGCCCGCCGGCACCGGCTGCGGTGGCTATGTCGTGGGCCAGACGGTCAAGCTCCTGAAGCAGCATCACCTGCTGGAAGACACCGATGTGGTGATCTTTGACGTGCTGGGCGATGTGGTCTGTGGCGGGTTTGCGGCCCCGCTTCAGCACGCCGACCGTGCGGTGATCGTGACGGCCAATGATTTCGACAGCATCTATGCCATGAACCGCATCATCGCCGCGGTGCAGGCAAAGTCGAAGAACTACAATGTGCGCCTTGCGGGCTGTGTTGCCAACAGGTCCAAGGCGACCGATGAGGTTGACCGCTACTGCGCCGAGGTGGGTTTCAAGCGCATCGCGCATATGCCCGATGTGGATGCGATCCGGCGGTCGCGCTTGAAGAAAAAGACCCTGTTCGAGATGCCCGATGACGAGGATATCGTGCAGTGCCGCGCCGAATACATCCGCTTGGCCCAGACACTGTTGGCTGGCACCGATCCCTTGTCGCCCGCCCCGCTGGAAGATCGGCACATCTTTGAATTGCTGGGGTTCGATTGATGGTGGCAACGCCGACATACGGGCGCACGCGCGACCGGGTCGAAGAATATTTCGACCGCACCGCCACCCGCACATGGGAGCGTCTGACCTCGGACGCGCCGGTGTCGGGCATTCGCCAGACCGTGCGCGAAGGCCGTGACCGGATGCGGGCGATCATGTTGGGGCAATTGCCCGATGATCTGACCGGCAAGCGCGTGCTGGATGCCGGTTGTGGCACGGGTGCCATGACCGAGGAACTGGCGCGGCGCGGCGCCGATGTGGTGGCCATCGACATTTCGCCCGCCTTGGTCGCGATCGCGGCCAAGCGCCTGCCGGTGGCTTTGGCGCCCCGTGTCACCTTTACCTCGGGTGACATGCTGGCCGAGGGGTTGGGCCAATTCGATCACGTCATCGCGATGGACAGCATGATCTATTACGAGGCCCCCGATCTGGGCCGCGCGCTGGCCCATCTTTGCCCCCGCATCGGCACATCGGTCGTGTTCACCGTGGCGCCGCGCACGCCGTTCCTGATGGCGTTCTGGAGCTTGGGCAAGCTGTTCCCGCGGTCTGACCGCTCACCCACCATGATCCCCCATGATCCCCGCCGCCTGTCGCAAGAGGCGACCCGCCACGGCGCAAAAGGGTCGATCGCCGAAATCGAACGCGTTGCCCGCGGTTTCTACATCTCGACATGTCTGGAGTATCGGGCATGAGCGTGCTCAAGCGCATATCGATCCGGTATCTGCCCTTTGCGGATGCGGCTTCGGACGATCTGCCGCTTGGGCAATTGCTGCGCCTGTCGCTGTTTCAGGTTTCGGTCGGCATGGCGGCCGTGCTTTTGCTGGGCACGCTCAACCGCGTGATGATCGTGGAGTTGAAGGTGTCGGCCTTTCTGGTTGCCGCCATGGTCGCGCTGCCGGTTCTGATCGCGCCGTTCCGCGCGCTGTTGGGCTTCAAATCCGACACTTACAAATCCGCCATCGGCTGGAAGCGTATTCCCTATCTGTGGTTTGGCACGCTGTGGCAGTTTGGCGGTCTTGCCATCATGCCTGCCGCCCTTTTGGTCTTGGGCGGCGATGTCACACAGGTGCACCATGACATCCCCTTTGCCGGTGAGGTGCTGGCGGCGCTGGCCTTTCTGATGACGGGTCTGGGCATGCACATGACCCAGACCGCGGGTCTGGCGCTGGCCGCCGACCGCGCGACCGATGACACAAGGCCACGGGTGGTGGCGCTTTTGTATGTCATGCTGCTGGTCGGCATGGCGGTGTCGTCGCTTGTGATCGGCTACCTGCTCAAGGAATTCACCGCGCTGGAACTGATCGGTGTGGTTCAGGGCGCGGCGGTTGTGACCGTGATCCTGAACGTGATCGCATTGTGGAAACAGGAACGCGTGCGCCCGATGAGCCGCGCCGAACGCGACGCCCCAAGCCCCAGTTTCCGCGATGCATGGGCCGATTACGCCGCCGGCGGCACCGCGGGGCGGCTTTTGGTGGTGGTGTTTCTGGGCACCATCGCCTTCAACATGCAAGATGTGCTGCTCGAGCCCTATGGCGGCGAGATTTTGGGCCTGAGCGTGTCATCCACCACCCTTTTGACGGCCAGTTGGGCGGCCGGCGCGCTGGCAGGTTTTGCCTTGGCTGCGAAATGGCTGGGGGCTGGCATCAATCCCTACCGCATGGGTGCGCGCGGGATTCTGGCCGGGCTTGCGGCGTTTTCCGCTGTCATCTTTGCCGATCCCATGGGCTCGCCCGAGATGTTCTTTTTTGGTGCTTGCCTGATCGGCTTTGGTGGCGGCCTGTTCGCCGTCGCGACCTTGACCGCGGCAATGACCATGCCCGCGGGTCGCGCGGGGCGTGGTCTTGCGCTGGGCGCATGGGGGGCGGCACAGGCTACGGCCGCGGGCCTGTCCATCGCCATCGGTGGCGGTATCCGCGATCTGGTCAATTCCGCCGCGACGCAGGGCCATCTGGGCGTCGCGCTGAACGACCCGGCCACCGGCTATTCGGTGGTCTACCACATCGAGATCCTTCTGCTTTTCGTGACGCTGGTGGCCCTTGGGCCGCTGGTGCGCACTGCAACACCCTACAGGAACGGGGGGGCCGGGAAGTTCGGGCTCGCCGACCTGCCCACCTGAGACCCGCCGAACCCGAGAGGACCCCATCATGGAAGCTACATTCTTCGGCAACTTCGATCTCGCCAGCTTGTCGATCTGGTTGTTCTGGATCTTTTTCGCCCTGCTGATCTATTATCTGCAGACCGAAAACATGCGCGAAGGCTATCCTCTGGAAAACGAGGACGGCACGCTTGCACCCAACCAAGGGCCGTTCCCGGTCCCCAATCCCAAGACATTCAAGCTGATGCATGGCCGTGGTGAGGTCACCGTGCCATCGCCCGAGAACGAAGCCGCCCACCGCCGCGCCGATCTGGCGATGGAACGCTCAAGTTTTGGCACCAGCAATGGCTACCCCTATGATCCCACCGGCGATGCCATGACCGCCGGTGTCGGGTCGGGTTCCTGGGTGCCGCGCCGCGATGTGCCGGAGCTTGATGGCCATGGCCACGCCAAGATCGTGCCGATGGGCAAGACCGAAACCTTTCGTGTGTCGGCCGGGCGCGATCCGCGCGGGCTTCCCGTGGTGGCCGGCGATGGCGCCGTGGTCGGCACGATTGGCGACATGTGGATCGACGCCCCCGAACAGTTGATCCGCTATCTGGAGATCGAACTGAATGCCGAACATGGCGGTGGCAATCGGCTGGTGCCGATGACCTTTTGCCGGATCTGGGGCGGCAAGGTGAAGATCAACTCGATCTATGGCAAGCATTTCGCCGCCGTGCCGCTGACCAAATCCTCCACGCAGATCACGCTGCTCGAGGAAGAAAAGATCTCTGCCTACTACGGCGGCGGTATTCTCTATGCATCACAGGATCGTCTGGACCCGCTTCTGTGACCTCAAAACCGGCGCGCGCATCAGACCCGCGCGCCGGACCACGACCGACGAAGGAGAAACGACCGATGTCTCATGATCATGACGATTTTGCCGCCGAACCTGTGCGCGGACTTCCCGAAAAGCTTCCGCCGGGTGAACATATCTTGTGGCAGGGCCAGCCAGATTGGTGGCAGCTGGCCCGCGAAAGCCTGAATTTCTGGTGGGTGGCGGGCTATTTCACCTTTTTGTTCGCATGGCGCACCATCGGCGGTGCCGCGACCGAAAGCTGGGCCGACAGCGCCACGGCGGCGTCGTTCTTTCTGGTGCTGGGGCTGATCGTTTGCGCCATTCTGGCCATGGTCGCCCTGATGCAGGCCAAGGCAGCGGTCTATACCATCACCAACAAGCGGGTGGCGATGCGCATTGGTGCGGCGCTGACGATGACGTTGAACCTTCCGTTCAAGAAGATCGCCAATGCCAATCTGGGCGTGCGCAAGAACGGCACAGGCACCATCGCGCTGGAGTTGATGGAGGATGACGGCGCGCGGCTGTCCTATATCCTGACATGGCCGCATGTGCGCCCCTGGATGGTGAAACAGACCCAGCCCGCGCTGCGTTGCATCCCTGACGCGCGCAAGGTTGCGGCGATCTTGTCGGAGGCGGCGGAAACCGCCGTATCCGAACCCGTCATCGAACGCGCTCCGGCAGCCCGGCAGCCGGTCGCAGCGGAGTAAGCGCCATGGCCTATACCCGCAGCTATACCAAACAAGAACAGAAGCTGGTCGAGCGTGACCGCGAAATGGTTCCCACCATTCTGGTGCGTGCGATGTTCGTTTTGTGTGTTTCGGTTCTGATCATCGTGGCCTACGCCCGCCTGACCGATCGCCCGCTCGAGGCGATGCCGCCCTCCGAGGCCGAGGTGCCGGTGGTCACGGAGCGGATGATCCGCATTTTCGGTCAGATGGATGGATCGGCCCGTGTGCTTGACGCCAACGGCATGGTCATCGCCGATCTTGGACCGACAGAGGGCGGCTTTGTCGCCGGAATCTACCGCGTGCTGGAACGCGAAAGGGGGGCCGTTGGCCGCCATGCTTCGGAGCCTATCCGGTTGGTGCGTTTTTCAGACGGACGCATCGGGCTTCGGGACGACCTAACCGATTTCCGGGCCGAGCTTTTCGGCTTTGGGGCGGACAACGAGCGGGTTTTCGCCCGCATGCTGGAGGAATGACCCATGGGATGGCTTACGAAAGATTTTGAAACCGCACCCTGCGAAGTGGAGGTCAGCCACCGCTTCGACAGCCTGCATGCACATGTGAAATTCCTGAACGGCGCCGTGATCAACCCCGGCGACGAGGTTCAGGTGCAGGGCCCGCCGGTGATGGCACCCTATGGTGAGGTGATCCGCGAACAGCGCATCGCCCGCATCACGCGCGCCAGCAAGCTGGAACAGATCTGGACCAGGATGACCGGCGATTTCGAATTCATGGAATTGTGCGAGTTTTCGTTCAGCGAGGAGGTTTCGCTATGAAAGACATGACCCATTCCGCTGACGCCGCCACCGTCGAAGAAGCGCTGGCCGCCGACAATCATCAAGGCATCGTCGACAGCGAAGGCGCCACCGCGCTTGCGATGCAAAACACGCTGCTGACGCCACGCTTTTACACCACCGATTTCGACGAGATGGACGCGATCGATGTGACCCCGGTTCGCCGGGATTGGGATTTGCTGATCGATCAGATGAAAAGCGACCCCAACAAGGGCCATTTCAAGAAAAACGAAGATTGGGACCACGTCGATTGGGACGGGATGGAACCCAAGCTGAAGGCAGAGTTCATCGATTTTCTGGTGTCGTCCTGCACGGCCGAATTTTCGGGCTGCGTGCTTTACAAGGAAATGAAGCGGCGCGGCAACAACGAGGATATCGTGACGCTGTTCCAGCTCATGGCACGCGACGAGGCGCGGCATGCGGGCTTCATCAATGACGCCCTGCGCGAAGCGGGCATCGCGGTGAACCTCGGGTTCCTGACGCAAAAGAAGAAATACACCTATTTCCGGCCCAAGTTCATCTATTATGCCACCTACCTGTCGGAAAAGATCGGCTACGCCCGCTACATCACCATCTACCGCCATCTGGAACAGAACCCCGAGTTGCGGTTCCACCCGATTTTCAAATGGTTCAAGGAATGGTGCAACGACGAGTTCAGCCATGGCGAAGCCTTTGCGCTTCTGATGAAGACCGATCCCAAGCTGACCAGCGGCGTCAATGTGTGGTGGATCAAGTTCTTCCTGACGGCGGTCTATGCCACCATGTATGTGCGCGACCACCAGCGCCCGGCGTTTCACGCAGCCCTTGGTGTGGACCCGGATTGGTACGCACATGAGGTGTTTACCAAGACCTCTGCCATCTCGAAGCAGGTGTTCCCGATCACGCTCGATATCGATCATCCGCGTTGGCAAAAGGGTCTGGTGGCCCTTCAGCGCGCCAATGCCGATCTGGCGCGGGCCAAAAAGACCGGAAATCTGATCAAGCGGATCGGGGCGACCGCCCGTGCAGCCAGCGCCTTTGTCAGCCTGTTCACCATCCCGGCGGTCACGCATCGCGTGCCGGCCTCTAGCCGTATGGAGCCCGCATATTGATGCTGACCTCGCCCTGGATCGCGGCCCTTGTGGCCCTGTTTCTCTGGTGGTTCGCCACCGGGGCGATCCTTATGGCTGTTCGGCGCGCCGACCGCGAAGGCGCCAAGGCACGGCTTTGGGCCGTGCTTTGGAACCTGCCCTTTTTGCTTCTGGGCGGCTTTGGCTTTCTCGACACGCTGGGCAATGACAGTGTGGCAGGGGTCTATGTGGCGTTCTTGTCGGCCTTGGCGCTTTGGGGCTGGATAGAACTGGCGTTTCTGACGGGCGTGATCACCGGCCCGGTGCGCCAGCCACTCAAGGACGGCGTGCAGGGATGGGAACGCTTCATCCGCGCATGGGGCACCATCGCCTATCACGAGATGCTTTTGGCCTTCACGCTTTTGGCGATGATCGTGGCCAGCTACGGCGCAGAAAACCAGTTCGGCATGTGGACCTTTGCGGTGCTGTTTGCCGCGCGGGTTTCGGCCAAGCTCAATCTCTTTCTCGGGGTCCGCAAGATCAATGTGGAATTCCTCCCCGAACATCTCAACCACCTGCCCAGCCATTTCCGCATCGCGCGGATGAACTGGCTGTTCCCGATTTCGATCACGGCGCTCAGTTTCGCCGTGGCCTGTTTTCTGGAGCGCATCTGGGCGGTCGAAACGCAGGCCGACATTGTCGGATTTGCCTTGTTGAGCGCGCTCAGCGCGCTCGCCCTGCTGGAGCACTGGTTCATGGTGCTTCCGCTTCCAGACGAGAAACTCTGGCGCTGGATGCTCGCGGAGCGGACAGTGCCCAACCAAGCCATAAAGACAAGCGAGGATGCCCGATGAACTTTGACAAGCTGTTTCAATCCCAGCTCGATCAACTCAAGCAGGAGGGCAATTATCGCGTCTTTGCCGAACTTCAGCGAAAATGCGGGGCATTTCCCCGCGTCAAGAATCATTCCCATGGTCAGGACGAAGTCACCGTCTGGTGTTCCAACGACTATCTGGGCATGGGCCAGCACCCGGCGGTGATCGGCGCCATGGTCGAGACCGTTCAGGAATGTGGCACCGGCGCCGGTGGCACACGCAACATTTCCGGCAATGCATGGCACCACAAGCAGCTTGAGGCGGAACTGGCCGATCTGCACCACAAGGAAGCGGCGCTGTTGTTCACCAGCGGCTATGTGTCGAACTGGGCGGCGCTGTCGACCTTGGGATCGCGTCTGCCCAATGCGGTGATCTTGTCGGATGAATTGAATCATGCCTCGATGATCGAAGGCATCCGGCATGCGCGCTGCCAAAAGCTGATCTGGAAGCACAACGACCCCGCCGATCTGGATCGCAAGCTGGCGGCGCTGCCTGCCAATGCGACCAAGATCGTGGCTTTTGAATCGGTCTATTCGATGGATGGCGACATCGCGCCCATCAAGGAAATCCTTGATGTCTGCGAGCGTCATGGCGCGATGTCTTACATCGACGAGGTGCATGCCGTGGGCATGTATGGCCCGCGCGGCGGCGGTGTGGCCGAACGCGAAGGGCTGATGGATCGCATCACCTTGATCGAAGGCACGCTGGGCAAGGCGTTCGGGGTGGTCGGCGGATACATCACCGGATCGGCCGCGCTGGTCGATTTCATCCGCAGCTTTGCCTCGGGCTTCATCTTTACCACCGCGCTGCCGCCGGCCGTGGCTGCGGCCGCGACCGCCTCGATCCGCCACCTCAAGCAATCCTCGGTCGAACGTGACATGCAAAAGCGTCAGGTTGCCCGCCTGCGCGCGCGGCTGGATGCCGAAGGCATCCCCCATGAGCGCAACGACAGCCACATCATCCCGGTGATGGTCAAGGATCCGGTCAAGTGCCGGATGCTCAGCGACATCTTGATGGATCAGTTTGGCATCTATGTGCAGCCGATCAACTACCCCACCGTGCCCAAGGGGACGGAGCGTTTGCGCTTTACACCCGGGCCGCTGCACAGCGATGCCGATATCGAGTATCTGGTGCTTGCGCTCAAGACTTTGTGGAAACAGTGCGCCATCGCGCATGCCGTCGCATAATTGTGTGAAAAGGCACTGGACCCTGCCCCAAACGGCATAGTTTAACGCACACGGGACCATACGAGAGAGGGAGACTACCTGATGAGTCGCAAAATCGTGCTTGCTATGGCGGCAACGCTTCTTTCCGCGCCGATGGCCATGGCAGATGCCCATGCCGCCTCAGGCGATGCTGCGGCCGGTGAACGCCTGTTCAACCAGTGCGTCGCTTGCCACGTCGTTCAAAACGAAGCCGGTGATACATTGGCTGGCCGCAACGCCAGAAACGGCCCAAACCTTTATGATATCGCTGGAAAGCCTTGGGCGCATATCGCGGATTTCCGTTGGTCGCCGGGAATGCAGGCGCTGAACGCCGCCGGTATCTTGGTGACCGAAGAAACCTTTGTTGCCTATGTGCAGGACCCGACCGGTTACATCCGCGAGGCAACAGGCGACAATTCGTTTCGCGGCGCGATGAGCTTCCGCGTCCGTTCCGAGGAAGACGCGATCAATCTCTACGCTTATCTGGTGTCATTGACGGCTCAGTGAGCGTGCAAGCGATCTGACGGCAAACCAATCGAAAGGCGCCCCAGAGGGGCGCCTTTTTTCATGGGGCGGTCAGTTTTGCCGCAAAGATGCCGATGGCGTCGGCCACCCGAGCGGGCGCTTCTTCATGGGACAGATGGCCGATACCGGGCAGGGCGATCAACTCAGCCCTTGGCATGGCGCGGGCCGCGCGTTCGGCCACGCTCAGCTCCACAGCCCCGTCATCTGCCCCGTGCAAGAACAGCGTCGGCGTATCGATGCCTGGCAGCGCCCGGTTCAGATCATCAAGCGACCATTGCGCCATCATTGCCAAGGTTCCATCGACATGGGCACGGCGCTGGATCAGATGGGCGTAACGGGCCAGCCCCGCCTCATCCAATTCGGTGCCCGCGCTTGCCAGGATCGAACGCACCTGTCCGAGCGACCGCCCCCCTTGCGAAATCAGCAGCCCGGTCAGCGGATTGAGCGCCAGCATCTTGGCCATCACCGGGAACAACCAGCCGGCGGTGCCGCGGAAATTCTCGAGCGCGCCGTTCACGATAACGAGGGACCGGGGCTTGATCAGCGCCTGCCGCGCCAGCTCAAGGCTGATTGCGCCACCCGCTGAATGGCCGATCACCATCTCGGGCGCCCATCCCTCATGCGCGCAAAGGGTGGCGATATCATGGGCCACATCGCCCAGTCGGGCCCGGCCCCTTGGGCTGCGGGTCCAGCCATGGCCGGGCAGGTCAAGCGCGATGACCCGGTGGCGATCGGTCAGATGGGGGATCAGCCGCGCCCAGCTGTGGCTTGATGCCCCCGCCCCATGCAACAGCAGCACATCGGGGCCCGTTCCCATCACCTGCACATGCCAGCGATGCGGCTTTGCGGCCACGATCCGACTGGCCCCGCGATTGGGCCAGTCAGCCGGGGGCAGATCGGCCAGCGTCATGCCGGGGTCAGCGATGCATCCACCGCCGCAGACAGGGTCCGCGCATCCGCGCGCGGCAGCGGCAGATAGGGCGCCCCCATGTCGCGCGCCAAGACATCCAGCCCGCCTGTTGGTCTAAGCCCGGTGTCGATCACAATCGCAGGCCATCCCCGGGCCCGGATCGCACGCGCCATGGCGGTCGCATCCAAGCCAGCCTGAACGCGATTGGCGATGCCTGCCAGATCGACATTGGCGCGCCCATCGGTCAACAGCGCCACTGACGGCGTCATGCCCTTGGCTTGGGCCATGATCGCCAGCTCCAGTGCCGCCCTGAGACCCGCCGCCAGCGGCGTGCCACCGCCGCCCGGAAGCTGCGCCAGCCGCCGCTTGGTTTGAACCAGCGAACGGGTGGGCGGCAGCAAAACCTCGGATCCGTCGCCGCGAAACGCCACCAGCGCCACATGGTCGCGCCGCGCATAGGCCTCGCCCAGCAGCAATTCGATGGCGCCCTTCGCCTCGGCCAGTCGTGCCATCGCCGCCGACCCCGAGGCATCGACGACAAAAATGATCGCGCGGTCCGAGGTTTCCTGAAACTGGCGCAGGCGGATGTCGGACATGCGGATATGCAAACGGTCGGGTTGATCGCTGGCTGCGCGGCGCATCGCTTGCCACGGGGCCGCTGCGCGCAAGGTGGCCACCAGATCCACGCGTGCATCGCCACCCATGCGGCCCGGCCGGGACGCAAGCGGTCTTCCCCGTCGGTTCCCTTTTTTCGCTGCACCCGTGCCGGTGGCGCCGGGCGCGCGGCGCGATGCGCGCCCAGCCTGAAGCCGGGCCAAAAGATCGGGGGGCAGCATCGCCTTGGCGGCTTCAAGCAGCATCTCGATCGGTGGCAGGTCGATCTGATCTTGATCCTTTGCGTGGTCGGGCTGGGTCTCGGGTGCGGGTGGCGGATCGGGCGCCTGGGGTTCTGGCGGGCTGTCTTGCGATGCGGGAATTTGTGTGGCCCGGGGCGCCAGAACCAATTCCACCGCCAGCGTCAGATCGGCGCTTTCGACCCGGTCTTCGCCAGACAGCGCGGCACTGGCGCGGGCGACGGCCAGGGCTTGCAGCGGTGCGCGCAACGACGCGATGCCAAGACGCGCGGCAACTTCGGTCAGTTCCGCGATAGCCCCATCGGGCAAGGTGACGTGTGGCAAAAGTTTCGCCGCTTCGGCCAGATCGGCGGGGTCAAGCGCAAGTTCGGGCGCGTCAGACAGACATTGGTCGGCCAGATCCAGATGGATGGCCAGCCGATCGGCCAAGGCTCTTGGCAGGGTTTCCTCCGGCTCGGCCCCTTCATCAAGCGCGATCAGCGACAGGCCGCTTTTCGTGTCGAGTGCGCTGGCCAATCGGGCGGCAAGGCCCGGTTTCACCCGTTCGGCCATGGGCATCACCAAAACCGCAGACCCACCCAAAAGGCCGCGCGTGCGCACCATCTTTCCCTGGGCCAAGCTTGCGGCCAGATCGATGCCGCCAAACAGGGCGTCGTCACCGATGCCCGGATGCAAGCGGCGCAGCGTCAGACCTTGCAGGGATGTTTCAAGACCTTTTTGAACCCGGTCCCGGACGGGGCCAACACGGGCGCGCAGCCAGATGCCACCAAGGGCGGCGGGATCAAGCGCGAAACAGGCCAGCGCAAGGTTGACCCTTTGCCAGCGGTCTTCGCCAAGGCTCACCCCAGAACCTCCGTCACCACGCGTTCGACGCGGGTGGTCGATCCGGCCTCGTCCAGCGGGTCGCGGCGCAACCGGTGGCGAAGTGCTGCGGGTGCCACGCGGCGCAGATGATCGCGGCTGACGGTCGTGACACCATCGAATGTGGCCAGCGCGCGGGCGGCGCGGAGCAGCGTCAATTCACCCCGCAACCCATCCGATCCAAGTGCCACGCACAATTCGGCGCAATCGCGCAGGATCGGCTCGCCGGCCTCGGCCTGTCCAAGCGCGCGCTTCGCCGCGACGATGCGGGCGCGCAGGTCCATGTCGCTGCCACGCCAATTGGTCAGAAAACCGATCGGGTCGCGGTCATAGGCATCGCGGCGGCGGATCACCTCGATGCGCGTGTCGATATCACGGGGGCTTGTGACCTCGACCGACAGGCCGAAACGGTCCAGAAGCTGGGGGCGCAATTCGCCTTCTTCGGGGTTGCCCGACCCCACCAGCACAAAGCGCGCAGCGTGCCGGATCGACAGCCCTTCGCGTTCCACGACATTCTGGCCCGATTGCGCCACATCCAGCAACAGATCGACCAGATGATCCTCGAGCAGGTTCACCTCGTCGATGTAAAGGTATCCGCGATTGGCGCGCGCCAAAAGGCCCGGTTCAAACGCTTTCTCACCGCGGGTCAGTGCCTTTTCGATGTCGAGCGCGCCCACCACGCGATCCTCGGTCGCCCCAAGCGGCAGGTCGATGACCGGGGTCGGCTTTTCGATCACATGGCGATCGGTCACCTGTGCCCAGTCGGGGATGTCGCCCTCATGAGCGGAATTGACCGGACAGCCCGCGACGGCCGTGATCGGCGGCAACAGGGCGGCAAGCCCACGCACGGCGGTGGATTTTCCGGTGCCACGATCGCCAAAGACCAGCACGCCGCCGATGCCGGGGTCGATGGCGGTCAGGATCATGGCAAGCTTCATGTCCTCCTGCCCGACGATGGCGGAAAAGGGGAATGGACCTGACAGGGCGAAATCCTTCATTCAGCGGCGACTTTCATGTCTTGGGCATGTCCGCCGCGCGTTTGGGTCAGATCGGGGGTCATGCCCGCCCATCTGCCTTCGACCGCGTCGACGTGAAACCGGGCATATAATTCTTCCTTGAACAACCCGCCGTCGCGCACGGCGCGGATTGCACGGGCGTGCGGGCCATCGGCACGGGCGAATTCCGCCATGCTTTTGGTGTCGGGCCAGATCGAAAAGGTCGCCTGCCGCATCAGCGGCAATTCCCCGATCCCGATCTTGAACATTACATTGGGATCGCTGCCGATCGCGCGCGAAATCGCGGGTTCGTGCCGCCAGAACCGTCGCGCGCTGCGCAGCCGAATGGTGGCACGCGTCAATGCCGCGACCGGACCGTCGGTGGCCAGATCCTGCGGCATGAAGGGCTCCACCCCGTCCCAGCGCCCCCGCGCCGAGGTCGGCGTGAGAAAAATGGTCAGCCGTTCCTTGGCCATGTCCGCATAGCGGCGGAACACATGGGTTCCCAACATCGCCCTGCGGGCGGCGTCATGATCAGGCCAGGTGGCCAAGATCGCATAGACCGAGGTGTCGGGGATCGGCGTGAATCCCTCGCCCACGCCAGACCCGCACAGCTTTACCGTGCCGATGTCGCGTATCGCGCGCAGTGCGAATCGCGCAGGGCCCATCTGGAACAGGGCCCATGCGCGCGCGCGGGCCGAGCCAAAGCGAAACAGGCTCAAGGTGACGGATTGCATGGCCGGTCCTCCATGTGTCAACAAAGTCTGACATATTGCCCCTCCAAAGAAAAGGCAATTCGCGCTTGGATTGTGTTGGCAAAAGGTGCTTGGCTGACCTATTGTAAATCTGACTAGACAGTATGAGGCGCGGGATGACCGATCGACCGAATTCCCCCGGCCCCTCCAGCGCGATCGTGATCGGGGCGGGCCTTGGTGGCTTGTCCGCCGCGATGCGGTTGGGGGCCAAGGGGTATCGGGTGACGCTTCTGGATCGGCTTGATCGGGTGGGCGGGCGTGGTTCGTCTGTCACGCAAAACGGCCACCGCTTCGATCTGGGGCCCACCATCGTGACCGTGCCGCAGGTGTTCGAACAGCTTTGGGCCGAATGCGGGCGCGATTTTCGCAAGGATGTCGATCTGCGCCCTGTCGATCCCTATTACGAGATCCGCTGGCGCGATGGCTCGGTCTTTACCGTGCGCCAGGATGAACAGGCGATGATCGACGAGGTGGCCCGCCTGTCACCCGATGATGTGCCGGGCTACAGGCGGTTCCTGAAAGACAGCCAGGCACGCTATCAATTCGGCTTCGAAGGCCTGGGCCGTCGGCCGATGAACAAGCTGATGGATCTGATCCGTGAGCTTCCGGGGTTTGTCAGATTGCGGGCGGATCGGTCGGTTTATGCCCATGCCGCAGCGCGTGTGCGCGACCCGCGTTTGCGCATGGCGCTGTCGTTTCATCCGCTGTTCATTGGCGGTGATCCGACACATGTGACGTCGATGTATATCCTTGTGTCGCATCTCGAAAAGGAATTCGGGGTGCATTACGCCATGGGTGGCGTGCAAGCGATGGCCGATGCCATGATGCGCGTGATCGAGGATCAGGGCGGTACCGTCCGACGCGGTGTCGAGGTGGATGAAATCACCGTGGCGGGCGGCAATGCCAATGGCGTGATCACCACCAACGGTGAACGCATCGCCGCCGACATCGTGGTATCGAATGCCGATCCCGGTCACACCTATGACCGGCTTTTGCGCAATCAGACCAAGCGGCGGTGGACCGCGCGGCGGCTGAATCGCTCCCGGTGGTCCATGGGGCTGTTCGTGTGGTATTTCGGCACCAGGGGCACAAGGGGCAAATGGGCGGATGTGGGCCATCACACCATCCTGAACGGGCCGCGCTACAAGGGGTTGCTCCACGATATCTTCATGAAGCGGCATCTGGCGCATGACATGTCGGTCTATCTGCACCGCCCATCTGTCACTGACAGATCGGTCGCGCCCAAAGGGGATGATACTTTCTACGCGCTCAGCCCCGTGCCAAACCTGCACGGCGCGGGGTCTGTCGACTGGGCCGAGATGCAAGAGGTCTATCGCCAACGCCTTGCATCGGTGTTGAACGATCACCTGATGCCCGGTTTTCAGGATCATCTGTCGGCCAGTCACATCCTGACCCCCGCCGATTTCGAAAGCCGCTATCTCAGCCCGCATGGGGCGGGCTTCAGCCTTGAGCCGCGCATCTTTCAATCGGCATGGTTCCGGCCGCACAATATTTCCGAGGAATTCGGCAATCTGTTTCTGGTCGGCGCGGGCACCCATCCCGGCGCGGGCATTCCGTCTGTCGTGACGTCGTCCGAGGTGTTGACGAAGCTCGTGCCTGATGCGCCGCGACCCTATGTTCTGTCTGATACCAAGGTGGCCGCCGAATGATCCGACCCGATGATCTGGACTGGTGCCGAAATGCGATCCGCGAAGGGTCGTATTCCTTTCACGCGGCCTCCAGGCTGTTGCCCGCCGATGTGCGGGATGCGGCGCTGGCGCTTTATGCCTTTTGCCGGGTCGCCGATGATGAGGTGGATTTCGGCGCCAACAAGCCCGCCGCCGTGCTGGCGCTGCGCGACAGGCTGGATCTGGCCTATACCGGCCGGCCAAAGAATGCACCGGCGGATCGGGCGTTTGCCAGTCTGATCCAGGATTACGACATGCCCCGCGCCCTGCCCGAAGCCTTGCTGGAAGGTCTGGCATGGGACGGGATGGAGCGACGCTATCAAAGCCTCAGTGACCTGCGCGGTTATTCGGCCCGGGTGGCATCGGCCGTGGGGGCCATGATGTGCGTGTTGATGGGGGTGCGCGACCCCAACGCCCTGGCGCGGGCCTGTGATCTGGGCGTGGCGATGCAATTGACCAATATCGCCCGCGATGTTGGCGAGGATGCGCGCGCGGGCCGGCTGTATCTGCCGACCGATTGGCTGGACGAGGCAGGCATCGATCCTGCGGCGTTTCTGGCCAATCCCCGCCCCGGCCCGGATATCCGCCGTATGGTGCGCCGCTTGCTGGCCGAGGCGGACCGGCTTTACCATCGATCCGAAGCGGGGGTTAAGGTGCTTCCCATCGCGGCGCGGCCGGGTATTTTCGCGGCACGCTATTGTTATGACGCGATCGGGCGCAAGCTGGCACGGGGTGGCTATGACAGCGTAAGCTGCCGGGCCGTGACCTCGCGGACGCACAAGCTTGGTTTGCTTGGCTGGTCGGTGATTCGGGCCGGGATGGTAACGATCTTGCCGCAGAACCCGGTGATCTATGCCAAACCGCTGCCCGAGGTCGCGTTTCTGGTCAATGCCGCCGCGCAACCCGATCGGACCCAAAGCGATTGGGGCGAAAACCTGTTGTCCGTGCTGTCGCAGCTGGAAGCGCGTGATCGCAGCGGTGCGGGGTTGGCGCGGACCGTTTGACGCCCTATCTCTGGGCAATGGATTGGGCATTGTTCGCGATTTTTCTTGCCGCCTGCGGGGCGGCTGCCACGACCGGCTCCATGTTCATGCCGGGGGCGTGGTATCGTGACCTGTCCAAGCCATCCTGGACACCGCCCGATTGGGTGTTTCCTGTCGCATGGACGGTTCTTTACCTGTCATCCGCCGTTGCGGCCGCGCGGGTCGCCCCGATCGAAGGGGCCGCATACGGCATGGCGTTCTGGGCGATGCAGATCGCATTCAACACGCTCTGGACACCGGTGTTTTTCGGTCTGCACCGCATCAGGGCGGCCTTTGTCATCATGCTTGGCCTATGGATCGCGGTTGCGGGCACCATGATCAGTTTTTGGCAACTCGATTGGATCGCGGGGGCGCTGTTTGTGCCCTATCTGATCTGGGTCACGGTTGCAGGCGCCCTGAACGCAAGCGTCTGGTTGCGCAATCCGAATTCGGCAAGCATCGCGTCGGGCTGACAGAAAAAAGGGCGCCGCAAAACGGGCGCCCTTTTCCGATCATGTTTTCAGCGGTCACGCCAGGGCGCGTTCGATTTCTTCGCGTTCGAAAATCTCGATGACATCCCCTTTGCGGATATCGTCGTAATTGTCGAAAGCCATCCCGCATTCCTGACCCGATTGCACTTCCTTGACTTCGTCCTTGAAGCGCTTGAGCGTCTTGAGCGTGCCTTCGTGGACCACGACGTTGTCGCGCAGCAGGCGCACACCCGCAGAGCGGCGCGCGATGCCTTCGGTAACCAGACAGCCCGCGACATTGCCGACGCCCGAGACCTTGAAGACTTCGCGGATTTGCGCGTAGCCGATGAAGTTTTCGCGGATTTCCGCACCCAAAAGACCCGAAGCCGCCGCTTTCACGTCATCCACAAGATCGTAGATCACGCTGTAATAGCGAATCTCGACGCCCTTTTGATTGGCGCTGCTGCGGGCCGGTGCATTGGCGCGAACGTTGAAGCCGATGACCGGCGCACCCGATGCTTCGGCCAGGCCGATGTCGGATTCGGTGATCGCGCCCACACCGTAATGCAGAACACGCACCCGTACTTCGTCGTTGCCGATTTTCTCCATCGCCTGCACGATCGCTTCGGCCGAGCCTTGCACATCGGCCTTGACGACGATGGGAAGCTCCTTGACGTCCTTGTCGGCTTTGGCCTTGGCCAACAGCTGGTCCAGCGTCGTGGCAGCACCGGCGGCGGCGCGTTTGTCCTTGGCGGCTTGATGGCGATATTCCGCGATCTCGCGCGCTTGTGCCTCGGTGGCGACCACGTTCAAGACGTCACCGGCCTCGGGGGTGCCGTTCAGGCCAAGAACCTCCACGGGAACCGATGGACCGGCTTCCTTGATGCGTTCGCCACGGTCGTTTTCCATCGCCCGCACCTTGCCCCACTGTTCGCCGACGACAAAGATGTCGCCCTGCTTCAGCGTGCCTTTCTGGACCAGAACGGTGGCGACCGGACCACGGCCCACATCAAGCTGTGCTTCGATCACCGCGCCTTCGGCCGGACGGTCGGGGTTGGCGTTCAGTTCAAGGATTTCTGCCTGAAGCGCGATCGCCTCTAGCAATTCCGGCAGACCCTGACCCGTATGGGCAGATACTTCGACATCCTGCACATCGCCGGACATCTTTTCCACCACCACCTCATACTGGAGGAGTTCCGCACGCACCTTGTCGGGGTCGGCCTGATATTTGTCGATCTTGTTGATCGCCACGATCATCGGCACCTTGGCAGCGCGGGCGTGGTTGATGGCCTCGACGGTCTGCGGCATCACCGAATCATCTGCTGCGACAACCAGCACGACGATGTCGGTGACTTGCGCCCCGCGTGCCCGCATCGACGTAAAGGCCGCGTGACCGGGTGTATCGAGGAACGTCAGCACCGCACCACTGTCGGTCTTGACCTGATAGGCACCGATATGTTGCGTGATCCCACCGGCTTCGCCGGCCACGACATTCGCCTTGCGGATACGGTCCAACAGCGAGGTCTTGCCGTGGTCGACATGGCCCATGATCGTGATTACGGGCGGACGTGCCTGTAGATCGTCATGCGCATCGACCGCGCTGATGATCACGTCTTCCACATCGCTATCTGCCACGCGCTGCACGCGGTGGCCGAATTCCTCGACGATAAGCTCGGCCGTGTCGGCGTCGATCGCTTGGTTCTGGGTGACCATCATGCCCATTTTCATGAGCGATTTCACCACATCCGCGGCACGTTCTGCCATGCGGTTGGCAAGTTCCGACACCACGATGGTTTCGGGCAACTGCACATCGCGCACGACCTTTTCACGGTCTGCAACGCCGCCCATCGCCTTTTGGCGCTGGCGTTCTTGCTTGCGCTTCATCGCGGCGAGGCTGCGCTGACGGCCGCCTTCGCCACCCGAAAGGGCCTCGTTCAGGGTCAGCTTGCCGGAACGACGCTCGCTGTCGCGTTCGGCCACGCGGGCGCGACCAGCGCGATCATCTTCCTCGGTTTTGCGGCGCACCGGTCCGGGGGCCGGTTTTGGCGCACCGCGCGAGCCCGGGGTTGCGGCGGCGGCGGCTTCAATCGTGGCGGGGTCGCTTACGACTTCCTTCACCGCCGGGGTCGGCGCGGCGCGGCGGGCCTCTTCCTCGGCTTTGCGGCGCGTTTCTTCTTCTTCCTTGGCGCGCGCGGCTTCTTCGCGCTCGCGCTCTTCGCGTTCGCGGGCCTCGGCCTCGGCGCGGCGACGCGAGCGGTCTTCCTCGCGGTCTTTTTCTTCCCGCTGGCGACGGGCTTCGTCCTCGACCTCACGGGCGCGGGCGTTTTGCAGCGCCTTCAGGCGGCGCTCGAGTTCCGCATCCGGGAGCGATTTTTCGCGTTTTCCGCCTTCGGCATTTTGCGCCGCCGCGGATTGGGTGCCCGGTTTGGGCACAACCACGCGCTTGCGCTTGGTCTCCACGACGACCGATTTGGTGCGCCCGCGCGAGAAGCTCTGGCTGACGCGGCCAGACAGCGCGCTTCCAGACAAGCCAAGGGGTTTCTTTCCGTCCGTGTCGCTCATGCGTTCCGTTCGTCTTTCCCGGCGGGGTGTCCGCCGTCTGCCTTGCGCAGGCCTTGCAGTTTTGCGGCTCCCTCTACAACACGAGGGGCCAGACCGCCAGCGGCAAGCGCGCCATGTATCACACTTTGGCGTCCGAATGCCAAACCCAATTCCCGGGCGGTCAGGACGCTGAAATAGCGGGCGCCTGTCGGCGTCCACAGTTTGGATTTGCCCCGCTCCGAGCCATCAGTGGCCTGTAGCAGAACCTTGACCTGTCTGGTGGCCAGCCAGTCCTTGACCTTTTCGAACCCGGCCACAGCCTCGCCGGCCTTGCGCGAAAGCGCGATCATATCGGTCAGCCGCCGCACCAGCCCTGCCTCGACCCGGTCGATCAGATCATCGGGCAGGCTGACGGGTTGTTTGGCCGCACGGCTGAACAGGTTCTTTTTGACCGCCAGTTCCAGCGCTGCCCGGTCGGCGGCGACCCAGATGCCGCGCCCGGGCAGCTTTTCCGCCAGATCCGGGCCAAGCTGGCCTTCGGGGCCGACCACAAATCGGATCAGGCCGTGCTTGGGCTGTACGTCGCCTGTGGCGATACAGCGTCGCTCCGGACCGTCGTCGCGGTCTGTCGTTTGTCCGCCCCGGCTCATCCGCGGGCCCCGACCAGAGGGCCTTAGCCCTCCGACTCCTCGGCGGCGGCCTGTGCTTCCAGTTCCTCGATCGTGACCCACCCCAGCCTGACGCGGGCGGTCATGATCATGTTTTGCGCTTCTTCCAGGCTGACTTCAAAGGCTTCCAGCAAGCCTTCATCCTTGACGCGGTCGCCGTTCACCGTGGTCCAGCCGCCGGCCAGTTCCCAATCGGCGCATGTCGCGAAATCATCAAGGCTCTTGATGCCGTCTTCGGCCAGGGCCACCAGCATCTGGGGCGTCAGACCGTCGAATTCAACAAGCGCATCTTCCACACCCATGCTGCGGGCTTTTTCCAGCGCCTTCTTGTTCTGTTCTTCCAGATAATCACGGGCGCGGGCCTGAAGCTCACCGGCGGTGCCTTCGTCGATGCCTTCGATCACCAGAAGCTCGTCGAGATCGACATAGGCCACTTCCTCGAGCGAGGTGAAGCCCTCGGACACCAGAAGCTGGGCAAAGAATTCATCCAGATCGAGCGTGTCCATGAACAGGCGCGTGCGCTCTTCGAATTCGGCCTGACGGCGCTTGCTTTCTTCCTCTTCGGTCAAGATGTCGATGTCGAGGCCGGTTAACTGGCTGGCCAGTCGCACATTCTGGCCACGCCGACCGATTGCCAGCGACAGCTGTTCATCGGGCACCACAACTTCGATGCGCTCGGCGTCTTCGTCGATCACGACCTTGGTTACTTCGGCGGGCTGAAGCGCGTTCACAAGGAAGGTGGCGGCGTCCTTATTCCACGGAATGATGTCGATCTTTTCGCCCTGAAGCTCGTTGACCACAGCCTGAACGCGGCTGCCGCGCATGCCGACGCAAGCACCCACCGGGTCGATCGAGCTGTCATAGGAAATCACTGCGATCTTGGCGCGCGAACCGGGGTCGCGGGCGACGGCCTTGATCTCGATGATGCCGTCGTAGATCTCGGGCACTTCCATCTTGAACAATTCGGCCATGAATTCGGGCGCGGTGCGGCTGAGGAAAATCTGCGGCCCGCGTGCCTCGCGCCGGACATCCTTGATGTAGCAGCGGATGCGGTCGCCGTTGCGATAGGCCTCGCGGCCAATCTTTTCGTTGCGGCGCAGCACGGCTTCGCCACGGCCCACGTCAACGATGATGTTGCCGTATTCCTCGCGCTTGACGATACCGTTGATGATGGTGCCCGCGCGGTCACGGAATTCCTCGTACTGGCGGTCGCGTTCGGCTTCGCGGACCTTTTGCAAGATCACCTGCTTGGCCGATTGTGCGGCGATCCGGCCCAGTTCAACGGGCGGAATCACATCGACGATCACATCACCCACTTTGGGATCGGCCAGATAGGGCTTGGCCTGCGCGACGGTCAGTTCGGCCTTTTCGTTTTCGACGGCATCATCTGCGACCACGGTACGCACCCGGGTAAAGTCGGCGCGGCCTGTTTTCCGGTCGATCTTGACGCGAATGTCGAGATCGGCGCCGTAGCGCGACTTGGCCGCGCGGGCGAGGGATTCCTCCATCGCCTCGACCACGAGGGACGGGTCGATCATCTTTTCGCGCGCCACCGCATCGGCGGTCTGCAACAGTTCCAGCTGGTTGGCTGACGTGATGGACATTGTGGTTAATCCTCCGCCTTCGAGGTGTCTTCCTCGATCTCGTCAAATTGGGATTCGTCGATGATGCCTGCGGCCTTGCGGGCGCGCAGCATCTCTCGGATCAGCTCATCGGTCAGGACAAGCTTGGCATCCGACAGCCAGTCGAAATGCAAGCCGACCGTCAGGGTCTCGGCGCCTTCTTCGAGGTTGATCAAAACCTCATCGCCCTCGATGCCGGCCAGCACGCCCTTGAAGCGGCGGCGGCCATCGATCATCTCGGTCGTCTCAAGACGGGCTTCGTAGCCTTCCCATGTCTCGAAATCCTTGAGCCGCGTCAGGGGCCGGTCGATCCCGGGGCTGGACACTTCCAGCGCATAGGCATCTTCCAGCGGGTCTTCGACATCAAGCACGGCGCTGATTGCGGTCGATATCAGGGCACATTCATCGACCTCTATTCCGCCATCCGGGCGTTCGACCATGATCTGAAGCGTCTTGGCCATGCCGCCCATCAGGCGGATTCGCACCACTTCAAACCCCATGCCCTCGATCACGGGGGTCAGGATTTCGGACATTCTGCGGTCCATGGCAGATTTGGCGATCAGGTCATTCACGGTGGAAACGTGCCTTCAGAAACGAAAAAACGGGCCGAGCGGCCCGTCGAACTTGTCCGGTGGAGCCATCCGGTTTGGACCCGGGGGCGCCGCTGTTGAAGCGCATATAAGGGGAATCAGAGAGCGGCGCAAGTCATCCGCAACGCACCACCGCGATACGCCCCGCGGCGTCGAGTTCAAAGTTGATCCGGTCGGGTCGGAAATCCATCGTCACCCCGCTGTCGGGCGGGATGATGCGAACGGGCTGGTCCAATTCCAGCATCCGGGCGATCTCTCCCGCTTGGCCCACCAGCCCCTGAAAGCCCGCCCCACCGCAGGTGTCAGTGTCCTGTGCGCAGGCTGGGATCGCGACAAAACAGGCGAGCATGGCCAGGCCGGTGCGTATCATGATGGGCATCCTCCGTTGCGTTGCCCCTTAGATTGGCACAAGGTCGGCCTAACACAAGCATCTGTAAGGGGTCAGATCATGCGCACACGTGCTGCCGTTGCTTTGGAAGCCGGAAAACCGCTCACGGTGATGGAGGTCAATCTTGATGGCCCCAAGTCCGGCGAGGTTCTGGTGGAGATCAAGGCCACAGGCATTTGCCACACCGATGAATTCACCCTCTCGGGTGGCGATCCCGAAGGCTTGTTTCCCTGCATTCTCGGCCATGAAGGGGCGGGCGTGGTGCGTGAGGTGGGCGAAGGTGTGACCACACTCAAGCCCGGCGATCACGTGATCCCGCTTTACACGCCGGAATGCCGCCAATGCTATTCTTGCCTGTCGGGCAAGACGAATCTTTGCACCGCGATCCGGGGCACCCAAGGTCAGGGCCTTATGCCCGACGGCACGACGCGGTTTTCCATGCTGGATGGCACGCCGATCTACCATTACATGGGCTGCTCGACCTTTGCCAATCACACGGTGATGCCCGAGATCGCGCTGGCCAAGGTGCGCCCTGATGCGCCCTTCGACAAGATCTGCTACATCGGCTGCGGTGTCACGACCGGCATCGGCGCCGTGATCAACACGGCAGGCGTCGAGATCGGATCAACCGCTGCGGTCTTTGGGCTTGGTGGCATCGGGTTGAACGTGATCCAGGGCCTGCGGATGGCGGGGGCCGATGTGATCATCGGTGTCGATCTGAACGACAGCAAAGAAGCGATGGCCCGCAAGTTCGGGATGACGCATTTCATCAACCCCTCGAAAATCGAAGGCACGGTGGTGCAAGAGATCGTGAACCTGACCAAGCGCGGGATCGATCACATCGGCGGGGTGGATTATTCCTTTGACGCGACCGGCAACGTCAAGGTGATGCGCGACGCGCTGGAATGTTCCCATCGCGGTTGGGGCGTGTCGGTCATCATCGGGGTGGCGCCTGCGGGCGCCGAGATTTCGACGCGGCCCTTCCAGCTGGTCACGGGCCGCGTGTGGAAAGGCACGGCCTTTGGCGGGGCCAAGGGGCGGACCGACGTGCCGAAATTCGTAGACTGGTACATGGACGGCAAGATCGAGATCGATTCCATGATCACCCACACCCTGACGCTCGACCGGATCAACGAGGGTTTTGACCTGATGCATGCGGGCAAATCGATCCGCTCGGTCGTGGTTTATTGAGCGGAGCCGGTGGGCCAATGATGCAAGCCGGTCTGTCGATCCGTCGCGCCGCGCCATCGGATGGCGTGGCGCTTTGCGATCTGGTGATGCCGGTGTTTCGGGCGGGCGATACCTACACGATCGATCCCGACATCACGCCGGACGGCGCGCTGGCCTATTGGTGCGCGCCCGACAAGACCGTGTTTCTGGCCGAAGCCGATGGTGTGGCGCTGGGCAGCTATTACATCCGCCCCAATCAGGCGGGTGGCGGCGCGCATGTGTGCAATTGCGGTTTTGTCACCGCTCCGGCGGCGCGTGGGCATGGCGTGGCGCGTGCGATGCTGGCCCATGCCTTGCCTGAGGCCGAAGCGCAGGGATATCGCGCGATGCAGTTCAATTTCGTGGTGTCCACCAACACACGCGCCATCGCGATCTGGCAAGGGGCGGGGTTTCGCACCCTGGCCCGCTTGCCCGGTGCCTTTCGCCACCCCGAGCACGGTTTTGTGGACGCGCTGGTGATGTGGAAGGATCTGTAACGACACGAGGCAAAGGGGGCTCTGCCCGCGGCCTGCGGCCGCCCCCGGAGTATTTGGAAAGCAAAGAGGGCGGGCGCGTTAACCTTGATGCGAGGTGAACGGTTCAGGGGCGGCGGTAGCGCGCGAGGAAGGTCTTGACCGCTTCGGCGGCGACGCGGTCGATCTCGTCTTCGGTAGGGTTGTTCTGGATGCCGAACAGCACCTTGAGCATCAGATCGGCGCGGCAAAGCTGGGCCAGTTGGTCGGCCGCCAAAAGGCTGTCGTCGATGCAAAGCGTGCGTTGCGCCTTGGATGTTTCCAGATAGAGCGCGATCTTTCGCCCCCATTTCTTGGGCCCGCTGTCGTAAAAGGCCCGTCCAAGCTCGGGAAAGCGCTGGGCCTCGGCCACGCAGACGCGGAACATGTCCTGACCGAATCGTGACAAGATGAAGGTGATCAGCGTCTTGCAGATGACATGCAGCGTTTCTTCGACGGTCAGATCGCCGGTATCCTCAAGAAATTCGACCTCGGCTTGCTGGGCGCATTCGGTTTCCAGAACCGCAAGAAACAGGTGCTGCTTGTCGGGGAAGTAGCTGTAAAGCGTGGCCTTTGATACGCCGGCATCGCGCGCGATCTCATCGACGCTGGCGCCCTCATAGCCTTCGCGCATGAACACAGAGCGCGCGCCTTCGATCACCTGATCGAACTTGCGGCCCTTCTTGATCTGCGCCTCTGCGTTCATGCTCGCCCTCTTGATATATCGCAACGTAAACCATTCGGTTCAGTTTCGGCAAGGATCTCGGACCGTGCTTGCGTGGCGGCCTTGCCCGCTTGGGGGTGGATGGACTCTGGCCGGGGGTCGCATTAGCCAAGGGGCATGATCGAGATATTCCTCAAGACGCTGCCTTTCTTTGCTTTGATCGGCCTTGGCTGGCAGGCCTGCCGGAGCGGCTTTTTCACGGCCGAGGCGGCGGCCTATCTGACCAAGTTCGTGTTCTATTTCGCGCTGTCGGCGATGCTGTTCCGATTTGCCGCGAACCTGTCCCTGTCAGAGATATTCGATTGGTGGTTCGTGGCGGCCTATTTGTGGGGCTGTTTCTTCGTCTACGCCATCGCCACGGCTGTGGCGTTCTTGCGCAACCGTTCCATCGCGGAAGCAGCGGTCGAAGCGCAATGCGCGGTCATCGGCAACACCGGTTTTCTGGGTGTGCCGATGCTGATCGTGCTGATGGGGGAGGCGGCAGCGGGGCCTGTCTTGATGGTTCTGGCGCTGGATCTGGTCGTGTTTTCTTCGATCATCGTGATCTTGATCACAGGGAGCCGCGATGGCCGGATGTCGCTTGGCATCGTCAAGACGGCCGGGACCGGATTGCTGAAAAATCCGATGATCGTCTCCATGGTTCTGGGTCTGGCATGGTCGTCGACGGGCATGGCCTTGCCCGGGCCGGTGAACGAGTTTCTGGGCATTCTGGGGGCGGCGGCCACGCCCGGCGCGCTGTTTGCCATCGGGGCGTCGCTGGCGGGCAAATCGGCCGAGCGGATCGAGGTCGCGGGCTGGTTGAGCTTTTGCAAGCTGGTGCTGCACCCGGCGGCGGTGGCTTTTGCCGCGTTGGTGCTGTTTCCGGTGCCGGTATTCGACGCAGCCGTGATGATTGCGGCCGCATCCTTGCCGGTGGCGGGTAACATCTTCATGTTGGCACAGCATTACGGCGTCGCGCCACAGCGCGTATCGGCGGCGATCTTGATTTCGACGGTGGCCTCGATCGTGACCGTTTCGGTGGTGATTGCATGGGTATCCCAGATGGCAGGCATCGTGCCGGGCGGCTGAGGCGCTTGCGTGGTCCATATCTGGCAGGCTAGGGCTTGCCCCGTGGCCTGAGGAGGGCGCGATGGAGACGATATCCGAAAACCGCTGTTTCGGCGGCACCCAAGGGGTGTATCGCCATGCATCCGATGCCACGGGCACGGATATGACATTCGGCCTGTTTTTGCCCGCCGAAGCGACAGAGGGGCGTGTTCCCGTGCTGTGGTACCTGTCGGGGCTGACCTGCACGCATGCCAATGCGATGGAAAAGGCAGGGGCGCAAACATGGGCCGCCGAACAGGGGATCGCCCTGGTGTTTCCCGATACCAGCCCCCGTGGGGCGGCTGTGCCTGATGATGCGGCCTATGATCTTGGGCAAGGGGCGGGTTTTTATCTTAACGCCACACAAGACCCTTGGGCCCGGCATTTCCAGATGTGGAGCTATATCACCGAGGAATTGCCCCAAGCGCTGTTCAAGCGCTTTGCGTTGGATGAGGCACGCCAGGCGATCACCGGGCATTCGATGGGCGGGCATGGGGCGCTGACGATTGCGATGAGCTTTCCGGGGCGCTTTGCCAGCGTTTCGGCCTTTGCGCCGATCTGCAACCCGATGGAAAGCGAGTGGGGCCGCAAGCAGTTCACCGCCTATCTGGGCGACAACACCGCCCTGTGGGAAGCGCATGACGCCAGCGTTCTGATGCGCGAGCGCGGTTTTGCGGGGCCGATCCTGATCGACACCGGCACGGCGGATCAGTTCGGGCATCTCTTGGGGACCGAAGCCTTGGCAAGCGCCATCGCCACGCGGCGCCAGCATGCCGCGATCCGGTTCCAGCCGGGCTATGACCACAGCTATTTCTTTGTTTCGACCTTCATGGAGGATCATGTGAGCTTTCACGCCGAGGCGCTTTATGGGGTGGCCGAATGACACCGCAGGCCGTGATTTTCGACATCGGGAATGTGCTGATCGGCTGGCAGCCCGAGCATTATTATGACCGCGTCTATGGGGAGGATCGCCGCCGTGCGCTGTTTGCCGAGGTTGATCTGCATTGGATGAACGAGCGTGTCGATCGGGGTGAGCCCTTTACCCAAGTGATCTATGAAACCGCCGATGCCCATCCGAAATGGCGGGCCGAAATCCGCGATTGGCATGACAGCTGGATCGAACTGGCCACACCCGTGATCGATCATTCCGTGGCGCTTTTGCGGCGGCTGCGGGCCAAGGGGGTGCCGGTGCATTGCCTGACGAATTTCGGGGTGGACAGCTACGCCTATGCCCAGACGCAGTTCGATTTCCTCAATGAGTTCGATATCGAATTCGTCTCGGGGCGGTTGCAGGTGACCAAACCCGATCCGCGGATTTACGAGATGGTCGAGGACCGGCTGGCGCTTGCGCCGGGTGCGATCCTGTTTGCCGATGATCGGGAGGCCAATATCAAGGTCGCCGAAACCCGTGGCTGGCAGGCGCATCTGTTTGAGCATCCGCAAGGTTGGGCCGACAGGCTTGTGGCGGCGGGGCTCTTGAGCGCGGATGAGGCGGCGGCGTGAGCATCGCCATCATCGGACCCGAGGCCGAGGCGCGGCTGGATTGGCTGGGGCTGTGCGACGCGATCGAGGCGGGGCATGCGCGGCCAAGGGCCGAGATCGCCGATAGTTTTCTTTATCGCGGGGCCGATACGCTGTTGTCGCGCGCGGCCTGGATCGATGGCTTGGGGCAACTGGTCAAGACCGCGACAATCTTTCCGGGCAATGCCGGTTTAGGCAAACCGGCGGTGAACGGATCGGCGGCGCTATACTCCGATATCGACGGAACATTGGCGGCCATTGTCGATTTCCATCTGTTGACCAAGTGGAAAACGGCGGGCGACAGCCTGTGCGCCGCGCGGATGTTGGCGCGCAAGGACAGCGCGCGCATTTTGATCGTGGGGGCGGGAACGGTCGCGGCCTCGCTGCGTCAAGCCTATGGCGCGCTTTTTCCCGATGCGCGGTTCTCGGTCTGGAACCGCAACCGCGCAGGGGCAGAGCGTTTGGCCGCGCGCCATCCCGGCATGGCGGTGGTCGATGATCTGGCCGCCGCTGCCCGTGCGGCCGATATCATCACCTGCGCCACCATGGCGACCGACCCGGTGATCAAGGGCGAATGGCTGCGCCCCGGTCAGCATGTCGATCTGATCGGCGCCTATCGCCCCGACATGCGCGAGGCCGATGACCGGGCGCTCACCCGCGCGCGGATTTTCGTGGACAGCCGCGCCACCACCATCGGCCATATCGGAGAGTTGAAGATCCCGCTGGCGCATGGGGTGATTGGTGTGGGGGATGTGCTGGCCGATTACTATGATCTGGCCAGCGGTGCCTTTGCCCGCCGGTCGGAGGATGAGATCACGCTCTTCAAGAATGGCGGCGGCGCACATCTCGACCTGATGACCGCGCGGTATATTCTGGATCGGGTTGGGGGATAGGGGCTGTTGGTTGGGGCTCTTCAGGATCCAAGGGCAGCAATGCTGGACAAAGTTCCCTTTTGCGTTGCATCCCAATAGTCAGATTTTTGTGTCTCCATTCAATAACCTCGCCTTCCAAGACTCACGTGTGAGACAGTAGCACCGCCAAGATTGAGGGCCGCCGCCCAAATCCAGATCAGCTTCATGTGCCAAAAGCGCACCAAGCTTCATCGTCGCTGCTTGCGAGCGCATGTTGTGTATTCCAATGTGAAACCACGCTTCGGAATTATGCTTATAGAGATGATCAAGCATCAGGCTTTTCAGAGCTTTGTTCGTCGAACCGCCCCAATGTGAGCAAGTCAGAAAGGTGAATCCGATTGACAGTCGCGAGGGCGCTGAAGGATCTGTATAAAACGCAGAGCATCCGATCACGTCTTCTGTCGCGCGATCTCGAACCAGTAACGCTCCACCAATGTTGAGGAGTACCGTGAAATACCCGTCAAAGATGTCTCTTTGATACCTGTTCCGAGCTGGATGCCCTGCCCAAATGGCTGGATCGCTCGCCGCCATGGCCAGTTCGTCGATATCTGCGCGAGCCAATGGACAAAGGACAAGCAAGTCATTTTCAAGTGACGGTTGAGGATCAAAGTCATTGGGAAACTGAAACATGAGTATCTTCTTCCTTTGTACTTTTAAGCGCGCATTCGCGCCTCGCACGGCTGGTGCCAACAATGGCGCCTTGTGACCTTCTCCTCTACAACACCGCCGCCAGTCTTGCCGCCTGATCGATTGCCCGTTTCGCATCAAGC
>NZ_CALAHQ010000033.1 GCF_937892565.1 uncultured Roseicyclus sp. | reverse complement strand
AGACGGCGCCGCAGCACCTCGATCCCCTTGGCGGAAAGCGACACGCCCCCCATCCGGTAATCGGCGAAGGCCGCATAGGCGATGGGCACCCAATCGGCGACCAGCTTGCACATCAGCTCGGCATAGACGCGGATCTCGTATTGCGCATGGGCATCCGCACGCAGCCGCAGGAAGTGGAACAGGTTGTGCAGATCCACCTTCCAATACCATTGCGTGTAGACATTCGCGGGCAGGTTCATCCGCGCCAGTTCGCGCGCCAGCCCCTGTTGGCCGTCCTGGCTGAGCATCGCCTCATAATGATCATAGGCGCGCCCTGCATCGGATTTGAGCATCTCGAGCACGCGCGCGGCCTCGGCCCCTTCCAGCACCGCGCCCCGGCCCTGATTGTTGACGGTCGATTGCGCGGCCAAGGCGCCCGGCTCGGGGATGTAGAATTCCCGATCAAGGATCGAATAGCGCGCCGAATATTCGTTCACATTCGCCGTGCGGTGGCGGATCCACTGGCGGGCCACGAACACCGGCAGCTTGACGTGAAACTTGACCTCGCACATCTCGAACGGGGTCGAATGCCAGTGCCGCATCAGATAGCGGATCAGCCCCTCATCATTGGACACATGCTTGGTCCCTGCCCCGTAGCTGACGCGCGCGGCCTGAACGATGGCGCTGTCATCGCCCATATAGTCGATGACGCGGACAAAGCCGTGATCAAGCACCGGGTGGGCGGTGTAGAGATGCCCCTCCATCCCGTCACTGACCGCGCGCAGGGTCGGGCGGGGCGTGGCGCGGGCGGCGTCGATTTCGGCTTGGGCCTCAGGGCTGAGCGGCATGGGGCGGCTCCTTCTATCGGGGCTTTCGGGGAGAACCCCTACATCTTGCATCACACTCGCCCGGAACCGCAAGATAAAGGGGGTGCAACGGGGCGCAGTTACCCACAGGAAATTTACCCACCCCGGGGGGATGCACAAAGAAGCCCGCTGCGCTAGATCTGCACCTGCAACACACAGGAGCGGGATGATGGCGCCAAAATACCTGCACACCATGGTCAGGGTCAAAGATCTGGAGGCCTCGATCGCCTTTTATGAATTGCTTGGTCTGCACCAGACCCGGCGCAGCGATTACGAACAGGGCCGGTTTTCCCTTGTCTTCATGGCGGCCCCGGGCGACGAGGCTTGCCCGATCGAATTGACCTATAACTGGGATGGCGACGCAGGCCTGCCGTCGGACAGCCGCCATTTCGGTCATCTCGCCTATGCGGTCGATGACATCTACGCCGCATGCCAACACCTGATGGACAATGGCGTGACGATCAACCGCCCGCCGCGCGATGGGCGCATGGCGTTTGTACGCTCGCCCGACAATATCTCGATCGAGTTGCTGCAATCAGGCGCGCCGCTGCCGCCGGCCGAGCCCTGGGTGTCGATGGGCAACACGGGGCATTGGTGAACGGCGCGGCGCGGGCCGCTCGCCTCAGACCGGCAGCGCCGCCAGCCCCACGCGCCGCCCTTCGGACAAAAGCACATTATAGGTGCGACAGGCCGCGGGGCTGGATGCAATCTCCACACCCAGACCCGCATCTTCCAACGCACGGCGCAGATCGGCGGGAATTTGTGCGATCTCGGCACCGGTGCCGATGAACAGCACGTCGATCTGACCGGCTGTTTGGATCAGCGGTGCCCGATCCTCATAGCCGCCCCAACCCGACACCCCCGAGGGCAGGATCATCACCGGCCCCACCACGACCTCGCCCGCGATGCGGAAAAACCCCGGCCCATAGCCATCCACCGGGCGGCTGTCGTCGAATGTGACCTCGTTCATCCGCATGGGCGATCCTTTCTTGTCATCTCCAGATTGGCAGCCCGGCCAGCCCCGAGGCCGCGATGATCGCGTATGCGATCCGTCGATACAGCCGTTCGGCCGCCGGATCAAACAGCGCCTGACCGATCCGGTTGCCCAAGGCATAGGGCAGCATCAGCACAAGGCCCAGCCAGATCGCATCCGGCCCCAACAGCCCCTGCAGCCACAATTGCCCCAGCAAGATCCCCGAGCACAGCGTCAGGAACACTAGCGTATTGGCCCGTGTCACGGCGGCCGGGGCACCGGCCCCCAGATTGAACAAGATCACCACCGGCCCGGTCAGCCCGGTCGCCCCGCCGATCACCCCGGTCGCGCCCCCCACGCCCAGCCGGGTGCCCGCCCGTGGGCGCGCGGTCATCCGCCAGCCTGCAATCAGCACGGCAAGTGTCGCCAGCACCAGGAGCGACACCATGACCCGGATCGCCGCCGCATCCCAGACCCGCAGCGCCCAGATCCCAAGCGGAAAGCCCAGCATCGTGCCGGCCAGAAGCTGCGCCATCCCCGGCTTGTCGACCGCGCCCCAGGCCCGCGGCACCACCGTGACCAGCGCAATGAGCGCCGTCAGCGCAAAAGCCGCGACCGCCACGGGTGGCGCAATCAGCGCGACCGAGATGGGCATGAACACCAGCGCCGCGCCGAACCCCGCGAAGCCATAGACCATGCCCGCCACAAGCGCCGCCGCGCAGAGCCAAGGCAGCGCGGGCTGCGCCAGAACCCCGGCCAGCGCCTCAGGCATCAATGTTGGAAAACTGCGTTCCCGCCTTGGCGTCGGGCTTGGACCAGTCGCGCTTGACCCCGATCATCAGCACGATGTTCTTGGCGACAAAGATCGAGGAATAGGTCCCCACGATCACGCCCCAGAAAATCGCGAACACAAAGCCGCGGATTACATCGCCCCCCAGCACCAACAAGGCCAACAGGGCCAAAAGCGTGGTGCCCGAAGTCATCAAGGTCCGGCTGAGCGTCTCGTTGGCGCTCAGGTTCATCACATCTTGCAAGCCGCGGCTTTTGTATTTCACCAGGTTCTCGCGCAAGCGGTCAAAGATCACCACGGTGTCGTTGATCGAATAGCCCACGATGGTCAGAAGCGCCGCGATGGTCGCCAGATCGAAGCGGATCTGCAACAGCGCAAAGAGACCGACAGTCAGAATGATGTCATGGATCAGCGCCGCCACCGCACCGACCGAAAACTGCCATTCGAAGCGCAACCAGATATAGACGAGGATTGCACCCAGCGACGCGATCACGGCGATGATCGCGGTCTGGATCAACTCGCCCGATACCTTGGGCCCGACAGACTCGACACTGGGAAAGCTCATCGCCGGATAGACCGTTTGCAGTGCATCCTGAACGGCCAGAACCATTTCGGGCGTCACGCTTTCCTGCCCCGCCTGCGCCTGAATGCGGATCATTGCGACATTCTGTTCGGGGCCGAACGTTGGGTCAAAAACCTGTGTGATCGACACATCGCCCAGATCCAGCGCGTCAAGCGCGGCGCGGTAAGCCGCCACATCCACCGGCGTCGAGCTTTCGGTGCGGATGGTCGTGCCACCCAGAAAATCGATCCCGAAATTCAGCCCCATCCCCAGCCAGACCGCAATGGACAAGACCATCGCCAAAACCGAGGCGCCGAATGTCAGCCGCGCATGCTTGAAAAAATCGATGTTGGTTTCTTGCGGAACAAGGCGCAGACGCATGGGCTCAGACCTCGATTGTCTTGGGGCGCGCCCGGTCAAACCAGGTCACGATCAACAGGCGTGTCACATAGATCGCGGTGAAGACCGAGGTGATGATCCCGATCCCCAAGGTGATGGAAAAGCCGCGCACAGGCCCCGAGCCCAGCGTGAACAAGATCACCGCGATGATAAAGGTGGTCAGATTGGCATCGATGATCGCCGACAGCGCTCGGGCATAGCCCTGTTCGATGGCGCGCGCGGGGCCCTTGGCGGTCTTCAACTCTTCGCGGATACGCTCGAAAACCAGCACATTGGCATCGACCGCCATGCCGATCGTCAACACGATCCCCGCGATACCGGGCAAGGTCAGGGTGGCGCCGATCACGCTCAAGACCCCGAAGATCAGACCCACGTTCAAGATCAGGGCAACCGAGGCGAAAAAGCCGAACAAACCGTAGCTCAGCACCATAAAGACCAGCACCGAGGCAAACGCGACCACCGCCGCGATCTCGCCTGCCGCGATGCTGTCAGCGCCCAGTTCCGGGCCGATGGTGCGCTCTTCCAGGAACACCATCTCAGCCGGCAGCGCGCCCGCCCGCAACAGCACGGCCAATTCGGTCGAACCTTCGACGGTGAAATTCCCGGTGATCTGACCCGATCCGCCCGTGATTGCCTGTCGAATGACGGGGGCGGAAATCACCTCTTCGTCCAGCACGATGGCAAAGGGGGCACCCACATTGGCCGCCGTGTAATCGCCAAAGGCACGCGCCCCCGACGGGTTGAAGCGGAATGTGACGGCCGGCTGCCCGGTCTGTTGGTCAAAGGCGGGCTGGCTGTCGACCAGATCGTCGCCCGTGACCACCGGCGTCTGTTCAAGGACGTAGAACGCCCCTTCTTCATCCATCGACGGCAACAGGATCTGGCGTGCGTCGACCTCGGCTTGGGCATCGGTGGTGCGGCTTACGACAGGGTGAAAGGTCAGCCGCGCGGTGGTGCCGATCAGATCCTTCAACTCCTGCGCCGATCCGATGCCGGGCACCTGGATCAAGATACGGTCCGCACCTTGGCGCTGGATGGTCGGTTCGCGCGTGCCCGCCTCATCCACGCGGCGCCGCACGATTTCGACCGATTGCTGCATGGTGCGATCGTCGGTGGCCTGCCGTTCGGCCTCGGACAGGGTGACGATCAGCAGATCGTTGTCCCCCCGCACCTCCAGCGTGGGCGCGCCCACCCCGGTCAGGCTGACCACCGGCGTGGCCAAACGGCGCGCGGCCTCGACCGCCGCGGCAATCCCGGCGGGTTCGCTGATGCGCACATGCAATTCACCGGCCGGCGCATCCTGACGCCGGATCGTGCCGACCGTATCGCGCACTTCGCGCAGCACATCGCGCAATTCGGGCCAAAGCGCATCCATGCGCGCCTCATAGACATCAGCCACCTGCACCTCGGCCAACAAATGCGCCCCGCCCCTCAGGTCGAGACCCAGATTGACCAGCGTGCCCGGCAACAGATCGGGCCAAAGCGCGCGCTCGGCCTCAAGCGCATCGGTGGTGGCGCCCGTTCGTTCGATCAGCGCCACGGCATCATTGTGCCGTTCGACGCGCTCGTAGAACAGGTTGGGCATGGCAAAGGCGATCCCCGCCAAGACCAGCAAGATGATCACCATCTTATTCCAGACCGGGATCTGCAACATGTCTCAGGGCCCTTTCCGGCGGATCGTGAATGGCGCGCGCAACAGCGGCCTGTCAGTCTTTGGCAGGTTCGGTTTTCGAGCGGACCTGCGCGATGGTCGGGCGCACGACGCGCACCTTGACGCCCTCGGACAGTTCCACCTCGACTTCCATCTCGTCCTTGACCTTGGTGATCTTGCCGATCAAGCCACCTTGCGTGACGATCTCATCCCCCCGGCGTAGCGCGGCGACCATCGCCTGATGCTCTTTGACCTTCTTTTGCTGCGGCCGGATCAACAGGAAATACATGATCACGAAAATCAGGATCAGCGGAACGAACTGGGCGAAAGCGTCCATGTCTCTCGGGGTCCTCTCTGGCGTGGTGGACAGGGGCGATGGCGCCCCCGATGAAAAGTCGGCGCACCCTACTTAGCCCCATGACCAAGCGCAAGCTGCGGTCCGGGTTACATCGGCGCGGGGGCCCGCGACGGCAAGGGGCAAATGGCAACCCTGCGACCGATCGCGGCGATTTTGGAGTGTGACCGGCGCCGATGCAGTCCTTCCGCAACCCGCATCTTGGCCCCGGCGCCCTGTCATGACCGCCCCGGATCCAAGCCGGCTCTTCATGGAGTGTGCGCTTGGGCAAGCAGCATCTTAGTCAGCGCTGCCAAGCCTGCTTGCCCTTGCCCTGATCACCCGCCGCGCGCGCACGGCGCGCTCTTGATCACCGCGATCAACGCCAT
>NZ_CALAHQ010000032.1 GCF_937892565.1 uncultured Roseicyclus sp. | reverse complement strand
CGCGCAACCGCATTGCGCGCAACCGCATTGCGCGCAACCGCGCGCGCGTGTCGTGGCGGTCGATATCCCATCGGGGCTTTGTGCCGACAGCGGGCGCGCCTTGGGCGGCGTCGCGGTGCGCGCCGATTTGACAGTGGCCTTTCACCGCGCCAAGCCCGGTCATGTTCTGGCCGATGGACCTTGCCATTGCGGGGCGTTGGCGGTGGTCGATATCGGCATTCGGGGTGATGGGGCGGGCGTGCCGCTGATCGGCGCGCCCGCGCGCGCCGTGATCGACAAGGCAGATCCGATGGGGCAGGGGCTGCACAAATACGACCATGGTCATGCGCTTGTGGTGTCGGGGCCAATGGGGCGCAGCGGCGCGGCGCGCTTGGCGGCGCGTGCGGCGCTTCGGATCGGGGCGGGGTTGGTCACGGTCGCGTCGCCCGGTTCGGCAATGCTGGAAAATGCCTGCCAGCTGACCGCGATCATGCTTCGGCGCTGTGACGGGGCGGATGGCCTGGCCACCATGTTGGCAGGGGATCCACGGCTGGGGGCCCTATGTCTGGGGCCGGGTTTGGGGTCGGCTCTGGGCCCGGGGCAGGGCACGCGCGATCTGGTCGCGGTTGCCTTGCGGGATGGCCGGCGCGCGGTGGTGCTGGATGCCGATGCGTTGAGCTGTTTTTCCGAACGCCCCGAGACGCTTTTTGCGATGACCCATGCGCAGACGGTCCTGACCCCGCATGGAGGTGAATTCGCACGGCTGTTTCCCGATCTTGCGGCCCGGTTGGCGGGTATCCCCGACAAGGGCCCGGCCTATTCCCGTATCGAGGCCGCAGGCCAGGCAGCGGCGCGCGCGGGCTGTGTGGTGATCCTCAAGGGCCAAGACAGCGTGATTGCGGCACCTGATGGCCGGGTGGCGGTGCATGCCGCGCTCGGGGATCGGGCGGTGCCGTGGCTGGCCACAGCGGGCGCGGGCGATGTGCTTGCGGGCATGATCACCGGGCTGATGGCGCGCCACAGCGATCCTTGGGTGGCCAGCACCGCCGCCGTCTGGCTGCATGTCGAGGCCGCGCGCGCCATCGGCCCCGGTCTGATCGCAGAGGATATTCCCGATGCCTTGCCGCGCCTGTTGCGCGACCAGATCATCGGGCAGGCTTGTCCCTAGACAAAGATGCCCAGCCGGTCGGCTGATGCCAGTTCCAGCCCGTCGGCACAAAATACCTCGGGCCGGCCAAAACGCAGCGCAAAGCCCAAGATCGCCTTGGGCAGCACCTCAAGACGGATGAATTCCCCATCGGCCAATTGCCCGACAGGGATGCAGACTTGCTGTTGACCATAAAGTGCCTGTGCCCGCCAGCCGCGGATCAAGATGCGTTGGGCGGCAGGCAGCCACATATCCCGCTCCGGGCGCCCGCCCAACGCATTTTGCGTGATCGTCACGATGGGGGTACCCGCGGGCAAATCGACACGGTCGACGGCGGTCAGGGTGCGTGCGCCATGGCGCGTCATCAGATGGTCGCCGGGATAAAGATGCTCGACCGGCAAGGCCCCATCACGGGTCACAACCAGTGTCGCCGCGGCGATGGCCACGGGGCTGGATCGCCGCAAATCATGCATGCGCAGCGCCATTGCGCTGGGGGTCAGATCGTTCATGTCGAAACCTGCTCGGTCACGGGTGCTTTTTGCACCCTGTTTTCTGCGGACGACGTTATGGGCAGGCCCGACAGCATCCCAGAGAAAACGACCCGCACAGGGTAAAACGCGAACGGGGTGTTGCGCGAAAACAGAGGTGTCATGCCGAAAGGTTGCCGCAACATCGTTAAAATCCCGTAAATCCATCCCCTTTTCCGGCTCGCGCGCCAGCCTAGGCTCTGATATGGGCACTTGCGATGCGGGTGTGGCGAAATTGGCAGACGCACCAGATTTAGGTTCTGGCGCCGCAAGGCGTGGGGGTTCAAGTCCCTCCACCCGCACC
>NZ_CALAHQ010000031.1 GCF_937892565.1 uncultured Roseicyclus sp. | reverse complement strand
GCGATCATTTCGGCCTGTTTCACGATCACCTCGGCCTGCTTGATCGAAGCGATGTCAACGAGCCGCCCCTTGTAGACCGTGGCGCCTTGCCCGGATGCCTTGGCGGCCACCATCGCGGCGAGGATCTCGCGCGCCTCAAGCACGGCGGCGTCCGACGGGGTGAAGACCTCATTGGCAAGTGCAACCTGTTTGGGGTGGATCGCCCATTTGCCGACCATGCCCAGCGTGGCCGACCGGCGCGCTTGGGCGCGGAACCCCTCATCATCCGAGAAATCACCAAAGGGCCCATCCACGGGCAGCACCCCATGCGTGCGACAGGCCGCAACAATGGCCGCTTGCGCCCAATGCCACGGGTCCGACCAGTATTTCGCGCCGTCGCGGTGCATGTAATAGCGTTCCTGCGTGCCGCCGATGCCGGTGGTCTGCATCCCCATCGAGGCCGCGAAATCGGCCGCCCCAAGGCTCATCGCCTGCAAGCGGGGCGAGGCTTTGGCGATTTCTTCCACATGCGTGATGCCAGCGGCAGATTCGATGATCACCTCGAAGCCGATGCGCTTTTTGCGCCCCATCGCTGCCTCGATCGAACTGACCAGCGCATCGACGGCATAGATGTCGGCGGCGCATCCCACCTTGGGGATCATGATCAGGTCAAGCCGTTCGCCGGCCTGTTCCAGCAGATCAACGACATCGCGATACCACCACGGGCTGTCGAGGCCGTTGATCCGCACACTCAGCGTCTTGGTGCCCCAATCCACAGCTCCGATCGCCGCGATGACATTGGCGCGCGCGGTGGGCTTGTCATCAGGTGCGACCGAATCTTCGAGATCGAGGTTGATCACATCCGCCGCACTTGCCGCCATCTTCTCGAACAGCGCAGGCCGCGAACCGGGGCCGAACAACTGGCACCGGTTCGGGCGGGCAACAGGCGGGGGCTGAAGGCGGAAGCTCATGGGCGGGGTCCTTGCGCAAGGATGTTTCGTCTGAATTGCGCCATTCGATAGGATATTGCTTTGCAGCATGCAAGTGCTGCGGTGCAGCGTAGCGACAGCGTCAAGGACAGCTATTGCAGATCGGCGAATGCCGCCTGCATCCGCGCGACCGCATCCTCGACCACCGCGCGCGGGGCGGCGATGTTGAAGCGCAGGAAACTGTCGCCCCCTTGACCAAAGCTCGGCCCATGATTGACGGCGATCCGCGCACCTTTTTCGACGCGGGCGGTGAATTCCGCGCGGCTCATGCCGGTGCCGGAAAAATCGACCCAGGCCAGATAGGTCGATTGCAGCGCCATCGACCGCAGGCCGGGAATGGCGTTGATCCCCTCGTCGAAAATGCGCGCATTCTCGGCAAGATAGGCACAGACCCGATCAACCCATTCAGCGCCCTCGGGCGAATAGGCCGCCGTCACCATGAACAGCCCAAAGGAATTGGGCGACAGCCCCAGCGCCGCCATCCGCGTCCCGAACCGCGCGCGCAGGCCGGGATCATGGATGATCACATTGCCCACATGCGCGCCCGCGATGTTGAAGGTCTTGGTCGCCGCCGTCATCATCACCAGCCGGTCGGCAATGCCGTCGATCAAGGCCATGGGCGTGTGCACCTGCCCCGGCATCAGCAGATCATGGTGGATCTCGTCCGAGACAAGGATCAGATCATGGCGGCGCGCAAAATCGGCCACGCCGTCCAGCTCGGCCCGTGTCCAGACCCGGCCGCCGGGATTGTGCGGCGAACACAGGACAAGCAGTTTCTCATGCCCCTTCATCTGCGTGTCCCAGGCCGCGAAATCGAGGCTGTATTGCCCATCGACCAAAGGCATCTCGCATTCGACCAGATCGCGCCCCGCCGCGCGGATCACCCGGGCAAAGGCGTGATAGACCGGCGTGAACAGCACAACCCCATCGCCCGGCGCGGTAAAGGCATCGACGCACATCGCCGTGCCGTTCACCAGACCATGGGTGGTAAAGATCGCCGCCGGATCGACACGCCAGCCATGGCGGTGTTCCATCCACCAGCAGATCGCACCCAGATAGGCGCCTTCATCCCCGAAATAGCCGTAGATGCCGTGATCGGCCACCGCTTGCAGCGCGTCTTGCACGCAGGCCGGCGGGCGGAACTCCATATCGGCCACCCACATGGCGATGCCATCATCGGGGCTGACGCCGTAAAGCGCCTCCATCTTGTCCCATTTCACGCAATGCGTGCCGCGGCGGTCGATGATCTCGTCGAATGACATGGGTCGGCTCCGTGATGTGCTGTGCTGTGCGACGCCACGCTACCGTGTGGGGCGTCGGGCGCAAGCCTCAGTCGAGCAGCGCGAACAGTTCGTGGACCGAAACTCCCAGATGCCGGGCGAGCCGAAGCGCAAGGATGGTCGAGGGCACGAAGATACCGTTCTCGATGGTGTTGATCGTCTTGCGCGAGACACCGACGGCGTCGGCCAAATCGGCCTGCGTCAGGCCGGCCGCGCTGCGATGCGCCCTGAGCGCCACGACCAGCCGCACCCCGGTCATTCGGCACGGCCCCGAAGGACAGACCACAAGAAGTGAAGCGACGGCGCGATGGCGAGCACCGGCGCGATCAGGAAGAAGGCCGCGGCAGGGTCGGTGAGGCCCGCAAGCACAAGCCCGAAAAGCCCGAGAAACACTGCCATGACGGCCCAGTAGCCGAAGGCGAGGCTGGCCTGATGGGCGACCGCGTTCTGCTCATCCCAGGCGGCCTCGGCAGCGCGGGGGTAGCGCAGATGCGCCCAGACCGACAGCGCCGCGTAGCCAAGCGCGACGGCGCCGATCAGCCAGGGCCAACCTGTCCAGACATCCTGACGATGCAACAAGGCAGCCGCCATCGCGGCAGAGACGACAAGCACCAGCGCGGCATTGCCGAAAAGCCGGATGAGATTCACCGGATTGCGAGTCATGGATCGCTCCTTTCTGTAACCTTTGAGTTACATAATGAAGCCTTTGGTAACGTCAAGGTTACATTCTCGGTGGCAGGTCATGTCGCCGCGCCGCATGGGCGTTGCGGCATGGCCGAGGCTCGATTAAATGCCGTCGCATGAAACGCCCGATCCTGATCCATCCCGACCCGCGATTGAAAAAGCCGGCCCTGCCGATTGCCGATCTGTCGGATGATCTGCGCCGGTTGGCCGATGACATGCTGGAAACCATGTATGCCGCGCCGGGCATCGGGCTGGCCGCGCCCCAGATCGGCGTCGATACGCGGCTGATCGTGATGGATTGCATCAAGGGCGATGGCGCGCCGCCCCGCCCCATCGCGATGTTCAACCCCGAGATCGTGGCCGCCTCTGACGAACGCAGCATCTATGAGGAGGGCTGTCTGTCGATCCCCGACGTCTATGCCGATGTCGAACGCCCTGCTGCGGTCACGGCGCGCTGGATCGACCGCAACGGCGCCGAACAGCAAGAGACCTTCGACGGTCTCTGGGCCACCTGCCTGCAACATGAGATCGACCATCTGAACGGCGTGTTGTTCATCGATTACCTGACTGCCCTGCGCCGCCAGTTGATCACCCGCAAGATGGTGAAGCTCAAGAAAGACCGCATGCGGGAAAAGGCGTGAGCGGACAGAACCGCCCCTTTGTGATGTGGCCCGACAAGCGGCTGCGGACGCCCGCGGCCGATGTCGGGGCCATCACCGATGACATCCGCGCCATCTGGAACGACATGATCGCCACGATGGAGGCGATGCCGGGCGTAGGCTTGGCCGCGCCGCAGATCGGCGTGATGCTGCGGCTGGCCGTGGTCGATGCCAGCGATGCGCGGGGCCAGGCCATCCGCATGGCCAACCCCGAGATCATCGCCGCCGCCACCGCCCTGAACGATCATGAGGAAGCCAGCCCCAACCTGCCCGGCGTCTGGGCCAGGGTGACGCGCCCCGCGACCGTGACCGTCGCCTTTACCGATCATCTGGGAATGCGCGTGCGGCAGGAGTTTACCGGGCTCTGGGCGACATCGGTGCAGCATCAGATCGACCATCTGGAGGGGCGGATGTATTTCGACCGCCTGTCGCGTCTGAAGCGCGAGATGTTGCTCAAGCGGGCCACCAAGGGGGCGCGCTGATGCGGATCGTCTTCATGGGCACACCCGAGTTTTCCGTCAGGGTGCTGGATGGCTTGGTGGCCGCAGGCCATGAGATCGCTTGCGTCTACACCCAGCCCCCGCGGCCCGCCGGTCGCGGTCAGGCCGAGCGCCCCAGCCCGGTTCACACCCGCGCCAGCGCCTTGGGCTTGGACGTGCGCCACCCGCGCACGTTGCGTGATGCGGCAGCACACGCCGAATTCGCGGCCCTGAACGCGGATGTCGCGGTGGTGGTGGCCTATGGCCTGATCTTGCCGCAAGCGGTGCTCGATGCGCCCAAGCGCGGCTGCCTCAACATCCATGCAAGCTTGCTGCCGCGCTGGCGGGGGGCAGCACCCATTCAGCGCGCGATCATGGCGGGCGATGCGCAAACCGGGGTCTGCATCATGCAGATGGAGGCGGGGCTGGATACCGGGCCGGTGCTGATGACGCGCGCCATTCCCATCGGCGCGACGGACACGGCGGGCGATCTGCATGACCGGTTGGCGGTTCTGGGTGCCGATGCCGTGATTGCAGCGCTGGCGCAACTTGATGATCTGACGCCCCAGCCCCAGCGGGAGGCGGGGGTGATTTATGCCGAAAAGATCGACAAATCCGAGGCACGGGTGGATTGGACACGCCCCGCCGAGGAAATCGACCGTTTGATCCGTGGCCTCTCGCCCTTTCCGGGCGCCTGGGCGATGATCGCGGGCAAACGGGTCAAACTGATGCGCAGCCGCATGGCACAAGGCGCGGGCTTGCCCGGAACGGTTCTGGACGGCCTGACCATCGCCTGCGGCCAAGGTGCTGTCGCGATCACCGAGGTGCAGCCCGAAGGCAAGCCGCGGATGCCCGCCGAGGCCTATCTGAGGGGTGCGCGCATTGCGCCGGGTTTTGTAGTGGAGGGGTGAGCCATGGTGATGTTTTCGTTTTTCGGCTCGTTGATGATTGCGGGCGCGGTGGCGATCTTGTTCGAAAAATGGGGCTGGAGCCACAATGGCATGGTGCCGTCGATCCTGATCACCTTTGGTGCGGTGCTGGTCTTGTTCTTTCTGCGCGCGCTTTTCGGGCTGAGCTTTGGCACACCGGGCGTCGATGCCATCATCGGGTCAAGCGCGGCGCTTGTGCTGATCCCCACCGAATACGCCTATCGGCGGCGGCAGAAAGATCGGCGGCGCTAAGCTTCAGCCGATCTTGCGCCGCGAGACCGGGCCGACTTGGGGGCGTTGGGTTTGCTCACCCAAGGGCAGGGCTTCGATCACCACATAGGCATGCGCCCATGGATGGTCATCGGTCAGGCTGACATGGATGATCGCGCCGTATCCATCCGGGGTCATCTGATCGAGGCGTTCCTTGGCCCAGCCCGAGACCTGCATCACAGGCTGACCAGACGGCAGATTGCTGACCGCCATGTCCTTCCACGAAATACCCATGCGCAACCCGGTGCCAAGCGCCTTTGAGCACGCCTCCTTGGCAGCCCAGCGCTTGGCGTAGACGGAAGCGGGGTCCTTCATCCGATCGGCGCGGTTCTGTTCGGTCACGGTAAAGACACGGTCGCGGAACCGGTCGCCAAAGCGGTCCAGCGCACGCTGAATGCGTTCGATATTGGCCAGATCGGTGCCGATACCCAGGATCATGACAGGGGACCGACGGCTTGATCGAGGTTGGAGCATACGGCCCGCCCCCGCACTGCGGCCATGACCGCAGGGGCAGCCGCCCCAGTCAGGACAGCAAACAAGATGCGCACAAAACCCTCCGGGTCTGACGGTGGTCTGAACACGACAAGCTTCGCCCATTCACCGCGAATTCGCAATGGGCGCCGCGATCACCCGCGGGCGGCATCCATCTGCGCGCGCATCTGGGCGATGGCCGTGGGCAGACCGACAAACACCGCCTCACCGATCAGAAAATGGCCGATATTCAGCTCCACCACCTCGGGGATGGCGGCGATGGGGGCGACATTGTCATAGCTCAACCCATGGCCCATATGCACCTCAAGGCCCAGATCGGCGGCCTGTTTGGCACCTGTGATCAACCGGGCAAGCTCTGCGTCACGGGCGGTAAAGTCACCTTCGGCATGAAAATCGCAATAGGCGCCGGTGTGCAATTCGATGACCGGCGCGCCGATCCGGGCGGCGGCCGCGATCTGCGCGGGGTCGGCCGCGATGAACAACGACACCCGGCACCCCGCTTCGCGCAACGGCGCGATGTAATCGCCCATCCAGTTGGCGTTCGCCGCCACCTCAAGCCCGCCTTCGGTGGTGCGTTCCTCGCGGCGTTCGGGCACGATGCAGGCGGCATGCGGGCGATGGGACAGCGCGATCGCTTGCATCTCGGGCGTCGCGGCCATCTCGAAGTTGAGGGGAATCGTGATCGCCGCCATGATCGCCCCGACATCGGCGTCGCGGATGTGGCGCCTGTCCTCGCGCAGATGGGCTGTGATGCCGTCGGCGCCGGCCTGTTCGGCCATCATGGCCGCGCGCACCGGATCGGGCAGCGCGCCGCCGCGCGCATTGCGCACTGTCGCCACATGGTCGATGTTGACGCCCAGCCTTAAACGACTTGCCATTGTTTTCGTCTCCCTGCCGATGGGATGAAGCCTAGCGCTTGACCGCCGCTGCGCCAGCCTGTTCGCGCAGCTTTTCCATCTTCTTGCGCAATCGCACCAGACGCCGCTTTTGATAGGCCCGGATCACCGGAACGCTCAGATAATAACACACCGCCCCACAGATCAGGCCGGGAATGATCGACCCCACCATCCACGGAAAGAACACATCGTCGTAAAACCTGTGCAACTCGGCCCAGTGGGCGCGCTCAGGCGTAAAGATCGCAACGAAATTGTACCACAGATCACCCGCTGCCGCCGCGAATTTGGAAAATGTCGAATCATCGACGGCGCTGCGCATGCTGCTGCCCAGCATCCAATGCCCGGTCTGAAGCGAGATGATGGCAATCGGTACATATGTCAGGGGATTTCCGATAAAGGTCGCCAAAAGCGACGCAAGGATCGACCCACGCATCATCTTTGCCAAGACCGCGGCAACAAGGAAATGCAGCCCAAAGAATGGGGTAAAGACGGTAAAGGCCCCCGCAAACACGCCACGCGCGATTTGCTCGGGCGTGCCGGGCAGACGGTGCATGCGGTGCTTGACGTAATGAAAGGCGCGCACCCAGCCCCCGCGGGGCCAGAACACTTCGCCCACCAGACGCAGGGCCGATCGCGACTCGCGGCGCTTGAAAACCACGATGTGTCTGCCTTTCCCTTCCTGCCCGCGTCATGCCCGAAAGCCTGCGCAAGCCCTCTTTGCGGCGATGGACCCCTCAGGGGCGCCGGTCGAGGCTCCGGAACCTCTGAAGGCTTGCCACATCGCTGTCCAGTTCCACCGCCATCATGACCGCATGCAGATGTTCTGCATTGCGGACATCGACATCGATCAGAAGCCGGAAATAGTCCGGTTTCCTGTCAATAAAATGTAAGTCCGAGATATTGGCGTTCTGTTCGCCGATCAATGTGCAGATGCGACCCAGCACGCCTTTTTGGTTGGACAGTGTCACATCCACCGTGACGTTATGGATCGCCGCATGGCGCCCTTCTGTCCAGTGCAGATCGATCCAGCGTTCGGGGCTGTCGTCGAATGCCGCAAGCGACGGGCAATCGATGGCATGCACGATGGGCCCACGCCCCAGATAGGTGATGCCGACGATGCGTTCGCCCGGCACCGGCTGACAACATTGCGCGCGGCGTGTCTCGGCCCCTGCGGGAAGACCGATGACCGCGCGCCGCGCTTCGACATCCGTGGTGTCGGATTGGCGGGCCAGTTCGGGATAGATGCGCGCCACGACCGACCGGGCCGACAATTCGGCCGAACCGATCCGTGCCAGCATTTCAGCACCGTTTTTCAGCCCGATGGCCCGCGCCGCGGTATCGAGCGCCTTGTCGGTCGCCTTTTTGCCCACCTGCTCAAAGGCCAGCCGCGCCAATTCGCGACCCAGCTTGATAAAGCGTTCGCGGTCTTCCTCGCGCAGCATCCGCCGGATCGCGGCCTTGGCGCGGCCTGTCACGACGATATCGATCCAGCTTGCCTGCGGGGTCTGACCCTCGGCGGTGATGATCTCGATCGACTGGCCGTTCTTGAGCCGCGTCCAGAGCGGCACACGCAGCCCGTCGACCTTGGCCCCCACACAGGAATGACCGATCCGGGTGTGGATCATATAGGCGAAATCGATGGGGGTGGCGCCTTTGGGCAATTGCACGACATCGCCCTTGGGCGTGAAGCAAAACACCTGATCGGAATACATCTCGAGCTTCACATGCTCGAGGAATTCGTCATTGTCCTCGGCATTCTCGAAGCGTTCTGTCAGCCCTTCAAGCCATTTGGCCGGATCGACGGCAAAGGGGTTTTCCGATCTGACGCCGTCACGATAGGACCAATGCGCCGCCACGCCCGATTCGGCCACATCATGCATCTGGCGGGTGCGGATCTGCACCTCGACGCGCTTGCCGTCGCGCCCCGACACGGTGGTGTGGATCGAACGGTAGCCGTTCGATTTGGGCTGGCTGATGTAATCCTTGAACCGCCCCGGCACCGCGCGCCAGCGTTGGTGGATCGCGCCCAGCACACGGTAGCAATCATCCTCGGTCGCGGTCAGCACGCGGAACCCGTAAATGTCGGACAGCCGCGAAAATGACAGCTCCTTTTCCTGCATCTTGCGCCAGATCGAAAAGGGCTTTTTTGCGCGCCCAAACACATCGGCCTTGAGCCCGTGGCGGTCAAGCACCGCCTCGATGTCATCGCTGATGCGCGGGATCGCATCGCCGGTTTCCTTTTGCAGCGTCAGGAAACGCCGCATGATGGAATTGCGCGCCTCGGGGTTGAGGACCCGAAACGACAGATCCTCAAGTTCTTCGCGCATCCATTGCATGCCCATGCGGCCCGCGAGCGGGGCGTAGATATCCATGGTCTCATGCGCTTTCTTGGCCTGTTTTTCGGCCGGCATGTGGCGAATGGTGCGCATGTTGTGCAGCCGGTCGGCCAGCTTGACCAAGATGACGCGCAAATCCTTGGACATTGCCATCAGCAGCTTGCGGAAATTCTCGGCCTGCTTCGATTCGCGGCTGGAAAGTTCGAGATTGGTCAGCTTGGTGACCCCATCGACCAGCTCGGCCACATCGGTGCCAAAAAGCCGGGCGATCTCGGAATAGGTGCCTTTGGTATCTTCGATCGTGTCGTGCAAAAGGGCTGTGGCGATGGTGGCGTCATCCAGCCGCTGTTCGGTCAGGATGGCGGCCACCGCCACGGGATGGGTGAAATAGGGCTCGCCGGAGTGGCGTGTTTGCCCCTCATGCATCCGCTGCGCATAGGCATAGGCCCCGCGCAAAAGCGGCTCGTTGGTCTTGGGATTGTAGTTCCGAACCAGCGCGATCAGGTCGTCGGCGTCTATCATGCCCTGCTCAACCTGTCCGCGCGGGTCCCTACCTGTGGCCCTGTGCTTCCATGAGCGCGCGCAGCATCTGCTCTTCGCTCATGTTGTCATGCACGGGGCGGTCGGCGTCCACACCCTGCAAAAGCGCCATTGCGTCTTCTTCGGGTTCGTCGACCTCGATCTGGGTCTGATGGCTTTCGATCAGGCGTTCGCGCAGATCATCGGCGCCCTGGGTCTCATCGGCGATCTCGCGCAGCGCCACGACAGGATTCTTGTCGTTATCGCGGTCGATGGTCAGGGCCGCACCCGCCGCGATTTCACGCGCGCGGTGGGCGGCAAGCATCACAAGCTCGAACCGATTGGGAACCTTGTCGACGCAATCTTCAACGGTGACGCGGGCCATACGAAGGCACCTCCAGAGTCTGCACGGGAGTATCCGAAAAGCACGACTTAAGCCCGGGCGCGTGAAATGACAAGCCAGAACCGCCCATCACGGCGCGGCATCGAAAGGCACGACTTCGGCCCGCTCGGCCGGTGGGCGGGCGGCCAGCATCTGGGCCACGCTCAGCCCCGTCACGGGATGGAACCAATCAGGGGCGATATCGGCCAAGGGCACCAAGACAAAGCTGCGCTCGGCCAGACGCGGATGCGGCAATATCAGGCGGTCGGGTGTTTGCCGGGCCGCCTGATCGGGCGCCAGGCTTTGCCAGTGACGCTGGGTTTGGGCATCGGGCAGCACCTGCGCGCCCAGCGCAATCAGATCGATGTCCATGATTCGGGCCTCCCATCGCTGGCGCCGGGTCCGGCCCATTGCGGCCTCCACCTCATGAAGCAGCGCCAGCAGCGCCTCGGGCGTATCCTCCCACCACAGCTCAGCGGCCGCATTGACGAATTCGGGCCCCGATCCGGCCGGAAAGGCCGGTGTGCGGTACAAGCCACTGACACGGAGCGCGCGCCCAAGCCGTTGCTCCAACAGCGCCACCGCCAGCAGCACGGTCTCTTTGGGGTGCTGGCCGTGATGGGCAAGGTTGGAACCCAAGGCCAGCAAGGCCCGCGACGCCGCAGGAATTTCAACAGCGTTCTTCATCCGCTCGACGCACCCCTTGCCTTTGGTATAAGGATTCGCACCATTCAGATCATCTATCGATCCGCACGATTGCACCAAAAGCCATTCATCAAGGACCAGTCCACATGTTTTACCGCGACGAGCGCCTCGCTTTGTTCATCGATGGCTCCAATCTCTACTCGGCGGCCAAGGCGCTGGGGTTCGACATCGACTATCGGCTGCTGCGTAGCGAATTCATGCAGCGCGGCAAACTGCTGCGCGCCTTTTACTACACCGCGCTGCTCGAAAACGATGAATATTCGCCACTCCGCCCGCTGGTGGACTGGTTGAACTACAACGGCTTTACCATGGTGACCAAGACCGCAAAGGAATTCACCGACAGCCAAGGCCGGCGCAAGATCAAGGGCAACATGGATATCGAACTGGCCGTCAATGCCATGGAAATCGCGGAACATGTCGATCACATCGTGTTGTTTTCTGGCGATGGCGATTTCCGTCCCCTGGTCGAGGCGCTCCAGCGCAAGGGGTGCCGGGTCTCGGTGGTGTCGACCATCCGCTCGCAGCCTCCGATGATCGCCGATGATTTGCGCCGTCAGGCGGATAACTTCATCGAGCTGGACGAATTGCGCGACGTGATCGGCCGCCCGCCGCGTGAACCGCGCGACGGCAACACCCCAACGGCATGACCCAAAGGCTGGACGCCAGCGCGCGAAGCTTTTAGCTCTGGTGTAAATCCGATCTGACAGTTCAGCCGCCCGAGGCACCGATGACAAAGCCGCCACTCACCATCCATCTTGCTGCGCCGCGCGGCTTTTGCGCAGGCGTGGACCGGGCGATCAAGATCGTCGAAATGGCGATCGCGAAATGGGGCGCACCCGTCTATGTGCGCCACGAGATCGTTCACAACAAATTCGTCGTCGATGATCTGCGTGCCAAGGGCGCGGTGTTCGTCGAAGAACTGGACGACTGCCCGCTGGATCGGCCCGTGATCTTTTCGGCCCATGGTGTGCCAAAATCCGTTCCACAAGAGGCCGCACAGCGCCAGATGATTTTTGTCGACGCCACCTGCCCCTTGGTCAGCAAGGTCCATATCGAGGCCGCGCGCCACCACGAAAACGGGCTCCAGATGATCATGATCGGCCATGCAGGCCACCCCGAAACCATCGGCACCATGGGCCAACTGCCCGAGGGCGAGGTGCTTTTGGTCGAAACGGTCGAGGATGTGGCGACCGTTCTGGTCCGCGACCCGGCGCGTCTGGCCTTTGTGACACAGACCACGCTCAGCGTTGATGACACCGCAGACATCGTGGCGGCGCTGAAGGCGCGGTTCCCGGCCATCGTCGGCCCCCACAAGGAAGACATCTGTTACGCCACCACCAACCGGCAAGACGCCGTCAAGGTCATGGCGCCGCTTTGCGATGCCATGCTGGTGGTCGGCGCGCCCAATTCGTCCAATTCGAAACGATTGGTCGAGGTGGGGGCGCGCGCCGGATGTGGCTATGCCCAGCTTGTCCAACGTGCCGCAGAGATCGACTGGCGCGCGCTTGAAGGCATCCGCGCGCTGGGCATCACGGCAGGCGCCAGCGCGCCCGAGGTGTTGGTCAACGAGGTGATCGATGCGTTCCGCGCCCGTTTCGAGGTAACGGTGAGACCCGTGGTGACGGCGGAGGAACACGTCGAATTCAAGGTGCCGCGTGTGCTGCGCGACCCAGTCTGAGTTCGAGGCCGATTTTTCGTACGAAAAATCGCACATGCGGATTTTCGTACGAAAATCCGGCCACGCCCCAAAACCGCGCCCCGCTTGCGCATCTGCCGTGGTGCAGTTTCACTTGCCCGTCCGGCCCACGCCATGCAGATACCACCCATGATGCGCATCCCTGCCCCCGCCCTGCTTCTCGGCATCGCCGGATTGATCCCGTTCCTCTACGGCGCTCTGAGCCTATGGGTGCCCGCCCTTGCAGAAATTGGCCGCGCATGGAGCCCCAACCACACTGGACGGGCGCTGTTGCAGATCTACGGCATCGTGATCTTGTGCTTCATGGCAGGCGTGATCTGGGGCTTTGCCACCAAGGCCGAGGGGCGGCAGGCAGCGCTCTTCTACGGTCTGTCGGTGATCCCTGCGATTTTTGTGTTCCTGACGGCCTTTGCCGAACCACGGCCAAGTCTGATCATGCTGATCACGGGTTTCATCGCGCTTCTGGCGATCGACGCCAGTGCAGCTCGGCAAGGGCTGGCGCCCGCATGGTGGCTGCCGCTGCGGCTGATGCTGACGGCGGTTGTCGTGATCTGTCTTGGTGTCGGGGTCGTGACATGAGGGGCAAGCATGCCTGAACTTTTTGCCTATACCGACGGGGCCTGTTCGGGCAATCCCGGGCCGGGCGGCTGGGGCGCGCTGTTGCAGGCCAGGGACGGCGATGCCGTCGTCAAGGAACGCGAACTCCACGGCGGCGAGGCCGACACCACCAACAACCGGATGGAGCTTTTGGCCGCCATCGCGGCACTTGAGGCGCTGGAGCGTCCGGCAGGCATCACCATCGTGACCGACAGCGCCTATGTGAAGAATGGCGTGACCGGCTGGATCCATGGCTGGAAGCGCAATGGCTGGAAGACCTCGTCCAACAAGCCGGTCAAGAACGAAGATCTCTGGCGGCGTCTGGATACCGCACAGGCGCGCCACCGCGTGACATGGCAATGGGTCAAGGGCCATGCCGGCCACCCTGAAAACGAGCGGGCCGATGAATTGGCGCGCGCTGGCATGAAGCCGTTCAAATGACGGTCCTGAGCGCGCTGGATTACGCTGCCGTTTTGGTCTTTGCGCTGACGGGCGGGCTGGCGGCCTCGCGGGCACAGTTGGATCTTGTGGGGTTCATGTTCATGGCCAGCCTGACCGCTGTGGGCGGTGGCACGCTGCGTGATCTGTTGCTCAACCGCGATCCGGTGTTCTGGATCGCCGATCCCACGCCGCTGGCGATCGCGGCAACTGCGGCCGTGCTGGTGTTTTTCACCGCCCATCTGCTGGAAAGCCGCCAGACGGTTCTGACCTGGCTCGATGCGCTGGCGCTGCCCATCGCGGTGGCAGCAGGCGTCAGGGCTGCGACGGAAACCGGACAAAGCGTGCCGATCATCTTGATCATGGGGATCATCACGGGATGTGTGGGCGGGCTGTTGCGCGATATCGTGGCCAACGAGGTGCCGCTGTTGATCCGGTCGGGCAAGCTTTACATCACGGCCGCTTTCGCCGGTGCCGGTGCGGCGGTGATCACCGAGGCGCTATGGCCATCCGAGGCGCTGTCGCTGATCGCCTGCATCGTGACCTGTTTTGCGCTGCGTTCGGGATCGCTGCTGTTTGGCTGGCAGTTGCCGGTCTATAAACCGCGCGCCCCGCGCCCCTGAGGCGCCCCAGTTTTCTTGACTCGGGCGCGGGGCTGGCTCAAGACCCGCAAGGATGACAACACGCGAAAAGGCGAACCATCATGGCGGCAGCGGCCAAACAGGACAGCATCATGGAAACGGTCAAGACGATCGTCTATGCGCTGCTGATCGCGGGGGTGTTCCGGACCTTGTTCTTTCAGCCCTTCTGGATCCCCTCGGGATCGATGAAGGACACGCTCCTGATCGGGGATTTCCTGTTCGTCAACAAGATGGCCTATGGCTATTCGCGCCATTCCTGCCCGTTTTCCATGTGCCCCTTCGAAGGGCGGCTTTTCGGCCGTGACCCTGAGCGCGGCGATGTGGTGGTGTTTCGCCACCCGACCGAAGGCAGTGATTTCATCAAGCGGGTGATCGGTCTTCCCGGTGATCGCGTGCAGGTCATCGCGGGGGTTTTGCATCTCAACGGGGTGGCAGTGAGCCTGACGCAAGCCCCCCCCTTTCAAGAGGTGTTCGAACCCCAGGGACCGCAAGCTTTGCCTCCGCGCTGTTCCAACGCGCCTGTGGGCGCGGGCGGAATTTGTGAAAAGGAACGCTTTACCGAAACCCTGCCCGGCGGGGTCAGCCATTCGATCCTCAACATCGCGAACGGCACCCGGGGCGACGACACACAGGAATATCTGGTGCCCGACGGAAATTTCTTTGTGATGGGCGACAACCGCGACAATTCGGTGGATTCGCGCTTTCCGCAATCGGTGGGTGGGGTGGGCTTTGTACCTTTCGCCAATCTGCTGGGACGGGCGGACCGGGTCATGTTCTCATCGGCAGGGCGGCGCATGGTCTATTTCTGGACATGGCGCGCGGACCGGTTTTTCGAGGCGATCGAGTGAAGCTGGCGCGCGAGCTCGAAGCATTCTGTGACCGGCTGGGCCATCGCTTTGCCCAGCCCGAGTTGATCACGCGCGCGCTGACCCATGCCTCCCTGTCATCGGCGACGCGGCCCGACAATCAGCGGCTGGAATTTCTGGGCGACCGGGTCTTGGGTCTGGTGATGGCCGAGGCGGTTCTGGCGCAAGACGGGGCCGCCAGCGAAGGGCAGCTTGCGCCGCGCTTCAACGCGCTGGTGCGCAAGGAAACCTGTGCCGAGGTGGCGCGCGAGATCGATCTGGGCGCGGTGCTGCGCCTGGGAAAATCCGAGATGTCGACGGGTGGGCGGCGCAAGACGGCGCTGCTTGGCGATGCGATGGAGGCCGTGATCGCGGCGGTCTATCTCGATGGCGGGTTCGAGGCGGCGCGCGCAGTTTTGTTGCGGCTGTGGGGCGCGCGGGTGGCAGGCGTGGCAGAGGATGCGCGCGACGCCAAGACCGCGCTGCAGGAATGGGCACAAGCCCGCGGCATGGCGCCGCCCAGCTACCGTGAGCTGTCCCGCGACGGGCCGGACCATGCGCCGATCTTTCGGGTCGAGGCGCGGCTGGCCGATGGTCAGACCGCCGAAGCCGAGGGCAAGGTCAAGCGACAGGCCGAACAGGCCGCAGCCCAGGCCCTGCTTGATCGGCTGTGCGCAAGCTGACAGGGGTTTCGCCGCGCGTTGCGCGGCGACCCGCCGGGGGGCTTCACCCCCCGGACCCCCGAGAGTATTTGCAAAGCAAAGATGGGCAAGACGGGCTCAGAGGCCCAGCGCCTCGTCCAGACCCAGCAGCAGGTTGAGGTTCTGCACCGCCGCGCCAGAGGCACCTTTGCCGAGATTGTCGAGGACAGCGATGAGCACGGTGGCCCCGGTCTCAAGGGCGCCATCCACGGTCAACTCCATCCGGTTGGTGTTGTTCAGGCGCTGCGGGTCGATCCGGTCGCCCATAGCGGCGCGTTCGACCACCTGCACGAAATGCTGGCTCGCGTAATGGTCGCGCAGTGCGGCCATCGCGGCCGCGGGGCCACCGGGCGGCAGATGCAGCGGCACCTGCACGATCATGCCTTGGGCGAACTGGCCCACTTGGGGCACAAAGATCGGTTTGCGCAGCAGCCCGGCGCGGGCCATGATCTCGGGAAGATGCTTGTGGTGTTGCGATGTTGCATAGACGAAACCGCCTTGCACGCGCCCCTCTTCGAAATCCGCGATCATGGCCTTGCCACCGCCGGAATAGCCCGAAACAGCGTTGATCGTGATCGGGTGATCGGGCGCGATGAGGCCGGCGTCGATCATGGGCTTGAGCAGCGCGATGGCGCCCGTCGAATAGCAGCCGGGGTTTGACACATTCTTTGCCGCAGCGATCCGGCCGCGGGCGCCTGCGTCAAGCTCGGGAAAGCCGAATTCCCATGCCAGATCGGTGCGGTGCGCCGTCGAGGCATCGATCACCCGACAGGGCAGATCGCGCAGATCCGGCGCGATCTCATGGACCGCGGCATCGGGCAGGCACAAAATGGCCACATCGGCTTGAGCAAAGGCGCCAAGGCGGGCAAGGCGGGATTTGCGCTGGTCCTCGGGCAGGGAGATCAAGGTGATATCGGCGCGACGTTCAAGGCGCGCACGGATCTGCAGGCCGGTGGTTCCAACCTCGCCATCGATGAACACTTTTGCCGCCATGGTCCTGTTCCCTTGCTCTGACAGACGCGCCCCCATAGCGCCGATGGGTGGCGTCGTGCAACCGTGGACTGTGGCCATGACAGGTGCGATCGGCTAGGAGAGACAGCCAGAGAACCCCGAGGATACGACCCCATGACCAGCCGCGCCGGCTTTACTGCCCTGATCGGAGAGCCCAACGCGGGCAAATCCACGCTTCTCAACCGCATGGTGGGGGCCAAGGTCTCGATCGTGACGCACAAGGTGCAGACAACGCGCGCGCGCATCCGCGGCGTGGCTCTGGCCGGGGAGGCACAGATCGTCTTTGTCGACACACCCGGCCTGTTCCGGCCCCGCCGCAGGCTGGACCGCGCGATGGTGGCGGCTGCCTGGGGGGGCGCGGCAGATGCCGATGTGATCGTCTTGTTGATCGAGGCGCATCGCGGCAAGACCGAAGGGGTGGATGCGATCCTTGAAGGCTTGGCCGAAAAGGCCAAGGGCCGCCGCGTCGCGCTGGCCATCAACAAGATCGACCGGGTCGAGGCGCCGGTTCTGTTGAAGCTGACCGAAGCCATGAATGCGGCCTTTCCCTTTGAGCGCACCTTCATGATCTCGGCCGAAAAGGGATATGGGGTCGAGGATCTGCGCGATTGGCTGGGGCACGCCATGCCAGAGGGGCCGTGGCTTTACCCCGAGGATCAGATCGCCGATCTGCCGATGCGGATGATCGCGGCCGAGATGACGCGCGAAAAGCTGACGCTGCGGCTGCATGAGGAATTGCCCTATCAGCTGACCGTCGAGACCGAAAGCTGGCAAGAACGCGACGATGGATCGGCGCGGATCGACCAGATCGTTTACGTCACCCGCGACGGCCACAAGGGCATCTTGCTGGGCAAGGGCGGCGAGACGATCAAGGCCGTGTCCAAGGCCGCCCGCGAAGAGCTGGAAACCTTCATGGGCCGCCGCGTGCATCTGTTCTTGCAGGTCAAGGTGCGCCCGAACTGGCTGGAAGAGGCAGAGCGCTATTCCGAGATGGGTCTCGATTTCCGCGACGGGAATTGAGCTGATGGCGCCAAGGCTGACGGCGGAATTCTGGGTGGCGGCCTATCTGGCGCGGCTCAGGCTTGCTGATATTCCCGCCTTTGTCGTGGCGCGCGGCGATGCCACGGCGGGGGCTGTGGTGGTCAAATGCAACACGCTCGATGGGCGGGGCGTGGCGTTTCAGCGGCGCACCGACCCGATGACCGGGGACCCCATCTGGATGGAACTGGCCAGCGGCCCCGAGGCCGAGATCGACGCCGCGATCGCCCGGCAGCGCGGGTTTGACCCCGATCTCTGGGTGATCGAGGTCGAGGATCGCGGCGGTCGGCATCTGCTCGATACGCCGGGGCTGGACTGAACGGCCGATGGCCAGGGCGTTGGGCATAGTCCGGCACGGTCATCTGTCGGCATATCGGCCGATGGCGATCATCACCGCGCCCCCAAGGACGAAGGCGCACAAGAGCCCCGCAAGGTTCATGGCGACCGTCACGGGCGACAGGGCGCCCAGATCGACAAAGGGATAGGGATAGGCGCCGTCAACCGCGCCACGCACGAGCGCATAGGCCCCATAGACCGCCGGCCAGAGCGCAAGTCCGGGCAGATGCCGCAACGCAAGCTGCCGCTTTGGCGCAAAGGCCAACCACCACAGCGCGATGGCAATGGGGCCGGCGGTGTGCAGCCCGTGATCGGCCCACCAGCCAATGCCGGTAAAGGTCACGAGGTCAGACAGCAACAGGTGGTAGACCGCGCCGGCCATGACCATCGACAGCGTCAGCGCGGCCAACCAGACAAACGGCACCCGCCCACGGGGCGGGCGGGCAACCATGACAAGGCTCACGGCCACCAGAAGATTGGTCAGGATGGTGAAATACCGCGCCATGTCCCATGCGGTGGTCAAGGGGGGCGCGGCCCGGATCGTGATGAGGTGATGGAATTGCGCGGCAACCGACACCAGCGCCAGAAGCGCGATCACAAGAGCCAGACGACGGGCGGGACGGGACAACGCGGCAAACATGGGCCAAGCCTGCCATGGCCCTGCCAGATGGACAAGCGCGGGCTGGCGGGCTTAACTCGGGCGCATGGAATGGCGGGCCGAGGGGATCGTTCTGGGCGTGCGTCGGCATGGCGAACATGCCGCGATCGTGGATCTGTTGACCGCCGATCACGGGCGGCATCTGGGCGTGGTGCGGGGTGGCGCCTCGCGCAAGATGGCACCGCTGTTGCAGCCCGGCGCACAGATCGATGCGACGTGGCGGGCGCGGCTGGATGGGCACATGGGAAGCTACACCGTGGATCTGATCCGGGGGCGTGCCGCCACAGCGATGGAGGACCGGCTGACGCTGGCGGGGCTGTCGGCGGTCTGTGCGCTATTGTCCTTTGCCTTGCCCGAACGCCAAGCCTATCCGGCGCTTTATGCCCGCAGCCTTGCGCTGCTCGACGGGCTGGGGGCCGACCGCTGGCCCGAGGCCTATCTGGGCTGGGAACAGGCGCTTCTGGAGGAAACGGGGTTCGGTCTTGATCTGTCGGCCTGTGCGGTGACGGGGGCGACGCAGGGGCTGGCCTATGTCTCGCCACGGAGCGGCCGGGCGGTGTCGGCGGCTGGGGCGGGTTCATGGGCCGATCGGCTGTTGATCCTGCCGGGTGTCATGCGCGGCGTGCCGGGCAACGACCCGCGCGAGGTGGTGCAGGGGCTGGCTGTCACCGGCCATTTCCTATCCACGCATCTGGCGGGGTCGCTGGGCAACAAGCCCCTGCCCCCGGCGCGCCAGCGGCTTGTCGATCTGATCGCCGCCCGCGCGGCTCAACCTGACAGCGGATAACTGGCCAGAGGGTCGTGATGGGCGCCGCGCGGCCCAAGCGTCGAGCGGTAGAGCGTCACCGCCCGCGCGGTAAAACCGGGCAGATCGGGGCGGGCCCCGAGGCTGGCCGCCAAGCGGTCGCGCGCCACACCATCGGGGCGGCGCCCGGCCCGCATCAAGGTGACATGCGGGCGGAACCGGCGGCGCGGCAGATCAAGCCCCGCCTGCCGGCACAGGCTGGCGATCCGGTCATGCAAGGCTTGCAACGCGTCGCTGCGTGCCACGGCGGCAAAGATCAAGCCACGCTCGGCCTCGGTCATGCTGTCGATGCCGGTAAAGCAGATCTCGACCGGCTTTGCCCGCAGGCCCGTCAACAGATCATGCAGATCTTCCAGCGCAGGTTGAGGGGCGTCCTCAAGAAAAGCCAACGTCAGATGGAGATTTTGGTCGGGCACGGGGCGACCAAAGGCAATGGCCGATTGCACCCGGATCAGGGCACCGGCCACGTCATCTGGAATGTCGAG
>NZ_CALAHQ010000030.1 GCF_937892565.1 uncultured Roseicyclus sp. | reverse complement strand
TTGACCCGCTGTTCACCGAGCCTCTGGGCGTCTGCCCAAGGCGGCGGCCGTCTGGCCCGCACAAATGTTGATCGGGAAAATCCATCTGAAACATCTAACTTGCGCCCCGTAGCTGATCCAGATTGCGATAGCCCCTGACCCCCTGAAAGGACCAGAGATCAAGCGCAGCAGGTTCTGCGACGACCAGATCACTGACATTCAAAAGGCGCATGCGGCGGGGGTTTCCATCGCCGATCTGTGCCGCAAGCAGGGCGTCAGCGATACCGACACTTGCAAGTGGCAAGCAAAGTATGGCGGCATGGATGCCAGCGAGGCCAAGCGCCTTAAGGGGCTCGGGGACCTGAACGACCGCCTTGGACGGGTGCTGACCGATGCGGTGCTTGACAATGCGGCGCTGAACGACCTGACTTGAGAACTCTATGGTCGGCATTTCCTTGGCATGGGTGTCATGGGTTTTGTCTTGCGCCTCAGGCTGCGGCCAACCCCAATATCGCCCGCGCCTGCGCCACCGTCGCCACCGGGCGCTCGTAACGATCGCACAGATCGACCACGCGGCGCACCAGCGCGGCGTTGGAGGGGGCGAGCGTATCGCGATCGATGCGGACGTTATCCTCAAGCCCCGTCCGGCAATGGCCGCCTGCGGCCACGCACCATTCGTTGACCACGATCTGATGACGCCCGATGCCCGCCGCGCACCATTGTGCGTCAGGCGCCAGACGGCCCAGCGTGTCGATGAAGAAATCAAAACTCGGGCGGTCCACGGGCATGGCATTTTTCACACCCATCACGAACTGCACGTAAAGCGGCCCCTTGAGGCGACCGTCGCCCTGCATTTTGGCGGCCTGAAAAATATGACTAAGATCAAATGCTTCGATCTCTGGCTTCACGTTGTACTTTAGCATTTCCGATGCCAGCCAATCCACCAGATCGGGCGCGTTTTCATAGACGCGGGTGGGGAAATTGTTGCTGCCTACGGTCAGCGAGGCCATGTCGGGCGACAAGGACAGCATGCCGCCCCGTTCACGGCCGGCCCCCGACCGCCCCCCGGTCGAAAACTGAAGGATCATGCCCGGGCAATGCTTTTCCAGCGCTTCTTTCAGGCGGGCAAAGCGTTCGGGGTCTGAGGTCGGCGTCTGATCTTCCATCCGCACATGGGCATGCACGATCGAGGCGCCCGCCTCAAAGGCGGCATGGGTGCTTTCCACCTGTTCGCTGATCGTGATGGGCACCGCGGGATTGTCTTGCTTGCGCGGGACAGAGCCCGTGATGGCGACACAGATGATACAGGGTTTCGTCATGGTCTTGCCTCCCTCGACCGAACGCGAAACCTGTCGCGTGATCGCGCGCCAAGGTCAAGACGACACGGCCAGATCCACAAACCGACGGACCAGTGCCGACACATCGACCCGCGCCCCCAACCGGGTGGCCAAAAGATAAAGCCCGCCGATCTTGCGCTGCAAGAACAGCGTCTCGGGCGGCGGCAGATGCCACAATTCCCGTTCGCCGCCGATCGCAAGACCGCGTTCGCGCAACCGATCGGCCAGATCATTGCCCCGAAAATCAAACGGCTCAGGCCCGCGCAAAACGGCAAAACCCAGCTCGGACATGGCAAGGATACTGTCGCGATGATGCGCCGAAAGGTCCGGCTTGATAAAGCCGATCCGCTCAAGGCCAGACACGATCGCGTCGCGGTCGCCGTCAAGACCGGCGCGCAACAGCGCAAGATACCCGTCTGATATCGTTTTTGAAATCTCACGCGTGGCGCCGAAATCCAGCAACACGATCTGCCCGGTGGCCGGACGCCAGCGGTAATTGGCGAAATTGGGATCGGTCTGCATCAGGCGAAACTCGAACAATTCGCGCAGGCACAATTCGATCAGCGCATGCACCGCCCCATCGCGCAGGTCCGGCGCGGCATCGGCCAGCGTTTCGATCGGCTCGGACGGCTCGAACCCCATGGCCAGCGCGGCGGCCCGCGTGCGAAGGGGGTCAAGTGCGGGCACGACAAAGCGCCCATCCCCCGCCAAAAGCCCGCCGAACCGCGCCAGGGCCGCGCCTTCGCGGGCATAATCGGCCTCTTCATGCAGTTGGCGGCGCGCCTCATCCATCAGGGGTGCCAGATCCAGTTCGCGCGGCCACAGACCGGACCAGCGGATCAGGGCGGCGGCATTGTCAAGATCGCTGTCGATCGCATCACGGACGCCGGGATATTGCAGCTTGATGGCCAAGGGCTGCCCCTCGGGCGACAGGGCGCGGTGGACCTGTCCGATCGAGGCGGCGGCCAGCGGCCTTGTGTCAAAGCTGCGGAACAGATGCCGGAAATCGGTGCCGTAGCTGTCTTGCAGCACCTGTTTGAGCTGCACAGGCGGCATGACATGCGCCGAGGCCCTGAGACGGGCCAGAATCGCCTCAAGCTCGGGCGACAGGAAATCGCCCGCCTCCATCGACAAAAGCTGGCCCAGCTTCATCGCCGCCCCGCGCATTTCCGACAGCCGGTCGGCCAAACGGGTGATGTTGCCGGGCGTCAGCACCAATTCCTGCAGGCGTGGCCGGCGACCGCCCAGCAGCGCCTGCGCCCCCGACAGCGCCACACCGCCCGCAAGCCCGGTCGCCAGCCCGCCCATGCGGCGCGCGCGCGCAAACCGGCCCGCGGGCACCGGGCGCATTCGAAAAGCATCGGTCGGTGTCATGGTGTTGGCCTTGGAACGGGCAGATGGGGTGCATCTAGCGCGGTCTGCTGCCGTCTCAATCCGGGCGCGGCAGCTGATCGGTCTGGCGACGGCGAAATCCCTGCGGTGGCGCGTCATCGGCGCGGCGGCGCGGGCGCGGGGATGGCGCATCGGTGCCGCGGGCCACGGGCCGCTCGGAATGCAGCGCATAGCGCCCGCGCCCGGCCCGTTTGGCGGCATAAAGCGCCGCATCGGCATCGGCCGTCAGCTGTTCGGGGGTTGGACGGTCGGGGTAGCTGTTGACCAAGGCGATCCCGATCGAGGCAGAAATCCGGCAGACCTGACCATGGTGGATCACCGGTGCCTCGATGGCTTCGATCAGGCGCGCGGCGATGCGCGACAACTCGGCGGGGTCGGTACAATCGCGGATCAGCGCGGTAAACTCATCGCCGCCCACCCGCGCAGCCATGTCGCCCAGCCGCAACTGGTGGCGCAGCACATGACCGACGCGCGCCAGCACGGCATCGCCCGCGGCATGGCCAAGGCTGTCGTTGATCTGCTTGAACAGATCGAGATCGATCTGGATCAAGCCAAAGGCATCGCCGGGGTCGGCAAGCGCGCGCGCAATCTCGGCATCCATGGCACGGCGATTGGCCAGCCCGGTCAAGGGATCGGTCAGCGCCTCTGCCTCGGCCATGGCGCGGGCGGCTTCCAGACGTTGGGTCAGATGGCGTGACAACGCCATGGTCGAGGCATTCGCCTCATGCAGATACAACAGCTCAACCGTCTGATCGCAGGGCGAGAAATCATTCAGCGTCAGCCCAAAACCCGCCACCGCCCTGGCAAAGGACAGCCCGAGCGAAATATCAAGGATCATGCCCGCCCCACCCGGCAGCACCGCCAAAGCACCGCGCAGCGGCAGGTTCGGGGCCGCCACAAGCGCCAGACCAAGCCGCTGGCCAACAAGCTTGGCCAAGGCCCCCATTGTGGCGATGCGCGCGGGGCGGCGCAGTTCGATCGTCTCGAACAGGGGCTGACCGGCCAGATCCCGCCGCCCCGCCATCTTGGCCAGCGTCGGCCCCGCCTGAACGATGACGCCATCGGCATCGATCCACAGATGCATCGGCATCAGCTGATCCAGCGCCCCGCCCGACAGGCCAATGACGCGACCCAAGCTGGGCGGAAGGCCGATCATGCGCCCGCTCGTGCAAGATCAAAGCTGCGGCCTTCGGAAAAGGCGGCGTCGAGCAGCTGAATATCGACGCATTCCGTGCCATCCTGCGCGATCCCCCCAAGGCTGAGAAGCGCCAGCGCGCCATAATCATCGGCCATGGCGCGCAGACATCCCATCAAGATCGGGCCAATCCCCGGCACAACCCAGCGCGCACAGACACGAAACCGCGCCCCCTCGGCCCGTTCCAGCGTGATTTGCGGCAGATCGAGCTGTGGCAACACCAGGCGCCCGCGATCGCCCAGATCTTCCAGTGCGTGCAGGAAATCGATGAAGCTGGTGCCGGAAAACCGCATCAAGCGGCGCAGCGGCTCAAGATCGGGGTCGGTCACCAGCCATGTGCCCAGATCCTCCAGCACCGCGTTGGGCTGTTTGTGCAGCACAGCCGCCGCAGACTGCACGCAGGCTGGCATCATCGCGTCGGGATATTCCAGCATCGCTTCGAAATCATCAAAAGGCAGCCCCGCCTGACGGCGCACCTGCGTCCAGACGTGTTGCCCATAGGTGGCTGTCAAAAAGCCCTGCAGGGCGCGGTTGACCATGCCATGCATTTTCGCGGCCCATTCCTTGTCTCGCGGCGCACCCTGCGCGCGTGAGCCAAGCGATAGGTGCCAAAGGTAAACGCAAGCTTGCACAGACCGTGCAACACCATGACAATTGCGCGGATATCGATGCGACTGGCCTAGAAATCGGTCGGCGCGCCGCCCTCGGATTTGCGGCGGGCAACGAAATCGGCCAACTCGTCGTGGATCGCCACATCCATCGGCGGGGCTTCGAATTCGGCCAGGATGCGCTTGTACACCTCATGGGCGCGCGCTGCACTCCAAAGCCCGCCCGCGGCCTGCCACGCCTCGTAGTTGCGCCAATCCGACAAGAAGGGGCTGTAGAACGCGTCCTGATAGCGGTCCTGGGTGTGCTGGCAGCCGAAATAATGCCCGCCCGGCCCCACTTCGGCGATGGCCTCGATGGCCAGATCGGCCTCGGTGGTGCCCAGAATCTGGGGTTCCATATAGCGTTGGAATTGTTGCAAAACCTCGCAATCCATCACGAATTTCTCAGGCGATGCGATCAGCCCGCCCTCCAGCCAGCCCGCGGCGTGATAGACCATGTTGGTCCCCGATTGCACCGCAGCCCAAAGCGAATTCATCGTCTCCCACATCGATTGGCCATCGGGCACATTGGCCGCGCACACCCCCGAGGACCGCAGCGGCAGGCGATAAAAGCGCGCCATCTGGCCGGTCATCTGGGTCGCGCGAATGTATTCCGGCGTGCCAAAGGCAGGCGCGCCCGATTTCATGTCCACATTGGATGTGAATGTGCCGATCGCCACCGGACAGCCCGGCGCGATCCATTGCAACAGCGCAATCGCCGCCAGCGCCTCGACGATCGACAGCATCACCGCGCCCGACAGCGTCACCGGCGCCATGGCCCCCGCCAGGGTGAAGGGGGTCACGATGACCGGCTGGCCGCGTTTGGCGTGGCGCATCGCGCCATCAAGCATCGGCCAGTCGTGCTTGAGCGGGCTGACCGAATTGATGTTGGTGTACATGCGGGGCGTGGCATCGAATTCGGCATGGCTGAGCCCGCCCGCGATGCGCACCATTTCCATCACATCCTCGACCCGTTCGGGGCCCAGCGAATAGGCATGCACCACCTTGTCGGTCAGCGTCAGCTTGTCGAACAGGCAATCGAGATGGCGCACCCCCGCATGCACATCGACCGGTTCCACAGGGTAGCCGCCTGCGAAATGGATACAGTTGAAATACTGCGTCAGCTTGATGAATTCGCGATAGGTGGCCAGATCGCCGGGGCGCTTGCCACGCTCCAGATCCCAGGCATTGGGCGGCGACGAGACATTGCCGAACACGATATGCCCATCGCCGATGGTGATGCGCTTTTCAGGGTTGCGCGGGGTCAAGGTGAAAGACGGCGGCGCCTTGGCCACCATTTCCTCGACGAAATGGCGATCAAAGCGCACATTCTGCCCGTCGATCTTGCAGCCCGCGGCCTTGAGGTGGGCCAGCGCCGTTTCATTCAGAAACTCGACCCCGATATCGGCCAGAACCCGCATCGCGCCATCATGGATGGCCTGCACGCCTTCGGGCGGCATGGGTTCGGTCGGGCGGTCAAGATTGACCGGCACCCGCCATGGCATCTGGTCGATCGCATGGGCCGTGCTGCGGGCGGCATTGGCCGCGCGGCCGCCCGAACGGCGGCGGCGGGTGGCGGTGTCATCGGTCATCGGATCGGGCCTTCCTCGCGCCATCCGGCGCGGTCGTCTGCGGGTTCGCGGCCCAGACAACCGCATCGGCAAGGGGCTGGATCGCCCGTCTCCGACATGCGCCGTCGCATTTTCGCGATGCGGCCCGACCCCGCCCCGATGATCAGGTCTGCGCTGCGATCCAGGCGGGCAAGGCGCCGATATCGGGCAGCACCACATCGGCATGGGGGGCCAGATCCGCGGCGCGGGCCACGCCGGTCAGAACGGCCACCACCCGCATCCCGGCGGCGCGGCCGGCCTCCAGATCATGGCGGCTGTCACCCACCATGACGCAGGCGCGCGGGTCCAGATCCAAGGCGCGGGCAAAGCCCGTGCACATGCCCGGATGGGGCTTGGCGCCATGACCCGAATCATATCCGGCGATATACTGAAAAACATCAATGATCTGCGCGACTTCCAGCTGTTTCCGTGCCGCCGTTTCGGCATCGTTGGTGGCAACACCCAAGGCTATTCCGCCCGCCATGAACTGGGTCATCAAGGGTCTGAGCGGCACGGCCGGCACCATGCGTGCGCTGCGTGCGGCCTGCGCAAGCCGGATTTCCAACGCGGCCGTGTCGCGATCGGGCATAAAGGGGGCAATCGCCCGAGCCTGGTCGCGCGCAGTGCCCGCAATGGACAGGCTGTCAGGCAAAAAGACCCTGTTTTCAGGATCATATCCAAGGGCTGCGGCCACATTCGCAAAGCGGGCGGCATCACCTTGGGCCAAATCCGAAACCAGACCATGCGCCCATTCCCCCCAGCTGCGCTGGAAATCAAACAGCGTTCCGTCCTTGTCGAACAACAATCCTGCAATCATGCGATGCCCCTGTGCCAATCCACGATCCCCACTTGCTTCTGTCATGCAATTGCAAAACCGCGTGACAGACTGACTGCTGCCTTTTATAGACCATGATCAGAATGGACGGCACAGAACAAAAGTTCGGCCTGCACGACAGTGCGGCCCACCACATTACCCGCTCCGCACGGCTGGTGGAGCGGCGGGTGGAAACGGTTTTGCGCCGGTTCGGTCTGACGCGGGTGGAATGGTGTGTTCTGGTTGCGGTCGTCGATGAATTGAAAAAGAACCCCTCCGAGATTGCGGATTTCATCGGCATTGACCGCACGGCGACGTCGCGCGCGCTGCGGCAACTGGAAACCGCAGGCTTGATCGAGCGCGAGATGGGGCGCGATGATCGCCGCACCACCGAGGTTCGCCTGACCGAACAGGGTCTGACCAAGTATCGTGCAGCCCTGCCCATGTGCCGCGACACGGCCCAGCATTTTCACAACAAGCTGACCTTGGATGAGCTGGCCACGTTGCTGGATCTGCTGGCCAGGTTGACGCGTGACGAACACCCCTGAGCCCACTGGCCGGACGATCACGTCCAGGCAGGCAGATCGCCCCCCGGCAAAGCGGCACGGATCACCATGACCTCTTCGGGGCGCCATCCCTGATCGGTCGCACAGCCAATGACCCACTGATCGTCAAGCAGCAAGAAATCCACCACCGAGGCCAGAAATTCCGGATCACCCGCCCGTTCCCGCAGATCAGCCTCGGTCGCGCCGGTCGCCCCCAGAAAGACCGGAAACAGATCCTCCTGCCCGGCCAACCAGGCCAAGATGACCACGGCCCGCGTTTCAGCGATTTCTTGCTTCATCCACAAGTTCCGTTCCCGGGCTAAAGAGTTTGTTAACCATTCACGATCACAAGCAGGTTACAGTGTATCTGGTTCCGCTGCCCAGATGATATGTACGTGTAATTCGAGTATTCGGTGAGAGGCGCGCATGACAGGGCGAATTCTGGTCGTAGACGATGTGGCCACGAACCGCATCGTTATGAAGGTCAAGCTGGCATCTGCCTGCTATGACGTTGACCAAGCTGACTGTGGGGCAGCGGCGCTGTTCGCCGCGCGCCAGCTGCTTCCTGATCTTATCTTGCTCGATGTCTTGATGCCGGACATGTCGGGTCTGGATGTTTGTCGACAGCTCAAATCCGATGCCGATACCGCCGATATTCCCGTGATCTTGATCACGGCGCTGGCCGACCGCGAAAGCAAGATGGCCGGGCTTGAGGCGGGCGCGGATGATTTCCTGACCAAGCCGGTGGATGAGGTGACGCTTTTGGCGCGGGTGCGCTCGCTCTTGCGCGCGCGCGACACGGCACGCGAATTGCGCCGCCGGGGCGAGCCCGCGCTTGGCTTTGCCGAAGCCACCTCTGGCTATGGCGCGCCGGAAAAGCCGGGGCGGATCGCGCTGATTGCGCCGGGGCCCAAGGGTGCGGTGCTGTGGAAAACGGCACTGGATGACCGGCTGGGGGGCGAGGTGTCGATCTTGCCGCGCGATGCCGCGCTGACGGGTTTTGGCGCCGATGACACCGATGCGCCCGATATCTTCGTGATCGCCGCCGATCTGTCACAGCGCAACGAAGGGTTGCGCCTGTTGTCCGACCTGCGCTCGCGCCCGGGCACACGCAATGCCGCCAGCATCATGATCTTGCCCGAGGGTGACAGCGAACGCGCGGCGATCGCGCTGGATCTGGGGGCGCATGACATCTTGTATGACAGCTTCGATGCGCAAGAGCTGGCGCTGCGGATCCGCGCGCAGATGGTGCGCAAGCGTCAGGCCGACCGGCTGCGCGCCTCGGTCGAGGCCGGGCTGGAAATGGCGGTGACCGACAGCCTGACGGGGCTGCACAACCGCCGCTATGCCATGTTCCAACTGGACCGCATGATCGCGCAGGCCGGTCGCGGGGTGGCGGTGATGCTGCTCGATATCGATCATTTCAAACGAATCAACGATACCCATGGTCATCCGGTTGGCGACAAGGTGCTGAACCTTGTGGCGCGGCGGCTGCGGGCGGAATTGCGCAGCACCGACCTGATCGCGCGCATCGGTGGCGAGGAATTCATGGTGGCACTGGCCGAAAGCGACCGCGCCGTGGCGCTTGAGTGTGCCGAACGGCTGCGGGTGGCGATATCGGACCAAAAGCTGTCTGTCGGCGGTGAAACCCCGCCCCTGAGGGTGACAATCAGCATCGGTTTGGCGCTGTCGGCCCCGGGCAGCGGCGAAACGGCGCAAAGCCTGATCGACCGCGCCGATGTGGCCTTGTATGGTGCCAAGTCGCATGGCCGCGATCAGGTCACGGTCGCACCCCGCAGCGCCGCCTGACACCGCGGCCGCGCGCTCAACCGTCCGGGCCGCGCCCCCCCATGCGCCGCAAGGCCCGATCAAGCCGCAGGGCCAAGGCGGCACGCTGGGCGGCATCCATCTGGTCGATCTGATCGAGAATGGCGTTGTGACCGATCCCTTGCAGCGCCTCGGCCGCCCCGCGCGTCCGGCGCAGCGCCGCCTCGGCCGCGGCCCGGTCAAAGGGTTCGGTCCCCAGGACCTGACGCAGCGCGACCAGAGCTTCGCCCAAGGCCCGTCGTTCGGCCCGCAGCGCCGCGCGGTCGATGCGCGCGGCAAATCCCGCCCGATCCTCGCGCGACAAGGCCATGGCAAAGGCGCCCAATCCCAGCGATCTGAGATGCCCATCGGTGCCGCGCCCCTGTGGGCCGCCCGCGATCATCGCCCCCGCGACAAGGCCGGCAATCGCCAGATTGACCGCCAGCGACAGGGCCAGCGCGATCTTGAGCGCGCGCGCGCCGCGCTTGGGTTCCGTCGAAACAGTGATCGGGTCAGACATCGCCCCCCTCCTCCCACAACAGGCCGATCTCGGGCAATGCGCCGCTGGTGCCGGACCAGACCCCGATCTGGCCACCCGTCAGGCCATCGACGACATCGGGCGCCAAGAACCCAAGGGCAAGCCCTGTCACCCCCGCCAGCGTCACACCCGTCAGGCCGCGCCAGCCGCCAAGGGCCGCCTGCACAACCGCAAGCAAAGATGCACCGCGCGCCGTGTCGGGGCGTGCGGGCGTCAGGCTTGGCTGTGTTGCCTGCACCCGGGCGGCATCCGCCAAAACCCGCGCCATCAGCGCATCCGACACCGCCCCGCCCCCGCGCGCGGCGGCCAGATAGGGCGCCAGCCTGTCATCATCATGGTCCATCGTCATAGCCCAGGGCCTCCTTGCTGTTGGCCAATGCCTGCGCCAGCGCGCGCTTGCCACGGGCGGTCAGGCTTTCGACAGCCTCCACGCCCAGATCCAATATCGCGGCGATCTCGGGGTTGGACAGGCCTTCGATATGGCGCAACACCACCGCCTGTCGCTGGCGGTCCGGCAAATGCGCCAGTGCCGCATCAAGCGCCGCCATCCGCCCCTTTTCGATCAGCCTGTCCTCGACCCCGGGCTGGCCATCCCGAGCCAGATCCGCATCTTCAAGCGACGCGGTCCGGCCCGATCTGCGCAACCGATCCGTGCACAGATTGGCCACCACCCGATAAAGCCATGTCGCAGGCTGTGCCGCCCCATCTTGCTGCCATCCCGCCGCCGCACGCCAGAGCCTCAGCATCGCCTCTTGCGCCACATCCTCGGCCTCGGCCCGGTCACCCAGCACACGGGCGGCGTGGCGTAGCGCACGCGGCAAGAGCCGGGCCGCCAAAACCCGGGACGCGCCCGGATCGCCATTGGCAAAAAGGACCATCAGCGCCCCATCGGACAGCGCAGCATATGCGGGCGGATCGCCGATCATGGGTCAAGATACCGCCCCGGTGTTCCAATGGGAATGCACGGCGCGCAATCGCGCCGCGCGCACCCCCGCATCTCAGCCGCGCCAAAAGCCATGACCCCGGCGGTCACCACGACCATCACCATGACCCCGGCCCTCCCGCATGCTGTCTTGCGCGGCCTCAAGCTCTTCGGCGCTCAGGCGGCCATCCGCGTCGGCGTCAAGGCGATCGAACAGCCGGTTCATCCGGGCGGTGCGGCGGGTGTCTTGCATCGCGTCGATCTCGGCCTTGCTGAGCGCACCATCCCCGTCGCTGTCGGCTTGCGCAAGCATCCGGTCGATCCCGGCTTCGGCGCGCTGCGCGGCGGCGGCAAGCAATTCGGCGCGCGATATCCGCCCGTCACCATCGGTATCGGCGGCGGCAAACATGCCTGCGGGGCCCGCCTGCATCTCGTCGCGGGTGATCGCACCATCGCCGTCGCGATCCATCTGCAACAATCCCATGCGGCCGCCCAGCCCCGGATCAGCCCAAGCGGGGGCGGCCAAGGCCAGCGGAACGAGCAGGGCGAGGGTGGGGAATTTGATCATGGACATCTGCGGGTCTCCTGTTTGTGGGTGTCTCAATGCGTGTTTCACGCGCGCGGCCGCGATTTCCGTCGCGAAAATTTTCGCAAGCCGCGACGACAGCGCACTGGACGGCGCAGCCCGGGCGCCGCATCTAGCGGTGCATGAGCTTTGACGACCCCACCCTTCGCCCCGAATTCCGGCCCGGCCCGCCCGAACGGCCCGCCCTGCCCGCGATTTTGCGTGGATTGCGCCGTTGCTGCCCCAACTGCGGCAAGGGCCGGCTGTTTCAGGGCTATCTGAGGCTGGCGCCCGCCTGTCCCGCCTGTGGCGAGGATCTGAGCCATGCACGCGCCGATGACGGTCCTGCCTATCTGTCGATCCTGCTGACGGCCAAGGTGATGGGCACGCTGCAATTGCTCACCTATGATCTGTTGCGACCGGACCCTTGGGTGATGGCGGTGGTGTTCTCGCTGGGGGTGGTTGCGATGGCGCTTTATCTGTTGCCGCGCTTCAAGGGGCTGATCGTCGGGATACAATGGGCCAAAAGGATGCATGGGTTTTGACCGACAAAAGCGCCCTTCGCGATGCCGCAACGGTCATCGTCTTGCGCGATGCCGCCACGCGGCCGCGCGTCTTGATGGGCCAGCGCGGCACGGATGCGGCATTCATGCCGTCCAAGTTCGTCTTTCCCGGCGGCGCGGTGGATGGGGTCGATGCCACCATCCCGCTGGCGGCCCCGCCACGGCCCGACTGCGCGGCGGCGCTGGTCAATGACAGCGCCCTGCCCGCCGCCACGCTGATCGCGGCGGCCACGCGCGAGTTGTGGGAAGAAACGGGCCTGTTGATCGGCGCGCCCCACCCGACGGCCACAACCATGACCGCGCCACAGGGATGGCGGGGCTATTTGGGCACCGGGCATCTGCCCGATGGAACGGATGCGCGTTTTGTGTTCCGCGCGATCACACCGCCCGGTCGCCCGCGCCGGTTCGATGCGCGCTTTTTTCTGGTCGACGCCAAAGCGCTGCGCAACGATCCCGATGATTTCAGCCGCGCCGAGGATGAATTGGGGCATCTCCACTGGGTGCCGCTCGATGAGGTGCGCAGCTATGACATGCCCTTCATCACCGAGGTCGTGCTGGCCGAGCTTTCCGCCCTGATCACAGGCCGCAGGCCGCCCGGCGTGCCGTTCTACGACAACCGCACCGAGGTCAGCCGGTTTTCGCGGCTTTGAGGCGTGCCGCCCTTGGCGGGCCGATCTGCAGGGCGCATTAAAGCCCGAAAATCCTTGCGCCCAAGGACAGCCAGAGTGGCATCATCGCAAAGGCCAAAAGCGTCTGCACCGTGATCATCGCGGCCATCAAGGGTGCATCGCCCCCAAGCTGACGGGCCAGCGTATAGGCGGCCACCCCGGTGGGCAGCGCGCCATGGATCAGCGCGACCCGTGCGGTCAGCGGTGGCAACCCAAGGGCCATCGCACACCCAAGAATGACCAGCGGAAACAGCACAAGCTTGCCCACAGCGGCCAGCGCCACGGGCCAAAGATCAGCCGCGATGGACAGTGCGATCGTGATCACAGCCAAGACCCCGACAAGATCAGGACCAGCGAGATGATCAGCAGGGAAAAACCGGCGATTTCCTTTCGGCTGGAGCGTTCGCGCAGCCAGAGCGCCGAAAACAGAAAGGTAAAGACCAGCTCGATCTGACCCAATGCCTTGACATAGGCCGCCGTCTGCAAGGCAAAGGCGGTGAACCACCCCAAGCTGCTCAGCGTCGATGTCAACCCCACCAGCCCCGAAACCCGCCATGAGGCAAAGACCCGCCCGATTTCGGACCGGTCGCGCCAGACCAGCCAAAGCCCCAGCGCAACGGTCTGCACGCTAGTCGCGGTCATGAGGGCTGTTGCGGCACGCAGCACCTCATCGCCGCCCGTCAAGCTCAGCGTCGCGCCCCGATAACACACCGCCGAGACGCCGAACAACAGCCCCGACATCAGCCCATAGCCCGATGCAGCGTTGAAAAGACGCGCGTGCCAGGGCAAGGCGATCGGGCTTTCAGGCGGATCGGACAGCAAGATCACGGCGACAAAGCCCAGCATGATGGCCATCAGCACAGGCATCGACACCGCCTCGCCCAGCACGATCAGACCGATCAGCGCCGTCAAGATCACCTCGGTCTTCGACAGCGTTACACCCACGGCGAAATTGCGCCGCCCAAACAGCGCCACAACACAGGCCGTGGCCAGCATCTGTGCCATGGCCCCGCCCACCGCATAGGCCCAGAACACGGCCATGGGCGCAGGCATGGCTTGCCCCGTCAGTGCAAGCCACAGCCCGAGAAACAGCGCGACAAAGGGCGTGGCAAAGGCAAAGCGCGCCCATGTCGCCCCCATGGTCGACAAGGTCGTGACCCGCAAATGCCGTTGCAGCAGAAACCGCAGGTTCTGCATGAAGGCGGCAAAAAATGTTGCAAGGATCCAGACCGGCATGCCCCCTCAGATGCGCGCTCTGCGCGGGGCCTGCAATTCAATTCCGACGCTCGGCCGGCGCGCGATAGAGCGGATGGGGCACGGGTTCCTTGGCACGCCACAGATGGCGGCGGGCAACCTCGGCGTAGCTGGCATAGGCATAGCCGCCATTGCGCGTCAGGTAGCGGTCGCGATTGGCCCGGTAAAGCGCGGGCAGCCGATACCATGGCAGGCGCGGATGCATGTGATGAACGACATGCAGATTGTTGTTGAGAAAAAGAAAGGCCAGCAGGCCGCGATCCTCGATCACGGCGGTGCGCCCGGAAGCGCGCGCATGGGCTTGATGTTCCAGAAAGGTGCGGATCTTGAGCACCGCAAGCCCGCCATAACAGGCCAACAGATAGGCCCAGAACGGCATTGGCGATGCGATGACCAAACCCACAAGCGCGGCCGTGACCGGGATGTGCCAAAGCCAGCCCCACAACACCGCCCGATCGCCCGCACGGATCGCGCGCCAATCAGCGGCCATGAACGCGATCTGACCGATGATCGGGCCCAGGATCATGCGGCCCGAAAGCGTGTTGTTGGCGTTCAGAAGCGCTTGCCGCCACCCCGTCAGCCGCGACCAGACCACCGGATCAAGATAATTCGTTTCCGGATCATCATAGGGATCGGTCAGATTGGCATCTTGATGATGGGCCAGATGCGTGTCGCGAAACCGCAGATAAGGCACAAACAGATTGAAGGCCGGAAAGACCAGCATCTCGCCCAGCCAGCGACGGGCAAAAGGATCCCCATGCAAGACCTCGTGCTGAAGCGAGGATTGCAGCGCGATCACCGGGATCAAGATCGCCACCGCCAGACCCAAGCTGGCCATGGGCACCCAGAACAAACAGATCATCAACAGCCCGTAGCTTGCCGCGATCAATGCCAGCGTCGGCCATTCGACCCGCATGGGCCCCCTCGATCCGTTGCACCGGATCAATCCGGCGGCCCATGTCTATGGGATCTTGCGCCGGGCGCGCAGTCAGGGTTTTCTCTCCAAAAATGCAACAATGTTGAGAATACAAAACAATGGAGAGTTTCATCGACAAGCGCCGTGTTGCCGCGACCTTTCGCGACCGGTTGGCCATCGCCCTGATGGCCACGGGCAAAAGCCGGGCGGTACTGGCGCGCGCTGTGGGGGTGGATCGTTCAAGCATCACCCAGATGCTGGCGCCGGGCGACACGCGCATGCCCGGGGGCCATGTCGTGGCCGCCTGCGCGCAGGCGCTCGATGTCTCTGCCGATTGGCTATTGGGGCTGACCAACCGCCCTGAACAGGCGGGCGCGCTGCTCGACAGTTCGCTGTCGATCTCGGAAACCGGGCGGGCGACCGGCCTTGACGATCAGATCTTTGCCTGGCACCGCGAAGCCGAAGGCTACAAGATCCGCCACGTCCCCGCGACGCTGCCCGACATGCTCAAGACCAACGCGATGCTGCGCTGGGAATATGCGCCCCTCACCCACCGCAGACCGGATGCCGCCATCGATGCGGCGGCCGAGCGGCTGGATTGGATGCGGCTGAGCGAAAGCGATTACGAGATTGCCATCGCGCTGCATGAATTGGAAAGCTTCGCGCGCGCCGAAGGCTATTATGCCGGCCTTGATGCCGATATCCGTCGCGCGCAACTCGATTGGCTGTGCGAGGTCTATGATCAGTTCTACCCCAGCTTGCGGATTTTCCTGTTCGATGCGCGCCTGGTGTGGTCGGCGCCCGTGACAGTCTTCGGGCCCAAGATGGCGGTGATCTATCTGGGCCAGCACTTCATCGCCTTTCGCGACCGTGACCGGGTGCGCACGCTCAGCCAACATTTCGACTGGCTGGTGCGCGAGGCGAGCGTATCGGACAATGCGGTGGCCGCGCACCTGCGGGATCTGCGCCGGGTCGTGGCAGAGTGAACGCCGCGCCCGCCTGGCCCGGCCGGTCCGCCGTGCAAAAGACCCGAGGTCCTTGGCCGATGGCGACCGGGGGACGCCTTCGGCGAGAGTATTTGGAAAGCAAAGATGTGCAGCTTGTCCTCCACCCCTATCCTTGCGGCTTCGGGGCAGAGGACGCGCCATCTTCGCTTGCGGTCATCGGCTCTCCAGCCTGTACCGCGGCACCATCTTGCCGCGCGACCGGTTAACGAAACGTTAAGGGCCCTCTTTGCTTCGAAAATACTCCGGGGGGAGTCGCGGCACGCGACGGGGGGCTGGCCCCCCTTTTTGCCCTTTCGATCAGGATCTGACGCCGGCAAAGCGGCGGGCCCATTCGGCGCGCGTGTCGTCATCGATCTTGGCGAACATCACCTCGGGCACGCGGAAGGCATGGCCGGGGGGCAAGGCCGACAGCGCCGTTTCGGCGCTCTCGGGCCATGCGACATCCACCCCCATCGCGCCGGCCATGCTGGCGGCCGCATCGGGGATGAAGGGCGCCGAAAGCCCCGCATAAAAGGGGATCAGGTTCAGCGCGAGCCGCGTGATGGCGGCGGCACGGTCGGGATCATCCTTGTAAATGGTCCAAGGTCCGGCCGATTGCAGATATTCATTGCCCACCACCCAGATCGCGCGCAATTCGGCGGCCGCCTTGCGGATCTCGATGGCCTCCATATGCGCCTGATAGCGTGTCAGCCGCGCCTGAAGATCGGCGACAAGCGCGATCTCTTGCGGGCCGTAGTCGCCGCCGTCTGGCACGACCTCACCGAATTTGGCGCGGCAGAATTTGGTGATGCGGCTGACGAAATTGCCCAGGACATCGGCCAGATCCTTGTTCACATCCTGCTGGAACGCCTCCCATGTGAATTCGCTGTCCGAGGTTTCGGGCGCGTGGCTGAGCAGCCACCAGCGCCAGTAATCGGCAGGCAGGATCGACAAGGCCTGATCCATGAACACGCCGCGCCCTTGGGAGGTGCTGAACTGCCCGCCGTCATAGTTCAGATAGTTGAAGGATTTGATGTAATCGACCAGCTTCCACGGCTCACCGGACCCCAGAATCGTCGCGGGGAAAGACAGGGTGTGAAACGGCACGTTGTCCTTGCCCATGAACTGGACATAGCGGACATCCTCGGCCCCCTTGTCGGTGCGCCACCAGCGTTCCCAATCCGCCCCCTTGCCCGCATCGACCCATTCGGCCGCACAGGCGATGTATTCGATGGGGGCGTCGAACCAGACGTAGAACACCTTGCCCTCCATCCCCGGCCAATCCTGATCGCCCTTCTTGACGGGAATGCCCCAATCCAGATCGCGCGTGATGCCGCGATCTTGCAACCCGTCGCCGTCATTGAGCCATTTCTTGGCAATCGAGGTGGTCAAGACCGGCCAATCGGACTTCGAGTCGATCCATGCCGACAGGTCATCACGCATCGCTGATTGGCGCAGGTACAGATGCTTGGTCTCGCGCACCTCCAGATCGGTGGAACCCGAGATCGCCGAGCGGGGGTTGATCAGGTCGGTCGGGTCAAGCTGCTTGGTGCAGTTTTCGCATTGATCGCCACGCGCCTTGTCATAGCCGCAATTTGGACAGGTCCCCTCGATGTAGCGGTCTGGCAGGAAACGGCCGTCGGCGTTGGAATAGACCTGTTTCTCGCTGACCTCGCGGATCAGGCCGGCATCGGCCAGACGGCCCGCGAAATGCTGGGTCAGGCGGTGGTTCTGCGGGCTGGAGGACCGACCGAAATGATCAAAGGACAGCCGGAACCCTTGCGCCAGTTCCGCCTGAACCGCCCACATTTCCGCGCAATACTGATCGACGGGCTTGCCCGCCTTGGCGGCGGCAAGCTCGGCGGGCGTGCCATGTTCATCGGTGGCGCACAAAAACAGCACCTCGGCGCCGCGCGCGCGCATGTAGCGGGCGTAAAGATCGGCGGGCAACTGGCTGCCCACCAGATTGCCCAGATGCTTGATCCCGTTGATATAGGGGATCGCCGAGGTGATCAGAATGCGTGCCATCATGGCCTCCGGGATGCGCTTTCACCCCGTTTAGCGCCGCACGATGCCAGAGGCCAGAGGCCAGAGGGCAGCCGCTATTGTGCCGTGTAGCCCCCATCGACCAGATGGCAAGAGCCGGTGATGAACGACGCGTGATCCGACAACAGGTAGCAGACCAGCGAAGCGACCTCTTCGGGTTGGCCCATCCGGCCCAGCGCATGCTGCCCGGAAAGTGCTTTTTGCGCATCCTGATCAAGCCCCTGATCCACCAGAGGCGTATGGATAAAGCCCGGCCCCACGGCATTGACACGGATACCATCGCCGGCATGATCGAGTGCGGCGGTCTTGGTCAGACCCACCAGCGCATGTTTTGCCGCCACATAGGCCCCTGCACCCGCAAAACCCACGCTGCCCAGGATCGAGGAGATATTGACGATCGCCCCACCCCCGGCAGATTTGATCGCGGGAATGGCGTAGCGCAGGCCGTAGAACACGCCATGCAGGTTCACATCGATCACCTTGTGCCAATCTTCCAGCGCATAGGCACCCAAGGGCGCCAGCGGGCCGCCGATACCGGCATTGTTGACCATCAGATGCAGGCCCCCGGTTTCGGCCTGGGCAAAGGCCACAAGCGCCGCGACCTGATCGGGTTTTGTCACATCGGTCACAAAGGCGCGGGCGCCATATCCGATGGCGCGCGCGGCGGCCTGTGTCTTGTCGAGATCGAGATCAGCCAGCACGACACGCGCGCCACTGGCCGCGAGCGCATGCGCAATGGCCAGCCCGATGCCTGATGCAGCCCCTGTCACAATCGCGGTTTTGTCGTCAAAGCGCAGATCCATGAGTGCTCCCCGATCTGTGATGGCACGGACCAGATCAGCCTAGCAGCCCCGCGGCTTGGCGCCTTGTTCTGGATCAAGACCGATCAGCGCGGGCGCCGAAAGATGCGCCCGACCAGAAAGGAGGTGCGCGGTATCCACACATACGGGCCACGCTGATCGGCCGGCGGCCTGTGGCGCATCCGGATCAAGCCAAAGATCAACAAGCCCACATGGGCCAGCGCGACAAAAACGAACAGCGCCGAGGGGCCGAAATAGCTGATCAGCCCCGATGTCGCGACCGGCGCGGCAATGGCCCCCAAGGCATAGGCGAACATCAGGGCGGCCGAAAGCTCCACCCGCTGCGCATCTTCGGCCCAATCATGGGCATGGGCGGCCGCAATCGAATAGATCGGAAATGTGGCGGCGCCAAACACCAAGGCCGCAAGGAATACCCCCCAGACCCCGAACCCCGACAGCGCAACGGTGATGCCACAAGACAGGATCGATGCGACCGAGAACCAGACCAGCACATGGCGGCGGTCGTAGCGGTCGGCCAGCCAGCCCGCAGGCCATTGTGCGAATGCCCCGCCCAGCACATAGGCCGCCAGAAACAGGCCGATCTGATCGGCGCTCAGGCCCACTTGGGTGCCGTAAAGCGGGCCCACCATGCGAAAACTGGCCCCCGACACCCCCGATACAACCACGCCCACCACCGCCAGGGGCGACAGACCCCAGGCCAGCCCAAGGCGCAGCCGCGGCGCCAGGCCGGTCTCGGGCTGCGGCAACCGTGTCAACGTCAGCGGCAAAAGCGCGGCACAACACAAAAGCGCCAGCAGGTTATAGGAAACATAGGCGGCCGGTTCCAACACGCCGATCATCAGCTGCGCGATCAGCGATCCGCCCGTGTCCACCATCCGGTAGGTGCCCATGGTGCGCCCGCGATTGGCGTTGTCGGTCTTGGCCTGCAACCAGGCCTCGATCACCGTGTAGCAGCCCGCCACGCAAAACCCCGATGCCGCCCGCATCAAGGCCCAGGCATAGGGATCGACAACCATCATATGCGCCAAAAGCCCGATGGCGCCCATGGCGGTAAAGGCTGCAAAGGCGCGAGAATGGCCCACCTCGCCCATCAGGCGCGGCGCCCACCAGCACCCGATGAAAAAGCCCGCGAAATGCGCCGATCCCAAAAGCCCGATCTGCCCGTTGGTAAAACCCAGCAGGGTGCCCGACAGCACATCGAGCGGCCCCACCCCCCCGGTCGAAAGCTGCAACAGCATGACCGACAAGAACAGCGCGGCAAATGAAATGATCAGGCGCATGGGATCACGGGG
>NZ_CALAHQ010000029.1 GCF_937892565.1 uncultured Roseicyclus sp. | reverse complement strand
AAAACCCGGGTTTTCCCACGGCCCGGCGTCACGCGCCGCGCAGCTCCCGAACCATCGCGCCATAACCGCCATCGGCCAGAAAAGCCGCCTCCTCGGGGGTGGAGACGCGACCAAGCGCGGCGTTGCGATACGGAAAGCGGCCATAGCGGCGGATCACCTCACGATGGGCGCGGGCGTGCAGCAAGGTGTCGCCCTCGGCCATGCGCGCCTTGAACAGGCGCACGGCGCGATCCTGATCGGTCAGCATCTCGGAATGCATGTAGGGCAGGTAAAAGAACTGCCGCAGCGGACCGTCCAGCCGCAGATCCCATCCATGGTTCAACGCCGAGGCCGCGATGCGCAGCGCACGCCGGTCCGAGGCAAAGGCGCGCGGGCTGTCGCGGAACATGTTGCGCGGGAACTGGTCGGTCAGGATGATCAGCGCCAAGGCCCCCTTGGGCCCCATCGCCCAATGATCGCAGGCCCCGTCACAGGCCTGTTCCCACAAGGCGCCAAACCGGTCGCGGATGGTGCGGTCAAAGATCGGATCGTGCCGATACCACATCTGGGTGCCCGCCTCTTGCCAGAAGGTCAGGATTTCACCGGCGCGGTTTGGGTGTGTCTTGCGCATCGGACCGTTCCTTTAGCGGCCTTGGCCCCCGGTCTGGGCGGCTCTGGTTTCAAGATCATTGGCCTCGGTGGCCTCGACATACAAGCCTTGCGCGGTCTCGACCGCAACAGGCGACGCGCCGGGCAAGATATTGGGATAGGAGACCGGTTCGTAATCCTTGGCGCCCGCATAGACCGATGCGCGCCGCGTCATCCGCCACAGCCCGTAGGCGGCCGTCAGGAACAAGAACACCGCCATCATCAGCCAATAGCCCCCCGGCCCCATCAGCGACATGGCAAGACCGGCCAGCGGCGGCCCGCTGATGGCGCCCAACCCGTTGAGAAAGATCAACCCACCCGAGGCCGAAGGCATGTCTTCGGGCGACAGGTAGTCATTGGTGTAGGCGATCAGCAGCGCGTAAAGCGGCTGTGACAGACCGCCGACCAAAGCGGACACCACCACCAGCACCGCGAAGCTTTCGGCAAAGGCGAACCCCGCCAGACCCACCACGCCCGCAAGCGTGGCGCTGGCCACGATCAGGACGCGCCGATCCATCCGGTCCGACAACCAGCCCAACGGGTATTGCAACACAATCGCACCCAGCCAGATTGCCGAGATGAACAGCGAAATCTGCCCAAGGCTCAGGCCCATCTCGGTGGCATAGACCGAGCCCATGCCGAACTGCATCGCATAGACCGCCCCCATCAGCAGCATGCCGATCGTGCCAAAGGGCGAGGCGCGGTAAAGCGACAACAGGCTCATCGGCCGGGCCGCCTGAAAGGCCGGGGCGGGCTGGACCGACAACAGGATCGGGGCAAAGCTGATCGACACAAGGATCGAGGGGATGATGAACAACAAATACCCCGACGGGTCGCCCGCCGACAAAATCCCCTGCCCCGCGACCAGCCCGAACATCTGCACCAGCACATAGGCCGACAAGGACTGGCCGCGCGTGGTGTTGGTCGAGGCATCGTTGAGCCAGCTTTCAGCGGTCACATAGACCCCCGACAGGCTGAAGCCCAGGATGACGCGCAACACCATCCAGGCATAGGGATCGGTCAGCACCGGATAGCTGATCAAGGTGGCCGATATCAGCGAGCCCAGCGCCGCGAAAACCCGCACATGGCCCACCTTGGCGATAAAGACCGGCGCAAAACGCGATCCGCCCAGAAAGCCAAGGAAATAGGCCGATGCGATAAAGGACAGCTCATAGGTGGAAAACCCCTCGATCGCGCCGCGCACCCCCATCAACGAGCCCTGAAGCCCATTGCCGATCTGCAACAGGAACATGCCCAGCAAAAGCGCCCAGGAAGCACGCAGAACATGGATCATCACACGGCGCCTTTCGCTGACCTCGGACGCAATACTGCGGTTGCCTGACTTGCCCGGTCTGTCACGTCTGCGACGGAATCAGGAGAGACGCGTCACCATAGGAAAAGAAGCGATACTGCGCGTTGATCGCATGGGCATAGATGTCGCGCACCCGATCTTGCCCCATCAAGGCCGATACCAGCATCATCAGCGTCGACTTGGGCAGGTGGAAATTGGTCATCAGCCCATCGGTGATCTTCCACGCATAGCCGGGATAGATGAAGATGTCGGTTTCGCCCTCATAGGGGTGCATGCGGCCATCCGGGGTGGCTGCCGTTTCGATCAGCCGCAGCGCGGTGGTGCCCACGGGAATGATCCGCCCGCCCGCAGCACGGGTTGCGTTCATCTCGGCGGCCGCTTGTGCGCGCACCTCGCCCCATTCGGCATGCATGCGGTGGGTGGTCACGTCATCAACCGTGACCGGCAAAAACGTGCCCGCCCCCACATGCAGCGTGACAAAGGTGACATCGATCCCCGCCGGCTGAAGGGCGGCCACCAGTGCCTCATCGAAATGCAACGACGCGGTCGGGGCCGCGACAGCCCCCGCGCGCCTGGCCCAGATGGTCTGATAATCCTCGTGGTCGCGTTCATCGGGGGCGCGCTTGCCCGCGATATAGGGCGGCAGGGGCATCGCGCCCGAGGCGTTGAGCGCCGCGTCGAAATCAGCCCCCGTCAGGTTGAAACGCAGCCGCAAACCATCATCCAACACCGCAACATCAGCTGACAAATCATTGGAAAATTTGACTGTTTCACCAAGTCGCAGTTTGCGCATCGGCTTGGCCAGCGCCGACCATGTGCCATCGGGTTGTGGCTCCATCAGCGTGACCTCGATCTTTGCCGTCACAGCGCCTTGTGCGCTGTCGCGCGTGCGCGCGCCGGTCAGCCGCGCGGGGATCACACGCGTGTCGTTCAGGATCAGCCGGTCGCCGCGCCGCAAGATCGACGGCAGCTCAAAGACATGCCTGTCATGGGTGGCCGCGCCATCGGCAAACAACAGCCGCGCCGAAGACCGGGGGCGCACAGGCCGGGTGGCGATCAGACCTTCGGGAAGGTGGAAATCGAAATCGTCAAGTTTCATCGGCATCCGGTCAGTTGCTGGGTGGTGGCCGCCGAAAAATCTCGCGGAACACGCCGGGGGTCAGAATCGAAAAGGGGTTCACGGTGACCTGCGGGCTTTGTGCGTTCCCCGTCAACTGATAGGCAAAACCAAACAGCCCCTCGCGGCGAGGGCTGAAGATTGCGCCGATCACGCCATTCACGACATTGAGCGGCGAAATCACCCCCTGCATCTGCAGCTCCCGCGAGGCCAGATCATAGCTCCCATCCAGCGACAACCCCAAGGCCGGGCCGACGGCAACGCCCTCGGACAAGATCAGCCTGGTTGGCGTGACGCGGAACCGCGCCTCGACCTCACCCATGCTGATGCCGTCGCCACCCAGCTGGTCGATCAGACCCACGATCGAGACGACGTTCAGCATCTCGGCCAGCACCGGTGCGTCGCGCAGACGCGGGTTGTCGATGCGCAGCAGCCCATCATAGGCCCCCGGCCCGCCGCTGGCTTGCAAGATCAACTCCATCTCGCCGCCATAGGCCGAGCGGAACACACCCGCGGATCGCAGCACATCGCCCCCATCGGCAGCCCTGAGGCGGATCGCGGGGCCGGTTTGGCTGCTGACCAGCGTGCCCGTGACCTGTGCGCCACCGTTCACCCGCCCGCGAAACTGGCCCGACAGCCCGCCTTGCGTGGTCAGATCGGCCAAGAGCGGGCTGATCGCGATGCCTTCGGTCACCTGCAGCCGGTCAAGCGTCACCGATATCGGCCCCCCCTCGGGCGTATGTGTGCCGCCGCCCTGTTCGATCTGTGGCGCACCGCGCAGATCGACGGTGCCGCCGGTGATCTCGATGGTGGGCGCGCGCCCCGGTCCACGCGCGATCAGCGCACCGGTCACATCGAGCCAGCCATCCAGACGAAACCGTTCGGCCGTAAGCCGGTCCAGACCGCGACCTGCGGTCAACGCGGCGCGGCCCGCAATGGCAAGCCCGCCCACGGCCAGATCAAGCTTGGTCACCTCGGGGTTGGTGCCCAGCCGGATCGTGGCTGATACCTGCCCCCGCTGATCTGCCGCCTGTCGCCATCCCAAGGGGGCCAGCGCCAGATTTGCCCCGAAAAGATCAGAGGTGACGCGCAATTGCGGTGATGCGCCATCGGGCAGATCAAGGGCCAGGGCCGCCAGCATCTGGCCTGAAAACAGCCCATCGGGCAGGTCGACACCAAGGGCGGCCAAGCGGTCGCGCGTGATCACCGCCTCGGCCTCCAGCCGCGAGGCGCGCGGCGCGTCGGGGCCCAAGGCTCTGGTCCACTGCCCCTCCAGCGGCAGGTCGTCAAACCGCGCCGCGCCCCAGACGCGCACAGCATCCGGGCTGACCGTGAAATCAAGCCGTTCCGCCGTAATCCCGCGACCGGGCACCAGTTGATCGGAGGCAAAAGCAGTGACGTCACCCGACAGATCAAAACGGGTGTCGCCCATCCCTTCCTGGCGCATCAGCCGCGTGGTCACAGCCGCACGCATCCGGGCCGTGCCCGTCCCGAAGCGTTCGGGCGTCATGGCGCCGGCGGCAAACAGCCGCACGGGTGGCGCCTGCATCAGCCGCAACACATCGCCAAGCCCCCCCGCAAGGCTTACATCGATCTGCGCCTCGGCACCTTTGACCCGCGTATCGGCCACGCTCATGCCCGATCCATCCAGCACCACCTGACCACCGCCGGGGACAGTCATGCGCCCCTGATCCAGCCGCAAGCTCAACACAGGACCGATCAGCGACAGATACCCCGCGCCATGTTCAATGGCGGGCAGATCGGGCAAGACCCGCACGGCTGCGTCTGTGAAATCGACCCCCACCGCATAGCTCAGCGCCTTGCCCGGCCGGGCGCGCAGCGCGACATCCACCCCCGACAGCCGCGCATCCGAAAGATTGGCGGCCAGCCAGCGCCGCGTATCGGGGACAAGGCTGACCGGCCAATATCCCAAGACCTCGGGGGCGGTTATCTCGGGCACCGCCAGATCGAAGGACAGATCCAACCCCTCGGGTGTCATGGCAAGATGGCCCTCGGCCGAAAGCCTGCGGCCGTCATGGCCGATCACCGCCTGCCCGATCTCGATCTTGACAGTCTGGCCAAGCGAAAGGCGGAAATCCACCAGCGCGCCGGCCAGATCCAGACGGTCAGGCCAGAGATCGGTCCGCGAAACGACGATGTCGGTCAGCTGAAACTGACCGGTATAGCGCGTTCCATCCATCGCGGGATCGGCATGCCCGCTGGCGCTGAAGGCCAGATCGGGGGCACCAAGGTCGAACCGCTCGAACAAGATGCGACCCCGCCGCGCATCATAGCGCAGCATGGTGCTCAGGCTGTCAAAGGCGAAGGCCGCACCGTTCTGGGTCGCGCGGACATGACCCGGGCCGATGTCAAGGCGCAGCGCAAGATCGCCGAGCGTTCCATCATCCGCCAAGACCCCATCCACCTGACCCGAAATCGGCGCCCGCATCAGATCGACCCAGGCCAGCGCCGGACCAACCGTCGCCAGATCGCGCGCCGCCAGACCCTCGAAGGCAAGCGCGATTTCGGTGACCCCGGCCTGCCCGCCGCGCGACAGCCCGATGTCAAGCGTTGCGGCCCGGCTGCCCGCCAGCGCACCACCCACCCGGAGGGTCAATGTGCCATCGCGCCGTTCCAGCCGCATTTCGGCGTCACTGACCCGCATCGTCTGGCCGGTGATCGCATCGGCCATCACCAGTTCCAGCCCCCGACCCCGCACCGTTTCCAGACGCGACAACAGCGGGGTTGCAAACATCCGATCCAGCCGGGCCAATGTTTCGGCAAGGCCGAGCTCGGCGGCGGTGTCGCCAGCCAGGAGCGCCAGATCGATCCGGCCCGTCGCATCGCGCGCCAGCCGCAGCCCGGCCCCTTGCAGATCGACGCGCAAGGGTTCCACACTGCCTTGCAGCAAGGCCCGGGTCGACAGGCTGACGATGACGGCCGGAAACACCGCCCGCGGCGCGCCATCAGGATCGGTCAGCCGCAGATCGCGCAGCGCCAGATCCAGCGCCATCGCGCCCGCGGGCCGGCTGATGTCGATCCAGCCGATGTTCAGTTGATTGGCCACCATGGCCGCATCCAGCCGGGCTTCGATGCGGTCTGTCACAAAGGCCGGAAAGCGGACGGGCCCTGCGGCAAGCCTGAGCCAAAGCGCACCTCCCGCAGCCACCGGCAGCACGATGATGACCAACAGCATCAGCGCCGCAAGAAGCCGCCAGCGCGCCCGCGCGTGCCGCTGGGCGGGCGCGGCGGCGTTGTCGCCCCTGTGGGTGGCCTGATCATCTTGTGTCATCGGCGCGTTTGTCCGGCCTTTATCTTGGCGGCAAAGCCCCTAGCTTGCACAGCATCGGGCGTTCATGCGCCGATATGCCAGATGACAGAGCAAAGCGAGAGGACAAGATGACCGAAATTGGCAGCCCCGCCCCGGACTTTACCCTGCCCCGCGATGGCGGCGACACGATCACGCTGTCGGCGCTGCGTCCGCGGGCGGTGGTGCTCTATTTCTATCCCAAGGATGACACCTCGGGCTGCACGACCGAGGCCCGGGATTTCACCGCGCTGGCCGATGACTTTGCCGCCGCGGGGGCGGTGGTGATCGGCGTGTCCAAGGACAGCGTGAAAGCCCATGACAAATTCGTGGCCAAGCACGGTCTGGGCGTGATCCTGGCGTCGGATGAACACAGCGATCTGTGCGAACGCTATGGCGTCTGGGCCGAGAAATCCATGTATGGCAAAAGCTACATGGGCATCGAGCGGTCGACCTTTCTGATCGACGGGGCGGGCATGCTGCGCGCCCAGTGGCGCAAGGTCAAGGTGCCCGGTCACGCCGAAGCGGTGCTGGCAGCGCTCAAGGCGCTGTGATTGGGAGGGGGGCGTTTTCCGCACGGAAAACGCACGGAAAAACCCGGGTTTTTCCGTGCGGAAAACCTGAGGTTTTCCGCCCCCCTTGACGAAGCGGTACCATCAGCCGAAACGGGTCCTCATGACCGAGATGCTTCCCCTTGCAAAGATGGCCGAGGCGGTTCTGAGCACCGCCTGCGGGCGCGAAAAGACCGCCCTGTCACGCCGATTTGCCGCTCAATGGCAGGGCGCGCGCGACACGGGCGCCTTGCCGCCCATCGGCCATGCACACCCGCCGCTGCGCCCCGCGCGGCCCGACAAGCCCGATCTGCTCGATCCGCGCGACGTGCCGCGACGGCGCACCGGCACACAGGCTGGCCGCATCGCGCTGTTGCATGCGGTCGCCCATATCGAATTGAACGCGGTCGACCTGCATTGGGACATCATCGCACGCTTCACCGAGACGCCGATGCCCGCCGGATTCTATGATGACTGGGTCAAGGCTGCTGATGAAGAATCAAAACATTTCAACCTGATGGCCGATTGTCTTGAGGCGATGGGCAGCCAGTATGGCGCGCTGCCGGCCCATGCGGGCATGTGGCGGGCCGCCGAGGATACGGCGCAAGACCTGATGGGGCGGCTGGCCGTGGTGCCGATGGTGCTTGAGGCGCGCGGTCTTGACGTGACGCCCGGCATGATCAGCATTTTCGAACGCGCCACCGATGATGCCTGCGCCGCGCAAGCCGCCGAGGCGCTGCGCATCATCTATGCCGAAGAGGTTCACCATGTGGCCTATGGCTCGAAATGGTTCCATTTCCTGTGTGGCCGTCATGAGCTGGACCCGAAAGAGGCGTTTCACAGCCTTGTGCAGCGCTATTTCCACGGCGCACTCAAGCCGCCCTTCAACGAGGAAAAGCGCGCCGAGGCCGGGCTGCCGCCGGATTTCTATTGGCCCCTGGCGCATTGATCGCGGTCAATCGACCGCTTGATCGGCGGAATTTTGCCCATTTGCACCCGAATACGGCATGTTTGCGCAGGCCTGCGGATCGATGGTTGAGCCGTGATCGGGTCATGCGTATTCCCTGTGCAGGTCGTCGCGGTGGCACACCAGCCATCACGCGCGGCAAAACCAGGGGTAAGGTGGGACCAGTATCGTGACAATGCCTGTCATAGGTCGCCTGAAGGCGATGATGGAACACCGGCTGCCCGAACAGCGGCTTTTCCTGAAGTCCGACAAAAGCACCCGCTTCATCCGGTTGCGACCGGCGACACAGGCCATGATCCTGATGAGCCTTGCGGGTGTGTTGGGGTGGACTGTCATCATCACCGCCATCGTGCTGATCGATGCCATCTCTGCGGGCAGCGCACGCGACCAGGCGGCGAGGGAAAGCCTTGAGTTTCACAACCGGCTCAATGCCCTGTCTTATGAGGTGGAGGTGCGCACCGCCGAAGCGCTGCAAGCGCAAGAGCGGTTTTCGACCGCGATGGATCAGGTCGCGGCAATGCAGGTGCGGCTGCTGGAGTCCGAAGAGCTCCGCCGTGAACTGGAAACCGCGGTAGATGCGATCCAAGCCACCTTGCGCCGCACCATCCGTGACCGCGACAGCGCCCGCGCCGAATTGTCTCTGCTAGAGGCCGAGTTACAGGCCGAAACCGGCACCACACAGACCGCCGCCGGCCGCGAGGCCGAATTGAGCCGCGCAATCGATGTTTTGGCCGGCGCGCTCGATGCCACCGCCGACCAGCGCGACGGGGCCGCGGTTCTGGTGACACAGGCCGCCGAGGAAATGGAACGTCTGGCCTATGCCGACGCGCTGGATCAGGAACGGCAAGACCGGGTTTTCCGTCAGATCGAAGAAGCCGTTGCCATGTCGATGGAGCCGCTTGATCGGCTGCTGGAGGCGTCGGGCATTCCCACCGACCGGTTGATCGGACAGTTGCAGGCCGCCTATGGCGGACAGGGCGGGCCGCTGATGCCCATCGCCGTGTCCACCATGACCGACGGCGCACCCGATGCCATGTCGCTGCGGGCCAATGAATTGCTGGAACAACTCGATGCGCTGAACCTGCGCAGGATCGCCGCCGAAACACTGCCTTTTTCGACCCCTGTGCGCGGTGCCTACCGCCATACATCGGGCTTTGGGTATCGCCGTGATCCCTTCAGCGGTGGCCGCAGGCTGCATGCCGGGGTGGATTTCGCGGGTTCGCGGGGCACCCATATCGTGGCCGGCGGCGATGGCCGGGTGGTGTTTGCCGGCCGACACAGCGGATATGGTCTGATGATCGACATCGATCACGGCTTCGGGATCACCACGCGCTATGCGCATCTGACCCGCCTGCATGTCAGACAGGGCGAAAGGGTCTCGCGCGGCGCGCATATCGGTGATATGGGCTGTAGTGGACGGTGTACCGGCACGCATCTCCACTATGAGGTGCGGCGCAACGGCGATCCAGTGAACCCGATGACCTTCATCACGGCAGGGCGTAATGTTTTCTAAATCCAAGATCAATGAACCCGGGGCCAAGGTATCCGGCGCCGAAAGCAGCGCCGAGGGCCAGGCCTTCGATCCCAAAACCAGCCCCAAAGCGGGAGCAGACATGACCACGACCCCGACCTCTACACCAAAATCCAAATCCACACCCTCCTTGCTGAGCGCCGACCTGACCGTGGTCGGTGACCTGCGCACTACGGGCGACATTCAGGTCGAGGGCACGGTCAAGGGCGATATCCGCGCCCATCTGCTGACCGTGGGTGAAAGCGCCAATATCGAGGGTGAGATCGCAGCCGACGACATCGTCGTCACAGGCCGCGTGGTTGGCAAGGTGCGTGGCCTCAAGGTGCGGCTTACGGCCACCGCGCGGGTCGAAGGCGATATCATCCACAAGACCATCGCCATCGAAAGCGGTGCCCATTTCGAAGGGACCGTGCAGCGCGCCGAAGACCCGCTGTCGGTGGGCAGCACCCCGCCGAGCCCCGTGCGGACCGCCAGCACACCCGCCCCGGCGGTTCCACGCCCGGGATCAGGTCTTGGGTCCAGCGGCGATCATTCCTGATCCCGGCCCGTTTGACGGCCCCACAGATGCAAAAAGCCGGGCGCGTGCCCGGCTTTTTTGCTGCCCGCACCGATCCCATGGTCTAGTCCAACGGGTCCAGCGCCCGGCGATAGATATGCCATGTCGCATGCCCCAGAACCGGCAACACCAGAAACAGCCCCAAAAGCCCCGGCAGCAAGGCCAGAGCCATCAATCCCGCAATCGTTGCAGCCCATGCCAGCATGACCAAGGGATTGCGCCGGACCACCGCGATGGAGGTCAGCATCGCGGTGACGAAATCCAACTCCTTGTCCAAGAGCAACGGCAATGACACCGCCGTCAGGCAAAACAGCACAATGGCGAAAACCGCACCAAAGCCCGTGCCCATCAACAGCATCAAGACCCCCTCGCGTTCCAGCAGATAGCCATAGGACGAGGTGACATTCATCAAGGCAGATGGACCCAGAAACAGCGCAAAGAGCATGTGGGCGAAAAACGACCAGAACAGGAAATAGACGATGATCACCCATGCCATCGACGGCAATTGCCGCAGCCTTTGGCGCCAGATCACACCGAAGATGTCGCGGCGCCGCCATTGTGTCTGCCCCGCCTCCAGACGGCGCGAGACCTCGTACAGCCCCACCGCCAGAAACGGCCCCATCAGCGGAAAGCCCAGCGTGATCGGGATCGCCCACCAGATTTGCCCGGTGATGAACAAGAACACATAAAGCAGCCACCCGCCCGCCACATAGACATGGGCAAAAAACAGCCCCATCATCGGTTTGCGGCGAAAATCCCCAAACCCGGCGCGCAACGCATAGGCGATGTCGCCCAGCGCCATATGGCGCAAGGCAGGCACCTTGGACGGCGCGGCCGGGGGTGTTGTCAGATCGCTCATCGCCCCCTCTTCGCTTGGAACGGACAGGCTCGCTGGCGACAGACTAGACCGCGTTCCTGCGCCGCGCCAAGCGCCGCGATCACAACGCGGGCGGATTTTTTCCCGGCCAATCGGTGGCCGCATGATAGGCCCGCCCAAGCGCCATCAGCATCCCATCCGCGCCCGGCGCACCGATCATCTGAACCCCGGCGGGAAGGCCATCGGCCCCAAACCCCGCAGGCAAGGCCAAGGCCGGCAAGCCCGCAAGGCTGGCGGGCACCACCACCTCCATCCAGCGATGATAGCTGTCCATCGCATGGCCATCGATCACCTCGGGCCAGCGCATGTCGACGGCAAAGGGCCAAAGCTGTGTGGCAGGCAGCACGACGGCATCATACCGGGCAAACATCTCGCGCGCGGCGCCCAGCCATGCGATCCGCGTCTCGGCCGCCCATTCGACCTCGGCGACCTTGCGGGCGAAACCATGGGTGATTTCCCATTTCGCCTGTGCAGGCAACAGCGCCTGATGCGCCTCTTCACGCCAATAGGGCCCGAGGGTCATTGCCACGGCGAACTGGCGCAGCACGCACCAGGCCTCCCACAACGCTTCGGCCGCAAAGGGGGGGCGCAGCGGTTCGACCGCCCAGCCCAGGCTTTCCATCACGCCCAGCGCGGTCTCGGCCTGTGCCAGGATCCCCGGGGCCATCGCATAGGCCCCGCCCCAATCGCCCAGCCAGCCGATGCGCGGGCGGCGCGGCACAGGGCCCTGGCCCGGGCGATAGGCCCCGTCCGACAGGGTCGCCAGCAGATGCTCCAGATCATCGATGTCGCGCGCCATCGGCCCATCGGTCGACAGGCGGTGCTGAAAGACGCTGTCGCGCGGCTCGCCCGGCACCAACCCAGCCGTGGGGCGAAAGCCGTAGACATTGTTCCACGCGGCAGGGTTGCGCAAAGACCCCATCATGTCCGACCCATCGGCCAAAGCCAGCATCCGCGTGGCCAAGGCCACCGCCGCCCCGCCCGACGACCCGCCAGCGGTTTTCGACGGATCATAGGGGTTGCGTGTCGCGCCATAGACCGGATTGACCGTATGCGATCCAAGCCCAAAGGCCGGCACATTGGTCTTGCCGATGATGATCGCGCCCGCCGCGCGCAACCGCCGCGCCAGCCCGTCATCAACCAGCGGCACATTATCCTTCAGGATCGGCGAGCCCCAGCTCGACGGCACCCCCCGCACGCCCACCAGATCCTTCACCGCAACCGGTATTCCGTGCAACCAGCCGTCGGGGGGCATCGCTTCGGCAAGCCGCGCCTCGCCCATCAACGTCTCGCGGTCGCGCAGGGCAACAATGGCATTCACCGCGCCATTGACCGCCCCGATCCGGCCCAAGACATCGCGCATCAGATCAACGGGCGAAATCTCGCGCCGTGCGATCATCGCGCTCAGGCCCAACGCCCCCATCTGCCACAGTTCGGTCATGGCCTGCCCCCCTGCTCCGTTTCAAGACGACACCCCACCAGACGCTGCCCGGATCGATGCCACAAGCGCCCATCGCCCGACCGAGCGGCCCCAAGCCGGGGCCCGAGGGCGGGCGACGCCCCCCTTCAGCCCTCAGCCCTCTGCCCGCGCCTCGGCACGCGATTTGCCCGACACATCCATCGCCAGAACGCTTGCCATCAACCCATCCAGATCGCCATCGAGAACACCGCCCGTATCCGATGTCTCGAAGCCGGTGCGCAGATCCTTCACCATCTGATAGGGCTGCAACACATAGGATCGGATCTGATTGCCCCAACCCGCTTCGCCCTTGGCTTCATGGGCGGCGTTGATCGCCTCGTTGCGGCGGTCAAGTTCCATCTGATAAAGCCGCGATTTCAGGGCCTTCATGGCGATGTCGCGGTTTTGATGCTGCGACTTTTCCGAGCTTGTCGTGACGATGCCGGTGGGCAAATGGGTGATCCGCACGGCCGAGTCGGTGGTGTTGACATGCTGCCCCCCCGCGCCGGACGAACGATAGGTATCGATACGGATGTCAGATGGGTTGATCTCGATCTCGATATTGTCATCGACCACCGGATAGACCCAGACCGAGGCAAAACTGGTCTCGCGCGTGCCCTTGCCAAAGGGCGAAATACGCACCAGCCGATGCACGCCGCTTTCCGACTTCATCCAGCCATAGGCATTGGGGCCCTTGATCTGATAGACCACCGACTTGATGCCGGCCTCGGTGCCGGGTGACATGTCTTGCTGGTCGACCTCGTAGCCGCGCCGTTCGGCCCAGCGCACGAACATGCGCGCCAGCATCTGCGCCCAATCGCACGCCTCGGTGCCGCCCGCGCCCGCGTTGATTTCAAGGAATGCGTCATTGCCGTCGGCCTCACCATCAAGCAGGGCCTCCAGTTCCTTCTTGGCCGCCTTCACGACAAGTTCCGACAGCGCCGCCTCGGCCTCCAGCACGATCTCGCTGTCGCCCTCGGCCTCGCCCAACTCGATCAACTCAAGATGGTCCTCCAGCCCGCGCCGGATCATCTCATGGGTGTCCATGCGTTCGACCAGCATCTGGCGGTCGCGCATCAGCTTTTGCGCGCGGGCGGGATCGTTCCACAGATTGGGGTCTTCGACGCGCGCGTTGAATTCCTCAAGCCGGTGCGCTGCGGTCTCGACCCCCATGCGCTGACCCAGAAGGGTCAGCGATCTGCGGATCTTTTCGATGTTGGATTGCGTCTCGGCGCGCATCTGGGTCGGCCTTTATCTGCTGTCAGAGCCGCTGATATACCACCGCCGCGCCCCGCGACAAGGCTCGCCCGGCCCTGATCTTGCCATGGTCCTAATAGAGCCCGCCCGCGCTGAGCGTGCCGAAACCCGATTGTGTGGGCACGCGCGCACCGCCACCGGTGGCGGTGTCGACGGTTTGGCCCTGATCGCCCATCTCGTCCCCCGCGCCACCCTCGCCACGGCCATAAAGCGGCAGATCCGCGCCCATGGCAAAGCCACCATCGATGATGGATTGTGCGCCAAAGTAGGGCTCTTCGCCGGCACGGAACATTTCATAGACCACGCCCTCGCCTTGTGCGCCATCCGGCAGGCGCTGGCCCGAAAAGCGGTCGATCGGATAGAACACGCCACCATCGGGCACCGCAAAGGGGCCGCCGCCATATTCCTCGATCGCGGCCAGCATGAATTCGTTGAACACCGGCCCGCACATGCGACCGCCTGATGCGGCGCTGCCCAAGGGGCGGGGCTGGTCAAAGCCGATGTAACAGCCCGCAGCAATCGACGATGTATAGCCCACAAACCAGACATCGCGCGCCTCGTTGGTGGTGCCGGTCTTGCCCGCCGCGGGCACGGGCAGATTGACCGAAGACGCGGCCGTGCCGCGATCAACCACGCCTTGCATCATCGAGGTCAGCTGATAGGCGGTGATCGGATTGATCACGCGCTGCCGGTTCGAGATCACCGCCGGCGCAAGCCCCGGGGCAAGGGACGCCAACTGGCAATCGGGGCAAAGCCGCTGGTCATGGCGATAGACGGTGTTGCCCCAGCGGTCCTGAATGCGGTCCACCAGCGTCGGTTCCACCCGCTCGCCGCCATTGGCAAACATCGCATAGGCCGCCACCATGCGAAACAGGGTCGTTTCCTGACTGCCCAGCGCATTGGCCAGAAAGGGCTGCATCCGGTCATAGACGCCAAAGCGTTCGGCATATCGGGCGATGGTTTCCATCCCCACATCTTGCGCCAGACGCACCGTCATCAGGTTGCGGCTCATCTCGATGCCCGTGCGCAGGGGCGTGGGCCCATAGTAGCGGTCCGAGGCATTTTGCGGCCGCCAGATGCCTTCGGGTGTCACCAATTCGATCGGGGCATCGATGACGATGGTGTTGGGGCTGTAGCCTGAATCCAGCGCCGCCGCATAGACCAGCGTCTTGAAGCTCGACCCCGGCTGGCGCGTGGCCTGCGTGGCGCGGTTGAATGAGGAATGCTGATAGGAAAAACCACCCTGCATCGCCAGCACCCGGCCGGTGTTGACATCCATCGCCATGAAGCCGCCCTGAACCTCGGGGACCTGTCGCAGCGACCAGCCCGAGACAGCGCCGTCGCCGTCGCGGGTCACGGCGCGCACATGCACGACATCGCCCGGCGCAAGCAGATCATCGGGCCCGCGCGCCTGCCGCCCGCGGCTCCCGTCGGGATTGAGGGGGCGCGCCCATGTCACATCCTCGGCGGGGATCACCTGCGCCCCGTCATCGCGCGCCAGCCCTTCGATGCCGATGCGCGCGCTCTGGTCATCGACCGACAGCACCACGGCGACCGACCACCCATCGATGTCGCGGGCGATCTCGATGCTGGCGAGGGCTGCGCGCCATGCGGCCTCATCGGTCAGGAGCGCCGGATCGATCCGGGCCGCCGCCCCGCGCCACAGGCCCTGCTCGCGGTCATAGCTTTCCAGCGCCAGCCGCAAGGCACGCTCGGCCACCCGCTGCAGGCTATCATCCATCGAGGCACGCACCGCATAGCCGCCCGACAGGAATTCATTCTCGCCATACTGGGCCGAAAGCTGGCGACGGATTTCGTCGGTGAAATAGTTGCGCGGCGGCATCGCCAGGCGGAAGGGCTCGATCTGGCCACCTTGCACCGTCTCAAGCGGCTTGGCTGCAGCGCGGTCCATCTGGTCGCGGGTGATGTAGCCGTTTTCGAACATCTCGCGCAGCACATAGTTGCGGCGGCTGATCGCGCGGTCGTAATCGCGCACCGGGTGGAAATTCGACGGCGCCTGCGGAAGTGCTGCCAGATAGGCCGCCTGTTCCAGCGTCAGATCCTCGAGATTGGTGTTGAAATAGGTCTGTGCGGCGGCGGCCACCCCATAAGAGTTCTGACCCAGAAAGATCTCGTTCAGATACAACTCGAGGATGCGGTCCTTGCTCAGCGCGGTTTCGATGCGCGCGGCCAGAATGATCTCGCGCACCTTGCGCTCGACCGTGCGCGAACCATCGAGCAGGAAGTTCTTCATCACCTGTTGCGTGATGGTCGACGCGCCCCGCACGTCGCGCCCGCGCGAGCGGACCGCCTCGATGAAGGCCGCGGCAATCGCGCGCGGATCATAGCCGCCGTGCTGATAGAAATTGCGATCCTCGGCCGACACGAAGGCATGCGCCACAAGATCGGGAATTTCATCGCCCGGCACAAACAGCCGCCGTTCGACGGCAAATTCATCCACGATCCGGCCTTCGCGGGAATAGATGCGGCTGATCGTGGGCGGTGTGTAATTGGCCAGCGCGTCATGACCGGGCAGATCATGGGAATAGATGAACAAGACCGCGCCGACCGCAATGACCACAGCAATGATGCCGAGCGTCAGGGCGCTGAAGATCGCACCGAAAAAGCCAATGATGAATCGGATCATGCGATCTGCCCGTCCTTGATGCCCATCCTATAACGAGCCGCCGTGGCCGGGTCAAAACACATGCAAGCGATGTGGCGCCCCGTCATTGCCGCACAAGCGCCATGCGCGCGGCATCGGCATCAGCCCAAGCCATGATGGCCGCAACAAGCGCCATCTGCATCCGCGCGCGCCATTCGGGATCCAGAATATTGCGCAGATCATCGGCATCAGAGATGAAGCCGATCTCGAGCAAGACCGATGGCATATCGGCCGCGCGCAGCACGGTAAACCCCGCCTCGCCCTGTGGGCGCGCATGCAATCGCAGGCCTGCATCGGCGATCGCGTCAACCAGCGCACCCGCAAGGGCAACGCTGCGCGGTGCGGTGTCAAGGCGGGCCAGATCCATCAAGACCCCCGCCACGACGTCATCGGACCCGTGCAGATCGATCCCCTGCAACAGATCGGCGCGGTCATGCTGTTCGGCCAGAGCCTCGGCGGCCGCATCCGACGCGGTGTCAGACAAGGTATAGACAGTGGCGCCCCGCGCGCGCCCCTCGGCCACGGCATCGGCATGGATCGAGATGAACAGATCGGCCCCGGCGGCGCGGGCCGCGGTGATGCGCGCGGGCAGCGGCACGAACACATCCGCGTCGCGCGTGAGCACTACATCGACCCGGCCCGTGCGGCGCAGCGCATCGCGCAATTCGCGCGAAAACCGCAAGACCAGATCGGCTTCGGTGTGCGACCCGCGCACAGCGCCCGGATCGACCCCGCCATGGCCCGGGTCGATCACCACCACCACGCGCCCATCCGCCATGCGCACAGGGGCCGTGGCCACCGCGACACCCGGGGCCGGATCGGGCAGGCCGGTCGCTGACGCATTGAATTCGGCCTGCGATACCGGCACAAGCCGCACATCGACCCGTGCACGCCCGGTCAGGGGATCGGTCGCCATCGCGGCGGTCTGGGGGGCATGGGGGGATGCCAGCGACAGCACCAGCCGCGACCAGCCCAACCCACGCGCAAGCCCCGCCTCAAGCGCCGTGATCGCGGGCGGAAGATCAGTCTCGCCCGCCCAGGTACCGAAATCCACCTCGCGGAAATCGATCACGACGCGCGCGGGATCGGTCAGGGTGAACACCCGGAAAGGCACCGGTTGGCTGAGCGCAAGGGTAACGGCGACACCGTCGGTCGTGGCGGTCAGCCCGCTTTCCGCCGGGATCAGCCGGGCCAGCGCGCCAAAGCCCGTGTCGCCCGTCTGTGCGGCAGATGGCAGGCACAGGGCGCAGATCGCCAGGACCGCCAGGATCGGTGTCAAGACAGTTCGCAACACAGCGCATGATCCCGCAATTGCATCAATATCGAAAGTTTATCAGACCACAGCCCCCGGCCCAAGAGCCGATCCCCCCCGGCTCAGGACCGCGCCGCAAAAAACGCCACCAGGCGCGCCACGCCTTCGGCCACTTCAGCGCTGGAGCGCGCATAGGACAGCCGCAAGAAGCCTGCGCCGCGCGTCTTGTCGAAATCAAGGCCCGGCGTGACGGCAACGCCCGCCTCGTGCAAGATCTCGGCCGACAGGGCCAGACTGTCCTTTGTGTAGGCCGACACGTCGAGATAAAGGTAGAACGCCCCATCGGCGGGTGCGCTATGCGTCAATCCGGCGGCGGCCAGCCCATCAAGCAAGATCCGGCGGTTTTCGGCATAGACGGCGCGGTGCGCATCCAGTTCCGCCCGTCCTTCGGGGGCAAGCGCGGCCAGGGCGGCGATCTGGCTGGCATGGGTGGGGCAGATGAACATGTTTTGCGCCAGCCGTTCGATCACGCGCACATGGGCCGGCGGCACCACCATCCAGCCCAAGCGCCACCCGGTCATCGAGAAATACTTGGAAAAGGAATTGATGACGTAGACGTCATCGGTCAGTTCCAGCGCGCTGACCGCCCGGCCTTCGTATTGCAGCCCATGATAAATCTCGTCCGAGATCAGCGCGATATCATGCGCGCCACAGCCCGCGACCAGCGCCGCCAATTCGGGGCGGCCCAGCATGGTGCCGGTCGGATTGGCGGGGCTGGCCACGATCAGCCCATCCAGATCGTCCGACAGATGGGCGGGCGTGGGCTGGTAGCGGGTCGCAAGCTCGGTGCGCAGACCCACGGGCGTCAGGCTCATCGCAGTCAGGATCTGGCGATAGGACGGGTAGCACGGCTCGCCCAGACCAACGCGCGCGCCCGCATCAAACAGCGCCGAGAACGCCAGCAAGAACCCCCCCGAGGCCCCCGATGTCAGCACCACGCGCCCCGGATCGAGATCGAGATCATACCATTCACCGTAAAGCGCCGCGATGCCCGCCCGCAGATCGGGGCGACCCAAGGCCACAGTATACCCCAGCGGCCCCTGTTCCATCTCGGCACAAAGGCGTTGGCGGGCGATGGCGGGCGCGCCGGTGCCGGGCTGGCCCACCTCCATATGGATGATATGGCGCCCCGCCGCTTCGGCGGCGCGGGCGGCCTCCATCACGTCCATGACGATAAAGGGGTCAACGGCGCTGCGACGCGAAACGCGCATGGAAAGGGCCCTTTCGGAAAAGATTGCCTGCGCCTTGAACCAGCCTGCGCCGCCCCCGTCAACGCGCCTTGCACGATCACGCCGTGGTGACAGGGGGTGCGGCCAAGCGGTGGTGGCCAATCCGCCCGCATGTGGTAAAAGGCAAGCCGCACCCTGCCCCTGCCACGATACAGAAAGTGCCCGCCGTGCAAAAACATCTCGCCGCCCTTGGCCTTGCCCTGGGCCTTGCCCTTCCGGCAGCCGCCACCGATCTGGACAATCTGACCGATGCCCAGCGCGACGCCTTTCGCGCCGAAGTGCGGGCCTATCTGCTCGACAATCCCGAAGTGCTGATGGAGGCGATCGCCGTTCTGGAAAGCCGCAACGCCGAAGCCGAAGTGGGGCGCGATGCGGCGGCGGTCGCGGCCAATGCCGATGCGATCTTCGGTTCTGCCTTCGATGTGGTGCTGGGCAACCCGGAGGGCGACGTGACCGTGGTGGAATTCATGGATTACCGCTGTGGCTTTTGCCGCCGCGCCCATCCGGAAATGATGGATCTGATCGAACTCGACGGCAACATCCGGCTTGTGGTCAAGGAGCTTCCGATTCTGGGGGATCAATCGCTGCTTGCCGCGCGCTTTGCCATCGCCACGCGCATCGGTTTGGGGGATGCGGCCTATTTCGCGGTGCATGACGCATTGATGGGCATGCGCGGCGATGTGAGCGAAGCCGCGCTGGTCGCGCTGACCGATGGCCTTGGTCTGGACAGCGGGGCCATCATGGCAGCCATCGACGATCCCCTGGTGCAGACAACCATCGACCACAACCGCGCGCTGGCCCAGCGGCTGTCCATCTCGGGGACGCCAACCTTTGTGTTCGGCGACCAGATGGTGCGGGGCTATGTGCCGATCGATGGCATGCAACAGATCGTGACGATGCTGCGCGACGGCGACAATTGAGCCAGATCTTGCCGTGAAAAGGAAAAGGGCGCCCCAATGGGCGCCCTTTTTTTGCACGGAACCTGACCTTCAGCCTTTGGACCACCAGCCGCTGCGGCGGGGCTTGGGCGGGGTCGCTTCGGCCAGGGCCGGTTGCGCCGGCATGTCGCCAACCACAGCGGCGACCGGTTCGGGCGCGGGCTCTGGTGTTGGCTCTGGTG
>NZ_CALAHQ010000028.1 GCF_937892565.1 uncultured Roseicyclus sp. | reverse complement strand
CAATCGTGCCGATGTTCACATGCGGCTTGTTACGTTCAAACTTTGCCTTTGCCATGATGGCCTCCTTGATGGGGTGCCGGGCGCAAGGCCCGGCCTACTGGTTGTGGGTAGGCCGGGCCTCGCGCCCGGCGCCCTGTCATGCGTATTTGGACTGGATCTCTTCCGAGATGTTCTGCGGCACCGGTTCGTAATGGTCGAACAGCATCGTGAACTGCGCGCGGCCCGAAGACATGGAGCGCAGCGTGTTGATGTAGCCGAACATGTTGGCCAGCGGAACGAAGGCATTGATGACATTCGCGTTGCCACGGCTTTCCTGCCCGGTCACCTGACCGCGACGCGAAGTCAGGTCGCCGATGATGCCGCCGGTATAATCCTCGGGCGTCACCACTTCGACCTTCATGATCGGCTCGAGCAGTTTGGCGCCCGCCTTTTTCAGACCCTCGCGCATGCCCATGCGGGCTGCGATTTCGAAGGCCAGAACGGAGGAGTCGACATCGTGGAACTTGCCGTCGATCAGCGCGACCTTGAAGTCGATCACGGGGAAGCCAGCCAAGGGGCCGCTGTCCATGACCGACTTGATGCCCTTTTCGACACCGGGGATGTATTCCTTGGGAACCGCACCGCCGACAATGCGGGATTCGAAGGTGTAGCCTTCGCCCGGCTCGGTCGGCGAGATTTCCAGCTTGACCTCGGCATACTGACCCGACCCACCCGATTGTTTCTTGTGGGTATAGGTGTGTTCGATCGAGCGGCTGATCGTTTCACGATAGGCCACTTGCGGGGCGCCGATGTTCGCCTCGACCTTGAATTCGCGCCGCAGGCGGTCGATCAGGATGTCGAGGTGAAGTTCGCCCATGCCGCGCATGATGGTCTGACCGGATTCGATATCGGTTTCCACGCGGAAGGACGGATCTTCGGCCGCAAGCCGCTGCAGACCCATCGACATCTTTTCCTGGTCAGCCTTGGTCTTGGGTTCAACCGCGATCTCGATCACCGGATCGGGGAAGGTCATGGTTTCCAGGACGACCGGATGGGCAGGATCGCACAGCGTGTCGCCGGTGGTCGTGTCCTTGAGGCCCGCCAGCGCGATGATGTCGCCGGCGAATGCCTCGGCGATCTCTTCTTGCTTGTTGGCATGCATCATCACCATGCGGCCGATGCGTTCTTTCTTGCCCTTGGTCGAATTCATGAGCTGGTCGCCCTTCTTCATCTGCCCGGAATAAATCCGGGTGAAGGTGAGCGTGCCCATGAAGGGGTCGTTCATGATCTTGAAGGCAAGCCCGGCAAAGGGCTGTGCGTCATCGGCGGACCGCGAGATATTGCGGGTTTCGGTTTCGTCACCCGGCGTGAACCCCATGTAGGCGGGCACGTCCAGCGGACCGGGAAGGTAATCGACCACGGCGTTCAGCAACGGCTGCACACCCTTGTTCTTGAAGGCCGACCCCCCCAGAACGGGCACAAAGGTCATCGACAGACAGCCCTTGCGGATCAGCGCGCGCAGGGTCGGCACGTCGGGCTCCTGACCTTCGAGATAGGCCTCCATCGCGGCGTCGTCCATTTCGACGGCGTTTTCCACCAGAACCGAGCGCCATTCATCGGCCAGATCCTTCAGGCTGGCGCGGATCGGCTGGCGGATCCAGGACGCACCCAGATCTTCACCCTGCCAGACCCATTCTTCCATGGTCACCAGATCGACGATGCCTTCGAGTTGATCCTCGGCACCGATGGGAAAGTTCACCGGCACGGGGGTCGCCCCGGTGCGGTCCTTGACCATCTTGACGCAATTGAAGAAATCGGCGCCGATCTTGTCCATCTTGTTGACGAACACAAGGCGCGGCACCTTGTAGCGATCGGCCTGACGCCACACGGTTTCGGTCTGAGGCTCGACCCCGGCATTGGCATCAAGCAGCGCAACCGCACCATCAAGAACCGCCAGCGAGCGTTCCACCTCGATGGTGAAATCGACGTGGCCGGGCGTGTCGATGATGTTGAAACGCACCTTGCTGTCGGCGGTGCCTTCGGCGGTGGGATCTTGTTGCCACTGCCAAAAGGTCGTGGTGGCAGCGGAGGTGATGGTGATCCCGCGTTCCTGTTCCTGTTCCATCCAGTCCATCGTGGCCGCGCCATCATGGACTTCGCCGATCTTGTGAGACCGGCCGGTGTAATACAGGATGCGCTCTGTCGTCGTGGTCTTGCCGGCGTCGATATGCGCCATAATACCAAAATTGCGATAGCGCTGGAGCGGATAGTCGCGTGCCATGGGGCAGTCCTCAGGCTTGGGTTACGGATCGGAAGGACGGCCCCCGGATGGGGCCGCCCGTTCTGTTACCAGCGGTAATGGCTGAACGCGCGGTTGGCGTCGGCCATCTTGTGGGTGTCTTCGCGCTTTTTGACGGCAGAGCCGCGCGAGTTCACGGCATCGATCAGCTCGCCTGCGAGCCGCTCTTCCATCGTGTTCTCGTTGCGGGCGCGCGACGCGTTGATCAACCAACGGATCGCCAGAGCTTCGCGGCGCTCGGGGCGGACTTCGACGGGCACCTGGTAGGTGGCACCACCCACGCGGCGCGACCGCACCTCGACGGAGGGTTTCACATTGTCCAGCGCTTCGTGGAAGACATCCACAGGAGCGCGCTTGAGCTTGGCCTCGACCCGCTCAAAGGCGCTGTAGACGATGCGCTCTGCGACCGACTTCTTGCCGTCGATCATCAGATTGTTCATGAATTTGGTCAGCACCGTATCGCCATATTTGGCGTCGGGCAGGACTTGGCGCTTTTCAGCGGCGTGACGACGGGACATCTCTCGGATCCTCTTACTTGGGGCGCTTCGTGCCGTATTTCGAACGACGCTGGCGACGATTCTTGACGCCCTGCGTGTCGAGAACACCGCGCAGAATATGATAGCGCACGCCGGGAAGATCCTTTACCCGGCCGCCGCGGATCAGAACCACCGAGTGTTCCTGAAGATTGTGGCTTTCACCCGGGATGTAGCTGATGACCTCGAACCCGTTGGTCAGGCGCACCTTGGCCACTTTCCGCATGGCCGAGTTCGGCTTTTTCGGGGTCGTGGTGTAGACGCGCGTACAGACGCCGCGTTTTTGCGGACAGGATTCCAAGTGCTGGGACTTGGAGCGTTTTACTTTGGGCTGCCGCGGTTTGCGGATCAGCTGCTGAATCGTCGGCATTCGGTTCCCCGTCTTGCTCTCTCATGTCGGCGGCGCGCCCGTGCGATGCACGAAAACACCAAAGCCGCAAGCATCCCTTCCCTACCTGGAGGACGCTGCGGTGGAAGTTTCAGAGGATCGGGGCACCCAATCGGCCCGGATCATGACCACTACAATTCTGTATCAGGCAAAGGCCCCGCAGTTGCAGACACCCCTACCAAGTGCGGCTGGCTATAGGGGGAGTCGGAGCAGGTGTCAACAACAGCCCGGCCCGGTCTTGAGCCCCCCGTCATCAACCCCATCCAGGGGGTCTTTGCTGGCCCTTGGACCGCATGTCAGCCGTGCGACGGCGCCTTTGGGATATCGGCGTCGGGTGCGGCTGCGCGCGCCAGCCGGCGTTCGCGCACAAGCGTGAAGATGCCTGTCCCCATCACGACAGCCCCCCCGATCAAGGCCAGGGCATTGGGAAACTCGTCAAAGACCAAAAACCCGAGGATCAACGCGAAAACCAGCGATGTGTAGCGGAATGGCGACACGAACCCGACCTCGCCGATGCGCATGACCATGATGCCAAAGACATAGCCGCCGATGATCAGGACCGATGCCGCAAGGATCAGCGCCGCCTCGCGCAGGTCAAACGCCACCCATGGCGTGAACAGCGACAGCACACCGCCCACAAGACAAACCGCCGCCGCCGTCAGCACCGCCACGCTCATCGATGGCACGGCGGGGCTGAAGGCCCGCGTGAACAGATCGCGCGCGGTGATCACCACAACCGACAGCACCGCCAAAAGCGACCAGATGGTAAACCCATCGGTGCCGGGCTGGACGATCAGCATCACGCCGAAAAACCCGATGCCGATCGCCGTCAGCCGCCGCCAGCCCACCGGATTGCCAAAGATCACCGCAGCCCCCAGCGTGACGGCAAGCGGCAGCGCTGCCAGAATGGCCGTGGCATTGGCGATGGGCATGTTGGTCAGCGCCAGGGTAAACATCACCATCGACGCGATTTCCGCCAGCGTGCGCCCCGCAATCAGCGGCCGGTCACGCCGCGGGAACGACAGCCGCAGACCGGTGGTCAGCTGCACAAAGACAGCAAGCATGAGGGTGGTGCCCAGACCGCGCAGAAAGATCACCTGAAACAGCGGCACGGTTTCGGCGACCAGCTTGACGCACGCATCATTGCCGATGAACGCCGCCATCGACAGCGTCATGTAAAGCGCACCTTTCTGGTTGGGACTGAGGGGCGCGGTCATGGGCTGTCGCCCGTCGCATCTTGGGCCATGCGCTGCAATGCGGCGGGCGAAAGGGCAAAGCGGTCGCGCAACAGTCTGCGGGCCACCCCGGGCGACAGGGCGCTGGCATGGGGCGGGATGGTACGGTCGCTGTCGTTATGGCCATGCAATGTGCGCAAGAACATGATGTCGCCCGGATCGATCCAGCACCGCACCGCGCTGGCCAGATGGCGGTGGTTCCACCGGAAGATATTGGGCCGCGCATCCGATGTCATGATCATCGCGGCGGCCAGACCCAGCGGCTCTTTCTCGGCATGATCCCAGAACTGCCGATCCTCGGGGGCCGACATGTCCCAATAGATGCCACGGTGAAAACAGATCGCGGCAAGGGTTTGCGCATCGGCCCAGCCCAAGGCCAAAAGCTGATCGGCAATCTTGCGCGTGCGCGCGATGTAGTCGCGTGCGACCGCATCATCATCATCGATGCGAAAGCCGGTGATAAAGGACGCGCGCCCATTCCATGCCTGACGAAAGGCGCGCCGTGTCGAATTGACCGGCCCTGCGGGTGCCAGCACACAAAGATCCACAAAGGGGTGGTGCCGCTGCAAATCCTGCAACCGCTGGTGCCAGCGCAAGGGCATGCTGTCGCCGGTCAGCACGACCAGACGAAAGTCCATATCGGTTTGCGCAGCCAGAGATGGCAGACAGATGTTTTCGAAATAGGCAAAGCGGCGCTGCATGCGCTGCTCATCATACAACATGTCGGCCAGGTCTTCGCGATGCGTGTCATGGGCCTTGAAACCAAGCGTTCCCAGATAGGAAAAGCGGCAAACGCCAATGATCTGGTTGTCTTCGCGGTGACCCATGGTGCCAATCTAAGCAACTGTCCGGTTCAGCTTAGGCGAAAGCCCAGACAAACGAAACACCCCCAAACGGCCAAAAGCGATACGCCTTGCGATGTGTCATTGGCACAAAAAAACGCCCCATCGAAACCGACGGGGCGTTTTGGTTCCAACGGGCGCCTGCGCGCCTATTCTGTCTCGTCGCCGGTTTCGGCCGAGGCCATCACCGGTGCCGCAAGGGCCACAGCGGTTTCGGCTTCGGCGCGCGCGGCTTCGATCACGGCCATGTCGCGGGCCTTGGCGATGCGCTCCACACGTTGGGTCGCGCCACCCGTGCCCGCCGGGATCAGACGGCCGACGATGACGTTCTCCTTGAGGCCCACCAGCTTGTCGACCTTGCCCTGAACCGAAGCCTCGGTCAGCACGCGGGTCGTTTCCTGGAAGGAGGCCGCCGAGATGAAGCTGCGGGTCTGCAGCGACGCCTTGGTGATGCCCAACAAGATCGCCTGTGCCGCGGCCGGACGGCGGCCTTCGGCTTCGGCCTTGGCGTTCATCGCGTCCAGTTCGGCCTTGTCCACATGTTCGCCCTTGAGCAGCGTGGTTTCCCCGCTGTCCAGGATTTCCAATTTCTGGAGCATCTGACGCACGATCACCTCGATATGCTTGTCGTTGATCTTCACGCCCTGAAGACGATAGACCTCCTGCACCTCGTTGATCATGTATTCGGCCAGCGCCTCGACACCCATGATCGCCAGGATGTCATGGGGGGCGGGATTGCCATCCATGACGTAATCGCCCTTCTGGACATAGTCGCCTTCGGCCACGGGAATGTGCTTGCCCTTGGGAACCATGTATTCGACGGGCGCAAGGCTGTCATCGACCGGAACGATGGTGATCCGGCGCTTGTTCTTGAAATCGCGTCCGAATTTAACATAGCCGTCGATCTCGGCGATGATGGCGTGATCCTTGGGACGCCGGGCTTCGAACAATTCCGCCACGCGGGGAAGACCCCCGGTGATGTCCTTGGTCCTGGCACCTTCGCGCGGGATGCGCGCCACGACTTCGCCGGCCTGAATGGTCTGGCCATCCTCGATCGACAAGATCGCATCCACCGACATCGGATAGGTGACCGGGTTGCCGGCCTCGTTGCGGACGGGCTGGCCCTCGGCGTCGACAATCAGGATCTCGGGCTTCATCTCGTTGCCCTTGGGCGCCGTGCGCCAGTCGGACACGATCTTTTGCGTCATGCCGGTGGCGTCATCGGTTTCCTCACGGATCGAGAAGCCCGAGATCAGATCGACGAATTTCACCGTACCGGTTTTTTCGGCGATGATCGGCAAGGTATAGGGATCCCATTCGAACAGCCGGTCGCCACGGGTGACCTTGCGGCCCTGTTCGACATGGACCTTGGTGCCATAGCCCAGCTTGAACGCGGCGCGTTCGGCACCCTGATCATCGGTGATGACAAGCTGCATGTTGCGGCCCATCACGACCTGTTCGCCGCTGGGGTTCTTCAGCAGGTTGGGATTGGCGAAGCTGACGATGCCTTCGACATTCGCTTCCTGGAAGGATTGCTGCGCGCCTTGGGCCACGCCGCCGATGTGGAAGGTCCGCATCGTCAGCTGCGTGCCGGGTTCACCGATCGACTGGGCGGCGATGATGCCGACCGCTTCGCCGGTGTTGACCCGCGTGCCGCGTGCAAGGTCACGGCCATAGCACGACGCGCAGACGCCTTCTTCGGCCTCGCAGGTCAGCGGGCTGCGGATCTTGCAGGTCTGCACGCCGGCGGCCTCGACCGCGTCGGCGCGGCGTTCGTCGATCAGCTCACCCTTGGCGACGATGACCTCATCGGTGCCGGGCACAAGGATATCCTCGCCCGCGGTCCGGCCAAGGATACGCTCGGCCAGCGACGCCACAACCTCACCGTCATTGACGGCGGCGGTTGCGGTGATCACGTTCTCGGTGCCGCAATCTTCCATCCGGATGATGCAATCTTGCGCCACATCGACCAGACGGCGGGTCAGATAGCCCGAGTTGGCGGTCTTGAGCGCGGTGTCCGACAGACCCTTGCGCGCACCATGGGTCGAGTTGAAGTATTCAAGAACGGTCAGACCTTCCTTGAAGTTCGAGATGATCGGCGTTTCGATGATCTCGCCAGAGGGCTTGGCCATCAGGCCGCGCATGCCGCCCAGCTGCTTCATCTGCGTGACCGACCCCCGCGCGCCCGAATGGGCCATCATGTAGACGGAATTCGGTTCCAGCTCGGCGCCGTTGGCGTCGAACTTCTTGGCCGAAATGGTCGCCATCATCGCATCGGTGACCTTGTCGTTGGCTTTCGACCAGGCATCGATGACCTTGTTGTACTTTTCGCCCTGAGTGATCAGGCCGTCCATGTACTGCTGTTCGAATTCCTTGACCTGATCGCGGGTTTCGTCGACCAGCGCCCATTTGGTGTCGGGGATGACCATGTCATCCTTGCCAAAGGAAATGCCGGCCTTGAATGCCTCGCGGAAACCCATGCCCATGATCTGGTCGCAAAAGATCACCGACTCTTTCTGGCCGCAATAGCGGTAGACGGTGTCGATGACCTGCTGCACCTCTTTCTTGCGCAACAGCCGGTTGACCAGATCAAAGGGCGCCTTGGCGTTGAGCGGCAGAAGATCGCCCAACAGCGCGCGGCCTGCGGTCGTGTCGAAACGGCGCCAGACCTCGTTGCCTTCTTCGTCGATCTGCTTGATGCGCGCCTTGATGCGGGCATGCAGATGCAATGCGCCCGCGTCCAGCGCATGGCGGATCTCGTTCACATCGGCAAAGACCATGTCCTGACCGGGCATCCCCTCCCGCTCAAGCGTGACGTAATAGAGGCCAAGGATCATGTCCTGCGAGGGAACGATGATCGGCGCACCATTGGCGGGCGACAGAACGTTGTTGGTCGACATCATCAACACGCGCGCTTCAAGCTGTGCCTCAAGGCTCAGCGGAACGTGCACGGCCATCTGGTCACCGTCGAAATCGGCATTGAAGGCAGAGCAGACCAGCGGATGCAGCTGGATCGCCTTGCCCTCGATCAGCACTGGCTCAAAGGCCTGAATGCCCAGACGGTGCAGCGTGGGCGCGCGGTTGAGCAGCACGGGGTGTTCGCGGATCACCTCGTCGAGGATATCCCAGACCTCGGGGCGCTCTTTCTCGACCAGCTTTTTCGCCTGTTTCACGGTCGAAGACAGGCCCTTTGCCTCCAGCCGCGAATAGATGAAGGGCTTGAACAGCTCGAGCGCCATCTTCTTGGGCAGGCCGCACTGGTGCAGTTTCAACTCGGGGCCGGTCACGATGACCGAACGGCCCGAAAAGTCCACCCGCTTGCCCAGCAGGTTCTGGCGGAACCGGCCCTGCTTGCCCTTGAGCATGTCGGAGAGCGATTTCAGCGGGCGCTTGTTGGCCCCCGTGATCACGCGGCCCCGGCGGCCATTGTCAAACAGCGCATCAACCGCTTCTTGCAGCATCCGCTTTTCGTTGCGCACGATGATGTCGGGCGCGCGCAATTCGATCAGCCGCTTCAGGCGGTTGTTGCGATTGATGACGCGGCGATAAAGATCGTTGAGATCCGAGGTCGCGAACCGGCCCCCGTCCAGCGGCACCAGCGGGCGCAGTTCCGGCGGGATCACGGGGATCACGGTCAGAACCATCCATTCGGGGCGGTTGCCGGAGTCAAGGAAGCTTTCAACGATCTTCAAACGCTTGATGATCTTTTTCGGCTTCAGCTCGCCCGTGGCTTCCTTGAGTTCCTCGCGCAGCGTGTTGGCCTCGGCCTCGAGGTCGATATTGGCCAGCATCTCGCGGATCGCTTCGGCCCCGATATTGGCGCTGAAGGCGTCAGATCCATAGGCGTCTTGCGCGTCGAGGAATTCCTCTTCGCTCATCAGTTGCCCATAGGACAGATCGGTCAGGCCCGGCTCGATCACGACATAGTTTTCGAAGTAGAGAATGCGTTCAAGATCGCGCAACGTCATGTCGAGCATCAGGCCGATGCGGGAGGGAAGCGATTTCAGGAACCAGATGTGGGCGACGGGGGCTGCCAGTTCGATATGGCCCATGCGCTCGCGGCGGACCTTTTGCAGCGTCACTTCCACGCCGCACTTCTCGCAGACGACGCCACGATATTTCATCCGCTTGTACTTGCCGCACAGGCACTCGTAATCCTTGATCGGCCCGAAGATGCGGGCACAGAACAGGCCGTCACGCTCGGGCTTGAAGGTGCGGTAGTTGATCGTTTCGGGTTTCTTGATCTCGCCGAAGGACCAGCTGAGGATGCGCTCGGGCGAGGCCAGCGAGACCTTGATCTCGTCGAATGCCTTGGGCGGGGTCAGCGGGTTGAAGGGGTTGTTTGTCAGTTCCTGGTTCATGATCGGTTCCTAAGCTTGAGGCGGGGGAGGTGCGATCCTTCGTACGAAGGATCGCAAATGCGAATATTCGTACGAATATTCGGCGTTATTCCTCTTCCTCCGCATCCAGGAGTTCCATGTTGAGGCCCAGACCCCGGACCTCCTTGACGAGAACGTTGAACGATTCCGGCACGCCGGCCTCGAAATTGTCCTCACCCTTGACGATCGACTCGTAGACCTTGGTGCGGCCCGCCACGTCGTCCGACTTCACCGTCAGCATTTCCTGCAAGGTGTAGGCGGCGCCATAGGCTTCCAGCGCCCAGACCTCCATCTCGCCAAAGCGCTGGCCGCCGAACTGGGCCTTGCCGCCCAGCGGCTGCTGGGTAACGAGGCTGTAGGGGCCGGTCGAGCGGGCGTGGATCTTGTCATCGACCAGATGGTGCAGCTTGAGCAGGTATTTCACCCCCACCGTGACCTTGCGGGCGAAACGCTCGCCCGTGCGGCCATCAAACAGCACCGACTGACCCGAGGTGTCAAAACCCGCGCGCGCCAGCGCATCATTGACATCGGCCTCCTTGGCGCCGTCGAACACAGGCGTTGCGATCGGCACGCCACGGGTCACGGTGCCCGCGCTTTCGATCACCTGATCCTCGTCCATCGGGCCAAAGGCGTCGTCATAGACCTCGTCGCCATAGGCAAGACGCAGCGCCTCACGCACGGGCGTCATGTCACCCGAGCGGCGATATTCATCGAGCGCCTCGTCGATCTTGAGACCCAATGCCCGTGCAGCCCACCCCATATGGGTTTCAAGGATCTGGCCCACATTCATGCGCGACGGCACGCCCAGCGGGTTGAGAACCATGTCGACGGGGGTGCCATCCTCAAGGAAGGGCATGTCTTCCATGGGCACGACCTTGGACACCACGCCCTTGTTGCCGTGACGGCCGGCCATCTTGTCGCCGGGCTGAAGCTTGCGCTTCACGGCGATGAAGACCTTGACCATCTTCATCACGCCGGGGGGCAGATCATCGCCGCGGCGGACCTTTTCGACCTTGTCCTCGAAGCGGTGATCGAGCGCGCGCTTTTGCGCCTCGAACTGCTGGTTGAGCGCTTCGACCTCGGCTGCGTCTTTTTCATCGCCAAGGGCAAGCTGCCACCACTGGCCGCGGCTGAGCGTGTCGAGCAGATCCTCGGTGATGTCCGACCCGGACTTGATGCCCTTGGGCCCCTTCACGGCGGTCTTGCCCAGGATCATGGACTTGAGGCGCGCATAGATGTTGCGCTCGAGGATCGTCAGCTCATCGTCGCGGTCACGGGCCAGACGCTCGACTTCCTCGCGTTCGATCTGAAGCGCGCGTTCGTCCTTTTCCACGCCATGGCGGTTGAAGACGCGCACCTCCACGACCGTGCCGAAATCGCCGGGCGGCAGCCGCAACGACGTGTCGCGCACATCGGATGCCTTTTCGCCGAAAATCGCGCGCAGAAGCTTTTCCTCGGGCGTCATCGGGCTTTCGCCCTTGGGGGTGATCTTGCCCACCAGAATGTCGCCCGGGCCCACGTCCGCACCGATATAGACGATGCCCGCCTCATCGAGGTTGCGCAGGGCTTCCTCGCCCACATTGGGGATGTCGCGGGTGATTTCCTCGGGCCCAAGCTTGGTGTCGCGGGCTGCGACCTCGAATTCCTCGATATGGATCGAGGTAAAGACGTCGTCGCGCACGATGCGCTCGGAAATCAGGATCGAGTCTTCGTAATTGTAGCCGTTCCACGGCATGAAGGCCACGACGACATTCTTGCCGAGCGCCAGTTCCCCCATATCCGTGCTGGGGCCATCGGCGATGACCTCACCCTTGCCGACCACGTCGCCCACCTTGATCAGCGGGCGCTGATTGATGCAGGTGTTCTGGTTCGAGCGCTGGAATTTGCGCAGGCGGTAGATATCGACGCCTGCGTCGCCCAGTTGCAGATCCTCGGTGGCACGCACCACGATCCGCTGGGCGTCGACCTGATCGACGATCCCGGCGCGGCGCGCCTGAATGGCCGCGCCGCTGTCGATGGCAACCTTGCGTTCGATGCCGGTGCCCACGAAGGGGGCATCGGCTTGCAACAGCGGCACCGCCTGACGCTGCATGTTCGAGCCCATCAGCGCGCGGTTGGCGTCGTCGTTCTCGAGAAAGGGGATCAAGGACGCCGCGACAGACACCAGCTGCTTGGGCGACACGTCGATCAGATCGACCTGATCGCGGGGCGCGAGCGTGTATTCACCGGCCTGACGGGTGTTGACCATTTCATTGAGGAACTGGCCGCTGTCGCTGAGGTTGGCGTTGGCCTGCGCCACGGTGTGGCGCATTTCCTCGGTTGCGGACATGTAGACCACCTCATCGGTGACCTGGCCGTCCTTGACCTTGCGATAGGGGGTCTCGATGAAGCCGTATTTGTTGACCCGTGCGAAGGTGGCTAGGCTGTTGATCAGGCCGATGTTCGGCCCTTCGGGCGTTTCGATGGGGCACATCCGGCCATAATGCGTCGGGTGCACGTCGCGCACTTCGAAGCCCGCGCGTTCGCGTGTCAGACCGCCCGGCCCGAGCGCCGACAGGCGGCGCTTGTGCGTCACTTCGGACAGCGGGTTGGTCTGGTCCATGAACTGCGACAACTGGCTTGAGCCAAAGAATTCGCGCACCGAAGCCGCTGCCGGTTTGGCGTTGATCAGATCTTGCGGCATGACCGTGTCGATCTCGACCGAGGACATGCGTTCCTTGATCGCGCGCTCCATGCGCAACAGACCCACGCGGTACTGGTTTTCCATCAATTCGCCAACCGACCGCACGCGGCGATTGCCCAGATGATCGATGTCATCGATGTCGCCCTTGCCGTCGCGCAATTCGACCAAGGCCTTGATGCAGGCGATGATGTCGTCGCGGCGCAGCGTGCGCAGCGTGTCGGGTGCATCCAGATCCAGACGCATGTTCATCTTGACCCGCCCCACGGCGGACAGATCGTAGCGCTCGCTGTCGAAGAAGAGCTGATCGAACAGGATCGACGCCGCCTCGACCGTCGGCGGCTCACCGGGGCGCATGACGCGGTAGATGTCCATCAGCGCGCCATCGCGGCTGAGGTTCTTGTCGGCGGCCATGGTGGCGCGGATGTAGCCACCGACCGCAATATTGTCGATGTCGAGCACCGGAACCTCGGTGATGCCGGCATCGATCAACGCCTTGAGCGTGCCGCCCGACACTTCGCCGTCACGGCCGATATCCCAGGTCAGCTCTTCGCCGGCTTCGACATAGATCGCGCCGGTGACTTCGTTGATCATGTCCTTGGCCGCATAGCGGCCGATGATCTGCTCGAAGGGCAGCAAGATCTCGGTAACCTTGGCCTCGTCGATCAAGCGCTTGACGGTGCGCGGCGTGACCTTTTCGCCGGCCTTGGCAATCACTTCGCCGGTGGCGGCATCGACCAGATCGAATGTCGGACGCGTGCCGCGCACCCGCTCGGGGAAAAAGCGCGTGGCCCAGCCGCGGTTCTTTTCCATCTTGAAGGTGACGGTGTTGTAATAGGCATCCATGATGCCTTCTTGCGACAGACCCAGCGCATAAAGCAGCGTGGTCACCGGCAGCTTGCGGCGGCGGTCGATGCGGGCAAAGACCATGTCCTTGGCATCGAATTCGAAATCCAGCCACGATCCGCGATAGGGAATGATGCGGCAGGCAAACAGCAGACGGCCCGAGGAATGCGTCTTGCCCTTGTCATGGTCGAAAAACACACCGGGCGAGCGATGCATCTGCGAGACGATCACGCGCTCGGTGCCGTTGACGATGAAGGTGCCGTTGGGCGTCATGAGCGGCATGTCGCCCATGAACACGTCTTGTTCCTTGATGTCCTTCACCGATTTCGCGCCGGTATCCACATCGACATCGAACACGATCAGACGCAGCGTGACCTTGAGCGGTGCCGCATAGGTCAGATCGCGCTGCTGGCATTCCTCGACGTCGAACTTGGGCTCTTCCAGCTCGTATTTGACGAATTCAAGAACGGCGGTTTCGTTGAAATCCTTGATCGGGAACACCGACTGGAACACGCCCATGATGCCTTCGCCGTCGCGCGGCTTGTCGCCATCGCCGGAATTCAGGAACAGATCATAGGAGGATTTCTGAACCTCGATGAGGTTCGGCATTTCAAGAACTTCGCGGATCTTGCCAAAGTATTTGCGGATTCGCTTCTGGCCTGCGTAGGTCTGAGCCATGCTCTAACGCACCTTTCCATGTGTTTCGCTGTGCCGTTCTCGCCGTCGGGGCCTCGGCGGAACAGCACCCTGAAACAAGAGATGACGGACCAATCTGTCTGCCGTCCCACCGGCAGATCCCGATCCTGATGCCACCGTCTTGGAAAACACCCCTGATCGCAGGGCCCTTGCCAAGACGCCGACGGCTGGGCCCGGATATGTCCGAGCCCAGCCTGTCTTGATGTCGACACGCCCGTCTGGGGCATGCCGGTCGCGGCAGCTCAGCCCAGCTCGACCACGGCGCCAGCCGCTTCCAGCTTGGCCTTGACGCCTTCGGCTTCGGTCTTGGACACGGCTTCTTTGATCTTGCCGCCGGCTTCCACCAGATCCTTGGCTTCTTTCAGGCCCAGACCGGTCAGCGCGCGCACTTCTTTGATCACGTTGATCTTCTGTGCGCCGGCATCCTTCAAGATGACGTCGAATTCGGTCTTTTCTTCCACAGCGGCAGCGCCAGCACCATCGGCCGGGGCAGCCATCATCACAGCGCCGCCGGCGGCGGGCTCGATGCCGTATTCATCCTTGAGGATCGTCTTGAGTTCCTGCGCCTGCAGGAGGGTCAGATTGACGATCTCTTCCGCGAGTTTCTTCAGATCAGCCATTTTTCACGTTCCGTATGTAAGAATGGGGGTTCCAACGCCGCAAGTGCGGGTCAGGGTCGGGTTGCTTACGCCGCCTTCTCTTCGATGGTCGAAAGGATGGAGGCGATATTCGAAGCAGGTGCGCCAATGGCGCCGGCGATGTTGGAAGCGGGCGCGCCGATGCAAGACACGACCTGAGCGATAAGCTCTTCGCGCGACGGCATCTTTGCGACGGCCTTCACACCGTCAGCAGTCAGAACGGTCCCACCCATTGCACCGCCAAGGATGACATATTTGTCATTGGCCTTGGCGTACTCGTCCGCGGCCTTGGCGGCTGCGACCGGGTCTTCGGAATAGGCGAGAACGGTCATGCCCGTCAGAAGACCCGCGATGCCAGCGACATCGGTGCCTTCAAGGGCGATCTTGGCGAGCTTGTTCTTGGCGACACGCAAGGCCCCGCCTACACCGCGAACGCGGGCGCGCAGGTCTTGCATCTCGGCAACCGTGAGGCCCTGATAGTGTGCCACTACCACGACGCCAGAGCTTTCGAAGATCTGGCCGAGTTCCTCGACCACTTTCTCTTTCTGGGCTCTATCCACAGGTTTACTCCAGTTTTGGGGCCCCAGTTGACTTGGGAAACCCCGGCTCAGTTCTACCGGATCGCTCCGGCGGTTTTGGTCCGTTGGTCACGGGTCCAAGACCACCAGGCGCTCAACGCTGAGCTCTTGGCTGTTCGGTCTGATCCCGCCTCGGGCAGGATTTACCGGAGTTATCACCCCAACCCACCGTCTCGGACGAAAGCAAAAAGCGAGCGACGAATCGCCCGCTCTTTGCGTCTGTGCTGACTAGCCCCATTCCGGGCGGGTGCCAAGCCCCGAAGCGCACCCATGGAAAGATGACGTAGCCGTGCAGTCGCAGCCAAAGCGATCATCCACGGATTTTGTGGCATCTGCGCACTTCAGGTGCCTTGATCGGTCGCATTTGAACGAAAAAAGCGGGCATTTCTGCCCGCTTTCGTGCATTCCGCTCTGGGTCGGCTCAGTTGCCGGTGGCGCTGTCGAGGCTGACCGAAACGCCCGGGCCCATGGTCGAGCTCAGCGAGACCCGCTTGAGATAAGACCCCTTGGCACCCGCAGGCTTGGCCTTGCTGACCGCTTCGACAAAGGCGCGCACGTTTTCGGCAAGCTTTGCCTCATCAAAGCTGACCTTGCCGATACCGGCATGGATGATGCCCGCTTTTTCGACCTTGAATTGCACCTGACCGCCCTTGGCTGCCTGAACGGCATCCTTGACGTCCATGGTGACGGTGCCGATCTTGGGGTTCGGCATCAGGTTGCGCGGCCCGAGGATCTTGCCCAGACGGCCCACGATGGGCATCATGTCCGGGGTGGCGATGCAACGATCGAAGTCGATCTTGCCACCCATGATGGAGTCCATCAGGTCTTCGGCGCCCACGATGTCGGCCCCGGCGGCCTTGGCTTCGTCAGCCTTGGCGCCACGGGCGAACACCGCCACGCGCACCGTCTTGCCGGTGCCATTGGGCAGGTTCACCGTGCCACGAACCATCTGGTCCGCATGGCGCGGATCGACGCCCAGATTCATCGCGATCTCGATGGTCTCATCGAACTTGGCCGAGGCGTTGGCCTTGATCAGCGACAGCGCCGCTTCGACCGAGATATCTTCCTTGCCGTCAAAGGCGCCACGGGCTGCCTGAAGGCGTTTTGCAATCTTGGCCATGGCTTACCCTTTCACCTCGATGCCCATCGTCCGGGCAGAGCCCAGGATGATCTGCATCGCTGCTTCGATGTCATTTGCGCTGAGGTCCTTCATCTTGGCCTCGGCGATTTCACGCAACTGGGCTGTGGTGATCGTGCCCACCACATCACGGCCCGGCTTGGCCGATGCCTTGGCGCGATTGCGCTTGCCCACGGGCTTGAGACCCGCCGCCTTCTTGAGGAAATAGGACGCGGGCGACGTCTTGATTTCCATCGTGAAGGACTTGTCCTGATAATAGCTGATCACGGTCGGGCAAGGTGCGCCCAATTCCAGATCCTGCGTCCGGGCGTTGAACGCCTTGCAGAATTCCATGATGTTCAGGCCGCGTTGACCCAGAGCGGGACCAACAGGCGGGGACGGGGTGGCTTGCCCCGCCTTGATCTGCAGTTTCATCTTGCCGATAAGCTTCTTGGCCATCTGGCCATCTCCTTCATGCCAACAGCCGCGGGGCGCGCCCCTTGGCCTTTGTGGACGTGGTCCGGTCCGACGGTCGCGACCGCCTCGCCTCCCACGTGGGAATCGGATCGGGCACGACACCCATCCGACAACTCCGGCCGGGTACCGCGAAACGGACCCGTATTCAAATGGAAAACCTCAGCCCTGCTTGGCGACCTGAGTGAATTCCAACTCGACCGGGGTGGCCCGGCCAAAGATCGACACCGAAACCTTGAGGCGCTGGTTGCCCTCGTCGACGTCTTCGACCATCCCGTCAAAGCCCTCGAAGGGCCCGTCATTGACCTTGACCTTCTCACCGATGTCGAAGGTGATGGTGTACCGCGGCGAGGCTTCGCCTTCGACCACCCGGTTGAGGATGGTGTTTACCTCTTCGTCGCGCATGGGCATGGGGCGGCCTTGTGGCCCGAGGAACCCGGTGACGCGGGGAATCGAATTGATCGCATGATAGGCCTGATCGGTCATCTCCATGCGCACCAGCACATAGCCCGGCATGAAGCGGCGCGGCACGGTCACTTTCTTGCCCCGACGAATTTCGATCACATCCTCTTCGGGGACCAGAACCTCTTCGATCACCTCTTCGAGATGTTTTTCGGCCACGGCCGTGCGGATCTGTTCCGCGATCCGCTTTTCGAAATTCGAAAGGACGCTGACCGAATACCACCGTTTCGCCATCGTGATCCCGTTCCTTGCACCGGACGCCTGCACAGACGCCGTTTTTTCGTTTCACTTCAATGCCCCAAGCGGGCGCCCGAAAAAGAAACAGCGTGCATCACGACTCGATGCACGCCATCATTCCGGAGGATTTGCTTGCCGCTTATCCCCCTGCCTTCGGAAAATCAAGGGCGCACAGCCCTTACCCGAAGACCGTCAGGATCATCTCCAGACCGTTGCGGATCAGCAAATCCACGAAGAAGAAAAAGATCGCAAAGACGACGGCCAGCAAAAACACCATCGCGGTGGTCACCAGCACTTCGCGGCGCGAGGGCCAGACGACCTTGGCGATCTCGCTGCGGGTCTGCTGGAGGAACTGGAACGGGTTGGCCATGGGTCATCTCTTGCGTCTGGTCGCGGCGGATATACGCATGTCGACGGCCCGGTGCAAGGCGAAGCCTGCCTGCGCGCCGGTTTTGGCTTGGCAACGGCGCATCAACTGGTCATTTAAGGGATATGTTTTCGCGACCGATCCGTTCGACCTGGAACCATCTGCGCTACATTCCCCTGTTATCGGCGCTGACATGGTCGCGTTGGCGCAGCTTCGAGGTGCGCTCGCGCGCTCTGGGCTCGGCCATCGGCGCGGTGATGCGGTGGTTTCCCTTGGCCCGGCGCCGCTTTGACCGCGAAGTGCGTCACATCTTTCCGGACATGCCCCGCCGCGACCGCGCACGGCTGAGCGGTGCCATGGGCCGCCAGATGGGCCAGACCCTGTTCGAAATCTATCATTGCGCGGAATTTCAGACCCGCCAGGATCGCTTCACCGTCTCGGGACCGGGGATGGCCGCGCTGGAGGCCGCGCGCGCGGCGGGCAAGGGCGCGCTGATCGTCTCGGGGCATTTTGGCCAATGGGAAGCGGTGCGCGCCGTGCTGAAAGCCCGTGGCATGGAAACCGGTGCCGTCTACCGGCCCCAGACCAATCCGCATTACCAGCGCCGCCTGCTTGCGGGGATCGAGGCCGGTGGCAAACCCATTCTGGAAACCGGCCGGATCGGCACCACGGCTCTGGTGCGACATCTGCGCGCCGGGGGCTTCATGGCGATCATGCTCGACGAGAAATACGCCGAAGGCGTGCGGCTTCCGTTTCTGGGCCGCCCGGCGCTGACATCGCTGGCGGCGGCACAACTGGCGCTGAAATACGATCTTGCGATGGTGCCCGCCTATGGCATCCGCTGCCCCGAGGGCGACCGCTTTGACGTGGTCTTCGAAGCGCCGATCCCGCATGGCGATGCACAGACCATGACACAGGCCTTCAACGACAGCCTGTCGGCGCGCATCCGTGAACACCCTGACCAATGGTATTGGCTTTTGCGCCGATGGGCCGGCGCCTGACGATGGCTGTCATGAAACCTGGATCCTGGCAGGGGCGGAGGGACTCGAACCCCCGACCGTCGGATTTGGAATCCGATGCTCTACCAACTGAGCTACACCCCTAGGCCGGGGGTGGGGATAGGGCGATTTGGCGGGCTTGTCCAGATGCGAAAGCGGCGCAGGGCATCGATGTCCCTGATCGGGGACAGGCCGGATTGACCGCATCGCCGATCCCGTCCAATCAATACCAGCGCGACAAGGGAGGGATCCATGAGCCTGCGACGACGCATCGCCTCGAGCCGGGGATTGAACCGGGCCATCGCGGCGGTGTTCGGCCTGTGGCTGCGTCTGGTCTGGGCGACATCGCGGCGCGATGCCCAAGGCTGGGACGCGGTGGCGCGCCTGATCGAGGCACATGGCGCGGTCATCATCGTATGCTGGCATCAGCGGATCATGCTGACGCCCTGGATGTTCGACCTGACGCGCGCGCGCTGTCAAAGCCTGACCTCGGCGGGCCGGGCGGGGCGGGTTGTGGGCTGGATTCACCAGCATTTCGGCTATGGCTCGGTGCCGATGCCCAAGGGCACGCTTGGCACCCCGGAAATGCGCCAGATCCTGACGGGCCTGCGCCAGGGCGTGTCGATCGGCATTTCCCCCGACGGGCCACGCGGCCCGGCCCGTGTGGCAAAGGATACGCCCATTCGATGGGCGCGCGCGGCCCAGGTGCCGATCGTGGCCTTCAGCTTTGCCGGATCGCGGGTCTGGCGCTGGCGCACATGGGACCGGCTGCATTTCCCCCTGCCCTTCGGCCGGTTGGTGCTGCTTTGGCAACAGTGGGACCAAAGGGTGCCAGAGCGGTTGAGCGACGCAGAGGCAACGCGCCTTGCCGCGGATCTGGGCGGCTTCATGGACGCGCTGACCGCCCGGGCCGACGAGGCCCTGAAGCATCCGCAGCCAGCCAGTCAGGCATGAAAAAGGCCGCCCCGCAGGGCGGCCCATTCCGAGTGTCGAATGCAAAGGGGCAGATAACCGCCCCCAGCACTCAGGCGAGGATCTTCGACACCGCCCTGTCTGGCGCGTCGGTGCGATCCGCGCC
>NZ_CALAHQ010000027.1 GCF_937892565.1 uncultured Roseicyclus sp. | reverse complement strand
TGGTTCTTTGGCCTTCTGGCGCTGACGGGGCTGTTTGGCTTTGTCATCGCCTTGGGCTTGTTCTTTGTGGGCTTTTTCCGGGTCAGGGCGGGTCTGACATGGGCCAAAGCTGTGCTCTTTGCCGCAATCGGGATTGGCTTCATCCTGTTTTTCGCCGATCTTCTGAACCGCGATTTCCCGCCGGGTCTGTTGCAAAGCTATTTCGACCTGCCCTGGCCCTTCACTTGAGATGATCAAAATGACGACCTCACTCTATCAAGACGCGATCCCCTTTTTGTTCATGCGCGGCGGCACCTCGCGCGGGCCGTATTTCAACCGCGCCGATCTGCCCGAGGATCGCGAAGCGCTCGCGCGCGTGCTGGTGGCCGTTGTGGGTGCGGGCCATCCGCAAAACATCGACGGTCTTGGCGGCGGCGTGGCCGTGACCACCAAGGTGGCGATGCTGTCACGCTCCGATGAGCCGGGGATCGATGTGGATTACTTTTTTGGACAGGTGGCGGTCGAAGAGGCGCTGGTCGATTTCAAGCCCACCTGCGGCAATATTCTGGTGGGGGTGGGGCCGGCCGCGATCGAGATGGGGCTGGTGGCCGCGCAAGACGGTGTCACGCTTGTGCGCATCCGGGCCGTCAACACCGGCGCCACGGTCGAGGCGCGGGTCCAGACACCCGGCGGGCGCGTCAGTTATGAGGGCTCAACCGCGATCGACGGCGTGCCCGGTACGGCGGCCCCCGTCGGGCTGCAATTTCTGGATGTCGTGGGCTCGTCTTGCGGGGCATTTTTGCCGACGGGCAAGCCCCGCGATGTGATCGACGGGATCGAGGTCACCTTGATGGATGTGGCCATGCCGATGATGATCGCGCGCGCCGCCGATTTCGGCCTGACCGGATATGAGACCGCCGAGGAACTGGACGCCAACCGCGACCTTTACGCCAGGATGGAACCCATGCGGCTGGAAGCCGGGCGGCGCATGGGCCTGGGCGATGTGACCAAATCCGTCATGCCCAAGATCGGGCTTTTGTCCGCCCCCCGCCACGGCGGCGCGATCTCGGCGCGCTATTTCATGCCGTGGAATTGCCACCCCTCGATGGCGGTCACGGGCAGCCAGTGCCTTGCGGCCTGTACGCTGACCCCCGGCACCGTCGCTGATGGTCTGGGCGTCATCCCCAATGAGGTGCCCGCCCTGATGATGATCGAGCATCCCATGGGCATCATCGAGGTGACGGTGGATTACGACCAGACCGCGGCGGGTTTCGTGATGAAATCGGCGGGGCTGGTGCGCACGGCGCGCATGATCGCGCGGGGCCATGCGATGATCCCGCCGGGCCTGTTGCAGGGGTGATTGGCGCGGTGGGCGGTTCAAGCACCGGGCGGCATGCCTTTGACATCCTGGCCGATGTGGCCGCCCAAGAACGCCCCGGTGTCTGCTTTGCGCTGCTTGGGGACGCGAACATGAACTTTGCCACCCGTCTGGCCGAGACGGGGTGCGCGATGATCTATGTCCGCCATGAACATTGCGCCGTAGCCGCCGCAATGGCGCATGCGCGCAAAACGGGCGGGGTGGGCTTTGCCACCGTCACCTGCGGCCCCGGCCTGACACAGCTGACCACGGCGCTGCCTGCGGCGGTGCGCGCGCGCATTCCGCTGGTGGTCCTCGCGGGTGAGGCGCCGTTGAAATCGGCCTGGTACAACCAGATGATCGATCAAGCCCCCTTTGTGACCGCGACGGGGGCCAGTTACCGCGCGTTGCACCACCCCGCGCGTCTGGCCGAAGGCTTGCGCGATGCCTTTCTTGAGGCGCGGATGACGCGCGCGCCGGTGGTGGTGGGCATTCCCTTTGATCTGCAAAACGCCGCATGGGCCGGGCCGGATGGCTTGCCCGCCGCTTCGGCCGATCTGATGCCCACGGCATCGCCCATGCCGCCCAACCCCGATGATCTGGCGCGTGCGGTGGCGCTGGTGGCGGGGGCTGAGCGGGTTGTTGTCATGGCGGGTCTGGGGGCAGTTGACGCCGGCGCGGGCCCCGCTTGCGCGGCTCTGGCGGATCGCTTGGGCGGTCTGTTGGCCACCACGCTGCCCGCGCGCGGGCTGTTCGCAGGCCATCCGTTCAACCTCAATGTCGCGGGCGGCTTTGCGACGGAAACGGCGCGCGATTGCTTTGCAACGGCCGATCTGATCGTGGCGGTCGGCACCTCGCTCAGCCATCACAATGCCGATGGGGGCAAGCTTTGGCCCAAGGCACGCGTGCTTCAGATCGACATCCAGCCCATGACCCTTGCCCAAGGGCGCATCGCGGCCGACAGCCATCTGCGCGCTGACGCAAGCCTGGGGGTCGAGGCGCTACTGGCGGCCATTGCGCCCCGTGATCTTGGCTGGCGCACAGCGGCGCTGGCACATTGGATTGCCACTGCACCCGCCGACAGCACCGAATTTGCCCCTATTCCCGGCCTGCATGATCCGCGCGATGTGGTGGCAGCTTTTGAGGCGCATCTGCCGCAGGCATGGGAGATGGTGAATTCTTCGGGCCATTGTTCCTATTTCGTGGCCCAGATGCCATCGCGCGCGCAGGCGCGTTTCCTGACCATCCGCGAATTCGGCGCAATCGGCAACGGGCTGGCCTTTGCCATGGGGGTGGCCGCCGCACGCCCTGACCAGCCAACGGTGCTGTTTGACGGCGATGGCAGCTTGCTCATGCATGTGCAGGAGTTGGAAACCATCGCGCGCCATCGGCTCAAGATCTTGATTGTGGCCCTGAATGACGGGGCTTACGGCTCGGAAATTCACAAGCTCAGGGCCGAGGGGCTGTCGGATGCGGGCGCGGTGTTCGGCCATACGGATCTGGCCGCCATCGCGCGTGGTTTCGGGATCAGGGGGGCGCGGGTGGGTGATCTGGCCGCTGTGCCGGGGTTGATCGCCGAATTCGCCGGGCAGGGGGGCGCGATGCTGGTTGATGTCCCGATCTCGGACCAGATCGCATCCCCGGTGATCCGGCGCGCGCATCCCGCGAAATCCTAGGACTTGCAGAGGTGCCTGAAATTTGCATACCAAGGTATGCAAGCATTTCCGGATGGTCGTCCATGGCCGAATACTACGAAGAGAGCCGCGATATCGCCCAAGCCGCGCTGCGCCGCGCCTTGTCGGCCATCGCCAAGGAGATCACGCAATACCCGACGCCGATCGCGGGGTGCGATGTGCAGTTCAACCATGTGTTGGCCGAGCGCGCGCGCCTGTCCCGCGCGCTTGGCGCTTTGGAGGCGGAGGTATTCGTGCCCACGCCACGGACCCTGTTTGAAGGGGCAGGAATTGAAAGCCGCTAGGCGTTTTTCGCACCATCCTGACCAGTGTCATCCACATGCTTGACGGGCTGTTTCAACTGCCCGAAGGGCTGAGCGAGCTGGCGTTCTGGGCCTTGATGGGGGCAAGCTTTATCGGCTCGTTCATCACGGCGGCCCTGGGGATCGGGGGCGGTGCGCTGGTCTTGGTGGTGATGGCCAGCGTCATGCCGCCCGCAGCGATCATCCCGGTGCATGGGATGGTTCAGTTTGGCTCGAACGCCGGGCGCGCGGCGATGCTGGTGCGCTTTGTCCACAAGCCCGCCTTGCCGGGATTCTTGCTGGGCTCTGTCATCGGATCGGCCATCGGTGGGGTGGTGGTGATCGATCTGCCGCCCAGTCTGGTTCAGATCGGTCTGGGCCTGTTCATCATCTGGTCTGTCCTGGCCAAGCCGCCCGCCTGGCTGACCAGCCAGCCTTGGCTCGCGGGCGGCATTTCCAGCTTTCTGACGATGTTTTTCGGCGCGACGGGGGTCTTCGTCGCCAATTTCACCAAATCCTTCAGGCTTGACCGCCATGCCCATGTCGCCACCCATGCGACACTGATGACCGCGCAGCATCTGCTGAAGGTGCTGGTGTTCGGTTTCCTGGGCTTTGCCTTTGGCGCTTGGGCGGGGGTGATTGTGGCGATGATCGCGGTAGGTCTTTTGGGAACCTATGCGGGCGGGCTGATGCTGAACCGCATGAGCGAGCGGAATTTCAAGATCGCGCTCGATGCGCTTTTGATCCTGATCTCGCTGCGCCTGATCTATCAGGGGATCATGGGCTAGGCGCGGGCGGGCCCCGGAAAGACCAGCCCCTCCATCAGCTTGCGTGCGGTGCGCAGGGTGCCCGCAGCCACCACATCGCCTGTTGCGTCACGATCCAGCATCACCTCGGCGGCGCCCGTGGGGTGTTCGATGCGAAACAGCCCCCCTGCGGCCCGCTGAGCCAGCCGCGCCGCCGGTCCCTCGGGCAACACACAGGCGGCCGCCACGCTGACGGCGGCAAATACCCCGATGGTTGCATGACAGCGGTGGGGAATGAAGCTGCGCGTCGAAATCGTGCCACCCGACAGGGCGGGCGACACCAGCGTCATCTTGGGCACGCTTTTCAAGCGCACATCGCCCAGGCCCATCATCGGCCCCGCGATCAGGCGGATCGCCTCGATCCGCGCCTTGAGCGCCGCGTCGGCATCAAGCGCCTCGCGGGTTTCCTGCCCGCTCAGGCCGAAATCGGCCGCATCCATCACCACGATGGGCATGCCCATGTCGATCAGCGTGCAGGCCACCCTTTCGATCCGGTCCACGGCCCGGCCCGTGGGCAGCATGGCGCCGCCTGTCATCGACCCCGCAAGCCCCGAGAACATCAGGGGAATTGCGGCGTGGCTGCCCGGCACCCCGTCGATGCGCGCCGCCCCATCATAGCTGACGCGGCCGCCCGGCGTTGCCACGCGCGCCACGGCCACTTCGCCCGTGTTGACCATGTGGATGCGCACCGGCGTCTCATCCGCCTGCGCCGCGACCAGCCCGCGTTCGATGGCGGCGGGGCCGACACCGGCCAGAATGTTGCCGCATCCCTGCGCGTCGCTGACAAGCGCCTGATCGACGAAAACCTGCAAGAACAGGTAATCCACATCGGCATCCGCCCGGCCCGAAGGCGACAAGATCGCCACCTTTGAGGTCAAGGGATCCGCGCCCCCGATCCCGTCGATCTGGCGGGGATCGGGGCTGCCCATGATCCGCAAGAGCAGATCATCGATCGCCGCCCGCCCGTCGGGCAGATCGCTTGCCAGAAAATAGGCCCCCTTTGATGTGCCCCCCCGCATCCACAAACAGGGGATGCCGTCATTCATAGCGCAGGCCCTTGGCGGCAAGCCGGTCGCGCATGCCGTACATGTCAAGGCCCAGTTCGCCCTTGGCGAGCCGGATGCGCTTGGCTTCTTCGGCTGCGATGCGCTTTTGCGCCTCGGCCAGAACATTGGCGGCGTGCGCATGGGGCACGACGCAGACGCCATCATCATCGGCCACGATCACATCGCCGGGCTGAACCGCAGCCCCGGCACAGACGATGGGGATGTTGACCGACCCCAGCGTTTCCTTGACCGTGCCCTGAGCGCTGATCGCGGTGGACCAGACCGCAAAGCCCATGGCCCGCAGGTCGCGCAGATCGCGCACCCCCGCATCGATCACCAGCCCGACACAGCCCCGCGCCATGGCCGATGTCGCCAGAAGATCGCCAAAATAGCCATTGTCGCAGGGGCTGGTGGGGGCCAGCACCAGAATGTCGCCCGGTTGGAGCTGTTCGATGGCAACATGAACCATCCAGTTGTCGCCGGGCGGCGCGCTGATCGTCACGGCGCTGCCGGCGATGGCGCGGCCATCCTGGATGGGGCGCATCCCGGCCGCCATCAGGCCTGTGCGCCCCTGCGCCTCATGAACAGTTGCCACGCCCGCGCGTGCCAGACCCGCGATCACATCGGGATTGGCGCGCGGGATCGTCTGCACCACCACCCCGCTCACAGCGCATCCACCGTGCGCGGGAACACCGATTGGAAACCTTCGGCATATTTGCAATCGCGCCCGCCCGCCTGACCGCCGGAATTGCGCTTGAAATGGTTGGCACGCTGCTGGGCCACGCGGGTGTAGTATTCCCACAGATGGGATTGGCCACCCATATGCTCCATCGCGGCGCGCTTTTTGTCCCAGACGGGCGTGATGTCGAGAAAGACATCCGGTTTCCACCCCATCTGTTCGGTCTGGTGCGGCTCGAACAGGTAAAGCTGGGGCGCGCCCAGAACCTTTTGGCCGGGATTATGGCCCCAAGCCTGCGCGACCATCCGCGCCTCAAGCGCGATTTGCGTCATGTACATATGGTCGGTGTTGTAGGGGTCGTATTGGCTATGGCTCATCATCCAGCCGGGCTGCACCTTGCGGATCAGATCGACGAGCGCGAATTTATCCTCGCGCTCCAGATGCAGGGGGTAATCGCCCAGATCAAGGCAAACCAGATCATGCACACCCAGCACCTCGGCCGCAGCTTCGGCTTCGCCCCGGCGGATCGCCTTGACCTCATCGAGGCTCTTGCCCTCTTTCCAAAGCTTGGCGCTTTCGCCGCGCTCGCCAAAGGACAGACAGGCCACCGTCACGCGGGTGCCCATCTGCGCATGCAGCGCGATGGCGCCGCCGCAGCGCCAGACGAAATCGGCGGCATGCGCCGAAAGGATCAATGCGGTGGGGTGTTCGGTCATGGTGGCGGTCCTTTCTCAAAACGCGCGGTCATCATGGGTCCGGAGCGGCGCGCAGGCAAATCCAAACCTTGTCCAGCCTCATAAGATTTGGCTACTGCGGCTCGACAAGTCCGGGGATGCATGCCAGCGTTCAGCGCCTGGATCAGCACCAGTTTTCAAAGGAAACAAGCCCATGAACCGTAACATTGCCATGATTGGTTTTGGCGAGGCCGCCATGGCATTCGTCAGCGGATGGACCCCATCCGATCCCGCCCGGATTGCGGCTTTTGACATCCAGACCGACACCCCCGATCTGGCACAGGCCATGCAGGCGCGGCAAGCGGCGTTTGGCGTGCGAGGTGCGCCTGCGATCGCCGATGCCCTTGCCGACGCCGATCTGATCTTTTGTCTGGTGACAGCCGATCGTGCCGCCGATGCCGCGCGCGCGGCCGCCGCTTCGGGGGCGCTTGTTCCCGGCGCGCTATGGCTTGACGGCAATTCCTGCGCGCCTGACACAAAGCGCGCAGCCGCCGCCATGATCGAAGCCACGGGTGCACATTACATCGATATGGCGATCATGGCGCCCGTTCATCCCCAAAAACATCTTGTGCCAATCAAGCTGGCCGCCCCCAAGGCCGGCGCCGCCGCCCAAGCCCTGCGTGCCTTGAACATGCGCCCCGAGGTGGTGGGGGATAGGGTCGGGGCGGCGTCAACCATCAAGATGCTGCGCTCGGTGATGATCAAGGGTCTGGAGGCGCTGGTGGCCGAATGTTTCCTTGCCGCGCGCCGTGCAGGCGTCGAGGATCAGGTGATCGCCTCGCTCGAGGCATCCGACCCCGATATCGCGTGGCGCAAGCGCGGGGCTTACAACATGGAACGGATGATGGTGCATGGCGTCCGCCGCGCCGCCGAACTGCGCGAGGTGGCCAAAACCGTCGAAGGCTTGGGGCTATACCCCGGCCTCAGCCGCGCGACCGCCGAATGGCAAGACATCGTTGCCGCCACCCGCGCGGATCCGGGTGCGGATGATCTGATCGCCCGCCTTGACGGCGTGCTGGCGCGGCTGTGAACCGGGGGCTTTCGGACAATCTGGGCCATCTGCGGTTGTTCCTGGCGCTCAGCGACATGCCAAGCCTGACGGCGGTGGCGGCAAGGGCAGGCTTGTCGCAGCCAGCGGTTACTCAGGCCTTGTCGGTGTTGGAACAGCGCGCCGGGGGGCCGCTGTTCGAACGGCGCGCGAGGGGCGTCTTGACCGCGCGGGGGCGCCTGCTTGGTGGGCGGATCGGTCGGGCTTTTGCGGTGTTGGATCCCGCGCTTGATGATCTGGGTCCGCGCGTGCGGCTGATCGCGCGGGCGGCGCAATTGCGCGCGCTTTGCGCTGTGGTCGCGGCAGGCAGCTTTGCGCTGGCCGCCCGCACCTTGGGCTTGCGCGCGCCCAGTCTTCAACGCGCTGTCGCCACGCTGGAGGCCGAAGCCGGCCGGCGCCTGTTCACCCGAACGCCCAACGGGTTGCATCCCAGTCGCGCGGCCGAAACATTGGCGCATGCGGCGCGGCTGGCCTTTGCGGAACTGGCACAGGCTGAGGCAGAACTGGCCGAGTTGGACGGAAGCACCCATGGTCTGATCCGTGTGGGTGCCTTGCCGCTTGCACGGGCCGCATGGCTGCCCCGCGCGCTTGCCGCGTTTCGCCAGCGCCGCCCCGGCCGCGCCGTGGCGGTCATCGAAGGGCCCTATGCCGAATTGCTGGCGGCGTTGCAGCGCGGTGAGATCGACGTGCTTCTGGGCGCGCTTCGCGATCCCGTACCGGTGGCGGATGTGGTGCAAGAGGTCGTGTTTCATGACCGTCTGGCCTTGGTGGCGGCCCCCGGCCATCCGGCCTTGTCCGCGCCTTGGTCGGGCATGGCTGCCTTGATGGGGGCGGATTGGGTGGTGCCGCGCAGCGGGGCGCCGGGTCGGACACAATTCGAGGCGCTGTTTGCGCAAGCGGGGCTTGCGCCGCCAATGGGGGTGGTCGAAGCCGGGTCGGCGCTGATCTTGCGTGAACTGGTGGTAGAGGCGGGGTATCTTGGATGCATCTCGGGCGCACAGGTGGCCGCGGATCTGCGCCGCGGGCATTTGATCCGCTTGCCCATTGGGGCCGATCTGCCCGCCCGACCCATTGGGATCACGACACGCACAGCCTGGGTGCCGACGGCGGTTCAGGCCGATTTGCTGGCCTGTCTGCACGCCGCAGCCCCCGATGATGCGAAAGCCACCGGTGCCGTGGTGCCTGATGGCTGACAAACCGCCCGCAAGCGCCAGGGGGCCCTAGATCAGCGCGTCAAACATCAACTTGACGGCAATCACGGTCAAAAGCAGCAAAATGATCTTGTCAAAGGCCGCTTTCGATACGCGCCTTGCCAGCCATGCGCCGATGGGCATGCCGGCGGACAGGGGCACCATCGCCGCGAGGCTCAGCAGCGCGATCTTGCCCGTCATGATGCCAAGTCCCGCCAGCAGCGGGATCTGCACCACGGACATGGCACAGAAAAACACCGCGATCGTGGCGATGAACTGCTTGCGATCAAGCCGCATCGCATTGAGAAAGGTCACGGATACCGGCGCGGAAATGCCGCCTGCGCCTTGCATCATGCCCCCGATCAGACCGACCGGCGCACAGAGCCTGTCGGCCATGGGACGCGACAGATGCCAATCGGGGCGCAGCACCCGGAACGCGATGTAAAGCAGCACAACGCCCGCGACGACACCCATCAGCACCGCACCGGGCAAGAACGCCAAAAGCATCGAGCCGAACCCTGCTCCAAGCGCCCCCGTCCCGGCATAGATCAGCGTGAAACGGGTTGAGATCTGGTCGCCCCGATATTGCCAGCCCTGCCAGATATTCGTGAGAAGATTCGGGATGGTGAAAATCGCAACCGCCATCGGCACGTTGAAAATCACCGCCAGAACCGGAACCCCGATCACCGGTGCCCCGGCCCCGGTCGCGCCCTTGAGCACACCACCCAGTCCAAGACCGATCAGGGCAAGCAAGATGTCCGTCTGGCTCATGTCAGCCGCCTTTTCGCGCATTCGAACCGCGTGTGCCGGCCCGTGTTCCTGTTCGCCCCGACGCGTCTCTGGCGCAAGCCCCGATCGCCCGGTCTGGCGCGGCGGGACGTGACCGGGTGAGGGATTGCCAAGTCGCAACTTTGGTATGGTCTGGGGCTGGAATCTCGATTATTGGGATTTGGAACGTTTTGCAACGGGCCAGCGGTGGGGGCAGCACGATCCATGACGGATGGGGTCACAAGGCGCTGCACTGGCTTGTGTCCTGTTGGGCAGGGGCCGCGATGAGCAGCGGTTCAAACAGCGGCGCGCGCATCCTTACGATCCTTGATCTGTTCACCGAGGCGCAGCCCGACTGGATGCCCGAGGCGATCATGGCCAGGCTCGGCTATTCCCGGCCGACGCTCTATCGCTATCTCAAGACCCTGAAATCCATGGGCTATCTTGTATCCGCACCCGGCGATGCGCTGACACTTGGGCCGCGGGTGACCGAGCTTGATTTCCTGATGCGCAAATCCGACCCCTTGATCACGGCCGGGGCGCCCTTGCTCAAGATCTTGGCGGCGCGCCACCCCTGTGCGGTCTTCATCACCCGCTGGTATGGGCGCAAGACCTTGTGCATCGCCTCGGAGGTGTCGACGGCGCGGACGCGATCAAGCTATCCCCGCGGGCGGCCCATGCCCTTGACCAAAGGCGCCGTGTCGCGGGTGATCCTGGCCTTTCTGCCCCGCCGCGATCAAGAGGCGCTGATGGCCGATCATCTGCACGAGATGGCCGATCCGGGCGTCACGCCCGAGGCGCTGATGGCCGATTTTCGCAAGATCAGGCGCGACGGCATCTGCACCGCATGGGCCGAGATCACGCCGGGTGTGGTGGGCGTGGCCGCGCCGATCCTTGCGGGGCCACGTGCGCCCGTCGGTGCCTTGTGCCTGACCAGCTTGGCCAAGGACATGGATGATGACCGGCTCGCCATGATCCGGCGCGATGTGAAAGACAGCGTTGCCGCGGTTGCGGGCATCCTGACCGGCCGTGCGGTGCCACCCCCAAGCGCGCCCGCGTCGCGACCATCACAGGCGGCCCCGCTGCAACCCCGAACCTTTCGGAGATCCATGCCATGACCATCCAACCGGCGGCGCATTTCATTGACGGCGCATGGGTCGCCCAAGGCGGGCTTGGCGATAGCCTGAACCCCGCCGATGGCAGCCTTGCGGGCCAGTATCACCTTGGCAGCGCTGCTTTGGTCCATGACGCGGCACGCGCCGCGCGGACGGCTTTTTTCGGCACGTCCTGGTCGCAAGCGCCGCGCCTGCGCGCCCAGGTTCTGTTCGAGATCGCCGACAGGCTGGAGGCCGCAAGATCCGAGATTGCCGATCTGGTCGTGATGGAAAACGGCAAGCTGCGCGCCGAGGCCATGGGCGAAACCATGGCCGCCATATCCGAGACGCGCTATTATGCGGGCCTTGCGCGCAACATCCGTGGCAGCATGCAGGAAATCGCGCCGGGCAGCTTGTCGCTGTTTCACCGCGAAGCGGCGGGGGTGGCCGGTGTGATCGTGCCATGGAATGCGCCCGTCACGCTGTTGATGCGGTCGCTGGCCCCGGCCTTGGCGGCGGGCTGCACGGCGGTGATCAAGCCTGCTGTTCAGACGCCGCTGGTGCATGCGCGCATCATGGCCGCCATCACTGCTGCACCGTCGCTACCGGCGGGCGTGATCAATTCGGTCAACGAAGACGGCATCGCGGTCGGTCAGGCCATGGTCGCCTCGGCCGATATCGACGTGATTTCCTTTACCGGCTCCAGCCGCACGGGGGCGGCGATCATGGCGGCAGCGGCACCGTCGCTCAAGCGGGTGGGGCTGGAATTGGGCGGCAAGGCGCCCGCCGTGATCTTTGACGATGCCGACCTCGATCATGCGGTGCATGAGTTGACCCATGGATCGCTCGCCATGGCGGGCCAGATCTGTGTCGCGGCGGCGCGCTTTCTGGTGCATGCGCCCATCGCGGCCGCATTCGAGCAAAAGATCACCCATGCCTTTCGCGCGGTGCGCACCGGGCCGGGCCATGACCCGAAGAGCCAGATGGGGTCGCTGATCGATGCAGGCAACCAAAAGCGCGTGATGGGGCTGATCGAACAGGCGGGCGATGAGGGGCAGATGATCCTCAGGGGCGGCCCCTTGGACAAGGGCGCATTCCTGACGCCGACGCTGTTTCGGATCGACAATCTGCAATCGCCCCTCGTGCAAGAGGAATTGTTTGGCCCCATCGTCTCGGTCGAGATCTTTCATGACGAGGCCGAGGCGGTTGCGCGCGCCAATGCCACGCCCTATGGGCTGGCCGCATCGGTGTTTTCGCGCGATCTGGCGCGGTCCACCCGCGTGGCGCGCGCGATCCGGGCGGGCACGGTCTGGCTGAACGCGCACCTCAAGCTTTTCGCCGAGGCCGAGACAGGCGGCTATGGCAAGTCCGGTCTGGGCCGCCTGCACGGGCCCGAGGGCTTGCATGATTTTCTGGAAACCAAGCACATCTACATGGAACAAGGCGTGATCGGCCGATGACCCGTTTTGACATCATCATCAATGGCGGCGGCCCGGTCGGCATGGGGCTTGCCATCGAATTGGGCCAACGCGGCGTGCGCGTGGCGGTGATCGAACGCCATCATCAGCCCCAGCCGATCCCAAAGGGTCAGAACCTGACCCAGCGCACGGCCGAGCATTTTCTGGCCTGGGGCTGCGAGGCGGACTTGCGCAGCGCCTTTCCGCTGCCGCCCGGCGCGGGCATCGGCGGCATGACCACCTATGGCACGCTCTTGTCGGACTATCATTACGATTGGCTGAACCGCGCCCATGTGCGCGATTTCTACCGCTGCGCCAATGCCCGTCTGCCGCAATACGCCACCGAGGCCGTGCTGCGCGCCCGCGCCGCCCGGATCGATGCGATCACTGTCTTTTATGGCTGGTCGGGGGTGGGGTTCACGCAAGACCGTGCCGATGGCGTCACGCTGACGATCCAACAGGCCGACGGTGGCGCGCGCCAGACGCTGACGGGGCGCTACGCCGTGGGCTGTGATGGCAGCCGTTCGTTCCTGCGCGCAGCCGCCGGCATCGCCGAAACGCTGGCCGATCACAACCGGGTCATGGCGCTTTTGGTGTTTCGTTCGCCCGAATTGCACGAGCTTCTCAAACGCTTTCCCGGCAAGGCGTTCTACAACGTTCTTCATCCCGATTTCGAAGGCTATTGGCAGTTCTTCGGCCGCGTCGATCACGGGCTCAGCTGGTTTTTCCACGCCCCCGTGCCACCTGGCACGACGCGTGAGAATCATGATTTCGAAGCCATGCTGACCCGCGCGGTGGGTCAGAAATTCGCGCTGGAGCTTGACTATGTGGGCTTGTGGGATCTGCGCGTGGCGGTGGCCGATTGCTATCGCGGGGGCCGGGTTTTCGTGGCGGGTGATGCGGCCCACAGCCATCCGCCCTATGGCGGCTACGGGATCAACACGGGCTTTGAGGATGCGCGCAATCTGGGATGGAAGCTGGCCGCGGTCTTGCAGGGTTGGGGTGATCCCAGCCTGCTTGACAGCTATGATGCCGAACGCCGCCCGGTCTTTGCGTCGACCGCGCGCGATTTCATCGAGCGCTTCATTACCCAAGACCGCGCCTTTCTGGAGACCCACGACCCCGCGCGCGACCGTGCCGGGTTCGAGGCCGCGTGGTATGGCCGCAATCTCGACGCCGATGAGGTGATGGCGTTCGAGCCCCATTACGAAGGCTCGCCGCTGATCGGTGGCCGTGGTGGACCCAGCGCCAAGGGCAGCCATACCCACACCGCGCGCCCCGGCCATCATCTGTCGCCGCGCGATCTGCCGGATGGAACGACCAGCTTTGACCGTCTGGGCGCAGGGTTTACCCTGTTTGCCGAAGATGGCGCGCGGGGCGCTGCCTTGGGCGCCAGCGCGGCCACCATGGGCGTGCCGCTGGCCGTCGTGCCGGTGGCGCGCGGCGGCTTGCGCGATGCCTATGGAACGGATGCGCTGTTGGTGCGGCCCGATCATTTCGTGGCCTGGATCGAGGATGGGGCGGATGCCGGGGCGGTCTTGCGCCGGGCAACGGGGCGGGGGGCCTAGATGCGGGTCGTGATCACCGGGGCCGCGCATGGGATCGGGGCGGCCAGCGCCGCGCGGCTTTCGGCCATGGGTGCGAGGATCATCGCCGTCGATCTGGCCGAGCCGCCTTTGGCCGAGGAATGGCTTTGCGCCGATCTGTCGGACCCGTCCGGCATCGACGCCCTGATGGTTTCGGGCCGGTTTGATGCGCTGGTCAATGCCGCGGGCCTGCCACCCCGGCCGGGAACCGAGGCGGCGGTGCTGGCCGTCAACCATCACGGTCTGGCGCGGTTGACCGAAAGGGTTCTGCCGCTGATGCCGCCGGGGGGGGCGATTGTCAGCCTTGCCTCAAAGGCAGGTGCCCGCTGGCGCGAGAACCTCGCTCAGGTGCAGCGGTTTGTGGCCCTGTCGCAGGGCGAGATCGCGGATTTCGTGGCCCTCGAACGCATCGATCCCGTGCGCGCCTATGATCTGTCGAAGGAAGCGGTGATTTATTGGACGAAAGCCAACACCGCGCGGCTTTTGGCGCTTGGCTTGCGGGCCAATACCGTCAGCCCGGCGGCGATTGCCACCCGCATCCTGCCTGATTTCGAAACAGCCTTTGGCCTGCGTGCGGCGCGGGGCATCGCGCTGTCGGGCCGCGCGGGCACCGCTGACGAGGTGGCCGAGGTCGTGGCGTTCCTGGCCAGCCCCGCATCGGCATGGGTGCGCGGCGTGAACCTTGAGGTCGATGGCGGGCTGGCCGCCCAGCTTGAGATTGCAGCGCTGAAAGC
>NZ_CALAHQ010000026.1 GCF_937892565.1 uncultured Roseicyclus sp. | reverse complement strand
AGCGATTTCATCTTCTGAGGCGTCAGCGTTCCGCCAAAATCCGCTGATAGATCCGATGCAGATCGTCGACCTGCGCTGCTGCGGATCGCAAGCGGGGACGAAGCGCCGGGGGCTGGCCGAACCGCTCGGGCGCGGCATCGATCTGGCCAAGGCACGCCGCAAGGGCGCGGTGATCGCTCACGTCCACCACAAAACCGTTCTGTCCTTCGACCACGTCCTGGCCGACAGCACCCCGATCCGAGGCCACGACCCAAAGCCCTGCGGCCAGCGCCTCACGCGTGACCAGACCGTAGCTTTCGGGCCAGACCGAGGGCGCCAGCAGCACGTCGAGCGACCCGTAAAGCGCGCCCACCCGGCCCGGCGGCACACGCGGCACAAAGGTGACGGGCGTGCCGTTCCAGACCGCATGCCGGGTGCGGCCTGCGGGCAGGGCATGATCGACCACCACAAGATCAAGGTTTTCGAACCGCCGATCATGCAGGGCCGCCCGCAGCAATGTGTAGCCCTTGTGCCGGGCCGCACCCCCGACATGGCCAAGCCGCACCCGCCCCGGCAACCCGGCGACCCGCTCGGGCTGCGGCAGGTCAGAGACCCCGTTTTCGACCGTTTCGACCCGGTCTATCCCGGCCTTTCGGTGCAGACCCGCAAAGGCATCCGAGACCGCCAGAACCGCCGCCGCATCCGACAAGGCGCGATGCGCGATGCGCCCGCGTTCAGGCAGCGCATCCGCGCCAGCAGACGTGAAATCATAGAGCACTGGCCCGCCTTCGGGCGACAAGATGAACTGATGGGGCGAGACCCACCACCCGTCATGCAAGGTCACGACATAGGGCACCCCACGCCGGCGCAGCGCATCGACCAGCGACGCGGTCAAACGCTGGATGCAATGCAGATGCACCAGATCGGGCCCGATCTGTCCGATCAGCCGGTCCATCACATCGGCCATGCGATGATCGCTGATGGCCATGGTGTCGATGCCATGTCGCGCGGTCACGGTCCAGATGCGGGCCCCGTCCCGGCCATGGCACGCCACCTCATAAGGGCGATCGCCACCTTCCAGCGTGGCCAGAACATCGATCTCGTACTGGTCGCCATGGCGGCGGATCAGATCGGTCACATTGTCCTGCACCACACGGGTTGCCCCGCCGATATCTTGCGGCGGATAGTAGACATTCACGATCAGAAGCCGCTTTTTGGGGCGGGCCAGCGCGGGGCGCAGGGCGACAAACATGGCATCAAGGCGCGCGCCCATCGCGGGCAGGCCGTAATCGGCCAAAACCCTGTCGCGCGCGGCCGCACCAACGCGGCCACGCAGATCGGCATCATCGATCAGCCGGAGCAGCGCCGCCACGAACCCTGCGCTGTCCTGCGCCAGAAAGCCCGTCTCGCCATCCGCGATCACCGCGCGATGGGTGGCGGTTGGGCTGACGATGGAGGGGATGGCGAACATCGCCGCCTCCATCCATTTGATCTCGCTTTTCGCATCGGTCAGGATCGAGGGCTCCAGCACCGACAGGTTGATATCGGCACCTGCCAGCTCGGCGCAGAAGGTCTCGAAATCCCAGATGGGCGCGATCACCCGAACATCGGGATGGCTCGGGTCGAGATGCCGGAACGCGGGGAAATCACCGATGATGCGGATCTCGACCCGACCGGGCCGGGCGGCCAGAACCGCGGCCAAGGCGGGTTCCAGCACCTCGGAAAAGACAGCTTTGTGGGCCTTGGTGCCCGAACCGTAGAAAAGGACCAGTTTGCCATTCTCGCGCTTGGGCATGCGCGCCATGGCGGCCAGATGTGGGGCGCCCAACGCATTGGGATGAACAAAGGCCTGCCCGCTGCGCACCACGTCCTTCATCGCCTCGGCGATGGTCGGCGTCGAGGCGATACCATGAGAACACAGGCGCATCGCATGACGAAAAAGCGGCACGCCACAGGCGATGGCGGCGTGTTCGGCCCGGGTGATCCGGCCCGCATAGCTGGCCAGAGGCGGCGGAAACAGGGCGGGGTCAAAGATCAGGTCGTCACAATCGTAAAAGGTGGCCAACCCCTGCTGCGCGGCAGCAGCGATCAAATCGATGACCGGCGGAAAAGCCGGCACGCGCATGAAGATCACCGCGTCGAACAAATCCAGCCGCGCCTGAAGCCGTTCCACATCAATGGCTTGCACGAAAAGCTCGGCCTGATAGCCAGCCGCGCGCAACTGGTCGATCTTTTGGTCGGCGCGGTAGAGCTTGCATTGATAGAGATCATCATTGGCCAGCACCGCCACCCGCCGGATCGGCGCGCTGCGCTGCGGGGCGCGGAAGGGCGGGGTGTATAGCGCCAAGGCATCAGCCAGCATGGCCTGAAGATCGGCGATCGGGGTCGTCCCGATGCGCTTTTCCAGATCGGACCAGATCGCGTCAAAGATGGAAGCTCCGATCGCGCGGCGCCGACGGCTGAGCGCCACATCCCCGAACACGGTTTCGGGCAGATCGGCACAAAGCGCGAGCGCGTCCTGCAACCGACCTTGCACCACCAACCGCTCGGCCAGGGTGATCTGGTTTGCGCCAACCTCAAATTCTGGGGGCACGGCGCGGCGCAGCTGGATTTCCGTGGCGATCCGGTTCTGGGGGTGGATCAGATCGGCCAAATCAAGGCTGGCGCGCGGCTGGCCGGGCGCATGATCAAGCACGCGCGACAGCAGCCATTCGGCCGTCGGCAGGTCGCCGATGTGGCGCTTGTAGCGGGCCAGATCAATCAGGAAGCCCTCGACCCCCGGTGCAGCGGGATCAAGGGCCGCGGCGCCGGGCATGGGAACATCGGCCAGATGGGCCAGCGTCATGGCCAGACCGGCATCTTGCGCCAGATCGGCGGAAGCGGCGCGAAAGGCGGGCAAGCCATCCAACACCGCTGGCGGCAGATCAACCGCCGTACGCATCGCGAACCACACCACCGGGTTGGCATGCGCCCCGGCCCTGACACCGATACGCGCCCAATGCGCCCGCAGCGCGACATCATCGCCTGCAGCGGGCGCATCAACCCCGGCCAAGGCCAGCGCGTCCCGATAGAACAGGGGATCAAAGACATGATCGGGGTGCGGCGGGATGCCCTTTTCCAGACCAATATCACAGAAGTGCCCGATTGCGGCCAGCCGACCCCGTGCAGGCACGGCATGGCCCAGACGGTCCGCCGCAGCGGCGTAGAATTCATCATCGAAGATCCGGGCAAAGACCGCGCCATGAAGCCCGCGCGTGGCCCATAGATCGGCCTCGGTCAACAGCACGGCCTCGGCCCCAAGCCCGGATCGTCGAAGCATCACGTTTGCTTCAACCGGACCCAGCGTCTCGGGCAGGCTTAGCCCATGCATCATGCGGACAAAGGAGGGGCTCCAGACATCGGGGTGGGCATGGCGGCCTTCGGCATGCCCATATTCGAGGAAGTGAAACACCGCTTCCCCCGCTGAGGCGACGACATCGGCTACATCGGAATTGCGTGCAAGATAGGCACCGACGCTGAATTCGTGATCCAGCAGCGATGCCTTCTGATGGCCCTCCAGCACCGAAGCCACACCGCGCTGGCGCACAGCATGGCGAAAACGCGCCTTCCAATCATGAGCCGCACCGACATCACGGCCAGCCAGCCGGGCAAGCCGCCCGCTCAGCCGACGCAAACCGCGCGCGGTTCCCAAATCGATCATCTCGCCTATATGCCTGTTCATCTGCTCCAAAGTTCAGCATAGCGCGCGAAAAGTCCGATGTCATCCGCCACGCGGGGGGTGGGCGTGCTTGCACCCGGCCTGCACACTGCTAGAACCCCCGCAAAGGAGGCAGCGCCCCATGCCAGACACACGCACGCCAAGACCCGTGGTGCTTTGCATTCTTGATGGTTGGGGCATCGGCCCGACACCGGCCGACAATGCGCCGCATCAGGCACATACGCCCAACATGGACCGGCTGATGCAAGCCTGCCCCAATGCCCGGCTGGTCACCCATGGGCGGGCGGTGGGCCTGCCCGAGGGGCAGATGGGCAATTCCGAGGTGGGCCACACCACCATCGGCGCCGGGCGCGTCGTGCCAATGGATCTGGTGCGCATCGATGCGGCGGTGGACAGCGGCAGCCTTGCCACGGAACCCGCGCTGACGGGCTTCATCGCGGCGCTGCGGGCCAGCGGCGGGGCGGCGCATCTGATCGGACTGGCCTCCGATGGCGGGGTGCATTCCCAGCACCGCCATCTGATGGCCGCCGCCCGGATCATCGCCGCTGCCGGGGTGCCCGTGCGGATCCACGCCATCGCCGATGGCCGCGATGTGGCGCCGCATTCGGCCAAACGCTATCTCGACGACATGGTGGCCATGATGCCGCAAGGCGCGCAGATCGCCACCCTGATCGGGCGCTATTTCGCGCTGGACCGCGACAACCGCTGGGACCGTGTCGCGCGCGCCTATCGCGCCATGACGCAAGCGCTGGGCGATGTCAGCGCCGCCACCGTCCAGGCCGCGCTGGCCGCCGCCTATGACCGGGGCGAAACCGACGAATTCATCTTGCCCACGATTGTCGGCGATTATGCGGGCATGCGCGATGGCGACGGGATTTTCTGTCTGAATTTCCGCTCCGACCGCGCGCGCGAAATCCTGAGCGCGCTGGCAGAACCGGGTTTTGACGCCTTTGACACCGGGGCCCGGCCAAAGCTGGCCGCGGTGCTCGGGATGGTCAGCTATTCCAAGGCTCACGACCGTTTCATGACGACGGTCTATCCCAAGGGTGACATCGTGAACACGCTGGCCGATTGGGTGGCCCAACACGGTTTGCGCCAATTCCACATCGCCGAGACCGAGAAATACCCCCATGTCACCTTTTTCCTGAACGGCGGCCGCGAACCCCCCGTGCCGGGCGAAGACCGCTACATGGCGCAATCGCCCAAGGTGGCCACCTATGATCTGCAACCCGAAATGTCGGCCCCCGAGGTGACCGAGCATCTGGTGGCAGCCATCGGGGCGGGTTATGATCTGATCGTGGTCAATTACGCCAACCCCGACATGGTGGGCCACACCGGTGATCTGCAGGCGGCCATCCGCGCCTGTGAGGCGGTGGATCAAGGGCTGGGGCAGGTGGTGAAAGCGGTCGAGAAAGCCGGGGGCGCGATGATCGTCACGGCCGATCACGGCAATTGCGAAACCATGCGCGATCCGGCCACGGGCGGCCCGCACACCGCGCATACGACCAACCCGGTCCCGGTGATCCTTGTGGGCGGCCCGCCCGGTGCCCGTTTGCGCGATGGAAGCCTTGCCGATCTGGCCCCAAGCCTGCTGCAATTGCTGGGCCTGCCGCAGCCAGCCCAGATGACGGGGCGGTCCTTGATCACATGAGACTGCGTGTCGCCCTTTGTGCTGCCTTGCTGCTCGCCGGCCCGGCGCGGGCGGAACTGAACGCTGCCCAGACAGCCACACAGGCTGCCGAAATGCTGCAACAGGCGGGCTTTGCGCTGCTTGAAGCCGAAGACGCGCGCGATCGGGTCGCGGCCCTGACCCAGACCGTGCGCGCCTATGAGGAAGGGCTGCTGGCGCTGCGCGAGGGCATCCGCCAAGCCGCGCTGCGCGAACAAACGATCTTGCTGATGTTCGAGGCTGAAAGAGATCGGCTTTCGCGTCTGCTTGGTGTGTTGCAGACTGTCGAGGCTGCCCCTGCGCCTGTTGTTTTGCTGCATCCAGCGGGCCCGATGGGCACCGCGCGGTCGGGGATGATCTTGTCCGCGATGACACCCGCCGTCGCCGCCGAGGCCCGGGCCCTGCGGCTGCAATTGGAAGAGCTGGCCGCCCTGCGCGCTGTGCAAGATGACGCGCTGGGCCAACTCAACACGGCGCTGGCACGCGCACAGGATGCGCGCACGCTTCTGAGCCAAGCGATTGCAGAGCGGCGGGCGCTGCCCGAAAACTTCCTGAGCGATGACATCGCCATGACCCAACTGATCGCCAGTGTCAGTTCGCTGGATGATCTGTCGGCGCTGCTGGCGCGCGATCCACCCGCCGCGGCGCGTGAGCTGCCGGATTTCGCGGCGGCCCGCGGCACGCTTGCGCCGCCCGTTCTTGGATCGCGGTTGCGGTCCTTTGGCGAACCCGATGCGGCAGGCGTGGCGCGACCGGGGCTTGTGCTTGCCACGCGCCCCGGCGCGCTTGTCACGGCACCTTGGCCGGCCTCGGTGCGCTATGCGGGGCCGCTTCTCGATTACGGAAATGTCATTATCCTTGAACCCGAAGGCGGCTATCTGCTGATCCTGGCGGGGATTGAAACGCTCTATGTGGGAACGGACGCGCTGGTATCAGGCACAGCACCCTTGGGTCTCATGCCGGGCCAGCCGGAAAGCGGCACCGAAGAATTGATCGTCGCCACCCCGCAAGGTGGTGGCGTTGCCCTGACGGAAACGCTTTATATGGAATTGCGGGAAAACGGCGCGCCCGTCGACCCGGCGAATTGGTTCACCGATCTGGGGCGCGACTGAGACGAAGGATGGATGCCATGAATAAGCTGATCATCGCCGCCCTTGGCGGCATTGCAGGCGGGGTCTTGCTGAGCACTCAGGTGGCCGGGCCGCTTATTGCTCAGGAAGCGCGCGCCAACAGTTCGGTCTATGAACAGCTCGACCTGTTTGGCGACATCTTCGAACGCATCCGCGCCAACTATGTCGAAGAGGTGGATGAGGCCGCGCTGATCGAAGCCGCGATCAACGGCATGCTCACATCGCTCGACCCGCATTCCGGATATCTGCCCCCCAGTGATTTCGACGACATGCAGGTGCAGACGCGCGGCGAATTCGGCGGTCTTGGCATCGAAGTGACGCAAGAAGACGGGTTCGTGCGCGTGATCACGCCAATGGATGACACCCCCGCGATGGCCGCGGGCGTGGAAGCGGGCGATTTCATCACCCATGTCGATGGCGAGGCGCTTTTGGGCCTGACGCTGGAACAGGCGGTGGACCTGATGCGCGGCCCGGTCGGGTCCGAAATCACGATCACGGTGGTGCGCGAAACCCGCGATCAACCCTTTGACATCACCATCGTGCGCGACCGTATCCGGCTGACCGCCGTGCGGGCGCGGCTCGAGGGCAACACGGCCATTGTGCGCGTCTCGACCTTCAACGATCAGACCTACCCCAATCTTCAGGAAGGGTTGCGCGATTTGATTGCGGAACTGGGCGGGCTCGACAATCTCAATGGCGTGGTTCTGGATTTGCGCAACAATCCCGGCGGGCTGCTCAATCAGGCGATCCGCGTCAGCGACGCGTTTCTCGAACAAGGTGAGATCGTGTCAACCCGTGGCCGCCGCCCCGAGGATGGCGACCGCTACAACGCCACCCCCGGCGATCTGATCGATGGGCGGCCATTGGTCGTGCTGGTCAACGGCGGTTCGGCCTCGGCTTCGGAAATCGTGGCGGGCGCGCTTCAAGATCACCGCCGCGCCGTGATCGTGGGCACCAACAGTTTTGGCAAGGGATCGGTCCAGTCGATCATGCCTTTGGCGGGCGAAGGCGCGATGCGGTTGACCACCTCGCTCTATTATACCCCGTCGGGGCGGTCCATTCAGGCGCTGGGAATTGCGCCCGATATTCTGGTCGAACAGCGCCCTGCGGTCGAGACACCCGAGGATGAGGACCAAGCCCGGGGCGGCCGCAACGAGGCCAGCCTGCGCGGCGCGATCCAGAACTCGACCCTGTCGGAGGATGAATTGCGCCAACTCGAAGAAGAACAAGCCATTGCCGAGGCGACCGCGCGGTTGCGCAACGAGGATTATCAACTGGCCTATGCCATCGACATCCTGACCGGGCTGAACGCGCTTGGCCCGCGGGGCAATTGACCCCGTGACGCCCCAAGAGATCGCGCGCCTGCCCTATCGGCCCTGTGTCGGTGTGGTGTTGACCCATGCCGATGGCCGCGTGTTTGCCGGCCAGCGCGCCGACATGGACAGCCCCGCATGGCAAATGCCACAGGGCGGCATCGACCAGGGCGAAACCCCGCTGGAGGCCGCCTATCGCGAATTGCAGGAAGAAACCGGGGTGGGCCGCGATGCGGTGCGGCTGGTGGCGCAAACCGCAGATTGGCACCACTACGACCTGCCCGCCGAGGTCGTGCCTGGCCGCTGGAAGGGCCGCTATCGCGGACAGGCGCAGAAATGGGTGCGCTTTGAACTGACCGCACCCGACGACGTGATCGACCTGACCCACAAGGATGTGGAGTTTTCCGACTGGCGCTGGATGGGCGGGGCCGAATTGCTGGGGCTGATCGTGCCCTTCAAGCGGCCGATCTACGCGGCGGTTCTGGCAGAGTTCGGCTTGGCATGACCCCTCTCCCCAAAAGAACAAAACGTGAATATACTCTCACCCCATGGGATTCGCGGAACTCTCCATCACCTCCAACTTCACCTTCCTGACGGGTGGCTCCCACCCCGAGGAATATGCGCGGCGTGCGGCGCTTCTGGGGATTTCGGCCATCGCGATTGCGGATGTGAATTCCGTCTCGGGCGTGGTGCGCGCGTGGTCCGAACTGCGTAGGATCGAACAAGATATCGTCGATGCCAAGGCGGCCCGTACCGACCCCATCGGCCCGCCCAAGCCCGCGCATCTGCCCCCAGCCCCGCGTGCGCCCATCGACCATCTGCCCCGGCTGTTGCCTGCCGCCTGTCTGGTGTTGGCCGATGGTGTGACGCTGACCGCGCTGCCGCGCGACCGAACGGGTTGGGGCAACCTGTGCCGCATCCTGTCGACGGGGCGGCAGCGCGCGAAAAAAGGCGCGTGCGAGCTGACGGTCGACGATGTGCTGACGTTTCCCCAAGGTCTGGCACTGTTGCTGCATGCCCCCGACACCCCCGCGCCGGGATGGCAGCGCGCCGCCGGGCGGCTGGTGGCAAGCCTGCGGCCTGCGATGCATCTGCTCATGGCGCCCGCCTATGACGGGCAAGATGGCGCGCGTTTTGCCGCCGCCCGCGTGCTGGCCGAAAGCCTTGGCCTGCCCCCCGTTGCCTCGGCCCGACCGATCATGCATCACGGCAGTCGTCGGCGGCTGACCGACATCCTGACCTGCATCCGCGAAGGATTGCGCGTCGAGGATCTGGGCACCGCAGCGCAAGCCAATGCCGAACAGCGCCTGCGCGGCGAGGGTGACGTGCGGCGCATCTTTCGCGGGCATGAGGATGCGGTGGACCGCGCCGGCGACATCGCCGCCGGGCTCAGCTTTGACATCCGGTCCTTGCGCTACGAATACCCCTCGGAAATCACCGGGGGCGAATCCGCCGCTGACCGCTTGCGGCGGCTGGCCCAAGCCGGGCTGAACTGGCGCTACCCCCAAGGCATCCCGGACCGCGCGCAAACCCAGCTTGCTCATGAGCTGCGCCTGATCGCCAAACTGGGGTATGAGCCCTATTTCCTGACCGTCCATGACATCGTGGGCTTTGCCCGGTCGCGCGGCATCTTGTGCCAGGGGCGCGGATCGGCAGCCAATTCCATCACCTGCTACGCGCTGGGCGTGACCAGCGTATCACCCGAAATCGGTACCATGGTGTTCGAGCGATTCGTGTCCGAGGCACGCGGCGAGCCGCCCGATATCGATGTCGATTTCGAACATGAACGCCGCGAAGAGGTGATCCAGCACATCTACGACCGCTATGGCCGCCACCGCGCAGGGCTATGCGCCACCGTGATCCATTATCGCGGCAAGCGCGCCGTGCGCGAAGTGGGCCGCGCCATGGGTCTGTCCGAGGATGTGCTGTCGGCGCTGTCGTCACAGATCTGGGGATCATGGTCGAAAACCGGGCCCGAAGTGGCGCGGATGCGCGAGATCGGCCTGGACCCCGACAGCCCGCGCCTGAAACAGACCATCGCGCTGATCGAAGAGATCATCGGCTTTCCCCGCCATCTGTCTCAGCATGTCGGCGGCTTTGTCATCACCGAAGGGCGGCTTGATGAGCTGGTCCCGATCGAGAATGCCAGCATGGCGGAGCGCACCGTCATCGCATGGGACAAGGATGACATCGATGCCTTGGGCATCCTAAAGGTCGATATCCTTGCCCTTGGGATGCTTTCTTGTATAAGAAAAGCCTTTGGATTGCTGCGCCTGCATCATCAAGCCGACTACACGCTGGCAACCCTGCCGCCCGAAGACCCGGCCGTCTATGACATGCTGTGCCGATCCGACAGCCTGGGCGTGTTTCAGGTCGAAAGCCGCGCCCAGATGAATTTCCTGCCCCGCCTGCGGCCGCGCTGTTTCTACGATCTGGTGATACAAGTGGCGATCATCCGCCCGGGCCCCATTCAGGGTGACATGGTCCACCCCTTCATCCGGCGGCGCAACGGCGAGGAAGCGGTCAGTTTCCCCTCGGATGATCTGGGGCGCGTCTTGGGCAAGACGCTGGGGGTGCCCTTGTTTCAGGAACAGGCGATGCAGATCGCCATCACCGGCGCAGGCTTTACCGCCGAAGAAGCCGACGGGCTGCGCCGGGCGCTGGCCACTTTCAAGAAACACGGGTCCGTCACCGAATTCCGCACCCGATTTCTGCGCGGCATGCGCAACAACGGCTATGACGCCGATTTCGCCGAACGCTGCTTTTCCCAGATCGAAGGCTTCGGCAGCTACGGATTTCCCGAAAGCCATGCGGCCAGTTTCGCGCTTTTGGTCTATGCCTCGGCGTGGCTGAAACGGCACCATCCGGGCATCTTTGCCTGTGCGCTGCTGAATTCCCAACCGATGGGCTTTTACGCGCCTGCCCAGATCGTGCGCGACGCGCGTGAACATGGGGTCGAGGTGCGGCCGGTCTGCATCAACCGCTCGCATTGGGACAATGTGATGGAACGCACCGAAACCGGCGCGCTGGCGCTACGGCTGGGGTTCCGCCAGATCAAGGCGATGCACGAGGATGAAGCCGATTGGCTGACAGCGGCGCGCGGCAATGGCTATCGGGCGGTGGACGATGTCTGGCGCCGCGCCGGGCTGGGGGCAAAAACGCTGACCATCCTGGCCGAAGCCGATGCCTTTGCCAGCCTTGGGATCACCCGACGCGACGCGCTGTGGGCCGCCCGCGCGCTTGTGCCGAAACAGGAACTGCCGCTGTTTTCAGGCGATCTGGACGGGGAAGGCATTGTGGAACCCTTGGCCCATCTGCCCAGGATGACCGAGGGCGAAGCAGTGGTAGAGGATTACGTCGCCATGCGCCTGACGCTGCGATCACATCCCGTGGCGCTGATCCGCGACCGGCTGAGCCCGGGGATCGATCGGCGGCTTCTGGGCGCGCATGTCCCTTTGAAGGGACATGCAAGCGCCTTGCAAGGCGCTTGATCCGCGGCTTGCGCCGCGGTCACGGGCTTTCGAAAGCCCGTGCGCCCCTCACAATCCGAACTTTTCGCGTTTTTCGGCCAGCTGTCCCATGACCCGCACCAATTCCTGACTGATACCGGGTTCCGACAGCGCATGGCCCGCCGCCTTGATCATGTGCAAGCGCCCCGACGGCCAGCCACCGACCAGACGATGCGCCGACAGCGGCGGACAGATCATGTCATAGCGCCCCTGAACAATGGTGCCGGGGATATGGGCAATGCGATGCAGATCGCGCAAGATCTGGCCATCGACCTCCAGAAAGCCCTTGTTCGCAAAATAGTGATTTTCCAACCGGGCAAAGGCACGGGCGTAATCGGCGGGGCTTTCACCACCGCCGCCATCGCTTTCCATCGAAGCCAGCGCATTTTCCCACGCGGCCCAGGCGCGGGCATAGCGCGTTTCCACCAACAGATCGCCAGAAAAAAGCCGCCGGTTATAGGCCGCGATCAGGTCTCCGCGTTCTTCCTCGGGGATCATCGCGCAAAAGCGGGCCCATTGATCGGGCCAGAATTGCCCGGCGCCGCCGCCATAAAACCAATCCAGCTCGCGCTGCATCGACAAGAAGACACCGCGCAGCGCCAGATAGGCCACCCGATCGGGATGGGTCTGTGCATAGATAAGGCCCAGCGTCGCGCCCCAGCTTCCGCCAAAGACCGCCCACCGCGCGATGCCCAGCGTGTTGCGGATGCGCTCGATATCGGCGACCAGATGCCAGGTCGTGTTGGACCGCACGCTGGCATGCGGGCGCGACCGACCACAGCCGCGTTGATCGAACAAGATGATCCGCCATTGCGCGGGGTCGAAATAGCGCCGCATCGCCGGGCTGCAGCCACCCCCCGGCCCGCCATGTAACACCACCACCGGCGCGCCATCGGGATTGCCGCACTGTTCCATGTAGATGTGATGGCCATCGCCTACATCCAACATGCGCTGATCGAACGGATCAATCAGCGGATAAAGATGCGCGGCTGCGCGCTTTTGGCCGGAGACCTTGTCCATGCCGCTCCTATATAGGCCGGATGAAGCGGCCTGCATGGTCACAGAATGACAGAACACGAGGGGATATTCCATGGCACAGGTCAACCTTACCGTCGACGCCGCCGAAATCGCCAAGTTCGAGGCGATGGCCGCAGAATGGTGGGATCCCAATGGCAAGTTCAAGCCGCTGCACATGCTCAACCCCACCAGGCTCGATTACATCACCCGCCAGATCGCAGCGGAATTCGGGCGCGATCTGACGGTGCGGCATCCGTTTGCGGGTCTGCGCATTCTCGATATCGGGTGCGGCGGGGGGCTTTTGTCGGAACCCATGGCGCGGCTGGGGGCCGCTGTGGTGGGGGCCGACGCGGCCCCACGCAACATCCCGGTGGCACAGATCCATGCCCAACAATCGGGCCTGACGATCGATTACCGCCACACCACCGCCGAAGCGCTGGCCGCAGCGGGCGAACAATTCGACGTCGTGCTGAACATGGAGGTGGTCGAGCATGTGTCCGACCCATTGGCCTATCTGACTGCCTGTCGGCAACTGCTGAAACCGGGTGGGCTGATGATCTGTTCCACCCTCAACCGCAATCCCAAAAGCTTTCTGATGGCGATCATTGGGGCGGAATATGTCATGCGCTGGCTGCCCAAGGGCACGCATGAGTGGTCGAAATTCATCACCCCGGATGAGCTTTACGACCTGATCCGGCAAGCCGGGCTCGACCCGGTGGACCGCAAGGGTTTCGTGTTCAACAAGCTGACATGGGTCTGGTCGATATCAGAGCGCGACCTGTCGGTGAATTACGTGACCGCATCGGTCAAGCACGGCGAAGGATGACACCAGGCGGGGGGACGCGCTTTCGAAAGCGCGTCGCACGGGCCTTGCAAGGCCCGTACCCGCGCGCCGTTTCAAGGCTGTGCAAGGGCCAAGAGGGGCCGCACCCTAATCCCCGCTTTCCAGCCTGAGCCGCATGTCGCGGATCACGGGAATGGCTTGGCGCACACGGTCCGCGCCGATTTCGCGCACGGTCTCTGACAAGATCGGCGCGATCACGCTCAGCGCTGATTCGCGCGCCCGCCGACCCGCCGGGCTGATCGACACGCGCTTGCGGCGGGCATCGTCCCAATCGGGGCGAATATGCACATAGCCCGCCCATTCCAGCCGGTTGAGCGTGTTGGTCATCGCCCCCCGCGTCACATGAAACAGGCGCGCAAGCTGGGCGGGGGTCTTTTCCTCACTGGCCGAGGCAAGATGGTTCAGCACCGAAAAATGGCTCAGCTCCATCCCTTTGGGCAGCGCACGGCTGAGCCGGTTGCGTGCCAGCTGGTCGGCCATGAACATCTCACTGAAGAGAGCCACGGAAAGGGGGTCATCGGGGGCTGCCATGGGACACACTAGCCATCGCTTGCCCGGTCAAGGCAAGAGGCGAAGGGTCGCAAGTGCCTCAGTTCGCGGACAAAAGCGCGTCAAGCTTTCCCGCGCGATCCAGCGCGGCCATATCGTCGAAGCCGCCGACATGTGTGGCGCCGATAAAGATCTGTGGCACAGTGTGGCGACCATGGGCGCGGCCCAGCATTTCCTGGCGCTTGCTGGGGTCGCGGGCCACATCATATTCCACATAGACCACACCCTTTTCCGCCAGAAGCCGCTTGGCCGCATGGCAATAGCCGCACAGAGGTGAGGTGAAGATTTCGACGGTCGGCATGGGACGGATTCCTGTGGTGGCGTCGCATTCGGAGCGTTTCTAGCCCTCACGCGCGACGCGCGCCAGCGCGATCACATCGACCGCCACCGCACCGGCCCCCAGACAAGCCTGTGTCGCCGCCGAAAAGGTCGCCCCCGACGTCATCACATCATCGACCAGCAGGACGCGCCGTCCGGCCAAGCGTGCCGCCCGACGGGGATGCGCGCGGATCGCGGCGTCGAGATTGGCGAAACGCCCCTCGCGGTTGCGCCCGTCTTGTGTCGCCGTGTGGCGCGGCCGGATCAGCGCATCGGGCAGCCAGTCGCGGCCTGATGCCCCGGCCACGGATTTTGCCAAAAGCGCCGCCTGATTGAACCGCCGCTTGGCCAATCGCCGCCAATGCAGCGGGATCGGCACGATCAGGGGATCATCCGCCAAAAGATCGGCCCCCGCACGCGCCAGCCATGGCCCGGCGGCACGCGCCACTTCGGCCCGGTCGGCATGTTTCAAGCCCAGAACCAGCTTTCGCCCGTTGTCGGCATAATGCAAAACCGCCCGGCCGCGATCCCATGGCCGTGCGACGGCATGGCAATCTTCGCAGACCAGCACCTCGCCCAATGCGCTTTGCCCCGGCAAGCCGACGCCGCACCGATCGCACGCCGCCCCAAAGATAAAGGGCGTGTCAGGCCAGCATGCCCCGCACAGCGCAAAGTCACGGTCCACCCGTGCACCGCAACACAGGCATTCGGGCGGAAAGACCGCATGGAGCAGCGTTTGCAATCTCATCTCATTCCCCTAAGTAGCACCCGGTCACACCACAGGATCCCACGCGCCTTGCCCCAGCCCAGCCCACAGACCCCTCTGGTGGATCCCGCGCGACTTGCGGCCGCGCGCGCGCGCGCGCGGCTGGACCGTGCGGGCTTTGTGCAAGACGAGGCCAAGGCCGAGATCAAGGAAAGACTCATCGACGTTAACAGAAGGTTTACGTCCCCCGCCGTGGTCACGGCTTTTCCAGGCTTCTGGTCCGATGTGGTCCCCGGCGCGCGGCTTGTCGCCCCCGACGACAGGCTGGATCTGGACCCCGGCGCACATGATCTGGTGATCCATGCCATGGCGCTGCATTGGGCGGATGATCCGGTTGGCCAGATCGTGCAATGCCGCCGGGCGCTCTGCCCCGACGGGTTGTTCTTATCGGTGGCCTTTGGCGGCGAAACGCTGGTGGAATTGCGTGCCGCGCTGGCCCAGGCCGAAACCGAGGTGATGGGCGGGCTCAGCCCCCGCGTGGCGCCGATGGCCGAGATCCGGGACATGGGCGGGTTGTTGCAGCGCGCGGGGCTGGCCCTTGCGGTGGCTGACCGCCTGCCGCGCACCGTCACCTATGCCGATGCCTATGGGCTGATGGCCGATCTGCGCGCGATGGGCGAGACAAATGCGCTGGCCGCGCGCCACCGCACCCCTGCCCCGCGCGCGCTTTTCGCCCGCATGGCCCAGATCTATGCCAGCCGCTTTCCCGCCCAAGATACGCCCAACCGCATCCGCGCCAGCTTCGAGCTGATCTTTCTTTCGGGTTGGGCGCCCCATGACAGCCAGCAAAAACCGCTCCGCCCCGGCGCCGCACAGGCGCGTCTTGCCGACGCGCTTGGCACATCGGAGTTTGACGAAACTGCCCGGCGGGTCCTAAACCCGTCCGACGAGTGAGGCCTGCAAGAATGAACATGATGTCCCAGACACAAGCCGCCAAACCCGCCAACGATCTGCCCCATGCCCCCGCCGATCACCCGCGGGTGAGCTTTGGCAAGGTTGGCATCTTGCTGGCCAATCTCGGCACGCCCGATCACTACAGCTATTGGCCGATGCGCCGCTATCTGAACGAATTTCTGTCGGATCGCCGGGTGATCGATTACAGCCCCTGGATCTGGCAGCCGCTTTTGCAGCTCATCATCCTGACCAAGCGGCCGTTTTCGTCGGGCGCCAACTACAAGTCGATCTGGAACGAAGAGCTGAACGAAAGCCCGCTGATGACCATCACCAAGGCGCAGACCGCGCTGATGGCAGACCGGATGGCGGCGCGCTATGGCGACCGGGTCGTGGTCGATTTCTGCATGCGCTATGGCAACCCCTCGACCAAATCCAAGGTCGATGCGCTGGTGGCTCAAGGCTGCACCAAGATCCTGTTTTTCCCGCTTTATCCGCAATATGCGGGGGCGACATCGGCCACCGCCTGCGATCAGTTTTTCCGCAGCCTGGAAAACATCAAATGGCAACCCCTCGTGCGGACGGTCGAACCCTATTACGAAGATACCCGCTATATCGAGGCCCTCGCCCAATCGGTCGAGCGCGCCTATGCCGGTCTTGAGAACCGCCCTGATGTGCTGGTGTGCAGCTATCACGGCGTGCCCAAGCGCTACCTGATGGAGGGCGACCCCTATCATTGCCAGTGCCAGAAAACCACGCGCCTGCTGCGCGAGCGGCTGGGCTGGGACAAGACCGAGATCGTGACCACTTTTCAAAGCCGGTTCGGCCCCGAGGAATGGCTCAAGCCCTACACGGTCGAGGAAGTGGCGCGGCTGGCCGAGCAGGGCAAGAAACGCATCGCGGTCATCGCTCCCGCGTTTTCGGCCGATTGCATCGAAACGCTTGAAGAGATCAACGAAGAGATCAAGGAAAGCTTTGAGCATGCAGGCGGTGAGCAATTCACCTATATTCCCTGCCTCAATGATGATGCCGCGCATATCGATGCGCTGGCAGGCGTCGTCGAACAGAATTTGAAGGGCTGGATGGACTGACGCTCAGGCTAGCGTGGCGGCATTTGCGGGGCGTCCGGTGAACAGCCGGTCGCCCACACGAACCGTGACCATACCATTTTCGAGACGCTGTTCAAATGTGCCCTGAATAAAGACACAGCTTCCAAGAACGATTGTGACCAGCACAGCCTACGCCCCCCAGCGAATGGTCGATGGTCTCACAATAACCGCAATCGAGAATGATTTCCCCTTGAATTCATTATCTTAAGTTTGTTCCGCAGCAATCTTTCGGGCCGTCACAGCCAGTCGCGCAGGATCGGGATGAGCGGGATGTCGGCGGGCGGCATCGGATAGTCGCGCAACTCACCCGCGCGCGCCCAGGCCAGCGCCTGTCCCTCCTTGCCTTGGGGGATGCCCTGCCATTTGCGACAGGCAAAGAGCGGCATCAACAGATGGAACTCCGCATAGCTGTGGCTGGCAAAGGTCAGCGGCGCCAGACAAGATGCCCAGGTGTCGATCCCAAGCTCTTCTTGCAATTCCCGGATCAGCGCCGCTTCGGGTGTTTCGCCCACCTCTACCTTGCCGCCGGGAAATTCCCAAAGCCCCGCCATGGATTTGCCAGCCGGTCGTTGTGCCAAAAGGACCCGGCCGTCGCGATCGATCAGCGCGACGGCCGCAACCAGTATCGTTTTCACGAACGGTAATCCGCGTTGATGTCGATATAGGCATGCGTCAGGTCACAGGTCCAAACCGTGTCCCTGCCGCGCCCAAGCCCCAGATCGACCGCGATCAGCAATTCCTGACCCTTCATGTAGGCCGCCACGGCTTCTTCGGAATAGCTTTCGGCACGCCAGCCCTTTTCGGCCACCAGATGCTCGCCAAAGCGGATGGTCAGAAGATCGCGATCCGCCAAGGCCCCGGATTTGCCGACTGCCATCACGATGCGGCCCCAATTGGGATCCTGGCCCGCGATGGCGGTCTTGACCAAGGGCGAATTGGCAATGGACCGCGCGACACGGGTTGCATCGCGGGCCGATTTCGCACCGGTCACGCACACCTCGACCAGCTTGGTGGCCCCCTCGCCGTCGCGCACGATCTGCAGCGCCAGATCTTTCAGCACCGCCTCGAATGCGCCCGCAAAGGCGCGCGCCGCCGCGCCACGCCTGCTGGTGATGGGCGCGTTACCGGCCTTGCCTGTGGCCGCGACCAAGACCGCATCCGAGGTAGAGGTGTCGCTGTCGACCGTCACCGCGTTGAAGCTGTGCCTGGTGGCCACCGACAGCATCGCCTGAAGCGCGTCTTGCGTGATGGCCGCATCGGTAAAGACGTAGCCCAGCATCGTCGCCATGTCGGGCGCGATCATGCCCGAACCCTTGGCGAAACCCGCGATCCGCACAGGGGTCGCGCCGATCATCACCTCGGTCGTGGCACCTTTGGGAAAGGTGTCGGTCGTCATGATCGCGCGGGCCGCAATGGCGGATTTGCCTGCATCCAGCCCATCGGCCAGCACCGGCAGGATATCGGTGATCTTTTCCGCCGGAAGCGGTTCGCCGATCACACCCGTCGAACAGGTAAAGACATGCGCCGCCGGAATCTTCAGCGCCTTGGCCGCCGCGTCGGAAATCAGCGCCACATCACTGGCACCGCGCTGGCCGGTGAATGTGTTGGCATTGCCGGAATTCACCACGATGCCAAAGCCCTTTTTCGGCGCGGGCCCCAGCGCGGCGAGCTTGGCCTGACAATCCAGCACCGCCGCGGAACGGGTGGCCGAACGGGTAAAAACCCCCGCCACCGCCGATCCGGCGGCAATTTCGACCAGCATCACATCGGTGCGGTTGGCATACCGCACCCCGGCCTCGCCGGCGGCATAGCGCACGCCCGCGATGACCGGCAGATCGGGAAAGGATGCCGGCGCCAAGGGCGATACCTTGAGCGGCGCTTTTCCGGCGGGCTTGGCCGGTTTGACCTTCTTTTCGGGCTTGTCCTTTGACTTGCCCTTTTTGTTCTTGTCGACTTTCGCCATCGCCATCGTCCCCTGATGTGCGCCGTTACTCTGCCAGAAGATCCAAATCACGGATTACGGACGGGTCAATCTGAATCTCGGGGCGCGCGATCGTTGCGGCCGCGGTCAGATCTTGCAGCATGGCCTCGACACGCGCGCGGCGAAGACCTTCTTCCAGCTCGGCCCGGACATCATCTAACGTCGGCGGCACTTGTTCGCGGGCGTCGTTCAACACAATCACATGCCAGCCGAACTGGGTTTCCACGGGCGACGACACCTCGCCAAGGTCAAGGGCAAACACCGCTTCTTCGAAGCTTGGCACCATCATCCCGGCGGTGAACCAGCCCAGATCACCGCCATTTGGCCCTGACGGCCCGATCGAGCGTTCTTGCGCCACTTGTGCGAAATCGGCGCCCTCGGCCAAAGCGGCAATCACCGCATCGGCATCGGCTTGTGTTTCCACAAGAATATGGCTGGCATTGTATTCCTTGACCGGTCCAGCGCTGGCGAACTGCGCGTCGAATTCCGCTTGCAGCTCTTCGTCGGAAACTGGGGCGCTGCCGATCCGGTCCACATAGGTCGCGGCCAAAAAGGCGCGGCGCTCATTTTCCAGCCCAAGCTGTTCGGTGCGGCCCAGTTCGCCCTCGGCCACCGAAGCCAGCACTTGCTGCTGCACCAGCTGTTCCAGAAGCCCGTCGAACAACACATTGTCCGGCAGCCCCTGATATTCGGCCGGCAGCAGGCGCACCATGCTGATGACATGGCCCAAAGTGATCTCGGTGCCATTGACCGTGGCAAGCACCGTGTCGGCGCTGACGCTGTCTTGTGCCGATACCGGCAGGGCAAAAAGCGCCGACAGAGCGACACTGGCAATGAATTTCTTCATGAAACGGGTTCCTTTGCTTTGTCGCAGGCTGGTCCACCCGCGTTGACACCTATGTGACGGGCCCTTATGTCGCTTGACGAATTGGATCGGGGCCGCGACCTGTTGGCGCTGTAGATAGACTGGCGCAGTGGGCCGAACAACCCGGATGCTCCAAACGATCATATGAGTTTTTCCGGCCTGCGCGACAGCCCGCGCACGAGGCCATGGCACAAAAAGGCGCGTCAAATGCTCGGATTGGGTTCGCTGGCGAAAATGGTCTTTGGGTCGTCGAACGACCGCAAGGTCAAGGCGGTCCGCCCGCTGGTGGCCCGGATCAACGCGCTGGAGGCCGATTATCGCGCCAAGACCGACAGCGAGATCATCGCCAAAACCGACGATCTGCGCATGCGGGCACTGGGCGGCGAAAGCCTTGATGCGCTTTTGCCCGAAGCCTTCGCCAATTGCCGCGAGGCCGCGCGCCGCGCGCTTGGTCTGCGCGCGCATGATGTGCAGCTGATCGGTGGCATTTTCCTGCATCAGGGCAACATCGCCGAAATGAAGACCGGCGAAGGCAAGACACTGGTCGCCACCTTTCCGGCCTATCTGAACGCGCTGACCGGCAAGGGGGTGCATATCGTCACCGTCAACGACTATCTGGCGCGCCGCGACGCCGACTGGATGGGCAAGGTCTATGCCGCGCTGGGGCTGAGCACGGGCGTGGTCTATCCGCGCCAGCCTGACGGCGAAAAGCGCACGGCCTATGGTGCCGACATCACCTATGCCACCAACAACGAGCTTGGGTTTGACTACCTGCGCGACAACATGCGCGCCAGCCTTGAGGATATGGCCCAGCGCGGCCATAATTTCGCCATCGTGGACGAGGTCGACAGCATCCTGATCGACGAGGCGCGCACGCCGCTGATCATTTCAGGCCCGACGCAAGACCGCTCGGATCTGTATCTGTCGATCGACAAGATCATCCCGCAGGTGCAGGAGGATCACTTCACCCTCGACGAAAAACAGCGCAGCGCCACCTTCAGCGACGCGGGCAATGATTTTCTTGAGGATCATCTGCATCAGATCGGCCTCTTGCCCGAGGGGCAAAGCCTGTATGATCCCGAAAGCACCACGATCGTGCATCACCTGACCAATGCGCTGCGCGCCCACAAGCTGTTCCACAAGGATCAGCAATACATCGTCCGTTCGGGCGAAGTGGTGTTGGTCGATGAATTCACCGGCCGCATGATGCCGGGCCGGCGCCTGTCGGACGGGCTGCATCAGGCGATCGAGGCCAAGGAGGGCTGTCAGATTCAGCCCGAAAACGTCACCCTGGCCAGCGTCACCTTTCAGAACTATTTTCGTCTCTATGACAAGCTGTCGGGCATGACCGGCACCGCCGCCACCGAGGCCGAGGAATTCATGGCCATCTATGGGCTGGGCGTGGTCGAGATTCCGACCAACCTGCCGGTCGCGCGCATCGATGATGATGACGCGGTCTATCGCACCGCGCGCGAGAAATACGAGGCCATCGTCGATGCCATCCGCGAGGCGCAGGGCAAGGGCCAGCCGGTTCTTGTCGGAACGACCTCGATCGAGAAATCGGAAATGCTGGGCAAGTTGCTGGAAAACGCCGGGCTGCCCCACAACATCCTGAACGCCCGCCAGCATGAGCAAGAGGCGCAGATCGTCGCCGATGCGGGCAAGCTGGGCGCCATCACCATCGCCACCAACATGGCGGGCCGCGGCACCGACATCAAGCTGGGCGGCAATGTCGAATTCAAGATCATGCAAGCCATCGCCGCCGACCCGACGGGCGATCACGCCGCGATCCGTGCCCGGATCGAAGACGAACACAAGGGCGACGAGGAAAAGGTCAAGGCCGCGGGCGGTCTTTATGTTCTGGCCACGGAACGCCATGAATCGCGCCGGATCGACAACCAGTTGCGCGGCCGCTCGGGCCGTCAGGGCGATCCGGGGCGGTCGTCGTTCTTTCTGTCTCTGGACGATGACCTGATGCGCATATTCGGGTCCGAAAAGCTCGACAAGATGCTGTCGACGCTGGGCATGAAAGAGGGCGAGGCGATCGTTCACCCTTGGGTCAACAAATCGCTTGAACGCGCACAAGCCAAGGTCGAAGGCCGCAACTTCGACATCCGCAAGCAATTGCTGAAATTCGATGATGTGATGAACGATCAGCGCAAGGTCATCTTTGACCAGCGCCGCGAGGTGATGGGCGCCGACGACATCGCCGAGGTGGCCCGTGACATGCGCCATCAGGTGATCGAGGATCTGGTGGATACCCACATGCCGCCCAAATCCTACGCCGATCAGTGGGACATCGACGCGATGGACCGCGCGCTGCGCGAAACGCTGGGCATCGCGGTGCCCTTGACCGATTGGGCCGCCGAAGACGGCGTCGATCAGGATGTGATCCGCGCGCGGCTGGAAACGGCCGCCGATGAATACATGGCGTCCAAGGCCGTGGCCTTTGGCCCCGTACAGATGCGCGCGATCGAAAAGCAGGTGCTGCTCCAGACCATCGACGCCAAATGGCGCGACCATCTGCTGACACTTGAACATCTGCGCTCAGTCGTGGGCTTTCGTGGCTACGCCCAGCGCGACCCGCTGAACGAATACAAGACCGAAGGCTTTCAGCTGTTCGAATCGATGCTCGACGGCCTGCGTGTGGATGTGACAGGCAAGCTTGCGCGCATCCAGCCCCTGACGCCCGAACAGCAAGAGCAACTCATCCGCCAGCTTCAGGCCCAGCAACAGGCCACCCAACGCCAGCTTGAAAGCGCCATGGCCAGCCCCGATGCGACGCCCCCCGCAGGCCCCGCGCGCGACGGCTTTGTCGAAAGCGACCGAGGCACCTGGGGCAACCCGGCCCGCAACGACCCCTGCCCCTGTGGATCGGGCAAAAAGTTCAAGCACTGCCATGGGCGGCTGGCCTGAACAATCCTGCCAAACCCTTGGGAAAGCAGGGTCACGGCAAAAGCATCAAACGCTGTGACGCCCATAGACCCCTTCGCGCGGCAGGAACCGCGCGCGCAGGGGCGGTAGCCAAGCATGGACCAAGGTCTTGGGAAAAGTCCCGGTCATGCGATGCGCAAAGCCGCCGCGGCATGGAACAGCGTGACGACCGGCTCGGTCCAAGCTTTTGCAGCAGAGCCTTACTTCAGATTACCCCGCCCGACGATTGGCACATAGACGCCATTATCCATCAAGGTTTCACAACGGCCATCCGCATACACGCGAAACCCGTATCGGTTGTTTATGTTCTGTCCCGAAGCCGAACGATCCTGACTGTTTGTGACGAAGGTCGTGAACCGGGGCGTCTGGCGTGAGGTCACCATCACCCAATCCGTCGTGCCACGGGGCGAAAGACCCTCAGGCGGCTTGCGCTTTCGTCGACTTCAAACCCCAGCCCGACCCAGGACTGTGAAATATCAAGCTGCGGGCTGCCGCTCCAGCTTGTGAAATCGCAGCGTTTGGTATTTGCGTCAGCGGACGACGCGAACGTCTTGAGGGCGCCGATCACGGCCATGCCCAAGGTGTTTCGTTTGAAGCCCATTGAAAAAATCCTTCTACCATTCATGCACCGTTTTTTCGGATATCAGGCAAGATAACAGGCTGACAGGCCTGGCAATCTATCCCGCCTTGCAAAGATGGATCTGGAGCATGCGGCCCTTGGCTGGGTTCGGCATGAACACCGCGTCGGGCGCCGCGATCGTGACGCGTTCTGAAAGGCGATGGGGTCAAGCCGGGTCCCAAAAAAGGCCAGGATCATCGGCAAAGCGCGGGTCGGCCAGACCGAAACGCGTGGCTCACAGATATCCTTCGCTTCGGAAACTCAATTCACGCGCCTTGCCGATGATCAGATGGTCATGGATCACCAGCCCCAGCACCTGTGCGGCATCACGGATCGCATAGGTCATCTCGATATCCGCCTGACTGGGCGAAGGGTCGCCCGAGGGGTGGTTGTGCACGAGGATCAAGGCCGAGGCGTTCAATTCCAGCGCACGCTTGACCACCTCGCGCGGGTAGACCGGCACATGATCAACCGTGCCATCGGCCTGTGCCTCATCGGCGATCAGCACATTCTTGCGGTCCAGATAAAGCACGCGAAACTGTTCCAGATCCCGATGCGCCATGGCTGTCTGACAATAGCGCAGCAGCGCATCCCATGACGCAAGGATCGGCTTGCCGATCACCTGCGCGCGCGCCATGCGGTGGCCCACCGCCTCCATCAGCTTCAGCTCGAACACCACACGGTCGCCAACGCCCTCCACCTCCTTCAGGCGGGCGGGGGGGGCCGCCATGACGTGATTGAGATCGCCGAACCGCTGCAACAGCCGCTTGGCCAAGGGCTTGGTATCGCCGCGCGGCAGGGCGCGATAGAGAACCATTTCCAGCAATTCGTAATCGGGCACCGCATCGGCCCCGCCTTGCGTGAAGCGTGCGCGCAACCGGTCGCGATGCGCGTGGCGATGCGCCTCGGCGCCCTTGGACGGGCCGCCCGCCACGGGCCCCACGACCCGCTTGCGCACGGCAGCCCCCGCCATGAACCGGGGCGAGGCTTCGTCAAAGGAAAAGGCGGGCTGATCGGACATGCCGCCAGCTTGCGAAAAAATGGTTAACGATGGGTTACTGCCGCCGCGTCAGCCCCAGGTCGGGTGGAATTTTCCCCCGGGCGACAAGGTGAAAATCTCGTAGCCTGTCGCTGTCACGCCGATGGAATGTTCGAATTGCGCCGAAAGCGATTTGTCGCGCGTCACGGCTGTCCAGTCATCGGCCAGAACCTTGGTTTCGGGACGGCCCAGATTGACCATCGGCTCGATGGTGAAAAACATGCCTTCCTCCAGCACAGGGCCGGTTCCGGGGCGGCCGTAGTGCAGCACATTGGGCGGGGCATGAAACACCTGACCCAGCCCATGACCGCAGAAATCGCGCACCACCGACATGCGGGCGGCTTCGACATGGCTTTGGATGGCGTGGCCGATGTCGCCAAAACGGTTGCCGGGGCGCACCGCCTCGATCCCCTTGAACAGCGCATCATGGGTAACCTCGATCAGGCGCGCGGCCTTGCGGCCCAGTTGGCCAGCCACATACATCCGGCTGCTATCGCCGAACCAGCCATCAACGATCACCGTCACATCGATGTTGAGGATATCGCCATCCTTGATCGTCTTGGGCCCCGGAATACCGTGACAGACCACATGGTTCACGCTGATGCAGCTTGCGTGCTGATAGCCGCGATAGCCGATGGTGGCCGAAGTGGCGCCTGCGTCTTCGACCATGCGTTGAATGACGGCATCGATCGCTTCGGTCGTCTGGCCCGGAAAGACCAGCGGCGCCATGGCATCCAGAATGCCGGCCGCAACCTGACCGGCGCGGTGCATGCCGGCGAAATCGCTGGCGTCATGTATGCGGATGCCGTCCTTTGTCAGGCGTCCCTTGAAATCGTCCAAACCCCGGCCCCTCCAGCCTACTGCGCGTCTAACCTAATCGCAGTGTGTGACTATTTCCAGCAACTCGCCCGTTACACGGCTGTGCAACAGGCGTCCACAGGGTGGCGGCTTTTGGGCGCACAAAGGTCGGGGCTTGGAAAGCGCGGGCGCCCGGGCCTATACCGATCCAACAGACAAACACGCGAGGCGCCCATGCACACCCCCACCGCCGCGATGCTGGTGATCGGAGACGAAATCCTGTCGGGGCGCACCCGCGACAGCAACACGAATTTTCTGGCCCGCGCGCTGACCGATCACGGCATCCGCCTGATGGAGGCGCGCGTTGTCGCCGATGAACATGACCGCATCAAGGCCGCGGTTCAGGCGCTGTCGTCGGCCTATACACATGTTTTCACATCCGGTGGGATCGGTCCCACACATGACGACATCACCGCCGATGCCGTGGCCGATGCGATGGGGGCGGCGATCGACATCCGGGCTGATGCCCGCGCCCTTCTTCAGGCGCATTATGACGCGCGGGGCATGGAATTGAACGCGGCCCGGCTGCGCATGGCACGCATTCCCGATGGGGCGCGGCTGATCGACAACCCGATTTCGACGGCCCCGGGGTTCAGCATCGGCAATGTGCATGTCATGGCCGGCGTGCCCACGATCTTCGAGGCGATGGTGGCCAGTGTGCTGCCCGGCCTGACGGGGGGGCCACCCATGCTGTCGCAATCGCTGCGGCTGATGCGGGGCGAGGGCGATATCGCCGCCGGTCTGGGACAGTTGGCCGCCGATCACCCCGAGGTCAGCATCGGTTCCTACCCGTTCCACCAGAACGGCGTGCATGGCACCAATATCGTGGTCCGAAGCCAGGATGGGGCCGCCATCGACCGGGTGATGGGTGCCTTGTCGCATCTGTTCCCCGCCGAGGGGTGAGGGCGGCCGGATGCGTCTTGTCGATCTGGCCCCGGTGATCGCCGCGACATGGCCCGCCGTGTCGACACGCATCGCCGGGCCCTTTGCCTTGCCCGAGGGCGCGGGCGGTGGCCAAAGGGTCAGCGCCGCAAGGCTGGCCAACCCCAATGACACCGATGCCACCGAGGCCCAGATCGATGCCGCGCTGGCCGGTCTTGACCAGATGGGCCAGCCGGGGCTGTTCATGGTGCTGGATCATCAGACAGCGCTTGACGCGCGGCTGGCCGCCCGTGGCTTTGGCCCGCGCGACGCGACGCTGGCGCTGACGATCCCCTGTGCCCGGATCGCTGCCCCGCCGCCACCGGTCAGCTGTTTTTCCATCTGGCCCCCCCTGGCGATCCAGACCGAAATCTGGGCCGCCGGCGGGATCGGTCCCGACAGGCTTGCCGTGATGGATCGCGCCATCGACCCAAAGATGTCCTTTCTGGGCCGATCGCAAGATCGCCCCGCGGGCTGCGCCTTTGTGGCCGTGCATGACGGCGTCGCCATGTTGCACGCCCTTGAGGTTTTGCCGATGTCGCGGCGGCGGGGGCTGGCGCTTTTGATGATGCGCGCCGCCGCCGATTGGGCGCTGGGGCACGGCGCGCAGACGCTGAGCGTGCTGGTGACCGGCGAAAACCAGCCCGCACGCGGGCTTTACGCTTCCCTCGGTTTCACCTCTGTGGGACAGTATCACTATCGATCCTTGACCGCATGACGGGCCAATGATGCATTTCGGCCGCGTGCCGCGTTTTTGTCTGGCCTTTCTGGCCCTTGCCTGTGCGCTGCCTGCTGCGGCGCTGGAACTGGCGTGGCCCTTGGGTGCGGAACGGGTCTTGAGCCGCACCGAACCGGTGTCGGGATTTCGCATCGCGACCGGGGTGTTTGACGGGCGCGATGTGCCCAACCGCTTGGTCGATGGCACCCTGACCGAAGACATCTGGCGCCTGTCAGGCGAAGACCGCGATACGGCCCGGCTGGTGCCGCTGATGCGCGACCAGTTGCGGGCGCAGGGCTATGAGATGGGGTTTTCCTGCACCGACCGGGATTGCGGCGGCTTTGATTTCCGCTTTGCGCTGCCCATCGCCGAGGCCCCCGAAATGCATGTCGATCTGGGCGCCTTTCATTATCTGACCGCGCGGTTGCAAACCGCCGACGGACCCCAGGATGTGGCGATCACCCTCTCGCAAGGCGGACAGGCGGGCTATGTCCACATCGCCCGGATCGGGGCGCACACCGCGAATACGGCGCCCCTTATGCCCACCATGGACACGACGGACCCGGCCAGCGCCGGTGATCTGATCACCCGGTTGCTGAGCGATGGCCGGGCCGTGATGGACGACCTGACCTTTGGCAGTGGCGCCTCGGCGCTGTCGGGCAATCGGTATCAAAGCCTTGTGGCGCTGGCCGCGTGGCTTGCCGAAGACCAGGGGCGCCGCGTGGCGCTTGTCGGGCACACCGATGCATCCGGATCACAAACTGCCAACGCAGCCCTGAGCCAAGCCCGCGCCGAGGCTGTGCGCCGCGCCCTTGTCACCGATCACGGAACCGTCGCCGAACAGGTGACAGCGGCAGGCGTGGGGTATCTTGTACCCCGCGCCACCAACAGCACGCCCGATGGCCGCGAGGTGAACCGCCGTGTCGAAGTGGTGCTGTTGCCGAATTGAAGCCGGCAAAACCCGCATCCCGCGGATATCGTCAGGCCGATTCCCCAGCAAACAGGCGGGGATCGTTCAGGGTTTCGCGCCACGCCGCGCCAAAACGACAAGCCGATACTCATGTTCTTGGGCAAAGGATGCGGCCCGCCCCGTGCGCCGCCCCAGCTTGTCGAGCGTGCGGCCCAAAAGCTTTTCCATCACAAAGGCACGCCACGGATAGGCGCGTTTCAATTCGGCCCGGAACCGCCGCACAAAGGGCGCCACCTTGTCGTTCTTGAGGTATTCATGGATCACGAAGGTGGGCGTGATTGCCGCTGTCATGTCCTCATCCGACACGATGTCAAACACGCCCTGCCGGGCCACCGCCGCAACAAAGGCGGCATGGGTGCCGCGCGTGCCATCCCCATGGGCAAAGCCCTGGCGCCGGAAATAATCAAAGATCACGACACCCTTGTCGGCCAGCAGCGCCGTCTTGGCCAATGCGGCCTCAAGATCGATGTAGTGAAAGCTTTCGGCAAACAGGCACAGATCATGGCGTTCGGGGCGGTCAAAATCCTCGAACATGGCATCGACGACGACCGTGCCCTGAGGCAGCTTGGCGCGCGCCATCTCGTTCATCTGCCGCGAGGGCGACACGCAGGCCACATCAAAGCCGCGCTCGATCAGCACCCGGGCATTGGCCCCCGTGCCCGACCCGACATCAAGAATGCGCGTGACACCACCCGGAACGGTCCCGATCGCTTCGACCAGCTTTTCGAAATAGGCCATCTGCGCCGCGCCAAGGGATTGGGCCGACAGCACGGGGGGAATGCCGTTGGGGAAATACCCGTAATGGGCAAAGCCATGGCCGAACATCACCTCGGACATCAGGGCGGCGGCTTCAAGTTCGACGAATTTGAGTTTCATGAGATCTGCCATAGCCGAGCTTTCGCGCCCAGCCAAGCACCGAGGCGATACGCCGGGCCGGGCCGGCGCGCCCATGCAACACCCGCGAAAGGGGGGCCATGGTTTTCCTGCCTGTCCGGCGCTAAGCTGCACCCCCAACGCAAACCGACCGAGGCAGGGTTGACCCGCAAATCCGACAGCCAGAGCGTGCTGGAGCCCCCCAGCCCACCGCACCGCCCGCGCCGGTCTGCGCGCAAGGCCGCGCCACCCCCCTCGCGGCTGCGGTGGGGGATCGGGCTGTTGCGGCGCTGGCTGCTACGGGGCGGCGTGGCGGTGATCGTGCTGATCTTGGGATGGGTGTTGGCCTATGGCTTTGTGCCTGTGCCCACCACCGCGCATATCCTGGGCGAAAGCCGCCGCTTGGGCGGGGTAGACCATGACTGGGTCCCGATCGAGGATGTTTCGATCCATCTGCAACGTGCCGTGGTCGCCGCAGAGGATGCGAATTTCTGCCTGCATTGGGGCTTTGACATGGTGGCGATCCGCGATGCCATCGCCGATGGTGGCACGCGGGGTGCCTCGACCATCAGCCAGCAGACGGTCAAGAACACCTTTCTCTGGCATGGCCGGAGCTGGCTGCGCAAAGCGCTCGAGGCGATGATCACCCCGGTGATGGAATTGGTCTGGTCCAAGCGGCGCGTGCTGGAGGTGTATCTGAACGTGGCAGAATTTGGCGAAGGCGTCTTTGGCGCCGAAGCGGCCGCGCGCCATCATTTCGGTGTGACCGCCGCCGATCTGACAGGGCGACAGGCCGCGCTTTTGGCGGCCGTCCTGCCCAATCCGCGCGAACGCGACCCTTCCGCGCCCTCGGGCTTTGTTGATCGTCGGGCGAACGCCATCACCGATGGCGCCGCCACCATTGCCGCAGATGGGCGTGACGGCTGCTTTGCGAATTGAAATCCGCCGGGGTTTTACCCCATAGAGAGCCAACCCAAGACAGATCGAGCATATCCATGGCGCGTCTCTATCATTTCGCCCTATCCCCTTTCTGCCGCAAGGTGCGGCTGGTGCTGGCCGAAAAGCGGATCGAGGTGGAGCTGATCGAGGAACGATACTGGGAGCCCACGACCGAATTCCTGCGTCGCAACCCGGCAGGCAAGGTGCCGGTGCTGAAGATCGACGGGATACACCTGACCGAATCGAGTGCAATCTGCGAGTATCTGGAAGAAACCCGCCCAGAGCCGCCGCTGTTTCCCGCCGAGCCCAAGGCACGCGCCGAGGTGCGCCGTCTGGTCAGCTGGTTTGACGACAAGTTCCACCATGAGGTGACAGCCAACCTTGTCTATGAGCGGGTCAACAAGAAGATCATGCGCGCGGGCTATCCCGATGGCAAAGCGGTCAAGACCGGCGCACAGCAGATCAAGTATCATCTCGACTATATGGCGTGGCTTTTGGACCATCGCCGCTGGCTGGCGGGTGATGCGATGACGATGGCCGATTTTACCGCCGCCGCGCATCTGTCGTGTCTCGACTATATTTCGGACGTGGATTGGAACCGCTCCGAGGTGGTCAAGGAATGGTATGCCAAGGTGAAATCACGCCCGGCCTTTCGGTCGATCCTTGCCGATCAGATCCCCGGCTTCATCCAGCCGCCCCATTACGCGAATCTCGACTTTTGAGCGATCTCAAACACGCCCTGTCGACCGAGGCCCGCATGGCGGGGTTCGCCAAGATGGGCATCTGTCGCCCCGATGCGATCCCGCAGGCAGCAGACCGTCTGGCCGAATTCGTGGCCGATGGGCGGCACGGCCAGATGGGCTGGATGGCCGAGCGCATGCCGTGGCGCGGCGATCCGGCGGCGCTGTGGCCCGAGGCGAAATCGGTCATCATGCTGGCCGAGGTCTATACACCCGATGATGATCCGCTGGCAGCGCTTGAACGCCATGACCGGGCCACGATCAGCGTCTATGCCCGCAACCGCGATTATCACGATCTGGTCAAAAAACGCCTCAAGCGGCTGGGCCGCTGGCTGCTCGATCAGGCGCCGGGCCACGCGATCAAGGTGTTCGTCGATACCGCGCCGGTGATGGAAAAGCCCTTGGCACAGGCCGCTGGCCTTGGCTGGCAGGGCAAGCACACCAACCTGCTTGCGCGCGATCTGGGCAACTGGTTCTTTCTGGGCGCGATCTTTACCACCATCGACCTGCCGCCCGATCCGCCCGAGGCCGAACATTGCGGCAGCTGCACCGCCTGTCTGGATATCTGCCCGACCAAGGCATTCCCTGCGCCCTTTCAACTGGATGCGCGGCGCTGCATTTCCTATCTGACGATCGAACACACAGGCCCCGTTGCCCCGGACCTGCGCCCGCTCTTGGGCAACCGCATCTATGGCTGCGACGATTGTCTGGCCATCTGTCCATGGAACAAGTTCGCCACCGCCGCGACCGAGCTGCGCTATGGCGCCCGCCCCGATCTGATCAGCCCAAGACTGGAGCATCTGGTGACCCTTGATGATGCGGGCTTTCGTGAAAGATTCGCTGGCAGCCCGATCAAACGCATCGGGCGTGACCGTTTCGTGCGCAATGTGCTGTATGCCATCGGCAATTCGGGCGAGAAACGGCTGGCCGACGTGGCACAAACCCTTGTGACCGACCCCGATGAGGCAGTGGCAGATGCCGCGGCTTGGGCTTGGGAGAGATTGCAATGAAGCTCTTGATCTTTGGCTATGGCTACAGCGCCCGCTTTTTGCTGGACCAGATGCAGCCCGCGCAGGGTTGCGTGCGCGTAACCACTCGAAGCCCCGAAAAGGCCGCAAAACTGGCCGCAGAAGGGCTGACCGCGCGCGTCTTTCCCGGCACCGACATGGCTGAGGATATCGCCTGGGCCAGCCACATCTTGATCACGGCCGGACCCGAAGACGGCACAGACCCCGTGCTGACCCATGCCCGCGATGCCATTGCCGCGCATGCAAAGCGGCTCGATTGGGTGGGCTATCTGTCGACCACCGGGGTCTATGGCGATCATGGTGGGGCTTGGGTGGATGAAACCACACCGCTGGCCCCGTCGGGCGAACGGGGCCGGGCACGGGTGACGGCCGAGGCGGCATGGATGGCGCTTGGCCGCGACCACGGCCTGCGGGTGCACATCTTTCGGCTGGCGGGCATCTATGGGCCGGGGCGGGCGCCATTCGAAAAGCTTCGCGACGGGACAGCCCACAGGATCATCAAGCCCGGTCAGGTGTTTTCCCGCATCCATGTAGACGATATCGCACAGGTTCTGATCGCCTCGATGAACCGGCCCGATCCGGGTGCGATCTACAATGTCTGCGATGACGACCCGGCCCCTCCGCAAGATGTGATCGCGCATGCCGCCATGCTTTTGCGCGTGCCACAGCCGCCGGACATTCCCTTTCATCAGGCCAAGCTAAGCCCGATGGCGGCCAGCTTTTATGCCGAGTCGAAACGCGTCGACAACCAACGCATCAAGCGGGATCTGGGGGTGCGGCTGCGCTATCCCGACTACCGCGCCGGGCTTGCGGCGATCCTGGCGGGCGAGAGTCAGAAATAGCACTAAACAGGGATTTCGATTTGATCTAGAAGGGCAAAAAAACGACAAGAGCAGGCACATGGGCATCCTTCATTCACGGCGGTCAACGCTTTTTCTCTTGCTTGGCGCGGGCGTCGCGGCGGGATGTGAACAGCCGAAATTCGTTGATTATTCCGGCCCCGAGGTCACCCGAATCGAGGTGCACAAATCCACCCGGCGGATGTATCTGTTGCACCATGATCAGGTCTTGAAGGGCTACCACATCGAACTTGGGTTCGCCCCTGTTGGCCACAAGACCCAAGAAGGCGACGGTCGCACACCCGAAGGGCGCTATTACATCGACTGGCGCAATCCCAACAGCGCCTTTTATCTGTCGGTCGGCATCAGCTATCCCAACGCGGCCGACCGCGCACAGGCGGCGGCCCGTGGTGTCAGCCCCGGTGGCGACATCTTCATCCACGGCACCCCGCGCGCGTTTCGCAGAAAGCATGACTGGACGGCGGGCTGCATCGCTGTGACCGACCGCGAAATGCGCGAGATTTATGCGATGGTCGGCATGCGCACGGTGATCGACATCTTTGCCTGACTTTGGTCAGCGGGCCGGCCCATCATCGGCGCCACGGATTTGGCCATCGCCGACCACAAGGGTCCACCAGATCTTGCCGGATGGGTCTTGATGAAACGCCACGCCCAGATCGCGGGCTTGGGGGTCGATGATCACATCACGGGTGTCGGCCCGGCCCATCCATGTCGCGATGGTCGCAAGCTCGGGCTCATAGGTTTCTGCGACTGCCTCACCGAGGGCGGTTCCGCGATAACCCGCCCTGCGGGCCCGGTCGGTGGGTAGGGATCCGTCCGTGCCGTGATGCGACGGGCTGTCTTGCGCGGCCATGTCGCGCGCATGGGTCGCGGCGGCGGCGGTCAATTGCGGGCTGAACGCCAAGGGCCGCACCCCCGCGCTGGCGCGGAGCGCATTCACGCGGTCCAGCACGCGAAACTCGATCCGTGCCTGTTGGGCGGGATCGATCCGATAGAGCACCGGCAAGGGCCGCCCATCGGGGCCCAGCGCCAAGTGCGGCGCGGGCGGCGCGCAGCCGGCCATGGCCAGCGCCAAACCCACGACCGAAACAATGTTGAACCAATTGCGCATCATCATAAGTCGGACGATTTAAAGCAAAACTGTTGTGAATTCGTTTACAGCAGGCGCATAGCTGCCGAATAACGACCGGCTGGATGGCGGCATGCGTCACATCAGCGATGCGGCCAGAGCGCGACAACCTTGCCGAACCCGTGATGCGACAGCGCCCCCCCGATTGCGGCGGCTTGTTCACAAGGCGCGAGCAAGGCGTTAGGAACACACATATTTCGCCCAAATTTTGACGATTTTCCTTGCCTGCTGTCCTGGCCAGTGGCTCAGGATCAAAGCGTGCGCCCTTGACCGAAGCAGGGCCTGTGGGCGTGCCACATAGACCAATCATGGGTGCCCAGACGATTCGGTGCACCAGTGTTGCTATTTTGACGACATGCCGACAATCCTATGGCCCAGAAGGGTTTACGCAGATTGCATTTGCGCGTTTTTGCTGCGTATACCACCCTCACGAGGTACAGTCTTGGATGCCCTAACCTTCAGCATGTCGCGTGAAAAGGGCATATCTTGGAGGATACGATGAAGAAACTCGCTCTCGCTGCTGCTCTTTCGCTCGTTGCCACCGGTGCTTTCGCTGGCGGCGTTGTAACGACCGTCGCGCCTATCGAAGTCGTAGAAGACACGACTTCTTCTGCTAGCGGCATTCTGGTTCCGCTTCTGGCGCTCATCTTGATCGCAGCTGCAGTTGCTGCCAACGACTGATTCGACGCAAGTCGACAGTTAGGAAAGGGCGGTCCGGGTTCGGGCCGCCTTTTTCTTTTCAGGCTGGTCGTCCGTGACCAAGCCCCGCATCGGCGGCGATCTGGGCCCGGGATTTGCGCGCGCGTTCGGTGGCCGATTTCAACTGCCCACAGGCAGCCATGATATCTTCGCCGCGCGGGGTTCGGATCGGGCTGGCATAGCCCGCCTTGTAGACGATATCGGCAAAACGCTCGATCTGGTCCCAATCCGACCGCTGATAGGGGGCGCCCGGCCATTCGTTGAACGGGATCAGGTTGATCTTGGCGGGGATGCCCGCAATCAGCTTGACCAGACGGCGGGCATCATCGTCGCTGTCATTGACGCCCTTGAGCATCACATATTCAAAGGTGATCCGTTCGGAATTGCTGGCCTTTGGATAGGCCCGCAAGGCATCAAGCAAGGTCTTGATATTCCAGCGCTTGTTGATCGGCACAAGCTGATCGCGCACGGCATCGGTGGTCGCGTGAAAGCTGATGGCCAGCATGCAGCCGATTTCCTCGGCGGTGCGCGCGATCTCGGGCACCACGCCGGATGTGGATAGCGTGATGCGCCGCCGTGACAGCGCGATGCCCTCGCCATCCATGGTGATCTTCATCGCGTCGCGCACATTGTCAAAATTGTAGAGCGGCTCACCCATGCCCATCAGCACGATGTTGGAAATCAGCCGGGGGCGTTCCCCCATGCCTTCGCCGGGTTCGGGCCATTCGCCCAGATCGTCGCGCGCCATCATCACCTGACCCACGATTTCCCCGGCGGTCAGATTGCGCACCAGCTTTTGGGTGCCGGTGTGACAGAACGAACAGGTCAGCGTGCAACCCACCTGGCTGGAAATGCACAGCGTGCCGCGATCTTCTTCGGGGATATAGACCACCTCGACCTCATGGCCGCCGGCGATGCGCACCAGATATTTCCGCGTTCCATCGGCCGAGATATCGCGGCGGACCACCTCGGGCAGCTCGACCACGAAATGGCGCGCCAGATCGGCGCGATAGCCCTTGGCCAGATTGGTCATCGCTTCGAAATCGCGCGCGCCCCAGACATAAAGCCACTGCCAGATCTGGCTGACGCGCATACGCGCCTGTTTTTCCGGCGTGCCGGTGGCAATCAGGGCATCGCGCATGGCATCGCGCGTCAGGCCGATCAGATTGATCGGCCCATCAGGCAACTTGCGCGGAAGGGTCAGGACATCCTGCGTGATGGGCGCAGAGGCGGACATGGGCAGCTTCCTTTGTGGACCCGCGCCAGATACAGGCTTTGCGCGCCCCTTGCAAAGGGGTTTGGCAGGCCAGCCGACCCGTTGAAAACCCGATCAGCCCGAACAACGCGCATCGGCATCCTCGACCGCGGCCGTGAATCCGATCAACGAGAAGGTGTCTTTGGTCTGGGTTCCACGCGCCGAACGCGCCGTCAGAACCGCATCCGCGCCGCGTTTCATCGCAGTGACGATCTGCTGGTCCTCTTGTGCTGATGCGGCCCATGCCAT
>NZ_CALAHQ010000025.1 GCF_937892565.1 uncultured Roseicyclus sp. | reverse complement strand
GGGCGGGGACATGGGCGGGGGCGTCATCACGCGCGTCGCCCGGCAAAGCGTGCGGGCGACAGGGCCGCGACGATGTCGGCCTCCAGCTCCGGCACCCGCCCGGCCACCAGATCGGCCACCAGCCGCGAGGCCGCGGGCGCGGTCTGGAACCCGTAACCGCCCTGCCCCGCGACCCAGACAAAGCCGGGGTCCAGCGGATCGGGGCCCAGAACCAGCACCCGGTCGGGGGCAAAACTGCGCAGCCCCGCCCATGATGCGGTCAGCCGCGTTACCTCGGGCGTGACGAAGTCCTGATAGCGGGCGATCCCCTCGGCCAGAACCATGTCATCGGGCCATGCATCATGGGGCCCGGGCACCGGGTCTTCTTCGGCGGGCGAGATGATGAGCTGGCCCGCATCGGGCTTGGCATACCATGTCTCGCCCGCGCCGAACATCATCGGCCAAGCCGTCACATCTTGCCCGCCGGGGGCCGGAATGCGCGCGACCGAACGGCGCAGCGGCGTGATGCCGATGGGCGCGATACCCGCCATGACGGCGATCGGGTCGGCCCATGCCCCCGCCGCATTCACAAGGATGCGCGCCTGATGCACCCGGTCGCCCGCCGTCACCTGCCAGCCGCCGGGCTGGCGGGTGATCGCCGTGACAGGGGCGCCCGTCACCACCTGCCCGCCATTGGCGCGGATGGTCCGCGCGAAATGCTGGATCAGCCGGTCGGTGTCGATATCCCAGGCATCCTCATGGGTGGCCACGGCATGGATTGCGGCGGGCTTCAGGATCGGCACCAACGCCACCGCCTCGGGGATCGTGATCGGGTGCAGCCCCATGGTGGCGACATCATGGTCAAAGGCCGCCTGATCGCCCGGCCCGGCCAGAACCATCAACCCCCGTGGGCTGAGCACACCGCCATCCAGGCTGTCATGATCGGCGCGCGAGGCGAGGTTGAGCGCCACCGTCGCGGGCTTGCCATATTGCGCCTCATAAAGCGCCGCCGACCGGCCCGAGGCATGATAGGCGAGCGCGGGCTCAGACTCGAGCAGCAGCACCCGGCCCAGTTCGGCAAGCCGCGCCCCGGCCGAGACACCCGCAATACCACCGCCGATGATGAGAAAGTCATGGATCATGGGGCGATGGGTGGCATGGGGGAGGCGCGCTGTCTAGGCCACGCCCGCGATGCGTCGCATCAGCGCCACCGCCCCCCACAGCAAAAGCGCGGGCAAGATCAGCGTGCGCAAGGCGAAGACCCCGATGATGGTGAGAGTGGCGGAAAACAGGTCGTCGGCCTGCGACATCAGCACGACGGCGGCATCGCGGTAGCGGCCGACGGCGGCCATCGCCTCACCCATGCCGTCACCGGCCGTTTGCACTTGCCGGGCAAAGCGGGTGAACAGGCCCGTTTCGACCGCTTCCGCCGTTGCCGCGGTTTCGACGGCATCGGCGCCCGCGCCGATCAGCACACCCGCCTCATCGGCGACACCCGACAGCGTGGCCATCGCGGCATCCCATTGCGGCGCAGTGATCCGGTCGCCCAACACGATCCCGCCCGCAAAGCCCAGCGGCAAGATCAGCCCCAGCGCCGCCCCCAGCCGCATCGCGTAGCCCGCCGCCGCCCGCATCCCGGACACCGCAATCAGCCGGTCACCGGCCAGCCGCAACAGGCAACCAAGGCCCAGAATGCACAGCCCCAGCGCCGCCACGGGCGCAAATCCCACCGTCGCCAGTCCCGCCCCCACCGCCACGGCAAAGACCACACTGGCCACCCGTTCGACGGTATCATCCACCGGTTCCAGCACCTTGAGCGGCTGCAGACTGGCCTGCGCCCCGATCGAGGCGCCCAGTTCGATTTCCTGCGCGGTAGAAAGCGCGGCATTGATCACCCGGAGCGAGACATAGACACCCGCGGTGGCCGCCGCGATGTCTTCGGCTGCGGCCGTCGCGGGGCCAAGCGCGGGGTTCAGCACCCCGCGCCCCGACAGTTCCCAGAGCCCGACGGCCAACGCGACAAGACCGGCGATGCCCAGCAGCAGGCCGCGCATCACAACATACTCGGCACGACCAAATCCGGCGGCCTGTGGCCATCGGCGAAGGTCTTGATGTTGATCAGCACTTTCTCGCCCATCTCGATCCTACCCTCACGCGTGGCCGATCCCATGTGGGATAGTCCAATGGCTGCTTCAGAAAAGATCAGCTCTTCGTATCGCTATTCTAGTATCCTCGCGCGGGCGGCAAAAATTGCCTCCAACCAGGCGCGCGACAAGGCGCGATTGCCACTATGGTCCCCACCAGGAACAATCGTGAGTTCGGCATTCACCTGATTGTCTGTAAGGGTCTGCATGTAGCTTTGACTAAGCACCGGGGGTGTAATGATATCTTCTTCACCCACCAAAACCGTGATCCGTACCAAATTTGGCGCATCCACATTTGTCGGCGAAACCGAGCGGCTCAACGTGTTCTCGGGCCAAGTAGCGTTCAGCGACTGCCACAGATCAAGGTCGCAAGGACAACTTACCAAAATGGCCTCATCAACCAGCGCTTCTTCAAGGGAAAGCGCGAGCGCCAATTGAGCGGCACCTCCAGAATGCCCTACGGCAATTATAGGCGCAGCGTTTCCAAGTCGTTTGAGGTTGGCCGCGATAATTTCCGCATTGTCCAACGTGTATTGATCACGTCGACCAAAATTTTCACCCGGACTCTTGCGCCCCCAAGGGTCTTGGTAGCCCGGCCTGAGTAAAACATGGACCGTCGCTTCCGGGAGGCGACGCGCAATTTCCGCGCCAAATGCGAAATTACTTGTCGGATCGCCGCCGCGGCCTTCATCCCCATGGAACATGACAATCGTCAGTGCTGTACCAGTTCCGATTTGAAGACCTGCGAGGATGTCCTCGGACATTGCCTGCGTTCCAAGATTAAGTCCGATTACAATCGCAAAAAACCGAGAGACGAACATCTTCACCCTTTGTGCAACTATGAGTTTTCTTTCTTATAACCGACATTCATGCACGCAGCAGCATCGGTCAAGTTGGGCTCACACCCGACCCCAAGATCCGCCCCCCCTCACAACATACTCGGCACGACCAAATCCGGCGGCCTATGCCCGTCGGCAAAGGTCTTGATGTTGATCAGCACCTTCTCGCCCATCTCGATCCGGCCCTCGCGTGTCGCCGAGCCCATGTGGGGCAAAAGCACCACATTGGGCAGTTCGCGCAGGCGCGGGTTCACCTCGCGGCCGCGTTCGAACACGTCGAGGCCCGCGCCCGCGATCTCGCCCGCGCGCAACATGCGCGTCAGCGCGTTTTCGTCGATCACCTCGCCGCGCGAGGTGTTCACGATCACGGCCGTGGGCTTCATCAGCTTGAGCCTGCGTGCATTGAGCAAATGAAAGGTCGACGGCGTGTGCGGGCAGTTGATCGAGATCACATCCATCCGCGACAGCATCTGATCGAGGCTGTCCCAATACGTCGCCTCGAGTGCTGTTTCGATATCGGCATGCAGGCGGCGGCGGTTGTGGTAATGCACCTGCATCCCAAAGGCCCGCGCGCGGCGTGCCACCGCCTGACCGATGCGGCCCATGCCCAAGATGCCCAGCCGCTTGCCCGCCACACGCCCCCCCATGAAGGCGGTGGGCGCCCAGCCATCCCATGCGCCCGTCTGCATCACGGCCATGCCTTCGGGCAGACGGCGCAGCACGGCCAGGATCAGCGCCAGCGCCATGTCGGCGGTGTCATCGGTCATCACGCCCGGCGTGTTGGACACAAGAATGCCGCGCTGGCGCGCCGTGGCCACATCGATATGGTCGACGCCCGCGCCATAATTGGCGATCAGCTTCAGCCGGTCGCCCGCCTGTGCCAGCATGCCGCCATCGATGCGGTCGGTGATGCAGGGCACGATCACATCGGCCCGGCTCATCGCGGCGACCAGATCGGCTTTTGACAGGGGCTTGTCATCGCTGCGCAGCTCGACATCGAACAATTCGCTCATCCGCGTCTCGACGGTCTCGGGCAACCGTCGCGTCACGACAACACTCAACCGCTGAGCTGGCATCAAGCGCTTCCCCTTGCTGGCAATTCGGCCTTGTCCATGACACTCTCCCATCCGAACCGAGCACGCAAGCCACGAGGCTGCCGCACGGCAAGAATACCCGCACCAACGGGCACAAGTGCAGAGACAGGCAGAATGTACATGGCATCGGCACGGCGCAGCCTTCTGGCCATCGCGACAGGCGTGATCCTGACCGCGGCAAGCATCGTGATGGCGCAAGAGCCGCCGCGCGTGGTGCCCCAGCCCCGCCCGGCAGCGCCGACAGCGCCCATTGCCGATGCCGCGATCCCGGCCGCGCCCGATGCCGCCAGCCAAGCCGCACCCGTGGCCCCATCGGCAACGGTCGCAGCCACCACCGCGGCGCCATCCGGCCCACAGGTGGGGCCTGTCACGGGCTTTCCGATCCCGCGCTATGTCTCGCTCAAGGCCAGCGAAGCCAACGCAAGGCGTGGCCCATCGCGCAGCCATCGCATCGATTGGGTGTTCCTGCGGCGCAACATGCCGGTGATGGTCGTGGCCGAACATGGGCATTGGCGCCGGATCATCGACCGTGACGGGGCGGGTGGTTGGGTGCATTACACCATGCTGTCAGGGGTGCGCACCGTGATCGTGGAGGCCGACATGCTGCCGATCATGACCCGCCCGGATCCCGGCACCATGGTGCGCGCACAAGCCGAGCGTGATGTCATCGCCGAGGTGAAGCAATGCCGCGCCGGCTGGTGCGAGATCGAGGCGGGCGGCTATCGTGGCTGGGTCGACGCCGCCGGGCTTTGGGGTGTCGGTCCCGGCGAAACGATCGAGTAACGGCCAAACCCGTCCCACGCACCCATGAAAGACCAGCCTGCCATGACCTCTGATCCCAGCCGCCTGCGCGCCGCCATGCTGGCCACGCGGCTATCCTTTCTGGCGGCGGGCTTCGTGATGGCCTGCTGGGCACCGCTCATCCCCTTTGCCAAGGCCAAAGTCGGGGCCGATGAGGGGGTGTTTGGCATCTTGCTCCTGTGCCTTGGGCTGGGCGCGATCCTTGCCATGCCGCTGACCGGCTATCTGAGCGCGCGCATCGGGGCGCGGCCGATGATCGTGTGGGGGGGCTTCGGGCTTGTCGCGATCTTGCCGCTTCTGGTGCTGGCGCCGTCGGTCTGGTCGCTGGGGCTGGCGCTGGCGCTGTTCGGGGCGGCGCTCGGGACCATTGACGTGGCGATGAACATCCATGCCGCCGAGGTGGAAACCCATGCCGGGCGCCCGATGATGTCGGGCTTTCACGCGATGTGGAGCCTTGGCGGCATTCTGGGCGCGGGCGGCGTCACGGCCTTGCTGTCGGCAGGGATGGCCCCCCTTGGCGCGGCGCTGACGGGCAGCGCGCTGGCTTTTGGCGCGATGGCTGTCGCCACACCGCGCCTGTTGCGCCATTCCGGCGGCGCGATGCCGGAATTCGTCCGCCCGCGCGGCGCCGTGCTGCTGCTGGCGATCCTTGCGGCGATCTCTTTTCTGGTCGAGGGCGCGATACTCGATTGGGGCGCGCTCTTGATCGTGGCGCAAGGTCTGATGGAACCGTCAGGCGCGGGCATCGGCTACATGCTGTTCTCGATCGCGATGACGATCGCGCGGCTGACCGGCGACCGGGTGGTCGCGGCGCTGGGACGCGGGCGGGTGATGATGCTCGGCGGGGCGATTGCGATCCTGGGCATCACTTTGACGCTGGTTCCGGGATCAATCTGGCCTGCGCTGACGGGCTTTGCCTTGATCGGTCTGGGCTGCGCCAATCTGGCACCGGTGATCTTCAGCCTTGCCGCGCAAAGCCGCGACATGGCGCCCGGTCTGGCCGTGGCCGCCGTCACGACCACGGGCTATGCCGGCATCTTGCTGGGCCCGGCGCTGATCGGCTTTGCGGCCGACGCGACCAGCCTGGCCATGGCTTTCGGCGGGCTGGCCGTGCTGATGGCGGCATTTCCGCTTGCGGCGGGGCGTGCCGGTCGCACGGGCTGACCCCACGATCAGGCCGCGCGGTCAAGCCCCCGCCCCTTGAGCAACGCCGCCACCCCCGGCATCCGGCCCCGAAAGGCGGTGTAGAGGTGATCGGCCTCTGCGCTGCCGCCGGCCGACAGGATGAAGCGCTCCAGCCTCTGGGCGGTATCGGCATCAAAGGGGCCGCCTGCCTCCTCAAAGGCGGCAAAGGCATCGGCATCCATCACCTCGGACCACATGTAGCTGTAATAGCCCGCCGAATAGCCATCGCCCGAAAAGACATGGGCGAAATGCGGCGTGGCATGGCGCATGCCGATGGCGCGTGGCATGCCGATGCGCGCCAGCGTCGCGGCCTCGGCAGCCATCGGATCGGCGGGTGCCGGACCGTCGTGAAACTCCAGATCGACCATCGCCGAGGCGACATATTCGACCGTCTGAAAGCCCATGTCATAGGTCTGCGCCGCCAGAAGCCGCGCCAGCACCGCCGGCGGCATGGGCGCGCCGGTCACGGCGTGGCGGGCATGGCGTTCCAGCACCTCGGGCACCGACAGCCAATGCTCGTAAAGCTGGCTGGGCAGTTCCACGAAATCGCGCGCCACCGATGTACCGCTGATCGAGCCATAGGTCACATCCGACAGCATCTGATGAAGCGCATGGCCAAATTCATGAAACAGCGTGCGCGCATCATCATAAGACAAGAGCGCCGGCGCCCCCTTGGCAAAGTTGCAGACATTGACCACGACAGGGCGCACATCGCCGCCCAGTTTCATCTGGCTGCGGATGGCCGAACACCACGCCCCCGAGCGTTTCGACCCGCGCGCGAAATAATCGCCGATGAACACCGCGACATGGGCGCCGCCGCGCGTCACCTCCCAGGCGCGGGCATCCGCGTGATACAGCGCCACATCGAGCGGTCGGAATTCGAGCCCGAAGAGGCGCTTGGCGCAATCGAAGGCCGCCGCGATCATCGCGTCGAGCTGGAAATAGGGCTTCAATTCGGCCTCATCCAGATCATGCTCGGCCAGACGCCGCTTTTCGGAATAATAGCGCCAATCCCATGGCTCGAGCGCCCCGTTGATCCCGTCGGCATGCAACATCGCGGTCAGCTTGACGGCATCGGCCTCGGCCTGCGCGCGCGCGGGCGCCCAGACCGCCATCAGCAGATCTCGCACCGCTTGCGGATTGCCCGCCATCTCGGTTTCCAGCTTGTAGGCCGCAAAGCTGGGATAGCCCAACAGCCCCGCCCGTTCCGCCCGCAAGGCCAGAACCTCGGCGGTGATGTCGCGGTTGTCGGTGGCCCCTCCGGTCATCCCGCGCGCCGCCCATGCGCGATAGGCCTTTTCGCGCAGATCGCGCCGGGGCGAGAATTGCAAGAACGGCACGATCAGGGACCGCGACAGCGTCACCACCGGCCCCGGCTGGCCCTTTTCGCGGCCTGCCTCGCGCGCCGCAGAGATGACGAATTCGGGCAATCCATCCAGATCGGCCTCGGACAATTGCATGAACCAGTCGCGCTCATCGGCCAGAAGATTCTGGGTGAAGGCTGTGCCCAGAACCGCAAGGCGCGATTTCACCGCCGTCAGCCGGTCGCGCGCCGCCCCCTCCAGCGCCGCGCCAGACCGCGTGAAGGACCGATGCGTCAGATACAGGACCCGCATCTGTTCCGCGTTCAGACCCAGGCTGTCGCGCGCGGTCCACAAGGCGTCGATCCGGGCGAACAGGGCCGCGTTGTTGGTGATCTCCGACGCATAGGCCGAAAGCATGGGCGCAAGGTCGCGCTGCAGCGCATCGCGCGCGGGGTTCGCATCGGCGCCGGACAGGTTGTAGAACACCCCCGCCACCCGGTCGAGCAGCGCATCGGCCAATTCCAGCGCCTCGATCGTGTTGGCAAAGCTGGGCGGGGCGGGGTTGTCCGCGATGGCCGCGACGGCGGCCCGGCCCTGTGCCAGCGCCGCCTCCATCGCCGGGGCGAAATGGGCGTCCTCGATCCGGTCGAAGGGCGGCACGCCAAAGGGCGTGTGCCAGGTTTCAAGCAGCGGGTTGGTCATGGTCGGCATCTCCTGTCAGCGCGCAAGATAGGCCGCGCGCGCGCCTTTTTCGAGGGGCAGCCCTATACCCCGCCGCACACAGGGCAACCGGGGTTGCGCGACAATCGGATCTCGCGCCCTTCGGCCAAGAGCGCATCATGGATCAGCATCCGCCCGGCCAGCCCTTCGCCGGCCCCGGTGATCCGCTTGATCGCCTCCATCGCCATCATCGCGCCGATCACGCCGGGCAACGCACCCACAACGCCCGTCTCGGCACAGGTGGCCGCCAGCCCCGGCGCCGGTGCGTTGGGAAAGACGCATGCCATGCAGGGTGCCCCGCGCGCGGGATCATAGATCGTCACCTGCCCCTCCCAGGCCGCGATCGCCCCCGCCACAACGGGCTTGCCCGCGGCCACGGCGGCGCGGTTGATCATGGCACGCGTGGCGAAACTGTCGGTGCCGTCCAGGATCAGATCATAGTCGGCAAACAGCTCCTGCGCGATCTCTTCGGTCAGCATGCGATGATAGGGGCGGACATCGACATGGGGATTGATCGCCGCCATGCTCTTTTGGGCCGAAAACACCTTGGGCATGCCCTGTCGGTCATCGCTGTGGATCACCTGCCGCTGCAGGTTCGACAGGCTGACGGTATCGGCATCGATCACGCCGATCCGCCCGACGCCTGCGGCGGCCAGATACAACAACGCCGGCGCACCCAGACCGCCCGCACCCACGACCAGCACCCGCGCCTCTTTCAGCGCGCGCTGGCCCGGCCCCCCGATCTCGCGCAGCGTGATGTGGCGGGCATAGCGTTCCAGCTCTTCATCGGAAAAGGTCCGCTTCGGCGCGGGCGGCGCGGTGGCGCGTACGGCCTCGGTCCGGCCCGCCCGCGCCTGCAACAGGCCAAGCCCTCCGCGATAGGCCAGAACCACGGCGGCCAGAATGCCCACAAACAGCCATTCGCCCAGCGATCCGCCGCTGACCTGCCGCAAGGGATGGGTGACAGGCAGCACGATCTGCACCGCCACCACCGCCAGATAGAGCAGCCCCAGCATCACAAAGCGCGCGCGATAGGGCGCCTTCAAGACATGCCCCACCCCCCAGAGCATCGCCGCCAGTCCCAGAACAAACCCCATCAGCGCACCCCGGTCGACCCGAAACCGCCCGATCCCCGCGCGGTCGGATCAAGCGCTTCAACCACGACAAAGCGCGCCGTCACCACCGGCGCGATGACCGCTTGGGCAATGCGGTCCCCATGGCCGATGCGAAACGGCTCCTGCCCGAAATTCACCAAGATCACCCCCAAGGGCCCGCGATAATCGCTGTCGATGGTGCCGGGGCTGTTGAGCAGCCCCACCCCGTGATGGAGCGCCAGCCCCGAGCGCGGGCGGATCTGCATCTCATGGCCCATGGGGATCGCCACCCGCAGCCCGGTGGGCACCAGCGCCCGCGCACCGGGGGCCAGAACCAGCCCCCCGGCGCGGTCCTCAGGCAGCAGATTGGCCCGCAGATCGGCCCCCGCCGCCCCCGCCGTGGCGTAATCGGGCAAGGCCACATCAAGATCGGCCCATGGCTCTCGCAAGGTCTCGATCACCACGCCCATGCCGCCCCCTTCATCTTTCCCAAAATACGCATGCGCGGCTGCAACTCAGGCCAAGGCCTCTGCGATGCGCAAGGCCAGCCGCCGGGCGACCTCGACCTTTGGCAGGCGCGGCCAGCTTTCCGCGCCTTGGGCGGTCATCAGCGTCACCGCGTTTTCCGCGCCCCCCATGATACCCGTTTCAGGCGAGACATCATTGGCCACGATCCAGTCGCACCCCTTGCGCGCGCGCTTGGCCGTGGCATGGGCCACCACCGTCTCGGTTTCGGCGGCAAATCCCACGACAAGACGCGGGCGCCCGGCCCCCATTTGGGCCACACGGGCCAGAATGTCGGGGTTTTCCGCAAAATCCAGCGAGGGCGGCGCGCCTGTGCCATCCTTTTTCATCTTTTGCGCGGCGGGGTTGGCCACGCGCCAATCGGCCACGGCGGCGGCAAAGACAGCCGCATCGGCAGGCAGGGCTGCCGCCACCGCATCGGCCATCTCAAGCGCCGTTTCGACCGCGATCACCGCCACCCCGGCGGGCGGGGGCACAAGGGCCGGGCCGGTGATGAAGCTGACGCGTGCGCCCAGATCGCGCAACGCGGCGGCCAAGGCGGTGCCTTGCGCCCCCGAGGATCGGTTGGCGATATAGCGCACCGGGTCGATGGGTTCATGGGTCGGGCCGGATGTGACCAGCACATGGCGCCCCTTGAGCGGCCCATTGCCCAGCGCCGCGCCGATCGCGGCCACGATCTCGGGCACCTCGGCCATGCGGCCCGGGCCAAATTCGCCACAGGCCATGGGCCCCTCGTTCGGTCCCACAACCAAAATGCCGTCGGCCAGCAACCGCGCCAGATTGCGCCGCGTGGCGGGATGATCCCACATCCGCACATTCATCGAGGGCGCGATCAACACGCGCTTGTCGGTCGCCAGCAAAAGCGTTGTGGCCAGATCACCGGCCAGACCCGCCGCCATCTTGCCCATCAGATCGGCGGTGGCCGGCGCCACGACAATCAGATCGGCGGCGCGGCTCAGCTCGATATGGCCCATTTCCGCCTCATCGGTCAGGTCGAACAGGTCGCGATAGACCTTGTGCGCCGCCAAGGCGGACACCGACAGGGGCGTCACGAATGCCTCGCCCGCCCGCGTCAGAACCGGGGTCACGCTTGCACCTTGATCGCGCAGTCGCCGGATCAGGTCGAGCGCCTTGTACGCCGCGATGCCGCCGCCGATGATCAGAAGAATCCGCTTGTCCGCCAGCATGATGAGCCGCCTTGTTTCACAGCGCCAAAGGTTAGGGCCGCACCCGGCCAAGGGCAATGTCAAACTCTGCCGATGATGGCGCACTCAACGAAAGGCGGCACAGGGGTCGGGGCGGTCCACCGGGGCCGACATCGCCCACCGGTCAAAGGGCACATCACCCCCGGGCAGAGCCTCGAACTGGCCCAGCGCAAAGACCGCAACCTCGGGCGCGGCGCGGGCCAAAAGCGCGGGCACCCCCCAATCGCGCCGTGCGTGGCCATTGCCCGTGATCACCGCAACCGGGCCACCATGGGCATCCCATGCGGCCAGTGCCGCCATGGCCAGCGCGGCATCGCGCAAGCGCTGGGCCTCGACGAAGCCGGGCAGGAGATGGTCGGGCAGCGCATCGCAATGGGCGGCCATCTGTTCGGCCTCGCGGGCGGTTTGTTCGGCCTGGGGCAAGGCGTCGTTCAGACCAAAGCGCGCGCTGTCACCCGCAAAGACAGCCGCAGCCCCCCGATCAAACGCCGCCCGCACGGCCGCGCGATCCAGATGCGCGCCATAGACGGGAACCTGTGCCCCGAGGGCAAACAGGGGGGCATAAAACGCGAAATCGGGCCAACCGGAATTGGCCCAGTCAAGCGCAAGCGCCAAGGCCGCTGGGTCGCGGGCCAGATCGGGCGTGATGCGCGCGGCCGCATCAGCCGAAATCATTTCAAACACCACAGCCGACGGCATCAGCCGATCCAGAATCTCGGCCTGTCTTGCGTGATGACCGGGGTTGTCATGCACCTCACCCAGGATCAGGATCTGGGCGCCCTGCGCTGCGCGCAAGATGTCAGACAGCTCCGCCTCTTGCGCCACGGCCTTGAGTGCACCCAGACACAGGGCGCATGCCACGGCAAGGCGCAAGCACCATGCCACAGCCCTAGCGCAGGAAGGCAATGGTTTGTGACGGGTTGCGGTCGGCGGCAGCCGGTTGCGCACCGGGTGCCGCGATGGTGATGGACAGGATGAACAGCCCCGCCAAAAGCGCCAGCGGCGCGTGAAGGATCATGCGGCGAAAAATGACCGGACCTCCTTGGATTGCGCCTCGAGCGTCTTGCGCATCTTGGCAAAGGCGGCGGCTTCAAGCTGGCGCACGCGTTCCTTGCTCAGGCCCAGCTCTTCGCCAAGGCTTTCGAGCGTGCGGGGTTCTTCGCGCAGCTTGCGTTCACGCACGATAAAGCGTTCGCGATCGTTCAGCGCCTGCATCGCGGCGATCAGCCAATCACGCAATTGCCGGGTGTCATGGCTGGCCTCGACAAGCTCGGCGGCCTGCGCGCTGTCATCTTCCAGCGCGTCGATCCATTCGCGGCCATCCTCATCGACCGATTGGGTCGCGTTCAGCGAATAATCCGACCCGGCCAGCCGGCCCTCCATCATCTCGACATCATGCAGCGGCACGCCCACTTCGGTGGCGATCATCTGGCGCAGCTGGTGCTTGTCGAGGCTTTGGCCTGCGGCCTGCGCCTCGCGCTCGAGCCGGGCCTGAACCCGGCGCATGTTGAAAAACAGGGATTTTTGCGAAGATGTCGATCCGGTGCGCACCATCGACCAGTTGCGCATGACATAATCCTGAATGGACGCCTTGATCCACCAGACCGCATAGGTCGAAAAGCGCACGCCCCGATCCGGGTCGAATTTGTCAGCGGCCTTCATCAGGCCCAGACCGGCCTCCTGGATCAGGTCATTCATCGGCGCGCCATAGCGCTTGAACTTGGCGGCCATCGAAATGGCCAGGCGCATGTAGGCTGTCACCAGGCGGTGCAGCGCCTCTTCATCGCGCTGGTCGCGCCAGGCATAGGCCAGACGCAATTCCGTTTCTGCATCCAGAAGCTCGGCCCGCATCGCGCGGCGGCTGAGGTTCTGATCTCCACCCATGTCCAGTGCCATCTGGGACCTCCCGGTTCCTGTTGATCACGCATCGGCAAGTCACGTTCTGTTAAGTTCTACGCAGCCAGATCGCGGTTGGTTCACTTTTGGGGATGGAAAATTTCACGCCGCCGCATAGAACCCGCCCAGATCTGCCATCACGATGTCGCGATTGCGCGACAGGCCCCTGTTTTCCGAAAGCGACCCCCATGCCCTATGCCTTGATGATCGGCGACCGCTCCTATTCCAGCTGGTCGTTGCGCGGCTGGCTGCCCTTTGGCGCCTTTGGCATCCCGGTCACGCTGCACAGCACCATCTTGTATCACGACGGCTTTGCCCGCGCGCTTGAAGCGTTTGCCCCGGGCCTGCGCAGCGTGCCGGCGCTCAAGACACCGCAGGGCGGGGTGTTGAGCGACAGCATCGCGATTGCCTGGCATCTGGCCGAAACCTTTCCCGATCATGGGCTTTTGCCGCGAGACCCCACCGATCGGACCATGGCGCAAAGCCTGATCGCAGAAATGCATTCCGGCTTTGGTGCGCTGCGCGCCGCATGTCCGATGAACCTGCGCACGGGTTGGGCGGGGTTCAAACCATCCGATGCGGTTCTGGCCGATCTGGCGCGGATCGATGGCTTGTGGTCGCGCGCGCTGTCACGGTCGGGTGGCCCGTTCCTGTTCGGCACCTACACGCTGGCCGATGTGTTCTACGCGCCCGTCGCCATGCGCATCGCGGGCTATGGCCTGCCGGTGTCCAGCGCGGCACACGCTTATGTCGCGGCCCATCTTGCGCATCCGCCGCTTCGGCAATGGCGCGCAATCGGCCTGACCGATGGCCCCGAGCAGACCGCCTATGAGATGGGCCTGCCGCGCGTGCCGTTTCCCATCGCCCCACCCGAACGCTGAGGGCTGTATTTACCTTTCGGTAACGCTTCGGGCGTAAACGTTAACCATGTTTGACGCCGCGCGCCCCGAAAGCCTCGCCCGCATCCAGACCGTCGCGTTCGAAGGCCTCGACGCGCGCCGGGTGGAGGTGCAATGCGCCGTGACCCCCGGCATCCCGGCCTTCACGGTCGTGGGCCTGCCCGACAAGGCCGTGTCGGAGGCGCGCGAACGGGTGCGCACGGCGCTGTCGGCCATGGCGATCGCGCTGCCGTCCAAACGCATCACCGTGAACCTGTCGCCCGCCGATCTGCCCAAGGAAGGGTCGCATTTCGACCTGCCCATTGCGCTGGCGCTGTTGGCAGCCCTCGACATCATCCCGCGTGACCGGGTGGAAAACGCGATGGCGCTGGGGGAATTGTCGCTTGATGGCACCTTGGTGCCGGTCATCGGCGCGCTGCCCACGGCCTTGGCGGCGGGCGAAGATGGGCGGGTGCTGTTCTGCCCGGCCGGTTGCGGCGCCGAGGCGGCATGGGTTGGCGCCACGCCCGTCTTTGCCGCCCACAGGCTGGCCGACCTGATCGCCCATCTGACCGACCGCGCCCCCATGGACCCCGCCCGCCCCGGCGAGGTGATCGATACACCGCATCTGAAATGCCTGTCCGAGGTGCGCGGACAGGAACGCGCCAAGCGGGCGCTGGAAATCGCCGCCGCAGGCCGCCATCACCTGCTGATGGTGGGCGCACCCGGTTCAGGCAAATCGATGCTGGCCGCGCGCCTGCCCGGCATCTTGCCGCCGCTGTCGGCGCCCGAGGCGCTGGAAACCTCGATGATCCATTCGCTTGCCGGATTGCTCAGCGATGGCGGCATATCGCGCGCGCGCCCCTATCGCGCGCCCCATCACACCGCATCCATGGCCGCCATCGTGGGCGGCGGGCGCGGCGCGAAACCCGGCGAGATCAGCCTGGCGCACAATGGCGTGCTGTTTCTCGATGAGTTTCCCGAATATCCCCGCGCGGTGCTGGAAACGCTGCGCCAGCCGATCGAAACCGGCGATGTGGTCGTGGCGCGCGCCAATGCGCATGTCACCTATCCCTGCCGCTTCCTGCTGATCGCGGCGGCCAATCCTTGCCGCTGCGGCCAGCTTTACGATGCAGCACAGGCCTGTGGCCGGGCGCCCCTGTGCGGCGCCGATTACATGGGCCGCATCTCGGGGCCCCTGATGGACCGCTTCGATCTGCGGCTCGAGGTGCCGCCGGTCGCCTATGCCGATCTGGACCTGCCCGCCAATGGAGAGAAAAGCATCGATATCGCCAAGCGCGTGGCGGTCGCGCGCAAACGACAAGGGGATCGCTTCGCCGCACTGGGGGTCGGGGCACGGGTGAATGCCGATGCCGAAGGCGCGCTTCTGGATGAGATCGCCACACCCGATGCCGCAGCCAAGGCCTTTTTGCTCAAGGCCGCCGACCGCTTCAAGCTGACCGCGCGCGGCTATCACCGCATCTTGCGCCTTGCGCGCACCATCGCCGATCTTGAGGGCGATGCCACAATCAGCCAGCCCCATATCGCCGAAGCGGTGGGTTACCGGCTGATGGGCGGTGCGGGCTGACGCCTCAGCCCAGTCGTGCCTCGATCGCGTGCCAGATCATGGCCGCCACATTGATGCCGTCGAAGCGTTCCAGTTCCTGAATGCCCGTGGGCGAGGTGACGTTGATCTCGGTCAGATAGCCGCCGATCACATCGATGCCGACGAACACCTGCCCCATCTCTTTCAGGCGCGGGCCGATGGCGGCACAGATCTCATGTTCGCGCGCGGTCAGCCCGATCTTTTCCGCCCGCCCGCCCACATGCAGGTTCGACCGCGTCTCGCCCGCCGCCGGCACCCGGTTGATCGCCCCCGCCGGCACGCCATCGACCAGAATGATCCGCTTGTCGCCCATGGCCACATCGGGCAGGTATTTCTGCGCGATCAGCGGCTCGCGGTTCATGCCGGTAAACAGCTCATGCAGCGAATTGAGGTTGCGGTCGCTTTCGGGCAGCCGGAACACCCCCGCGCCCCCATTGCCGTAAAGCGGCTTGAGGATGATGTCGCCATGCCGGTCCTTGAAGGCGCGCAACACCGTCAGATCGCGCGCAATCGTGGTGGGCGGCGTCAGTTCCGGGAAATCGAGGACCAAAAGCTTTTCGGGGTTGTTGCGCACCCAGAACGGGTCATTGACCACCAGCGTCTGCCCCTTGAGCCGGTCCAGCAGATGGGTGGTGGTGATATAGCCCATGTCAAACGGCGGATCCTGGCGCAGCCAGACCACATCGACATCGGCCAGATCCAGATCCATCACCGGCCCCAGATGCGCGTGATCGCCGCGCACCCGCTGCACCGCAAGCGCATGCGCCCGCGCCATGATGCGCCCCTCGCGGTAGCTCAGATGGTCGGGGGTGTAGAAAAACAGCTCATGACCGCGCGCTTGCGCCTCTTCGGCCAAGCGGAATGTGCTGTCGGCATCGATATTGACCGACCCGATCGGGTCCATCTGAAAGGCGACCTTCATGGTCCAATCTCCCGGGCGTTGCGCGTCGCCCCTGTTTGGCGCGCGACGGGCCCGGGCGCAAGGCCGGGCTAAGGCCCGGCGCGGTCAACAACCCGCCTGAAGCGCGTTGGCAATGACATCGATCCGCCCCTGCCCATCGACCAAAGCCACATCAAAGCGCATGGGCGTCAGCGCACCCTTGCCGAAATAGCCCAACCCCGCCTCGGCACTGGCCAAAAGCCGGGCGATCTGGGGGCGCGACACATGCGCGGCCGCCGCTGCAAAGCTGTGCGAGGCTTTCACTTCGACAAAAACGACCTCTCCGGCCTTTTCCAGAACCAGATCGATCTCACCGCCCGGCCCGCGCCAGCGGCGGCACACCAGCCTGTGGCCCGTCGCGCAATAGGCCGCCAGCACCGCATCCTCGGCCGCCTTGCCCGTCAGATAGGATTTCAAGCCGCTCATCGCCCATCCCCATCCCCATCCTTCAGCGCCAGCGCGCGCTGATACACATCGCGCCGCGGCAATCCCAGGGCTTCGGCGACCTCGGCGGCTGCTTGCTTGACGTGCAACCGCCCCAAGGCCGCGCGCAGTGCCGCATCGACATCGGCCGCGTCGGCCGCCACGGCCAAAGGCCGCCCCACGACCAGCGCGATCTCGCCCTTGAGCGCGACATCAACCAGCCCATCGCGCAACGCCCCCAAAGTGCCGCGCCGCACCTCTTCGAAACGTTTGGTCAGCTCCCGGCAGAGCGCCGCATCACGCCCATCGCCCCACCGCTCACACAATTCCCCTAACAATCGGTAAATGCGCTTGGGGCTTTCATACAGGATGATGGTCGCGGGCACTGTCCCGATCTCGTCCAGCCAGCGCGCCCGCGCGCCGGCTTGCGAAGGTGGAAAACCCGCGAAAAGGAACCGGTCCGACGGCAACCCCGACAGGCTGAGCGCCATGATCGCGGCCGAGGGGCCGGGGGCGGCCGTCACCGGCAACCCCGCCTCGATCACCGCGCGCGCCAGCTGATAGCCCGGATCGGCCACCATCGGCGTGCCCGCCTCGGAGGCATAGGCGACGCTCTTTCCCTCGGCAAGCGCGCGCAGGATGCGCGGGCGGGCCTCGGCGCCATTGTGGTCGTGATAGGCGACAAGCGGCCGCCCGCCCAGCTTGATGCCATGTATATCCATCAGATGGCGCAGCGTGCGGGTGTCTTCGGCCGCCAGCACGTCCGCGCCGGCCAGAACATCAAGCGCGCGCAGCGTGATGTCGCGCGCAGCCCCGATCGGGGTCGAGACCAGATAAAGCCCCGCCACCAATGGCCGCGCGCGCATCCCCGCCGCCATGTCGGTCTGATCATCCTGATCCATCGGTGTCGTTCCGCCTGTCGATCCCTGCATCTGTCGGGCCCCTTGCCTCTCGGGATCGTTTACTTGTGTCGACGAACCCCTTAGCCTAGTGGCGATAGCATGGCCGCGTCCGTCAGAGGTAGGTTACGATGATTTCCGTTTTGCGTCTTCTCCGCAAGCCCCGGCAGATTGCGGGTCTGATCGCGATCACCGCGATCCTTGCCAGCTGTCAGGCAACGACCCCGGGCACAGGGGCGCGCATAAGCGGGCAGACCGTGCAGGTCGCGATGCTTTTGCCGATGACATCGGCGCAAGGTGGCGATGCGGTCATCGCGCGCAGTCTTGAGAATGCGGCCCGGATGGCGGCGGCGGACCTTTCGGGCGTGACGATCGAAATCACGGTCTACGACACCGCCGGTCAGGCGGCACGGGCAGCAGCGGTGGCGCGCGAAGCGGTGGCTGCGGGCGCCGATGTCATTCTCGGGCCCTTGCGCTCGGATGCAGCCGCCGCGGTGGGCGTGGCCGTGGCCAATTCTGACATTGCCGTGCTGAGCTTTTCCAACAACACCGAGATCGCGGGCGGCAATGTCTTCGTTCTGGGCCATACTTTCCAGAATTCGGCGGCACGGGTCATCTCTTTTGCTGCATCGCAAGGGCGCAGCCGGATCGTGGTGGCGCATGGCCAAAACCTTGCCGGAGAGGTGGCGCGCGATGCGGTTCTCAATGCCGCACGATCCGTGAATGCCAGCATCGTTTCGGTGGTGCCTTATGAATTTTCGCAAGGCGGCGTGATCGACGCGGTACCGCGGATCGTTTCGGCCGTGCGCGATGGCGGCGCCAATGCCGTGATGCTGACCGCAGACAGCGCGGGCGCCTTGCCGTTTCTGGCGCAATTGCTGCCCGAGAACGGCCTCGATACCGCCACGGTTCAGATGATGGGGCTGACCCGCTGGGACACGCCGCCGCAAACGCTGGAACTCTCGGGGCTGCAGGGCGGTTGGTTCGCGCTTCCCGACCCGCAAGCCAGCGCCGGCTTCGACACCCGCTATGCGGCGGCTTATGGTGGCCCGTCGCATATCCTTGGGGGGCTGGGATATGACGCGATCCGGGCCGTGGGCGAAACCGTCATCACGACCGGTCGGCTCACGCCACAAAATCTTTCGGCAAGCGCTGGTTTTCAGGGCGCGAACGGCGTATTCCGCCTGCGCGGCGATGGCACGAATGAACGCGCGATGGCCATAGCGCAAGTCATTGACAATCAGGTGGCCGTGATTGACCCCGCTCCAAGACGCCTTGCCGGTTTCGGCTTCTGATCGAAACCCGACCCTTTCCCCTGTCCCTTCCGAACCGGGCGAGCTGATCGCGCCGTCCGCTGCGGTCATGGACGAGACGCGATTGCGCATCGATCTGGATGCCGCACTTGCCGGGCTGCTCGATGCCGCCCTGATCCGGGCCACAGCCACCCGGATCTTGCAGGCCGCACAAGACAGCGGCCGCGCAGCCATCGAGGCCGGCATCGCCGCCCAGCCCCTGACCGCACGGCGCATCACACGGGCCTACACCCACCTGACCGATGGTCTGGTGCGCGGCGTGTTGCACGTGTCACAGGCCCATCTGCATCCCGGCCCTGACGCCGATGGCGCGGGCGACGCGATGGCGGTCATGGCCGTGGGCGGATATGGGCGCGGCGAGATGGCGCCGCATTCCGATGTCGATCTTTTGTTCGTGACCGCGCGCCGGATCACGCCCCAGATGGAAAAGGTGATCGAATCCGCGCTCTACATGCTGTGGGACCTGCACATGAAGGTCGGCCATGCCAGCCGCACGATCAAGGACTGTCTCAAGCTTGGCAAACAGGATGTGACGATCCGCACCAGCCTGTTGGAAATGCGCCAATTGGCCGGCGAGCGCGTGATCGGCGCCGATCTTCAGACCGCGCTGCGCGACCAGCTGTTTCGCGGCACGGTGGGCGAATTCATCGAGGCCAAGCTGGAAGAACGCGCCAACCGCCACAAGAAGCAAGGTGGCCAGCGCTATGTGGTCGAACCGAATGTCAAGGAAGGCAAAGGCGGCCTGCGCGATCTGCAGACGCTCTACTGGATCGCGAAATATGAACATGGCGTGGGCCGGGCGGCCGATCTGGTCGATCTGGGTGTGTTCCTGCCCGAAGAATTCGCAGCCTTCGACGCGGCCGAGCGCTTCTTGTGGGCGGTGCGCTGCCACCTGCATCTGATCGCGGGACGCGCGCAAGATCAGCTGACCTTTGACAATCAGGTCGCGGTGGCCGAACGGCTGGGCTACCGCGACCATTCGGGGCGCCGCGCGGTCGAGCATTTCATGCAAGATTATTTCCGCCATGCCACCCGCGTGGGCGAATTGACCCGCATCTTCCTGACCGAGCTGGAGGCGCGCCACGTCAAGCAAGAACCGGGGCTTTTGGGATTCCTGCGCGGGCGCACGCGCCGCAAAAAGCTAAAGCCCGGCTATGTCGTCAAGCAAAACCGCATCAGCCTGAGCAACGAAACGGCCTTCTTTGCCGACAAGCTCAACATGCTGCGCCTGTTCGAAGAGGCGCTGCGCACCGGCTATCTGTTGCATCCCGATGCGATGCGCGCGGTCTCGGCCCATCTCAAGCTGATCGATGACGAGATGCGCCGCGACCCCGAAGCGGTGGGTATCTTCCTTGATCTGCTGCTCAAGCATGGCAATCCCGAACGCGCGCTCAGGCGGATGAACGAGCTGGGCGTTCTGGGGGCGTTCTTGCCGGAATTCGGCCCCATCGTGGCCATGATGCAGTTCAACATGTATCACAGCTACACGGTGGACGAGCATATCATCCAGGTGATTTCCACACTGGCCCAGATCGAACGCGGCGAGTTGCAAGAGGAATTGCCGGTCGCCTCTGGCATTCTCAAGGAGGGGGTGAACCGCAAGGTTCTGTATATCGCCTGCCTGCTGCACGACATCGGCAAGGGCCGCAAGGAAGACCATTCCATTGTCGGCGCCCGCATCGCGCGCGGCCTGGGGCCGCGTCTGGGGCTCAAGCCCGCCGAGACGGAAACGGTCGAATGGCTGGTGCGCTACCATCTGTTGATGTCGGACATGGCGCAAAAACGCGACATCGCCGACCCGCGCACGGTCCGCGATTTCGCCAAGGCGGTGAAGACGCGCGAAAGGCTGGATCTGCTGACGGTGCTGACGGTCTGCGACATTCGTGGCGTCGGCCCCAACACCTGGAACAACTGGAAGGCGACGCTTTTGCGCGCGCTGCACCGCGCGACCGCCATGGCGCTTGATACCGGCCTTGAGGATCTCAACCGCGACAAGCTGGAAGGCGAGGCCAAGCGCGCGCTTCGTGACGCGCTGGGCGGCTGGTCAAAGCCCGATCTCAAGGCCGAGATGGACCGCCATTACGGCCCCTACTGGCAGGGTCTGGATCTGGCGACACAGGTCACATTTGCGGAAATGCTGCGCGGCCTTGGGGCCGATGAAATCCGCATCGACACACGCGAAGACCTTGACCGCGACGCCACGCGCGTCTGTTTCGCGCTGAACGATCATCCGGGCATTTTCAGCCGCCTGGCGGGTGCCTTGTCGCTGGTGGGCGCCAATGTGGTGGACGCGCGCACCTACACCTCCAAGGATGGCTATGCCACCGCCGTCTTCTGGGTGCAGGACGCCGAAGCCAACCCCTATGAGGCCCGCCGCCTGCCGCGTCTGCGCGACATGATCGACAAGACCCTCAAGGGCGAGGTCGTGGCCTCGCGCGCGTTGGAAAGCCGCGAAAAGATCAAGAAGCGCGAGCGCCCCTTCAAGGTTCCGACCAATATCACCTTCGACAATGACGGATCGGAAATCTACACCATCATCGAGGTCGACACCCGCGACCGTCCCGGCCTGCTCTATGATCTGACCAAGACGCTGGCGGCGTCGCACATCTATATCTCATCGGCCGTGATCGCCACCTATGGCGCGCAGGTGGTCGATACCTTTTACGTCAAGGACATGTTCGGCCTGAAGCTGCACGCCAAATCCCGCCAAGAAGCGCTGGAGCGCAAGCTGCGCGACGCGATCGCGCGCGTGGCCGAACGGGCGGGCGCCTGAGATGGCATCGGTGGCCCGCCCCATCCGCCTGATCGCGGGCTTTGTCACCGTGGGCTTCTGGACGCTTGCCAGCCGCATTCTTGGGTTTGTGCGCGACATCCTGATCGCGGCCTATATGGGCACCGGTCCCGTGGCCGAAGCGTTCTTCATCGCCTTTTCGCTGCCCAACATGTTTCGCCGCTTTTTCGCCGAAGGCGCGTTCAACACGGCCTTCGTGCCGATGTTCTCGAAAAAGCTCGAGGCCGGCGAAAACCCGCTGGGCTTTGCGCGCGATGCCTTTTCCGGTCTGGCCAGCCTGCTCATCGCCCTGACGCTGGTGGCCCAGCTGGCCATGCCGTGGTTCGTGCTGGCGATGGCGGGCGGCTTTGCGGGCGACGTGCGCCTTGAATTGGCCGTCGATCTGGGGCGCGTGGCCTTTGGCTACATCCTGTTCATTTCGCTGGCCGCCCTTGTGTCGGGGCTGTTGAACGCCACGGGGCGCTTTGCGGCGGCGGCGGCGGCGCCGATCTTGCTGAACCTGATCTTGATCGGCGCGCTGGTTCTGGCCGAAAGCGGCCTGTTGGCGGGGGCCACGATCGCGGTCGATACCGAAACCGACGCAGCGCTGACCGGGCTGCATCACGGCACCTTGATGGTCTGGAGCATTCTTCTGGCCGGGATCGCACAGCTGGTCTGGGTCTGGATCATGGCCGCACGCATCGGCTTTCGGCTGGTGCCGCACTGGCCGCGCCTGACGCCCGACATGCGCAAGCTGGCTGTGATCATGCTGCCCGCGATGCTGGCGGCGGGCGTGGTTCAGATCAACCTGCTGGTCGGCCGTCAGGTCGGCAGCTTTTTCGAGGGCGCCATCGCGTGGATGTCGCTGGCCGATCGTCTCTATCAACTGCCGCTGGGGGTTGTGGCCATCGCCATCGGCGTGGTGCTGTTGCCCGACCTGTCGCGCAAGCTTCAGGCCGGCGATGGCGCGGGCGGACGCCAAGCGCTCAGCCGCGCGGGTGAAATCAGCCTTGCGCTGACCGTGCCTGCCGCTGTCGCGCTCTGCGTGATCCCGGCGCCGATCGTGTCGGTTCTGTTCGAACGCGGCGCATTCACCGCCCAGGACACCGCGCAAACCGCGCTGGCACTGGCAGCCTATGGGCTGGGGCTTCCGGCATTCGTGCTGCAAAAAGTCCTGCAACCGCTCTATTTCGCACGCGAAGACACGCGCAGCCCGTTTCGCTTTGCGCTTGTGGCGATGGTGGTCAATGCCGTGGTGGCCATCGGGCTGTCCTATGTCATCGGTTTCATCGGTGCGGCGCTGGCCACAAGCGTGGCGGGCTGGACGATGGTCTGGCTGCTGTTGCGCGGCAAGCGCGCCATGGGCGAGGCCGCGCGCTTTGACGCGCGCTACATGCAGCGCATGGGCAAGATCGTTCTGGCATCGCTGATCATGGGCTTGGGCCTTGTGATCGCGGCAACGGCTCTGGCGCCCATGCTGGACACATCGGGGCTGCGCTATGTGGCGCTGTTGGCGTTGGTGTTGGGCGGCATCGGGCTTTATGGTCTTGCGGGCCAGCTGGTCGGCGCCTTTCGCGTGGCCGAATTCCGCGATGCGCTGCGGCGGCGTTAACGCGACCTGAGCCGCGCCAGAATACGCCGCCAGCCGCCGGGAACCAGCACGAAGGACAGTACAAAGCCAGTGGCAAATCCTGACAGATCGGCCACCACAGTGCCAAATTGCCCTTCGATCACGCCAAACAACAGCTGGATCGCCAAAAGCATGCCGATCAGCCCAAAGGCGCGATAGCGATTGCCGCCACGCGCGCCCGCATCGACCCACATGAGAAAGGTGAAGGCCCCGATCAGCCCGTAGACACCCGGATAGCCGCCGACCAGCGGATAGGGGCTGTCCATCAACACGACAAAGCCCAAGGCCCCCGCAATGGCCGCGCCCCAGAAAATGATCACAAAGGCCAAGGGCGAAAACACCTCGGCCACCATCTTGCCGATGGCCAGGATGAACACGACCACAAAGCCCGCATGCACAAGCCCGGTGTGGATCAAGGGATAACTCACCAACCGCAGCAAGGCATCGGGCAGGACCACGCCATTGTCCCACATATAGGCCGCGATCTCGTTGAACACGGCGAAATCGCGGATCGCATCAAGGCGCCATCCGACCCCGGCGGCCCCCCCCAAAAGCCCGGCGGTCGCGGCCTGAAACATCGCCTCAAGGCCAAAGATCACGACGGCAAGCGCCACCACAACCTTGGGCAAGGCGTTGAAGGGGGAAATACTGTGCTCGTCCATGGCCGACCCGCCCTTTGGTTGACGCCAACGTCCCCCGTGGGTAAGCGATGACGCGGCGCTTGGCCAGAGGGGCTGCGCCCCTGACCCAGGCCAAGGACCGATCATGGCACAGACCGCTTTCACCCCGCGCGTGTTTTCCGGCATCCAGCCTTCGGGCGGCTTGACGCTGGGCAATTATCTTGGCGCGATGAAGCGCTTTGTCGAAATGCAAGACGCAGGCACGCATGAGACGATTTTCTGCATGGTCGACCTGCACGCGATCACCGCCACCCTGCCCCCCCCCGCACAGTTGCGCCACAACACGCGCGAGCTGTGCGCGGGCTTTCTGGCCATCGGCATCGAGCCGGAAAAATCCATCCTGTTCAACCAGAGCCAGGTGCCCGAACACGCGCAGCTGGCCTGGATTTTCAACTGTATCGCCCGCATGGGCTGGATGGGCCGCATGACCCAGTGGAAGGACAAGGCCGGCAAGAACGCCGAAGCCGCCAGCCTTGGGCTGTTTGCCTATCCGGCGCTGATGGCTGCCGATATCCTGGCCTACCACGCCACCCATGTGCCGGTGGGCGAGGATCAGAAACAGCATATCGAGTTGACCCGCGACATCGCAGCCAAGTTCAACCACGACTACGGCATCGATTTCTTTCCCATCACGGAGCCCGTGATCGAAGGGGCGGCCACGCGGGTGATGAACCTGCAAGATGGCACGAGGAAGATGTCGAAATCCGACCCGTCCGACAAGACCCGCATCAATCTGACCGACAGCGCCGACGAGATCGCCAAAAAGATCCGCAAGGCCAAGACCGACCCCGATCCGCTGCCCGAAGTGCTGGTCGGGCTCGACGCCCGGCCCGAGGCCCGAAATCTGGTCAATATCTATGCAGCGCTGGCCGATATCACGCCGCAAATGGTGCTGGACCAGCATCAGGGCGCGCTGTTTGGTCACTTCAAGATGGCGCTGGCCGATCTGGCGGTGGACAGGCTTGCGCCGATTTCGGCCGAAATGACGCGGCTCATGGCCGATCCAGCGGAAATCGACCGCATTCTGGGGCGCGGGGCCGAGCGCGCGCGCGCGATCACCATGCCGATCCTGGCGAAAACCTATGACATCGTGGGCATGTTGCGCAGCTGACGAAAAGCCCTGCCCGGTTTTTGGGCAGGGGCCTATCGATTATTCGTACGAATAATCGCATCTTGCGAATTTTCGTACGAAAATTCGCCCGCCTCAAAGCTGGCGTTCCACCATCATCTTCTTGATCTCGGCAATCGCCTTGGCGGGGTTCAACCCCTTGGGACAGGTCTTGGCGCAGTTCATGATCGTATGGCAGCGGTAAAGCTTGAAGGGATCTTCCAGCTCATCCAAGCGCTCCCCCGTCGCCTCGTCCCGGCTGTCGATGATCCAGCGATAGGCATGCAGCAGTGCCGCAGGCCCCAGATAGCGATCACCGTTCCACCAATAGGACGGGCAAGAGGTCGAACAGCAGGCGCACATCACGCATTCATACAGCCCGTCCAGCTTGTCGCGATCTTCGATCGACTGACGCCATTCCTTTTCGGGGCGCTGGGTCCTGGTTTCCAGCCAGGGCATGATCGAGGCATGCTGGGCATAGAAATGCGTCAGATCGGGGATCAGATCCTTGATCACCGGCATATGCGGCAAGGGATAGATCCTGACATCGCCCTTGATCTCATCCATGCCATAGATGCAGGCCAGCGTGTTGATGCCGTCGATGTTCATGGCGCAAGATCCGCAAATCCCCTCGCGACAGGAGCGCCGGAAGGTCAGCGTGGGGTCGATCTCGTTCTTGATCTTGATCAGCGCATCCAGAACCATCGGGCCGCAGCTGTCCATATCGACCCAATAGGTATCGACGCGCGGGTTCTCGCCGTCATCGGGGTTCCAGCGGTAGATCTGGAACTTGCGCAGGTTGCTGGCGCCGTGCGGCTTGGGCCATGTCTTGCCGGTGCGGACCTTGGAATTCTTGGGGAGCGTCAGTTCGACCATGGATCATATCCTCGGGGTCTGGAGTGTCGTCACAGGATCAGGGGCCGCGTCGGACCTGCGCCGGTGAGATTTCGAAAACACGTGTCATAGACGACCTGCGGGTCGCGCCGCGCGATGAAATCGCTGGTGATGGTCAATTCGGCGCGTGCGGCCGGCCCGGCAGAGCCCGCACCGATCCCGATCTGGCCGCGCGGTTGTGCGGCAAGGCGGGCACGTTCAGAGCATTGCTCATAGGCTTGATCGGCGCTGACCACGCTGTCGCAAGCCGTCAGCACCGACAGCGCAAGAGCACCCATGACCAGGGCCCGGATCAATAGACCCGCGCCTTGGGCTTGATGCGGTCCAGATCGATGCCGCCTTCGTTATGGCCGATCAGCGGGTTCAGATGGACCGGGCGATACGCCAGATCCACCGATGCCCCATCGACCACCGCCAGCGAATGCTTGCGCCATGACGTGTCGTCGCGATCGGGGTAATCCTCATGCGCATGCGCACCACGGCTTTCCTTGCGCGCCTCGGCCGAGACGATGGTCGCCATCGCATTGGGCATCAGGTTGGTCAGTTCCAGCGTTTCCATCAGATCCGAGTTCCAGATCATCGAGCGATCCGTGACCTTGATGTCATCCATCTTGGTGGCGACGCTCTTCATCTTTTGAACGCCTTCGGCCAGGGTCTTGTCGGTGCGGAACACGGCGGCATCGGCCTGCATCGTCTTTTGCATCTCCAGCCGCAACTCGGCGGTGGCGACAGTGCCCGACGCATGGCGGATGTCGTCAAAGCGCGACAGCGCGAAATCGAGCGCGGCTTTCGGCACATCGGGCACCGCGCTGTCACGGTCCACGACCCCGCCCGCCTTGATCGCGGCGGCGCGGCCGAACACGACCAGATCGATCAGGCTGTTTGATCCCAGACGATTCGCGCCATGCACGGATGCACAGCCCGCCTCGCCCACGGCCATCAGGCCGGGCACGATCGCATCGGGGTTTTTCGCGGTGGGGCGCAGCACCTCGCCCCAGTAATTCGTGGGGATGCCGCCCATGTTGTAATGCACGGTCGGCAGAACCGGGATCGGCTCCTTGTTGACATCGACGCCCGCGAAAATGCGCGCCGATTCCGAGATGCCCGGCAAGCGCAAGGCCAGCGTTTCAGGCGGCAAATGGTTGAGGTGCAGATGGATGTGATCGCCATCCTTGCCCACGCCCCGCCCCTCGCGGATTTCGAGGGTCATGCAGCGCGACACCACATCCCGGCTTGCCAGATCCTTGTAGGTGGGCGCGTAACGCTCCATGAAGCGTTCGCCTTCGGAATTGGTCAGATAGCCACCTTCGCCCCGCGCGCCTTCGGTGATCAGGCATCCCGCGCCATAGATCCCTGTGGGGTGGAATTGCACGAATTCCATATCCTGAAGCGGCAACCCCTGACGCGCGACCATGCCGCCGCCATCGCCCGTGCAGGTATGCGCCGAGGTGGCCGAGAAATAGGCGCGCCCATAGCCGCCGGTGGCCAGCACCACCATCTTGGCGCGGAACACATGCATGGTGCCATCATCAAGCTTCCACGCCACCACGCCCACGCATTCGCCCGCATCATTCATCAACAGGTCGGTGGCGAAATACTCGATGTAGAATTCGGCGTTGTTCTTGAGCGATTGACCATAGAGCGTGTGCAAGATCGCATGCCCCGTGCGGTCGGCGGCCGCACAGGTGCGCTGCACCGGGGGGCCTTCGCCGAACTCGGTCGTGTGCCCGCCAAAGGGGCGCTGATAGATCTTGCCATCCTCGGTGCGCGAAAACGGCACGCCGTAATGTTCCAGCTCATAGACCGCCTTGGGCGCCTCGCGCGCAAGGTATTCCATCGCATCCGTATCGCCCAGCCAGTCCGACCCCTTGACGGTGTCATACATGTGCCAGTGCCAATGGTCGGGGCCCATGTTGCCAAGGCTGGCCGCGATGCCGCCCTGTGCGGCGACGGTGTGGGAGCGCGTTGGAAACACCTTCGAGATACAGGCGGTTTTCAGCCCCTGTTCCGCCATGCCCAATGTCGCGCGCAGGCCCGCACCACCCGCACCCACGACAACAACGTCGTAGCTGTGCGTGGTCAGCGCATAGGCGGGGGAAAGTGTGTCTTTCATCTGTATCCTCACAGTGCAATCTGCGCCAGCGCCACAAGCCCGCCCGCGGCAAGCCCGTAGCACAGGATCGTGGTTGCGATCAGCCCGATCTTGCGGCTCAACCCACGGGTATAATCCTCGATCAGCACCTGCATGCCCAAACGCATGTGATGCATGCCCACGACCAGATAGGCCGCCACCACCAGCGCGGGCACCGGCCGCGACAGGCTGGCCAGCACATCGGCATGGGGCTGGCCCAAAAGACCGCCGATGATGACCAAGAAGAACGGCGTCAGCAGCAACAAGGCCACCGAGGTCACGGTCATCGTCCAATGCTGCTGGGTGCCGGATCTGGCAGAGCCAAGCCCCGTCACGCGTTTGCGGTCGGTCACATAAGCCATCTTGCCCTCCGTCAGATCGCGATCAGGGTCAGCGCGGTCAAGACGACCGAACCGATGATCATCGCCCAGCCCAGCCTGTCGGCGCTGGCCACATCCAGCGCGCGGCCCGTGTCCCAGATCAGGTGCCGCACACCGCCCAGCGCGTGATACCATAGCGCCAAAGCCGAACCCGCCATCACCAGATCCCCCAGAACCGAGGTGATGAGCCCGTCGATGACCCCGAAATAGGCCGCGCCGCTGGCAGCCGCCATCAGCCACCACACGACCAGGATCGCGCCCACCATCAAGGCATTGCCGGTGATGCGCACCAGGATCGAGGTGATCGAATTCAGCTGTGGGCGATAAATCGTAAGATGCGGGGAAAGCGGGCGATTTCCGCGGTTCACATCGGCCATGGTTTGGGCCCTTCCGACTGCTTCAAAGGTCTGGCGGTTGTCGAGACAATGCATAGCGCATTTTTTATCCCTGTCACCTGCAAGCGATCACCTTGCAAAGCAAAGGATTGGGTCGTAACGCCGCAGATGGATGGTTTGTGATCACTTGAATTCTTTCTGTGATCACAAACAATCCACATGATCGACCCAAAGCAAGAGCACCGCCAAAACGGAAACCGCGCCGTGCTGGTCAGCATCGGCGCGGCAAGGCCATCCTCATGCGATGGATCGGAAAGGCCGATCAGCGCAGCGAAAAATCGATCGAGACACCGGCAAGAAACAGATTGTCCTCATCTTCGATGGATGTGCCGTGAAAGCTTGCAAACACCGCCGAAGCTTCGCTGACGGCGTGATTGATGCCCACGCTCCAGTAGCTGTGACCATCTTCGCCGCTGATGTCGCCATAGCGGGCATCCATCGACACCGCATCGGTCAGGGAAAGGCTGCCGTAGAGGCGGCTGTTGATGACGTCAAAGCCATCCGGGTCGCTCGAGAACCGCGCGCCAACGGAAATCGCATCCGACAGCGCCATCTCGCCCGAAAAGATCACATCGCCACAGCAAAATCCGCTGTCGTTGTAATAGTAGCGTGCATAGCCCAGATCATAGCTGAACGTGCCGACGGTGTTGGCATAGCCCAGATACAGGTCATATTCGAGCCGATCGCCCCCAAGGATGACCGGGTCCACGTTGGACGCCCAGATGCCGGCGTAAAAGCCATCGAGGTCGGCCTGGATGTACCCCTGAACCGCCGGGCCGTCGGATTGGCGGGTTCCGTTGCTTTCATATTCGGTAAGCAGCGACACACCGGCCGACACACTCACATCTTGCGCCAAGGCAGGGGCGGCCACAACAAGCAAGGCAGAAACGGACAGGGAGAGGCGGAAGATAGACACTGTGAACACCTTTTATGCCGGAATTTGTCGATACATAGAAACGTCACAATCGCGCGCCTTGTCCAGATGAACCCAAGGCGCGACCGTCATCTTGCAAAGACATATGGCAAGGCTGCCACTTAAACAGGCATGAGTGCCCAGTAATCCAGATCGAGCAAGACATGGGCGCGGTATCTGCCCTCGGCGTCCCGCAAGGCGCCAGCCTGCCCGTCGGCATTCACCGCCACCAGCCGCAACCGGATCGCGCCCAGACCCGGGGCCTGCGTCGGCGCGATGTCGAGCACCTCGGACCATGCCCGCAGCGTGTCGCCCGCAAAACAGGGGTTGGCATGGCTACCGCCATTGATGGCCACGATCATCTGCGCATTGGCCAGCCCGTTGAAGCTGAGCGCACGGGCCATCGACATGACATGGCCGCCATAGATCAGCCGCCTGCCATCGGCCCGCGGGGTCACGTCGAAATGGGTTTTCGACGTGTTCTGCCACAGCCGCGTGGCCATCATGTGCTCGGCTTCCTCGATGGTCACGCCATCGACATGGTCGATGATCTCGCCGGGGGTGTAATCGCCCAGGCGATGCCGCTCGCCCGCCAACGCGAAATCGTAGCGGCTGAAATCCAGACCGTCGGGGATGATCAACGCGCCCGCATCGACGGCCGGCGCCAGATCGGGCACCACCGGGGCGGGGGCCGGTGCATCGGGGTCGTTCTTGCGCACCATCACCCAGCGCACATATTCCAGCACGACGTCGTCCCGCTGGTTGCGCCCTTGGGTGCGGACATAAACCACCCCGGTCTTGCCGTTGGAATTCTGTTTCAGCCCGATCACCTCGGAGCGCGCCGACAGCGTATCGCCCGGCCAGACAGGGCGATGAAACCGCCCTTCGGCATAGCCCAGATTGGCCACCGCATTCAGCGAGATATCCGGCACAGATTTGCCAAACACCGTGTGAAAGGTGATCAGATCATCCATCGGGCTGGCTGGCAGCCCACAGGCGCGCGCAAACGCGTCGGATGACGCTATGGCGTGCCGCGCGGGGTAAAGCGCGTGATACAGCGCGCGTTCGCCCCCCGACACGGTGCGCGGCACGGCGTGGGTGATCACCTCACCCAGCCGGTAATCCTCGAAAAACCGCCCCGGGTTGGTCTTGGTCGCCGACACCTTACTGTGCCCCAAGCTTCATCTCGGGGCTGTAGGGGGTGTCGATGTCCTTGGTGACGGCCTGACCGCAGCGCATCACGCCGCGGCCCGCGTCAAACGACATCACCGGATCGCCATGCAGCACCCAGCCCTTTGACAGCGCCAGGGATACCTTGTGGCAGAACGCCGAGGTGTCATCCTCGGTCAGCAAACGGTAGATTTTCATGCAGCCTCACATCGGAAACGGATAGTAGCCCAGCCATGTATGGATTGCGGCCACGACCGCATAGAGCCCCGCGCCCACACCAAGGGCGATCACATCCTTCAGCACGCTGGTATGCGCGGGCCTGTCCCAGGCGCGGTTGGCCCGGTTGATCAAGATGACCGACACCACCGCCCAGGCCAGCATCCCCCCGAACAGCAGGATCGAGGCCAGATCGCCATTGACCAGAAGATGCGCAACCGCCCATGCCTTGACGCCGGTCAACTGCTTGTGGCGCACCCGTGCGGCCATCGTGCCATTGATGGCCGAAAGCGCAAAGAACCAGAACCCGATCAGGATCAGCAGATTGGCGATGTGCGTCATGAAGGCGGGCGGCACCCAGACGTTCACGAAGCCCGCGTTGCGATAGCCGATCACCATCGCCACCACACCCAACAGCATCAGCACCGACAAGACGCCCTTGCCCTTGTCACCCCATGCGGCGCGCCGGTCTGGCACCAGCCGCCGGGCCCAATGGGGCACCGCGAACAATGCGATCCCCGCGATCAAAACACCATATCCCATCACGCTGCTTCCCCCTGTGCGATTGCGTCCGCTTTGGCCAGCGTAGCACGTGCCGTGTCGACATGCAGGTTTTCTACGATCCGGCCATCCACGACCGCCACCCCCTGGCCCGCGGCGCGTGCCGCTTCATAGGCCGTGATCTGGCGACGGGCGAGGTCGATTTCCGCCTCGGTCGGCGCAAAGACGGCATTGGCGATCGCCACCTGCGCGGGGTGGATCAGCGTCTTGCCGTCAAAGCCGAAATCACGCCCCTCGGCGCATTCGGCGGCCAGCCCCGCCTCGTCCCTGAAGGCGTTGTAGACCCCGTCGACACAGATGATCCCCGCCGCCCGCGCGGCCAGCAGACAATGTTGCAACGCCATGTGCAGCGCGCCCCGCGTGCGCGATCCCAGATCCTTGGCCAGATCATTGGTGCCCATCACAAACCCCGCCATGCGCGGCGCCTGCGCGATCTGGGCGGCGTTCAGCACGCCCATGGGCGTTTCCATCATCGCCCAGATCCGCGTGTGCCGGGCCGCAGGGATCGCATCAAGCCGGGCGGCCACGGCGGCCACATCCGCCGCCGATCCGACCTTGGGCAGCAAGATCGCCTCGGGGCCGATGGCGGCAATCGCGGCCAGATCATCGGCGCCCCATGGGGTATCCATGCCGTTGATGCGCACGATCTGCGCCCGCGCACCATAGCCAGCTTCGGCCAGGCGGGTCGCCAACAGCGCGCGGGCATTGGATTTTTCATCGGCCGCAACCGCATCTTCCAGATCAAAGATGATCGCATCCACGGCCAGATCGCGCGCCTTTTCCAGCGCCCGGTCGCGCGAGCCGGGAATATACAGCACAGAGCGATAGGGGCGCGCGCGCGGATCCATCAGCCTTCTCCTTTGGTCTGGGCATGGCGGCTTTCGCCCGTCTCCGACCACAGCTTACCCGCAAAGGCAAGTCACAGAATGCCGCGTCGCAGCAAAAAAATTGCGCGCGGGGTGGCGGTGACGAAAGAAAAAACCCTTCACCTCCGCTTAACCCTTCCATGGCAGCCTTGGGATCTGCCGCCACCGGGATGATCCGGCGCGCGGATGGTTCGAGATGGGCGCAGCATTGTCCCGTCCGGTCATCCCTGCGCCAAAGCCCCGAAAGGCACAGCGATGGATCGTCTTTTTCCCCTCAGCCGGGGCGCGCTTGCCGCGCTGTGCGCCCTTGCGCTGCCCCACGGCCTTGCCGCGCAGCAGACCATGGTCTGCGGACAGCGCGCAGCGGTGATCGAACAACTTCACACCCGCTTTGGCGAAGAACGCCGCGCGATGGGGCTTGCCGGGCACAACCGGATTGTGGAGCTGTTCGTCTCGGATCGGACCGGAAGCTGGACGATCACGGTCACCGGGATTGACGGCATCACCTGCCTGATGGCGTCGGGCGAACACCACGAAAGCTTTGCCCCCGGCGAAGCGCTTTAGCAATCAGGTCAGCCCATCCCACAACAGCTTCATCCCCACCAGCAACAGCGCAAGGGCAGACAACCGCGAAAAATGCCCGCTCGGGGATCAGCATGTGCGCGCAGATGCCCATACGGCTGCCTGCCCGCGCAAAAAGGGATCAGCGCCGCACGCCACCCGGGCAGGTTCCATGAAAACAGCCCCGGCATCGTGTCAAGCGCAGCCTTGAGCGCATGACCGCATGGACCACCCGGAACATGGTCACCGATGCCGCGTGACAGCGCGTCTTGTCGATGCCCCGCCCTCGCCCGGCATGAACACCGCAAAGGGCGAACCGCCTGCCTGGGCGACATGGCTGGTAAACCCCGGGGCCGCCCCCGCGACCCAGCCCCAGCCCCCCCCGGTTCGATCACCACCGCCAGAATCGCCACCCCGCAAAGCCCGGCGATCGGCCAAAGCCACCCTTGGACAGCCCCGCCACCATCGCCCGAGGCACGGAAAAGGCAAATACACCCCCATCCGGCACGGACGGTCCTTTCCCAAGCCTTTCAGAGGCTTGCCCAAAAACCCCAAGCCAGAGCGCCCACTGGGGCTTTCCGCCGCGTCGCAGCAGGCTTGCACGCAACCCGATGCGGGGATACCCCTCGCGCCGTCATCAATGAGGCACGCGGAGATCAATCTCATGGCCAGACCCAAGATCGCGCTCATCGGCGCCGGACAGATCGGGGGCACGCTCGCCCATCTGGTCGCGCTCAAGGAGCTGGGCGATGTCGTCTTGTTCGACATCGCCGAGGGAACACCACAGGGCAAGGCGCTCGACATCGCCGAAAGCGGCCCGTCCGAGCGGTTCGATGCCAAACTCAAGGGCACGAACGACTACGCCGACATCGCAGGCGCCGATGTCTGCATCGTCACCGCCGGTGTGCCGCGCAAGCCGGGCATGAGCCGCGATGACCTGTTGGGGATCAACCTCAAGGTCATGAAATCGGTGGGCGAAGGCATCGCCAAACATGCCCCCAATGCTTTTGTCATCTGCATCACCAACCCGCTTGATGCGATGGTCTGGGCGCTGCAGAAATTCTCGGGGCTCCCCCCCCACATGGTCTGCGGCATGGCCGGCGTGCTTGATTCCGCGCGCTTCCGCCACTTCCTGGCCGAAGAATTCGACGTCTCGATGAAGGATGTCACCGCCTTCGTGCTGGGCGGGCATGGCGACACGATGGTGCCCTCTGTGCGCTATTCGACGGTCGCGGGCATTCCCCTTCCCGACTTGATCGAGATGGGCTGGACCACCAAGGACCGGATGGATGCGATCGTCCAGCGCACGCGCGACGGCGGCGCGGAAATCGTGGGCCTGCTGAAAACCGGTTCGGCCTTTTACGCGCCTGCCACATCGGCCATCGAAATGGCCGAGGCCTTTCTCAAGGACCAAAAGCGCGTCCTGCCCTGCGCGGCCCATTGCGACGGTGAGTTCGGCCTGAAAAAGATGTATGTCGGCGTGCCGGTCGTGATCGGCAAGGGCGGCATCGAGCGCATCGTCACCATCAAGCTGACCCGCGACGAACAGGCGATGTTCGACAATTCGGTGAACGCCGTCAAAGGCCTGGTCGAAGCGTGCAAGGCGATTGACGAAAGCCTCAAGTGATGCAACCGGCGGCGGCCCATGCCCCAAAGGGCCGCCCCCACCCATGACCCACCCCCCCTCCCCCTACCTTGTCCCCGGCTTCTACGACCGCGCCTTGGCCGAAGGGCGCCACCGCGACATCGTTGGCGGACGCTGGGAGGAAACGGGGCGGCTGCAACTATCGCTGCTCACGGCGCATGGGATGCAGCCCCGCCATCGGCTTCTCGATATCGGCGCGGGGTCTTTGCGGCTGGGCTGCAAGGCGGTGCCTTACCTTGACCCCGGCCATTACCACGCAACCGATGCCAGCCGCGCCCTGATGCTGCGCGGCCGCGCAGTCGAACTGCCCGATCCTGACCGTTTGCCCGAGGCTCACCTGATCGAAGACGCCGCCTTCGCCTTTCCCGGCCTGCCGCCCCATGTCGATTACCTCATCGCCTTCGGCCTCTTCACCCACCTGCCGCCCGGCGACACGGCCCTTGCGCTCGAACGCATCGCCCAGCGCTGGCCCGGGCCGCGCGTGTTTCTCTTCACCGTCTTTCTGGCCCCCGAAGGGCAGGAGAGCGCAAGCCTGCGCCAGCCCGATGGCGTCGTCACCCATCCGGACCGCCCGCCCTGGCATCTGACCGAAGCCTCATTGTCGGCGATGGCCACGGCGGCCGGGCTGACGCTCACCCGGCAACCCGACCGCCTGCCACGGGGACAGGTTCTGTTTCTGGCCTGACGACGC
>NZ_CALAHQ010000024.1 GCF_937892565.1 uncultured Roseicyclus sp. | reverse complement strand
GCCGATCAGCTTGTCATCATGGGCCAAAACAGCCGTCAGCTCATCGCCGCGTCGGGCTAATCCTGCGCCGCGCGGAACCAATGGCGCGTGGTCGCCTTGTAGGCCAAGGGTTCGCGCCGCAAGGCCAGTGGCACGATGCTGTCGTGGCCATACTGGATGCGGGCATAGGCCTGACGCGCGTCAAGGATGACCAGACCCGGCGGACAGCCCTGCGCGGCGATCCAAGTTCCGACCACGCGGGTGAACAAGCCTGGCCCCGACACCGTCAGCGTGTTGCGCAATGCCGCCTTTGCGTCCCTGTCCAGCGCATGGGTCATGCTGGCCGCCGTCGCCGCGATCAGCGCCGCGCACAACGGGTCGCCCGCGCGAAAGCCAAAGCACCAATTGAGCAGATTGCCACGGTCCTTGCGGTTCCAACGAAACACCAGCCCATCTTGCATCCACCGCAGAACTTCATGCCCTCGGCCCGCCCATCGCGCGCGAAGGCTCATGTCGGCATCCAGATAGATCCCGCCATAGGCGTGCAGAAGACACAGACGCAGCAGATCGCAGGCCATGGCCGGATGCGGCGCGCGCTTGAACAACGGCAAGAGATCGGGGGCACGGGCGGCGAGAAAGACCTCGGCCCGGCGCGCGGTCCAAAGCCTGTAGCTGGCCCCGCATCCCCGCACCAGGCGCGCGTTGTGCCGCAGCAGGGCCAAGACCTCGGCGGGGGGATCGCGGTCCCAATACTGATGCACGATGACAGGGGTCCGTCCGTTTGCCATGGCGGGGGGCTTGGCCCGCTGATGCGGCGCAATCGCTGCAACCGCCTCGGCCAAGGGCAGCAAAGGCAAGGACGGCGCGCTCACCGGCGCCGACCCGCCAACAGCCAATGCAACGCCGTCTTCTTGTAGTCCAGCGGTGCCTTCAGCAACTCGGGGCCGTTTTGCACCATCTTGTAGGCCTCATCCACGTCGAGGATCGTGATCCCCTCGGACCCGCGCGCCGCGATCCAGCCGCCCAAGGCCTCGGTCAAGGCCCCCGGCCCCAAAGCCAGCGCGCGTTTGATCGCCCCATCGCCATCTGCCGCCACCGCGGCGACCATCCGCTCCGACATGTGCAAGAGCGCATTCCACGCCAGATCATGGCCCGGCCGAAAGCCAAGACACCAGTTTGGCGTGTTGTGGCGTTCTTGCAGGTTCCATTTGAACAGCAGCGCATCGGTGAAGGACAGCCACAGATGCGCCCCTGTTTGCGCACGCAGCGCCATATCGGCATCCAGATAAACACCGCCATGCCGATACAAGATCGCCATGCGCAGGATATCGCATTTCATGGCCGCGTGCGGCGCGACGTCAAAGGCGCGGCGCACGATATCGGGAAAGCCCTGCTCCAGAAGCTGCGCGCCCGAGATTGCATCCCACACCCGATGCTCCACCCCCGCCGAACGACAGACCCTGCCACAGTGCGCCATGAGCTCGTGGATCTGCCGTGGCGGGTCGCGATCCCAATACTGATGCAAGATACGAGGTGGCCGGGCGCGTTGATGGGCGGCCATCTGAGCACATGCCAAAGGCAGGGGCAGGAAAGCAGGGGCACTGGGATACGCATCACTCATGGCGCGATCCTGCCCAAGCCGTGGCGGCTGGGCAAGGGCTTGATTGGCAAACCGCGCCCTGTCCCCCCGCCTTGCGCGAAAGGAAAATCCTATTGACGCTTGGTCACCCGATAAGGTGACGTGACGTCGCCTTTACGTCAACGTCATGCTATCGTGTAAGCTTAACGCCGACTCACTCAACCGAGCGGCAGGCCCTGACATGTTCGATATGGACGATCCCCAGATGACCGCCGATGTGATGACGATCCGCGATATGTGCGCCGCCTTTGACGTGACGCCGCGCACGCTGCGCTTTTATGAACAAAAGGAACTGCTCTTTCCGATCCGCATGGGCCAAAGGCGCCTGTTCACCCGGCGTGACCGGGCGCGGCTCAAGCTGATCTTGCGCGGCAAGCGCTTCGGCTTCAGCCTCGAGGAAATCCGCCAACTCTTGAACCTGTATTATGTGGGCGACCAACAGGCCACCCAGCTCAGCCGCACGCTCGATATCGCGCGCGATCGGCTGACCGACATGGAACGCCAGCGCGCCGAACTGGATGTGGCCATCTATGACCTCAGATCACAGATGGACCTTGTCGAGGAAATGCTGACCAGCCGCAGCAACGCCCATAATCCGACCGAGTGACCACCCGCGCCGACCCGAACCGCCGATACCGGAGCTTGCCCGATGCCCAGCTACACCGCCCCCACAAAGGACATTCAGTATATCTTGCATGATGTGCTTGATATCGCCGGGACCGATGTTCCGGGCTATGGCGATCTGGAACCGGGGTTCACCGCAGCCGTTCTGGACGAGGCAGGAAAAATCGCGGCCGAGGTCCTGGCGCCGCTCAACCCCGTGGGCGACAGGCTGGGCTGCCGGATGGAAAATGGCGTGGTCTATACCCCGCCCGGGTTCAAGCAGGCCTTTGCGCAGATGAAGGCTGGCGGCTGGCCGGGCATCGACATGCCCGAAGAATTCGGTGGCCAGGGCATGCCCTATGTCATGGGCACGGCGGTGGGCGAATTCTTCTCATCGGCCAATCAGGCCTTTACCATGTATCAAGGCCTGACCCACGGGGCAGCTTCAACCATCTTTGCCCATGGCACCGACGACCAAAAGGCGACCTATCTGCACAAGATGGTGGCCTGTGAGTGGACAGGCACCATGAACCTGACCGAACCTCATTGCGGCACCGATCTGGGTCTGATGCGCACCCGCGCCGAACCGCAGGCCGATGGCAGCTACAAGGTGACCGGCCAGAAAATCTTCATCTCGGCGGGCGAACATGATCTGGCCGAGAACATCATCCATCTGGTCTTGGCCAAGATCCCCGGCGGCCCCGAGGGGATCAAGGGCGTGTCGCTCTTCATCGTGCCGAAAGTCCTCGTGAAGGCCGATGGCAGCCTGGGTGCGCGCAACGGCGTGAGTTGCGGCAAGATCGAGGACAAGATGGGCATTCATGGCAATGCCACCTGCGTGATGAATTACGATGGCGCCACCGGTTACCTTCTGGGCGAGCCACACAAGGGCATGCGCGCCATGTTCACCATGATGAACGAGGCGCGGTTGGGCGTGGGCATGCAAGGTCTGGCACAGGCCGAGATCGCCTTTCAGAATGCGCGCGCCTATGCCCGCGACAGGCTGCAGGGCCGCGATGTGACAGGCGTCAAGAACCCCGACGGTCCGGCCGATCCGCTGATCGTGCATCCCGACATCCGCCGCAACCTGATGGAACAGAAAAGCTTTACCGAAGGGGCGCGGGCCTTTTTGCTGTGGGGTGCCACGCTGATCGATGCCGCCCATCGCAAAGGCGACAAGGATGCCGACGGGTTGGTGTCGCTGCTGACCCCGGTCATCAAGGGCTTTGTCACCGACAAGGGCTACGACATGACGGTTCAGGCCCAACAGATTTATGGCGGGCATGGCTACATCGAGGAATGGGGCATGTCGCAATACACCCGCGATGCCCGCATCGCCATGATCTACGAGGGCGCCAATGGCGTGCAAGCCCTGGATCTGGTCGGCCGCAAGCTTGCTCAGGACGGCGGCAAGCACATCATGGCCTTTTTCGATCTGGTCAAAGGGTTTTGCAAAGACAATGCCGATACCGACGGCATGGATGGCTTTGTCGAACCGCTCAAGCGCGCGTCGAGGGACCTGCAGACGGCGGCGATGTATTTCCTGTCCGAAGCCGGCAAGAACCCCAATGCGGCGCTGGCGGGCAGCTATGATTTCATGCATCTGTTCGGCCATGTCTGCCTTGGCCTGATGTGGGGGCGGATGGCGCGGGCCTCACGCGATGCGCTGGCCCATGGCACCGATGATCCGGTGTTTCATCAGACCAAGCTGGCCACGGCGCGGTTCTACATGAGCCGGCAATTGCCCATGACAGCGACGCATCTGGCACGCATCCAGTCGGGCGCCGATCCGGTCATGGCGCTTGAGGCTGCGAATTTCTGAAGTGTTCCAACACCTTGGAGAAAGGAAAGCCATGCCCGGACACAGGCGACAGACGCGCCGCCCCACGATCGCGACACGCAAGGATGGCTTTCGCACGCCGCGCGCCCTGTCGCGGGCGGCTTGGGGCCGCCATGGCGCATCCCTGTCCGTCCTCTTCGAAAGCCGGGCAGGCATGATCGACGGCGAAAAACGGATGGCGCGGCGCAGGGTGTTCCATGCCTAGCAGGCCGTCCGCAAGCAATCAGGGGCGGCGCGACGCTGCCCATCGACGGTCTTGGTGGCGGGCGTTGCCATGCGTATTTGTGGAAAGATGAAAGGGGGTCCGACGCCCTGTCGGGCCGAGTGTTCCCCAACGGCGTCCGGACACCGAGGGGCGCTGCACGTGCCGACAGGGCGCCTTCACCTTTCACGGTCATCGGCTCGCCAGCCTGTACCGTGGGATCAGACTGGCGCGATATCCTTAACAAAACGTTATGAGCCTTCATCTTTCCGAAAATACGCATAACAAGGCCACACCACGCGCAACGACCAAGGGATGCCCAGCATGACCAACACACTTTACTGCTTCGGAGAGTCCGGCAACGCCTACAAGGCGGCCATTGCGCTGCAATTGGCGGGCCTGCCTTGGACCGCGCGTCATGTGGATTTCTTCGCCGGCGAAGCGCGCAGCCCGGAATTCCGTGCGCTCAACCCGATGGGCGAGGTGCCCGTTCTGGATGCGGACGGGCTGATCCTGACGCAATCAGGCGTCATTCAGGATTGGGTGATGGATGAGACAGGCCTGCTGTGTGGCGACGGCGCGCGCGCCACGCGCCGCGAGATCCTGCGCTGGACGATCTTCGACAACCAAAAGGTCTCGGGTCAGGCGGGGCCCTTGCGTTTCCTGATGAACTTCCTGCCCGAAGACAAACGCCCGGCGGGCGCGATCGAGTATCTGGCGGGTCGGGTCAAAGGCGCGCTTTCGGTGCTGGAGGCAGAGTTGTCCACGCGGGACTGGCTGGTGGGCGACAGCCTGACATGCGCAGATCTGTCGTGCTGCGGCTATCTGTTCTACCCTGAACCCTTTGGCTTTGCGCGGGCCGAATACCCCGCCATCGATGCCTGGCTTGACCGTATCGCTGCCCAGCCCGGCTGGGCCCATCCCTATGATCTGATGACGCGCGCCTTTCGTGCCGCCTGACCGGAGACGCAAGATGACCGATGCCTATATCTATGACGCGATCCGAACGCCACGTGGCAAGGGCCGCCGCGATGGCGCGCTCCATGAGGTGACGGCGGCGCGGCTCTCGGCGGTGATGCTGAACGCGCTCAAGGCGCGCAATGATCTGTCCGGCCACGCGGTTGAGGATGTGATCTGGGGCAATGTCACACAAGTGATGGAACAGGGCGGCTGTCTGGCGCGCACCGCCGTGCTGGCCTCGGAGCTTGACCAGCGCATCCCCGGGCTGGCGATCAACCGCTTTTGCGCCAGCGGGCTCGAGGCGGTGAACCTTGCCGCCAATCAGATCCGGGGCGGTGCTGGCGCGGCCTATATCGCGGGCGGCGTCGAGATGATGAGCCGCGTCGCCATGGGCAGCGACGGGGCCGCCATCGCCGTCGATCCCGCCATCGCGATGGAGACCCATTTCGTGCCCCAGGGCATCAGCGCCGATATCATCGCGACCGAGTACGGGTTTTCGCGGGCGCAAGCCGATGCCTTGGCCGTCGAAAGCCAATCCCGCGCGGCACGGGCCTGGGCCGAGGGGCGCTTTGCGAAATCCATCGTGCCGGTGACCGACATCAACGGGCTGACCATTCTGGACCATGACGAATACATGCGCCCCGGCACCGACATGGCGACGCTGTCGGCCCTCAAGCCCGCCTTCAGGGAGATGGGCGAGATGATGCCCGGCTTCGACCAGATCGCGCTGATGAAATACCCCCATCTGGAACGCATCGCGCATATCCACCATGCCGGCAATTCCAGCGGTATCGTCGATGGGGCGGCGGCGCTCCTGATCGGCAACGCCGCTTTTGGTCAGGCGCATGGCCTGAAACCCCGCGCCCGCATCCGCGCCACGGCCAAGATCGGCACCGATCCCACCATCATGCTGACCGGACCCGTGCCCGTGACCGAAAAGATCCTTGCCGACAGCGGCATGGCGATTGCCGACATCGACCTGTTCGAGGTGAACGAAGCGTTTTCGGCCGTGGTGCTGCGCTTCTTGCAGGCCTTCGGGGTCGATCCGGCCCGCGTCAACGTCAATGGCGGCGCGATTGCCATGGGTCACCCGCTTGGGGCGACCGGCGCGATGATCCTCGGCACGCTGCTTGACGAGCTGGAGCGGACGGGCAAGGGCACGGGCCTTGCCACGCTGTGCGTCGCCTCGGGCATGGGGGCCGCCACCATCATCGAGCGGCTGTAAGGGGAGACTGGAACAATGGCTGATTTCACCATGGAAAAAGGCGCCGATGGCGTCGCTGTCATCACCTGGAACGTCGCGGCGCGGTCGATGAATGTGCTTACGCGCGAAGCCTATGCGCTGGTCGATGCGCTGATCGATGACGCGCTGGCAGATCCCGCCGTCAAGGGCATCGTGCTGACCTCGGGCAAGGAGACATTCGCGGGCGGCATGGATCTGAACACGCTGGCCAGCATCTCGGCCGAAGCGGGCGATGATCCGGCGCAGGCGCTGTTCGATTTCACCATGGGCGGCCACCGCGTCTTGCGCAAGCTTGAGCGCGCGGGGATGGACGCCCGGACGAACACGGGCGGCAAGCCTGTGGCCGTTGCGATCACCGGCACCTGTGCGGGCATCGGCACCGAAATCGCGCTGGCCTGTCACCGCCGCTTCATGGCCGACAATCCCAAGGCACGCATCGGCCTGCCGGAAATTCTGGTGGGGCTGTTCCCCGGCGGCGGGGGCACGACGCGCTATTCCCGCATGGTGGGTGCAATGGCAGCCGCCCCCGTGCTGCTCGAGGGCAAGATGCTCGATCCCAAGGCGGCCCGCGCGGCGCAATTGATCGACGAGGTGGTGGCACCCGATGCGTTGCTGGCCCGCGCCAGGGAATGGGTTCTGTCGGCGACCGATGCCGATATCGTCAAGCCCTGGGACCAGAAGGGCTGGAAGATGCCCGGCGGCGCACCCTATCATCCGGCGGGCTTCATGACCTTTGTCGGCGCCTCCGCCATGGTGGGTGGCAAGACCAAAGGGGTCTATCCGGCCGCCCGGGCGCTGTTGTCGGCGGTCTATGAGGGCGCGCTGGTCGATTTCGACACAGCGCTCAGGATCGAGGCGCGCTGGTTCACCCATATCCTGATGCACCCCTCCTCAAGCGCGATGATCAGGTCGCTGTTTCTGAACAAGGAAGCGCTGGAGAAAGGCGCCAACCGCCCGGCCCTGCCCGATGAAAAGGTCACGAAGCTGGGCGTGATCGGCGCGGGCATGATGGGGGCGGGCATCGCCTATGTCAGCGCCAATGCCGGCATCGAGGTGGTGCTGATCGACGCCACGCAAGACGCGGCCGACAGGGGCCGGGCCCATGCCGAGGGGCTGCTCGACAAGGGGCTGAAACGCGGCAATGTCACGCCCGAGAAAAAGGCCGGGGTGCTGGGCCGCATCCATGCCACCACCGATTACGCGGCCCTTGGCGGGTGCGATCTGATCGTGGAGGCGGTGTTCGAGGACCCGCGTGTCAAGGCCGAGGTCACGCGCAAGGTGCTGGCCTCGGTCGGCCCCGACTGCATCTTTGCCACCAACACCTCCACCCTGCCCATCGGCGACCTGGCCAAGGCCAGCGACCGGCCCGATCAGTTCATCGGCATCCATTTCTTCAGCCCCGTCGACAAGATGGCGCTGGTCGAGATCATCCGGGGCGCAAAGACAGGCGATCGGGCGGTGGCCAAGGCGCTCGATTACGTGCGCCAGATCCGCAAGACCCCCATCGTGGTCAATGACGCGCGGTTCTTCTACGCCAACCGCTGCATCATTCCCTACATCAACGAGGGCATCCGCATGGTTGCCGAAGGCGTGGCGCCCGCGCTGATCGAAAATGCGGCCAAGCTGTTGGGCATGCCCTTGGGGCCGTTGCAACTGGTTGATGAGACCTCGATCGATCTGGGGGTCAAGATCGCGCGGGCAACCAAGGCGGCGATGGGGGCCGATTACCCCGATGATGCGGTCGATGCGGTGCTGTTCTGGATGGCGGATCAAGGCCGGTTGGGGCGCAAATCCAAGTCCGGCTTCTATGCCTATGACGCGGCGGGCAAGCGCGAAGGGCTGTGGGAAGGTTTGGCCACACGCTACCATGTGGCCGACAAACAACCCGACCTGATTGAGGTGCAGCATCGGCTGATGTTCATCCAGACGCTGGAAGCGGTGCGCGCGCTGGAACAAGGTGTCCTGACCGATATCCGCGAGGGCGATGTGGGCGCGATCCTGGGCTGGGGCTTTGCGCCTTGGTCGGGCGGGCCGTTCTCATGGCTCGACATGCTGGGCACGCCCTATGCGGCGGACCGCTGCGAGCAACTGGCAGCACATCATGGCGCGCGCTTTGCCTGCCCTGCGCTCTTGCGCGATATGGCCGACAAGGGCCAGAGCTTCTACGGACGCTTTGGGGTCAAGCCGCAAGCGGCCTGACACAGAGGGGTGGGAAAACTCGAGTTTTCCCACCCGAAAAACCCGGGTTTTTCGGTGCGTTTTCCGACAGGAAAACGCTACCCCGCCCGGCACGCGGCAAGCGCGCCCTCGTCGGGCGAAAGCCCCAGGCCCGGCGCATCAGGCACCCGCAGCATTCCCCCCGCCATCTGCGGGGGGGTTTGGGTCAAAAGCCGCACGATACGGGCCTGTGCCCGGTGCAATTCGACCGCACCCGCCCCCAGCGCCCCGCACATCCAGTGCAGGTTGACCAGATCCCAGCCACCCGCGGGCGACACCGTGCAGCCCGCCTGAAGCGCGGCGCGCGCTGCGCTGACCGCAGCCCCGATGCCACCCGCAAAAACGGCGTTGGGCTGGATCACGCTCACCCCCGCCTCGGCCAACAGATCGAAGCGGTCGGCGGATTGCTCCATCTGGCCCGCCCCAAGCGGCATGGGGGCCATCTGTGACAGTGCGGCCAGCGCGTGGCGGTCATTGGCTTTCACCGGTTCCTCCAACCAGGCCAGATCCAGCGCTGCGGCCCCGCGCACAAAATCCATCGCGCTGTCGAGATCCCAACCGCAATTGGCATCAGCGATCAGCTCAGCCCTGGGGCCGATGGCGGCACGCACGGCACGCAGGCGGACCAGATCCTCGGCCACGCCGCGCCCCTTGGCCGCGACCAGCACCTTGACCCCTTGCGCGCCATTCACGACCTCATCGGCACAGGCCCGGATCAGCGCGTCGATCTCCAACGCGGGAAAGCCGCACGTCACATGCACGGGCGCGGCGGGCCGCGTTGCGCCCAACATCGCCGCCACGGTTTCGCCCGCCCGCTTGCCCGCCAGATCCCACAGCGCCACATCCAGCGCCGACAGCGCCGAGACCACGACACCTGTCATCGCGCGCGGGTTCAATTGGCGCGCCAGATCCGGCAAGGGTCCGGGACGGGCCAGCGCCTGGGCCACGGCGCCATTGAGCAGATGGGCCACCTCGGCCACGCAGAAACGGCCGGTAAAGCCGTCGCCGGTGACGCCATCGGCATCCGTGATGCGCAACCGCAAAAAGGTAAAGCTGTCCTCGCCCGCATAGGGGGCCGGATCGCCCGGCGCGGCCGTTGCCCGATGCACATCGGCCTGGACCCGCAAAGGCCCCTCAATCTCGATCATCGCATCCCTCCCGCGCGCGCTACTCGGGCGACCCTACCCGCGCGCGGGCGGCGGGAAAAGGCGTGGCAAGCGCTGCCGCGGCCCCTTTCCTTTTCTTGCGCGGTGCCCCATGTGATGGCTCATATTCTTGCGCAAGATCGGGGGTGTCGGATGGGATGGATGAAGGATGAGGCCGGGCTGGACAAGCGCGCGGCCAATTACGTGGCGCTCAGCCCGCTCAGCCATCTGATCCGGGCCAACCGCATTTTCACGCATCGCACGGCGCTGATCGACCGGGGGGTTCGTGCCAGCTATGGGCAATTGCATGCCCGCGTGACGCGGCTGGCCTCAGCCCTGGCCGGGCGCGGGGTGATGCCCGGCGATGTGGTGGCCGCCATCCTGCCCAACACCGCCCCCCATGTCGAGGCGCATTGGGGCGTGCCCGCCTGTGGCGCTGTGTTGAACTCGATCAACATCCGGCTCGACATCGGCACGATTTCCTACATTCTTGACCATGGCGAGGCCAGGGTGGTGCTGGTCGACACGCAGTTTCTGGGCGTGGTCGAAGCAGCGATCAAGGCGCAAGACGGGCCCGCCCCGCTGATCGTCGAGGTGGCGGATGCGGCAGCGGGCTACACCGCCTCGGGGCGGCATCTGACCTATGAGGCGCTTTTGGCCGAAGGCGATCCGGGCTTCGACTGGATCATGCCGGTCGATGAATGGGAAAGCCTTGCGCTGAATTACACCTCGGGCACCACGGGGCGGCCCAAGGGCGTGGTCTATCACCACCGCGGGGCCTACCTCATCACCATGGGCACGCCGATTTCGTGGCGGATGACGCTTTATCCCAGATATCTGACCATCGTGCCGCTGTTTCACTGCAACAACTGGTGCCATGTCTGGACCATGCCCGCCGTGGGCGGCACGACCGTGTGTTGCCGCGACATCACCGCGAAAGCCATCTATGACGCCATCGCCGACGAGGGCGTCACCCATTTTGGCGGCGCACCCATCTTGCTCAACATGCTGGTCAATGCCAAGCCCGCCGATCGGCGCGATTTCCCCCACACGGTCGAGGTCTTTACCGCCGGCGCCCCCCCTGCCCCCGCGACCCTGGCCGCGATCGAGACCATGGGTTTCAACGTCACGCAGGTCTATGGCCTGACCGAAACCTATGGGCCTGCGACCGAATGCACCTTCAAGGATGACGACTGGGGCGCGCTGTCAGGGGATGGGCGCGCCGCCGTCAAGGCGCGCCAAGGCGTGCCGATGCCCAACATGGACCATATCACCGTGATGGATCCCGACAGCATGGCGCAGATCCCCATGGATGGCGTGGCCCTGGGCGAGATCATGATGCGCGGCAATTCCGTGATGAAAGGGTATTACAAGAACCCCTCTGCCACCCAGGAGGCCTTTTCGGGTGGGTATTTCCATTCCGGCGACATCGCGCGCCAGCATCCCGACAGCTATGTGCAGATCGCCGACCGCGCCAAGGACATCATCATCTCGGGCGGGGAAAATGTCAGTTCGGTCGAGGTGGAGGGCGTGTTGATGCACCATCCCGCCGTGCTTCTGGCGGCGGTGGTGGCCAAACCCGATACCACATGGGGCGAAGTGCCTTGTGCCTTTGTGGAACTCAAGGACGGCACCAGTGCCACCGAGGACGAGATCATCGGTTTTGTGCGGCAACGTCTGGCGGGCTTCAAGACGCCCAAGCGGGTGGTGTTTTGCGATTTGCCCAAGACCTCGACCGGCAAGATCCAGAAATTCGAATTGCGCAAGGTCGCGGCGGGTTTGTGACCCGCATGGGTCGTTGAGATGTTACCGCCCGCGGTCTATGGTGGCGCTCAAAAGGGACCGAGCAGTGCGGCCGCATGACAGCGCTTGAGCAATATAGCCGACTGGAGGCCACGGGTCTCTGGCGCGAAGGGCCTGATGCCCAGCGATCCGAGGTTCTCGTGTCGCTGGGCAAGGCAACGCTGGTCATCGCCACCCCGGCCGAGGTGGTGCGCACGCATTGGTCGCTTCCCGCGCTGATCCGGCTGAACCCGGGCAAACACCCCGCGATCTATGCCCCAAGTCCACAGACCGACGAAGAGCTGGAAATCGACGATGCCCTCATGGTCGAGGCGATCGAAAAACTGCGCATCTCGATCGAGCGGCGGCGTCCGCATCCGGGGCGGCTCAGGCTCTGGATCGGCGCAAGCCTTGGGGCGGGGATGCTGGCGCTGGCCCTGTTGTGGATGCCCGATGCGCTGATCCGTCAGACCGTGTCGCTGTTGCCTGCCGCCAGCCGAGAGGCGATCGGAACCCAGCTTTTGCAGGAAATCGGCCGCCTGGCAGGCCCCATCTGCACCGCGCCGCGCGGGTCGGCGGCCTTGACGCGGCTGGCGCGGCGCGCATTGGGCGAAACCGCACCGCGGGTTGCCATTCTGCCTGCGTCCATTCCCGACACGCTGTCGCTTCCCGGTGGGATCATCGTGGTCGATGCCGGGCTGGTTGAAGATCACGACACCCCCGAAGTGCTGGCAGGGTTTCTCCTGGCCGAAGCCGCACGGCGCACCGAAACCGACCCGGTGCTGCGGCTGTTGTCCGAGGCGGGGCTGGGGGTGACCTTGCGGCTGTTGACCACAGGCCAGATCGACAGCGCCACCTTGCGGGCCCATGCCGTAAAGCTGCTGTCAGCCGAAACCGCGCCCGCACCCCAGGCCGCGCTGATCGCGCGCTTTGCGGCGGCGGGCATTTCGGCGCAACCCTATGCGGCGCTGCAAGATGCCTCGGACCCTGCAGGGCTTGCCTTGAGGGCTGAGGCCCCCGCGGATGTGTCCGAAGCCGCCACCCTGATCAGCGATGCCGATTGGGTCAGCTTGCAAGATATCTGCGCGCGCTGACACCACACCCGCGCCCGGCGGTTTGCGGCGACGGGCCTGCCTGGGTTATTTCGTTCCGAACATGCGATCCCCGGCATCGCCCAATCCCGGAACGATGTAGCCATGATCGTTGAGATGGCTGTCAAGCGCGGCCGTGACGATGGGCACGTCGGGATGGGCGGCCTGCATGCGGGCCACGCCCTCGGGGGCGGCCAGAAGGCACAGGAAGCGGATGTTGTTGGCGCCCGCCTTTTTCAACAGGTCAATCGCGGCCACCGAAGAATTGCCGGTGGCCAGCATCGGATCGACCACGATGGTCAGCCGGTCATGCAGCGCATCGGGAACCTTGAAATAATACTGCACCGGCTGCAACGTCTCGGGGTCACGGTAGAGCCCGATGAAACCCACCCGCGCATTGGGGATCAGTTCCAGAATACCATCGAGCAAGCCGTTGCCCGCCCGCAAGATCGACACCAGCGCCAGTTTCTTGCCCTCGATCGTGGGGGCGTCCATCTCGCATAGCGGGGTTTCGATGCGCTTGGTGGTCATCGGCATCTCACGCGTGATCTCATAGGCCAGCAGCAGGCTGATTTCGCGCAGAAGCTGGCGAAAGGATTTGGTCGAGGTATCGGCCTCGCGCATCAGCGTCAGCTTGTGCTGCACCAGCGGGTGTTGGACGATGGTCAGATGCGCGGTCATGCTTGGGTCTCTCCCAGTCGTTTGGCGATGATCTTTTTGGTGGCTGGATCGCAAAAGGCCGCGTCCAGCGCCGTGCGGTTCACATCGGCAAAGATCGCGTCGTCCCAGCCGAAATGACGGGTCAGATTTTCATAATCCGACGCCATGGTGATGCCGAAAAACGGCGGATCGTCGGTGGACACCGTCACCTTGACGCCGCGCGCGCGCAGCCGTTCGATGGGGTGGCTGGGCCAATCCTTGAACACACCCAAGACCACGTTCGATCCGGGGCAACATTCCAGAACGATGCCATCCTCGGCCAGCCGATCGACCAGCGCGGGGTCTTCGATCGCCTGAACCCCATGGCCGATGCGTTCGGGCGCAAGCTGATCAAGCGCCGCGCGCACCGATGCGGCGCCCCCCCATTCGCCCGCATGCACGGTGATGCGCAATCCCGCCTCACGCGCGCAATCAAAGGCCCAGCGAAAATCGCCCGGCTGGCCTTTCAGCTCATCGCCGGCCATGCCGAACCCCACCAGCCAGTCGCCAGCGGTATCGGCGGCGCAGCGCGCAATCGGGCGGGCGCGCTCGGGGCCGAAATGCCGGATGCAGGTGATGATCCCGCGCAAGGTGATGGCATGCGCGCGCTCCACCGCGTCGGCCGCTTCGCGGATTGCCGTCAGATATTCGCGCCATGCCCCGATATCGCCACCGCCACAGAAATCGGGCGAGAGAAAGGTTTCGCAATAGACCACGCCATTGGCGGCACTTTCCTCCAGCACCGCAGTGGTCAGGCGGGCGTAATCCTCGGGGGTTTGCAACACGCTGGTCGCGGCCTCATAGACCGACAGGAAATGCCAGAAATCGCGATAGGCATAGCCGCCATCGGGCCGAAAGATCCCGGACAGATCGACCGATTTCTCGCGCGCCATGCCGCGGATCAAGGCAGGCGGTGCGCCCCCTTCGAGGTGCAGATGCAATTCGATCTTGGGACTGTCTTTCACCCTATGCTCCGATCAGCCAGCCGATGGCGGCAATGATGACCCCAAACAAGATCGACCCCCGCCACGGCGTGCGCGGCCGCCCGATCAGCGGCCCGACAAAGCGCACCGACAGCGTGACCGCAACCAGCGTCATGACGAAATAGATCAGTTCAGAGCCCATCATCCCTCACCAGAAAACTCTTGCCCGGCCCGGCCATGGCGATGCCCAGATGCGCGGCCAGCGATGCGCCCACATCGGCAAAGGCGCAGATGCCGATCTGCCCGGCATAAGGGCCCTTGGCAAGCACCGGAACGCGTTCGCGGGTGTGATCGGTGCCGGGCCATGTCGGATCATTGCCATGATCGGCGGTCAGGATCATCAGATCATCGGGCCGCAGCGCCGCAAGGATCGGCCCGATCCCGGCATCAAACCATTCCAGATGGCGCGCATAGCCGGCAGCATCGCGGCGGTGGCCATAAAGGCTGTCGAATTCCACGAAATTGGCGACGGTCAGGCTGCCCTCGGGGGCATTGGCCACGCAGGCGGCCAGATGGTCAAGCAACAGCGCATCGGGCCCCGTCAGGCTGTGATCGACCCCCCGCCCGGCAAAGATGTCACCGATCTTGCCGATGCCAAAGGTCGCGCGGCCCGCGTCCTGCGCCCAATCCAGAAGCGTCGGCCCCGGCGGCGCGATGGCATAATCGCGGCGGTTGGCGGTGCGGCGGTACTGGCCGGGGTCGCCGGAAAAGGGGCGCGCGATCACCCGTCCGATGCGGCGGGCATGCAGCATGGGGGCAAGACCCGCGCACAGCGCCAAAAGCCGATCAAGGCCGAATGTCCCTTCATGGGCGGCAATCTGGAACACGCTGTCGACCGACGTGTAACAGATCGGCCACCCGGTTTCTTGATGTCGGGCGCCAAGGCGTTCGATGATCTCGGTGCCGCTGGCATGTTCATTGCCCAATATCCCCTGTGTGCCCGCAAGGCGCATCACCTCGGCCACGACATCTTGGGGGAAACAGGGGATGGTCTTGGGGAAATACCCCCAGTCCCATGGCACGGGCAGGCCCGCCAGTTCCCAATGCCCCGACGGCGTATCCTTGCCCTTCGACACCGGTTGGGCCGCGCCCCAAAGGCCCAAGGGATCGGCATCGATGCCCGCACCCCGCGCCCCCGAGGCCAGCCGCAACGCCGCCCCAAGACCCAGACCATCCAGATGCGGCAGCCGCAAGAGCCCCGCGCGACCGTGATCGGCCCGGCCCGCGGCGCATTCCGCCGCAATATGGCCCAGCGTATTGGCCCCGGTATCGGGCAGATCGCCGTTGAAAAAACCGCCCGCGTCGGGCGCGCCGCCAATGCCCAGACTGTCGAGAACCACCAGAAAGCCGCGGGCCATCAGGCGATCCTTTCATGGATCAGCGGCGGCAGAACGGGCGGCGTATCGGTCAGCACAAAGGCACGCCGGACCTGTGCCGCGATGGCGCGCGCGGCCTCGTCGCTGGCGGCATGGATGCGGGCCAAGGGGCGGGCGGGGTCGGCCCGTTCGCCCAAGGGCGCGATATCGCTCAGCCCCACGGCCAGATCCAGCTTGTCGGTCTGGCGCAAGCGCCCCCCGCCCAGACGCACCACCGCCTCGCCCAGGGCGCGGGTGTCGATCCGGCCCACGAACCCCGCATCGGCGGGATAGACATCGACCATGACGCGCGCGGCGGGCAGCCGGTCGCGCCAGCGCTCGATGAAATCATGTGGCCCGCCCAGGGCTGCCACCATTTCCCCAAAACTGTCGGCCGCCTCACCGGTGGTCAGCGCCTGCGCAATGCGTCTTTCCCCATCGGCGGCATCGGCCGCCAGACCGCCCAGCGCCAGCACTTCGCCGCCCAATGCCTGCGCGAGCTTGGCCAAGGGCGGTGTCAGATCACCCGAGGTCAAGACCTCCATCACTTCGATCACCTCAAGCGCGTTGCCCGCCGATGGCACCAGGGGCTGGCTCATGTCGGTGATCAGGGCCGTTGTCATGCAACCCGCACCCTGCGCCGTGTCGACCAAAGCTTGCGCCAGCGCCAGGGCTTCGGTCGGGGTGGCCATGAAGGCGCCCGAGCCCAGCTTGACATCGAGCACCAGCGCCTCAAGCCCGGCGGCCAGCTTCTTGGACAAGATCGAGGCGGTGATCAGATCTATGCTTTCGACGGTGCCCGTCACATCACGCACCGCATAAAGCCGCTTGTCGGCCGGCGCGATATCGCCCGAGGCCCCGACGATGGCACAGCCGATATCGGCCACCATCTCCTGCAATTCGTCGATGCCGATCTGGGTGCGATAGCCGGGAATGGCTTCGAGCTTGTCGAGCGTGCCGCCCGTATGGCCCAGACCCCGCCCCGAGATCATCGGCACAAAGGCCCCGCAAGCCGCCAATGCGGGCGCCAGCACCAGCGACACGCAATCGCCGACCCCGCCGGTGGAATGCTTGTCAAGCACCGGCCCGTCAAGGTCCCAGCGCAGCACGCGCCCCGATTCGCGCATGGCCGCGGTCAGTTGCACCCGGCCCCTCGGCCCCAGCCCACGCGCACAGACCGCCATGGCAAAGGCGCCCGCCTGAGCATCCGTGACAGCGCCCGTGGCCAAGCCTTCGGCGAACCAGAACAGTTCGGCCTCGCTCAGCGTTTCTCCATCGCGCAACCGTGCGAGGATGGATCTTGCGTCGGTCACAGCGCCCCCTTTTCGGCATGGACCATGAAGCCCGCGTCAAAGGCGCCCGGCAGCAATTCGGCCACCGTCATCGACAAGAGCGCACCCGCCGTGGTGGCCATCGTCACGACCACCTCAGGGGCGGCAAACTCGGACAGCTTCTGGCGGCAGCCGCCACAGGGGGGCACGGGGGCGGGGCAATCCGCGATCACCGCGACCGCAGCGATGCGCCGGTCGCCGGCTGCGATCATCGCGGCGATGGCGCCCGCTTCGGCACAGGTGCCTTGGGGATAGGCGACATTTTCCACATTGCAGCCCAGATGCACGCGGCCCTCTTGCGACAAGATGGCCGCCCCAACCTTGAACCCGGAATAGGGTGCATGAGCATTCAGGCGCACGGCGGCGGCGGCATCGATCAGCGACATGGGGTTGCTCCAGAGATTGGGCCTTTGCGCACAGTTTGTGCCGCCCGGCCGCCCAGCGCAAGGCCGCGCACCACGTCAGGGCTCGAACCGCACGCCCGCCTTTGCCGCCTCGGCCATGACCAGATCGATCAGCGCGCCCAGATCGGCGCGGCAGGGTGCATAAAGCGCGCCGAGATCGCCGCTGCGCCGCCGCTTGGCCGCGATATTGAGAACCTCGGCCAATTGGTGCAGCCGTTCGGCCCCGACAGCGCCCGACAGCGCGATCAGAATATGGGTCTGGGCGCGGATTTCGGGAATGTCGCCAGTGGCCACCGCCGCATCAAGCGTGGCACGCACCGCACCCAGATCTTCGTGCAGACGCTGCAACAATTCACGCGCGCCCTCGGGCCCGGCGACGGCCAGCAAGGCATCGAACCGCTTGCGGTCAAGCCTGCGGCCAAATCCCGCCGCACCAAGCCCGGCTGCCAAGACATCCTCGGGCTCGGGCAGACCCGATGGCCGCCCGGCATAGCGCAAGATCGCCAGGCCGAAATCGGCGCCCGAGGAGATCGGCTTGCCAATGATGCCATCCGCACCCGCGGCATAGATCGCTTCGCGGTTGTCGCGCAGCACATAGGCGGTCAGGGCGACCATGGGCATGCGCCCCGCCGCATCGCCACGCGCCCGCACGGCGCGCATCACCTCAAGCCCTGACAGGCGCGGCATCTCGATGTCGATCAGCGCGATGTCGAAATCTTGCTGCCCGATCAGATCCAGCGCCGCGACACCATCGGCGACAAAAGCCGCCTGCGCGCCCATGCGGCCCAGCAACTGGCGCAAGATGGTCTGGTTGGTCAGATTGTCCTCGGCTACCAGAATGCGCAAGCCCGCCAGATCGGGCAAGAGATCAGCGGCGGACGCGCTGCCATCGCGATCCAGCAAGGCTTCGGGCAGATAGAGCCGCGCCGCGCCGCCCCCTGCATGGTTGCCAAGCTGCAAGCTGCCGCCGATGTCGCGCGACAAACCCGCCGCAATCCGCAGCCCAAGCCCGGCCCCGGCGGTGGGCCCCGTCGGCCCCGCATCCGTGCCACCGGCAACCCGGTCGAGCATGTCTTGCGCAAAACCCGGCCCACCATCGCGCACCAGAAGGGTCAGCCCCTGCCCCGGCGCCCCCGACAGTGACAGGCTGACCGGCGCGCCGGGGGCATGGATCAGCGCGTTCGAGATCAGATTGCCGATGATGCGATCCAGCACAAGTTGTGACATCAGCACCCCCGCCGGAAGATCAGCCCCGCAGTGAAGCGCGAAATGCCCACCCCCCGCACGGGCACGCCCCGACCAACGCCCGCTTAACGCAGGCAGCCAATGCTCCAGACGCAGATAGCGGTCTTCGTGAAAAAACAGCCGATCACCCGCCGCCGCCGTCAAGGCACCATCCACAAGCCCTGCCAGCGTTTCGGCCGCGGCCCGCACGCGTTCGATCTGCAAGCGCGCTTCGGGGTCAAGCCGGTCCGGGTCGACAAGGCGCAAACCGCCGATCACATCCGACATGGCCGAGCGGATATCATGGCTGAACAGTTGCAGCGTGTCGGACACACCGCCCGTTCCATCACCGGCTGGTTCATCCGGCTTGACGCCATCACGCTTGGCCATACCCGCACTCCCGATTACCGCACCACCCGCCCGCAAGCTGCCACCGCCCGCGCCAAAGGCGGGGCGATGGCAAGGGTTTATCATCCTTTCGCGGGGTAGCCCAGCGGCGCCAGCGCGGCCCGGATTTCGTCCAAAATGGCGGGGTCATCGATGGTGGCGGGCATCTTGAAGGCCTCACCATCGGCGATCTTGACCATGGTGGCGCGCAAGATCTTGCCCGACCGCGTCTTGGGCAGGCGGTCGACCACCACCGCCAGCTTGAAGGCTGCCACCGGGCCGATGCGGTCGCGCACCAGCCTGACACAGTCTTTCACCACCTGCTCGGGCGTGATCCTGGCACCCTTGTTCAGGCACAAAAGCCCCAGCGGCACTTGCCCCTTGAGGCTGTCTGCCACGCCGATCACCGCACATTCGGCCACATCCGGGTGCGAGGCCAGAACCTCTTCCATCGCGCCGGTCGACAGGCGATGGCCCGCCACATTGATCACATCATCGGTGCGCGCCATGATGTAGAGATACCCATCGGCATCGATCATGCCCGCATCGCCGGTTTCGTAGTAGCCCGGGAAATGATCGAGATAGGATTTGCGGAACCGTGCCTCGGCTTGCCACAGATTGGGCAAGGTGCCGGGCGGCAAGGGCAGCTTGATGGCGATGGCGCCAAGCTGGCCGGGGGCCACTGGGTGGCCCGCCTCATCGAGAACCCGCACATCATAGCCGGGCATCGGCACCGAAGGGCTGCCGATCTTGATGGCCAGCCTTTCGATCCCGAGCGGATTGCCCGCGATGGGCCAGCCCGTTTCGGTCTGCCACCAATGGTCGATCACCGGCACGCCCAGCTTGTCTTGCGCCCATTCGACGGTGTCGGGGTCGGCGCGTTCGCCGGCCAGAAACAGGCTTTCAAAACCCGACAGATCGTAATCGCCCACCAATTCGCCCAAAGGATCGTCGCGCTTGATCGCGCGAAAGGCGGTGGGGGCGGTGAACAGGCATTTGACCTTGTGATCCTGGATCACCCGCCAGAACGTGCCGGCATCCGGCGTGCCCACGGGCTTGCCTTCGAAGAGAATGGTGGTGCAGCCAAAGGTGAGCGGCCCGTAGCAGATATAGCTGTGGCCCACGACCCAGCCCACATCCGACGCGGCCCAGAAGACCTCGCCGGGGTTCATGTCATAGAGATTGCGCATCGACCAGTTGAGCGCGACCAGATGACCGCCCGTATGACGGATCACGCCCTTGGGCTGGCCCGTCGTGCCGGAGGTGTAAAGGATATAGGCCGGGTGATTGCCCGCGACCGGCACGCAATCGGCCGGTTCCACCCCGTATTGAAAGCCGTGCCAGTCATGATCGCGGCCCGGTTCCAGCTTGGCCACTTCCTGTTCGCGCTGAAAGATGACGCAGAAATCAGGTTTGTGGCTGGCGATGGCAAGCGCGCCGTCCACAAGCGGCTTGTAATGCACCACGCGCCCCGGCTCTATCCCGCAGCTGGCCGCGATGATGCATTTGGGCGTGCAATCATCGATCCGCACAGCCAGCTCATTGGCCGCGAAACCGCCAAACACCACGGAATGAACCGCCCCCAGCCGCGCACAGGCCAGCATCGCCTCGAGCGCCTCGGGGACCATCGGCATGTAGATGATGACGCGGTCGCCCTTTTCGATGCCCTTGGCCTTGAGCGCCCCGGCAAGGCTTGCCACGCGCTTTTGCAACTCGGCATAGGTGATCTTGTGGGTGGACCCGGTCAGCGGGCTGTCATGGATGATCGCCAGCCGATCGCCATGGCCTGCGGCCACATGGCGGTCGACCGCATTCCAGCACGCGTTGAGCGTGCCATCGGCGAACCATTCATAGAGCGGGGCATGATCGGCAAAGAGCGCCTTGGAGGGTTGCGTGACCCAATCGATGCCCTCGGCGGCCTCCATCCAGAACCCGTCGGGGTCGCGCTTGGCGCGTTCATAAATCTCGGTGTATCCCATGGGTTGTCCCTCCGTATCTTTGCGCAACTTTGTATCGTCGCGCAGGGGGCTGGCGCAATTCGTCGATAGTGCCGCATGGGGGCGCTAACGGCTAGATGGGGCGCGGGCAAGGCCCAACCAAGGGGCTTGCCCGTCACCCGTAGGTGCTGACCGGGGTTCCGGCCAGGGCCGAGATGTTCAAAAGCCCGCGCGCCGTGATCGAGGGCGTCACGATATGGGCGCGGTTGCCCATCCCCATCAGGATCGGCCCGACCTCCAGCCCGCCAGCGCGCGCTTTGAGCATGTTGCGCGCCGCACCCGCCGCATCGGTCGAGGCAAAGACCAGCGCATTGGCTGCCCCCTCCATCCGGCTGCCGGGCAAAAGCCGTTCGCGCAATTCCGCGTCAAGCGCGGTGTCGACATGCATTTCACCCTCATAGATGAAATCGGCGCCATCTTGATCAAGGATATCAAGTGCCGCGCGCATGCGCCGCCCGCTGTCGGTGTCAAGATTGCCGAACTGGCTGCCCGAACACAGCGCCACCTTGGGAACGATGCCAAAGCGGCGGACATGGCGCGCGCAACCGCGCACGGTGTCGGCGATCTGATCGGGCGTTGGTTCGGGGTGCACTTGCGTATCCGCGATAAACAACGGCCCCGCATCCGAGATCATCAGGCTGAGCGCGCCGACGGGATGCAAACCATCGCTTGCCAGCACCTCGGTGATGTATTTGAGATGCCAGAGATATTGCCCAAACGTGCCGCAGATCAGGGAGTCAGCCTCGCCGCGGTGGACCATGACCGCGCCGATGGCGGTGGTGTTGGTGCGCATGATCGCGCGCGCCAGATCGGGCGTCACACCGCGCCGCGCCATGAGGGCATGATAGGTTTGCCAGTAATCGCGGTAGCGCGGGTCATTTTCGGGGTTCACCAGATCGAAATCGCGCCCCGCGCGCAATGTCAGCCCCGCGCGTGCGATGCGGGTATCGATCACGTCGGGGCGACCGATCAGGATCGGCTTGTCGGTGGTTTCTTCGACCATCGCCTGGGCGGCGCGCAACACGCGCTCATCCTCGCCCTCGGCAAAGACGATGCGGCGCTCGGCGGAGCGGGCGGCGTCGAACACCGGCCGCATGATCATCGCCGAGCGGAACACCGATTGGTTCAGACGCTCGCGATAGGCATCAAGATCATCGAGGGGCCGCGTCGCCACACCCGAGGCCATCGCGGCCTCGGCCACGGCGCTGGCCACCACCGCGATCAGGCGGCGGTCAAAGGGCTTGGGGATCAGGTAATCGGCGCCAAAGGTCAACTGTTCGCCCGCATAGGCCGCCGCGGCTTCGGCGCTGGTGGTGGCGCGCGCCAAGGCCGCGATACCTTCGATGCAGGCGATTTTCATCGCGTCATTGATCTCGGTCGCGCCGACATCAAGCGCGCCGCGAAAGATGAAGGGAAAACACAGCACATTGTTGACCTGATTGGGAAAATCGCTACGCCCCGTGGCGATGATCGCATCGGGCGCGACCGAACGAACCGCATCGGGCAAGATCTCGGGGGTGGGGTTGGCCAAGGCGAAAACGATCGGGCGCGGTGCCATGCGCGCCACCATCTGGGGCGTCAGAACGCCAGCGCCCGACAGGCCAAGGAACAGATCGGCCCCGTCGATCACATCGGACAGCGTGCGCAGGTCGCTTGCCTGCGCATAGGCCGCCTTTTGCGGGTTCATGTCGATCTCGCGGCCCTCATGGACCAGCCCGTGAATGTCGCACAGCCAGATGTTTTCGCGCCGCACCCCCAGTTTCACCAGCATGTTGAGACACGCGATCCCCGCGGCGCCGCCGCCGGTGGACACGATCTTGATATCTTCGAACCGCTTGCCCGCCACCAACAGCGCATTGCTGGCGGCCGCTCCCACGACGATGGCGGTGCCATGCTGATCGTCGTGGAACACGGGAATGTTCATCCGCTCGCGACAGATTTGTTCAACGATAAAACAATCCGGCGCCTTGATGTCTTCGAGGTTGATCGCACCAAAGGTGGGTTCCAGCGCACAGACAATATCGGCCAGTTTCACCGGGTCGGCTTCGTTCAATTCGATGTCGAAGCAATCGATATTGGCAAAGGTCTTGAACAAGACCGCCTTGCCCTCCATCACCGGCTTGGATGCCAGCGCGCCGATGTTGCCAAGACCCAGCACGGCGGAGCCATTGGTGACGACGGCAACAAGGTTTCCACGCGTCGTGTAGCGGGCGGCATTGGCCGGATCGGCCTTGATTTCAAGGCAAGCCTCGGCCACGCCGGGGGTATAGGCGCGCGCCAGATCGCGGCCATTGGCCAAAGGTTTGGTGGCCCGGATTTCCAGTTTTCCGGGCTTGGGAAATTCATGATAGGCCAAGGCGGCGGTGCGCAATCCGTCTTGTCTGTCGTCGCTCATGGCGCCCTCCGCTGGAAAACTCGTTTAACGTTAAACATTTTTTGCGCGCGACTCTGAACGCGGCGCAACGCCGCGTGCGGTTCAGGTGAATTGTTCGCGCAGCAGCCGCTCTTCCAGCCCGTGACCGGGATCGAACAGGATATGATGCGTGATTTCGGGGTGCGAGCGGATTTCCACCGACACGACATTGGCGACAGACCGGCTGTCGGCATCGGCCATGACCGGCCGCTTGCCAGGATCGATCACGTCAAAGCGCACCACCGCATGTTTGGGCAAAAGCGCGCCGCGCCAGCGCCTTGGGCGAAACGCCGCCACCGCGGTCAAGGCGAGCACATCCGCCTCGATGGGCAGGATCGGTCCATGGGCGGAATAGTTGTAGGCAGTCGATCCGGCGGGCGTGCACACCAGCGCGCCATCGCAGACCAATTCCTCCATCCGCAGCCGCCCATCGACAAGGATACGCAGCTTGGCAGCCTGTGGGCCCGCCCGCAGCAAGCTGACCTCGTTGATGGCCAGCGCCTCGACCACGTCGCCCGCGGTCGTGGTGGCGGTCATGTGCAGCGGATTGATCGCCGCCACCTCGGCCGCCTCAAGCCGGGCGACCAGCGCGTCCTCGTCATAGGCATTCATCAAGAAGCCGACAGTGCCGCGGTTCATGCCGTATACGGGCACCTCAAGCGCCTGGGTGGCGTGCAAGGTGGCCAGCATGAACCCATCCCCGCCCAGCGCCACGATGACATCGGCATCCTCCGGCGCATGGGCGCCATAGCGCGCCTCGAGCCGCGCCTTGGCGTCTTGCGACATGGGCGTGTCAGAGGCGAGAAAGGCGATGGTGCGCGCCGCGGGCATGTCTTTGGTCTTTCCTTGGCTGGGGGCCTCTGGCCACCCTTGCGCGGGTGGCGCGGAAACTCAATCCATCTTGCGCACCGCTTGCGCCGCTTTCCGCGGGCATCGTGACGCTTTGGGCCCTTTCCCCACCCCCTTCCATCCCGTAAAGGTCAGGCTAAATCACACCGCCTACAGCCTCATGAAGGGAGACGCTGCCATGAACGCCCCCCACCGCGACACCGGCTTTTTCACCGAAACGCTGGAAACCCGCGACCCCGAGATTTTCGGCGCGATCCGTCAGGAGCTTGGCCGCCAGCGCCATGAGATCGAACTGATCGCTTCGGAAAACATCGTTTCTGCCGCCGTGATGGAGGCGCAGGGCTCGGTGATGACCAACAAATACGCCGAGGGCTATCCGGGTCGGCGCTATTACGGCGGCTGCCAGTTTGTCGATATTGCCGAAGATCTGGCCATCGAACGGGCCAAAGCCTTGTTCGGTGTGGGCTTTGCCAACGTCCAGCCCAATTCCGGCTCACAGGCCAATCAGGGCGTGTTTACCGCGCTTTTGCAGCCGGGTGACACCATCCTTGGCATGAGCCTTGACGCCGGCGGTCACCTGACGCACGGAGCCAAGCCCAACCAGTCGGGCAAATGGTTCAACGCCATTCAATACGGCGTGCGCCAACACGATCTTCAGATCGATTATGACCAGATCGCAGAGCTGGCCATCGCGCATCAGCCCAAGATGCTGATCGCAGGCGGGTCGGCCATTCCGCGCATCATCGATTTCGCGAAAATGCGCGAAATTGCCGACAGCGTGGGCGCCTATCTTCTGGTCGACATGGCGCATTTCGCGGGGCTTGTGGCCTCGGGGCATTACCCCTCGCCCTTCCCACATGCCCATGTCGCGACCACAACCACGCACAAGACGCTGCGCGGGCCCCGTGGCGGCATGATCCTGACCGATGACGAGGGCATCGCGAAAAAGGTGAACTCGGCCATCTTCCCCGGCATTCAGGGCGGCCCCCTGATGCATGTGATCGCCGCCAAGGCCGTGGCCTTTGGCGAGGCGCTGCGCCCCGAATTCAAGGACTATCAGACCCAGGTGATCGCCAACGCCCAGGCGCTGGCCGATCAGTTGATGAAGGGCGGGCTTGATATCGTCACCGGCGGCACCGACACGCATCTGATGCTGGTCGATCTGCGGCCCAAGGGCGTCAAGGGCAACGCCACCGAACAGGCGCTGGGGCGCGCGCACATCACCTGCAACAAGAACGGCATCCCGTTTGACACCGAAAAGCCCACGATCACCAGCGGCATCCGTCTGGGCAGCCCGGCGGGCACGACGCGTGGCTTTGGGGCGCCCGAGTTCCGCCAGATCGGCGACTGGATCGGCCGGGTGGTCGATGGGCTGGCCGCCAATGGTGAAGCAGGCAACAGCGCAATCGAGGCACAGGTCCGCGCCGAGGTCGAGGCGCTGTGCCATCGCTTCCCGATCTATCCCGGCCTCTGAGCCACGACATCTTTTGCGAAACGGGGCCGTTTCGTGCGCAACGATCTTGAAGCCCCCGCGATCACGACATAAATTCGTGGTGACCGCGGGGGTTTGCCTTTGTTGGTCAGGTCTTGCCTCGCCAGGAAGGTTTTTTCGAGTGTGCAATGATGCAACCCGCACCATCCCTTCGCCCTGAAATCACGCCCCAATACCGCGCCGAGGCTGAACGCGAAATCCGCGCCTTTGTTCGCGGCTGGACGGCCCGCGATGATCGGCTGGCGGCACTCAGCTATGGCGCGACATTCGCCGTTTATGTCCTGACGCTCTGGCTGGCTGTCGCGTCTTGGCCGAATGGCTGGCTGGTGGCCCCGTTGGTGGTGCTGAATGCCTTTGCGGGCGTGCGGCTTTACGTGCTGCAACACGATTGCGGGCATGGGTCGCTGTTTTCGACCAAGCGACGCAATGATCTGGCGGGTCATGGTCTGTCGGTCTTTACGCTGACGCCCTATCGGGTGATGCAGTCCAACCACAACGACCATCATTCCCATCTGGGCAATCTCGATGAGCGCGACACGACCGAAATTCACACCATGACGCTGCGCGAATGGCAAGCAGCCGGTGTCTGGCGGCGGCTTTGGTACAGGCTCTATCGCCACCCGCTGATCTTGATCCCCATCGGCGGGCTTTTCACCTATGTGCTGGCGTATCGCTGGCCCAAGAACGCGGCCCGCGTCGATCCGCGTGGCGTGATCTTGCACAATCTCGGGTTGGTGGTCTGGGGTGCGCTGATCTGGGTGTTGGGGGGGGCGGCAGGGCTGATCACCTATGGCGCGACCGTGTTCGTGGCGGCCTGCATCGGCGTGTTTCTTGTCTATCTCCAGCATAATTTCGAAGACACATGGTGGGATCGCAAACCCGATCTGAACCCCGCGCGTGCCGCGCTGCAGGGGTCGTCGGCGCTAGATCTGGGCTGGTGGTTCGATCTGGCGGTGGCCAATATCACCTATCACGACATCCATCATTTCAACGCCAATATCCCAAGCTACCGCTTGCGCGCCTGCCACCGCGCGCTGCGCCAGCGCTATGATGTGCAGACCATCGGCTGGGCAGAAGCGCTGCGGTCGTTTACCCTCAAGCTCTGGGATGAGGATCAGGGGCGGCTGGTGCCTTTTCCAAGGGGTGCGCGACGCGTGACCCCACAATCGGCCTGAAACAGGGCGTCTTTCGGGGTGCGTTGCCCCCCCCTCTGCCTAGCGCGGGGGGGACGCCACGGATTTGCGCGCCATCTCCCAATAGAGTGTTTCCACCGTCTCACGGTCCAGACGCCCGCCTTCGCGATACCATGTCGTCACGCCGGTCAGCATCGCGATCAGCGCCATGGTGGTCAGTTTCGTGTCGGCAATATCGAAAACGCCCGCGGCCTTGCCGTGCCTGAGGATTGACTCGAGCCGGGTTTCGTAATCCCGGCGCAGTCGCTCGATCACGGCGAAATTGCCGGGTTCAAGATTGCGAAGCTCCATATAGGCGATGAAGACCAGATCGGGTCGGTCAAGATGATAGCGGATGTGGTGGCGTACAAAGCTTTCCAACTGCTGCTCGGGCGAGGCTGGCGGTGGCGCCCAATCGGCCAAGAGATGCTCAAGATGATCGCGCATCAGATCGAACAACAACGCCTGCTTGTCGGGCGTGTAAAGATAAAGCGCACCCGCTTGCACCCCAACCTCGGCCGCGATCTGGCGCATCGACACGGCCGCAAAGCCATGACGGGCAAAGAGCCGCAGGGCGGTTTCGCGCAGGCGGGGCCGGGTGATGTCAGCGTGGCTTCCTTGGGTGCGTGCCATGGCGGCATCATGATCTGAATGCGCTGTCAATTCAACCATGCTGGACAGCGACCGGGCCGGTGGGTTAGCTCGGCCCATGTGGATCCGATTGGTCTTTTTGATGTGTCTGACCTGCCTTGGCGGATGCGCTGGCTTGCCCGGGGTGTCGGACGCCCTGACGCCCAGGCCGGCCTATCCGCTGCTTGTGCCGCTGGGGCCTCTGCTTGCCCAAGGCGACGCGATGACCCCGCGAAGCGCCGAGATCGAGGGGCAGAACCTTGCGGCACGCGCAGCCGATCTGCGCCGGCGCGCGGCGCTGCTGCGCGAGATGACGATCTGAGCGGGCCTGCGTTGCAGCCGGACGGCGAAGCGGCTAACACTCGGCCTGACCCCGCTGACCAACCCCCGGAGGAACACCATGTCTGACCCCCTGCGCCTTGGCATTGCCGGGCTTGGCACCGTTGGTGTGGGCGTTGTGAAAATCGTCGAACGGCAAGCCGAGCTTTTGGCCCGACGCTGTGGGCGGCCGATCAAGATCACGGCCGTCTCTGCGCGCGCCAAGGGCAAGGATCGGGGCGTAGACCTGTCGCCCTACGCCTGGGAAGATGATCCCGTGGCACTGGCCCGGCGGCCGGATGTGGATGTGTTTGTCGAATTGATGGGCGGCGCCGATGGACCGGCGCGGGCGGCGACACTGGCCGCGATCGCGGCAGGCAAGGATGTGGTGACCGCAAACAAGGCGATGCTGGCCATACACGGCCAATCGCTGGCCGAAACCGCCGAGGCGGCGGGCCGCGTGCTCAGGTTCGAGGCGGCAGTGGCAGGCGGCATTCCCGTGATCAAGGCGCTGACCGAAGGGCTGGCGGGAAACGCGATCAGCCGGGTGATGGGGGTGATGAACGGCACCTGCAACTACATCCTGACACGGATGGACAGCGCCGGGCTCAGCTATGATGACGCCTTTGCCGAGGCCGATGGGCTGGGCTATCTGGAAGCCGACCCGCAGCTGGATGTCGGCGGCATCGACGCGGCCCACAAGCTGACCCTGCTTGCGGCCATCGCCTTTGGCGCGCGTGTGGATTTCAATGCCGTTGCCCTCGAGGGGATCGGGTCGATCACCATCGAAGACATCCGCCGCGCGGGTGACATGGGCTACAAGATCAAGCTTCTTGGCGTGGCCCAGCGCACCGGCCGGGGTCTTGAGGCGCGGATGTCGCCCTGTCTGGTGCCCAGCACCTCGCCCTTGGGCCAGCTTGAAGGCGGCACCAACATGGTGGTGATCGAGGGCGACAGCGTGGGCCAGATCGTGCTGCGCGGTCCCGGCGCGGGCGAAGGCCCGACCGCCAGCGCGGTGATGTCGGATGTCTGCGACATCGCGCGCGGCATCCGGGTGGCGGTGTTTGGCCAACCCGCACATACGCTCGACAGCGCCCCGCCCGCCTCGGCCGCAAGCCCCGCGTGCTACTATCTGCGGATGGAACTGGCCGACAAGCCGGGGGCCTTGGCCAAGGTCGCGACGGTTCTGGGCGAAGCGGGCATTTCGATCGACCGGATGCGCCAATACGACCACCCCGGCGACAACGCGCCGGTGCTGATCGTGACCCATAAATCCGCCCGTGCCAACCTGGATACCGCGCTGGCCGCGCTGCCCGGAACGGGCGTGGTGATGGGCGCGCCCGTGGCACTTCGCATCGAAGACGTCTGAGCCATCGGGCGGCATGATCCGCCGGCTTGCAGGAATTGGAAATCTGTGGCCCCCATGGGCTGATGGCGATGTTCGCGTTTGTGCCAAAGGCCGGCCATGAAAAAGACCGATCTGCACAGGGGCCCCGACGCGGGCCATGCGGGACACGCCGGGGAAAGCCAGGCGGCGATCACCGCCCTGAACGAGGCGCGCCGCCTGTTTGATGCAGGTCAGCTGTCGGCCAGCCGTGCCGCCCTTGACCGGGCGATCCCCAGCGCGCTGAGCGCGCCACAGCGTGGCTTTCGAACCGGCCTGTTCTTCGCCCTGGGCGCATTCGGTCAGGCCACGCGGGCCGAAACCCTCGAGCAGCACCGCAAGACCGACGCCACCGCGCATCCCGATTTGCGCTACCGCGCCCTGATGGCGCAAGGGCTTTGGGCCGATGCGGCGCGCCACCGCCATGGGCTCGGCGGCCGCGTAGGGGCCGATGTCATCGCTGATTGGCACCTGACGGCGGCGCTGACGCTGCTTTGGCGGGGCCGGATCGGCTGGGGCCTCCGTCACTACCGCCAGCGCTTTGCGGCCAGAAACTTCGCGAGCTTACCCCGGCAGATGCGGCATGTGCCGCGTGCGGTGCAACCCTTGCGCATGGTGCGGCTGGAACAGGGCCTGGGCGACATTTGCCTGCATCTGGCCCATCTGCGCGCTCAGAGCGGCCCCGGTATGGCGCTCACGATCACCGGCGAAAAACGGTATCAGCCGCTTCTGGCGCTGGCTTTTCCCGAAGCAGAGTTCCGTCACTTTGGCCCGGGCGGACCGGCCGATCCCATGATTGTCAACGGCTCGGCCGACACGCTGGAACTGGCGTTTGCGCGCCATGGCAGCCTGCGTATCCCGGCCCCGTTGTTCGCGCCCTGGCAGCGCGGGCCGGCGCGGCTGGGCATTTTGTGGCGGGCAGGAAGCGGCCAGAACCGCCGTGACGAGCGTGCGCTTGATCTGGAGCCGTTTCTGGCCTGTCTGCCGGACAGCTGCGAGATCGTGCCCCTGCAACACGACCTCACCCAGGCCGAGACGACGCAGCTGGCGCGCGACCGCCGCGTGCGGCTGCCGGGGGTGGCGCTTCGCGCGGATCTGGTCGGGGTGTTCGACCTTGTGCGGGGCTTGGGCGGGGTCATCGGCGTGGATGGCGCGGCGCTGCATGTGGCGGGGGTTTGCGCGGTGCCCGCGATGCTGCTGATGAACCCAACGGCGCATTGGTATTGGGGGCGGCCGCCGCGGGCTGAAACCGTGTACCCGACAGCACGCACGCTTCCGATCAAAGACCTGTCCGCGCCCGCCATCGCCCGCTGGTGGCAAAAGGCGCGCGCCCATCACGCAGCCCGGCCCAAAGCCCCATCCCTGATGGCGGGACGCTGCTTTGACCGGCCGGTCTTTGTCACCGGCATCCCGCGGTCGGGAACGTCGATGACAGCGGGGCTTTTGGCCGAGGCGGGGCTTTGGCTGGGCCAGACGGTCGCGGCAAGCCCGGCCAACCCGCGTGGCTTTTTCGAGAACCGGCGCCTGCACGAAACCATCGTGAAGCCGCTGCTGCGCGACTTTCTGGGCGCCGATCCGCTGGGGGTGCGCAATCTGCCCGATCCGGCGCGGCTGCCGGTCTTTGCCCAGCTGCCGCGTGCCATCGCCCGGGCGCTGACGGACGATGGCTATGACGGCCAGCAGCCTTGGGGCTTCAAGGATGCCAAGCTGACCTTGCTCTGGCCCGTCTTTGCCGAAGCCTTTGCACAGGCGCATTGGGTGATCGTGCGGCGGCAGCGCGCGGGTCTGATCGCATCGTTGCAGCGCACGTCCTTCATGGCCCAGCATGGGCAGGACCCGGCAGTCTGGCACCGGTTCTGTGATGGCTACGAAACGCGGCTTGCCGCCCTTGGCCAAAGCTGTGCGGGCCGGGTGACCGAGGTCCATTACGAAGACCTGCGCGCAGGTCGTCTTGGCGCGCTGCAAGGGCTGGCCGATCGGCTTGGGCTCGACTGGTCCGCCGATCGCGCCCGCGCCTTTGTGCTTTAGCCCGCATGACGCCCCGGCCGATTTTCCGGGCGGCGCATAACTTTCCCGCCGCACGCCGCCCGCTTGGGCTTGTCCTTTGCCGCCCGGAAAGCTTAGGTGCGCCAAGCCGCGACGCAAAGACAGGACCCCACGCATGAGCGCCAACCGCCCCGATTTCAACGACCGCATGTTGTCGCTGGGCCTTGCCCGCGTGTCCGAGGCCGCGGCCTTGGCCTCGGCCCGGTTGATCGGGCGCGGCGATGAAAAGGCCGCCGATCAGGCCGCCGTCAATGCGATGCGCGACCAGCTCAACAAGCTCGACATCAAGGGCGTGGTGGTGATCGGCGAAGGGGAGCGCGACGAGGCGCCGATGCTTTATATCGGCGAAGAGGTCGGCAGCGGCCAGGGCCCCGAGGTGGATATCGCGCTTGATCCGCTGGAGGGCACGACGCTGACCGCCAAGGACATGCCCAATGCGCTGACCGTCATCGCCATGGGCCCGCGCGGATCGATGCTGCATGCGCCCGATGTCTACATGGACAAGCTGGCCATCGGTCCGGGGTTTCGCACCGGTGTGGTGACACTTGACATGTCGCCCGCCGCACGGGTCAGCGCGCTGGCCGCCGCCAAGGGCTGTTCGACCACCGACATCACCGTGTGCGTGCTGGAACGCCCCCGCCATCAGGCGATGATCGATGAGCTGCGCAGCACGGGCTGTGCGATCCGGCTGATCACCGATGGCGATGTGGCGGGCGTGATCCATTGCGCCGATGCACAGGTCACGGGGATCGACATGTATATGGGCCAGGGCGGCGCACCCGAGGGGGTGCTGGCGGCGGCCGCACTCAAATGCATGGGCGGTCAGATCTATGGGCGGCTCTTGTTTCGCAACGATGATGAAAAGGCCCGCGCGAAGAAAGCGGGGATCACCAATCTGGACCGTGTCTACACCCGCGACGATATGGTGACCAAGGATGTGATCTTTGCCGCGACCGGGGTGACCGATGGGTCGATACTGGCGGGCATCAAGCGCGAGCCGGGCTTTTTGACCGCCGAGACGATCTTGATGCGGTCCAAGACCGGATCGGTGCGACGCATGAGCTATCGCAACCCGGTGAAATGAGGGTGACGACTCAGGGGGGCCGCGTTTAGTGTGCCCGCATGTCATTGCCCCAAGATATGGATGATGGTGCCGGGTTTCTGGGCGTTACCACCTCGCTGACGGGGCGGCGCTGGCTTGGGCCGGATGCGCCAACCGCCCGTCTGGCCGAGGCGCTGATCCAGCGTGCCGATCTGCCGCCTGCCTTGGCACAGGTACTGGCGCAACGCGGTGTCGCCCCCGATGCGGTGGCGGCCTTTCTTGCGCCGTCGTTGCGCGATCTTTTGCCCGATCCGCTGAGCCTCAAGGACATGGACCGCGCCGTGGACCGGATATCGCGCGCGCTGGAGCGGCACGAACGGATCGCGATTTTCGCCGATTATGATGTGGATGGTGGCGTATCGGCCGCCTTGCTGATCGATTGGCTGCGCGCCATGGGCCGCCCCGCGACGCTCTATATCCCCGACCGCATCGATGAGGGCTATGGCCCCAACGACGCCGCCATGACGGCGCTGGCGCGGGAACATGATCTGATCATCTGTGTCGATTGCGGAACGCTGTCGCATGGGCCGATCGCGGCGGCCAAGGGCGCGGATGTGATCGTTCTGGATCATCATCTGGCGGGTGCCGAGCTGCCCCGATGTGTCGCGGTGGTGAACCCCAACCGACAAGACGAAGACGGCGGCTTGGGGCACCTGTGTGCGGGGGGGGTGGTCTTTCTGGCATTGGTGGCTTTGAACGGCCGCCTGCGTGCCGCCGGGCGGCAAGGGCCCGACCTGATCGCCGCGCTTGATCTGGTGGCGCTGGCGACCGTGGCCGATGTGGCGCCGCTGATCGGGCTGAACCGCGCCTTTGTGCGCCAGGGGCTGAAGGTGATGGCGCGCCGCGCCCGCCCCGGGCTTGTGGCGCTCAGCGATGTGGCACGGCTGGACCGGGCGCCGACAAGCCATCACCTTGGCTATGTGCTGGGCCCGCGCGTCAATGCGGGCGGGCGGATCGGTGCCGCGGATCTGGGTGCGCGGCTTTTGGCCACGACCGATCCGGCCGAGGCACAGGCACTGGCCCGGCGGCTTGATACGCTCAACACCGATCGCCGCGAGATCGAGGGCCGTGTGCGCGATGCGGCCTTGATGCAGGCCGAGGCGCGCGGGTTGGATGCCCCGCTGGTCTGGGCCGCCGACGACGGCTGGCACCCCGGCGTGGTGGGCATCGTCGCCGCGCGCCTGAAAGAGGCCACAAACCGCCCTGCCGTGGTGATCGGGTTCGAGGGCGACCAGGGCAAGGGATCGGCCCGCTCGGTCAGCGGGGTCGATCTGGGGGCCTCGATCCAGCGGCTGGCGGCAGAAGGCCTGATCGAAAAGGGTGGCGGGCACAAGATGGCCGCGGGCCTCAGCCTGAGCCGCGCACAGTTGCAACCGGCCATGGCGCGCCTGTCCGAGCTTTTGGCCAGACAGGGCGCGGGCGACCGGGGGCCGGGTGACTTGCGCATCGACGCGATCTTGATGCCCGCTGCCTGCACGGTCGCGCTGATCGAACAACTTGATCAAGCCGGGCCTTTCGGCGCCTCGGCTCCTGCTCCGCGTTTTGCGATCCCCTCGGTGCGGATCCGCCACGCAAAGCCCGTTGGGCAGGGCCATCTGAAGCTGACGCTCAGCGATGGGGCCACAAATCTGGACACGATCTGTTTCGATGCCGCAGCCAAGGGCCTGCAACAGGCTTTTGACGCACATGGCGGGCGGGCGCTGCATGTGGCGGGGCGGCTCGAGGTCAATAGCTGGAACGGGCGCCAAAGTGTTCAGTTGCGGCTTGAAGATGCCGCATGGGCCAAATGATCGGGCCGCGTGACAGGGCCAACCAAAACGGTCGCGCAACTTTCACCCCCAGAGGATGAAAAATCCGCTTGAACCCCGCCGCGCCATTTCCTAGAAGCGCCACACGCCTAGTACGGCCCGTTCGTCTATCGGTTAGGACGTCAGGTTTTCAACCTGAAAAGAGGGGTTCGACTCCCCTACGGGCTGCCACTTTTCCTGCCAAGATATTGGAACGCATGGGGTTTTTCCTCGTGTTTGCTGACCGTTCAGAGGCGGTTGGCAGATTGTAGCTTGTTTTTGGTGTCTTGCAGCTTCTCGAACGCGCTGTGAGCGAGCCGAACTTGATCGGCTTTCGCCGTGTAGCGATGCACTTCTGCGTCGGTCTTGTGGCCGGTGATCGCCTTGATTTGGTGAATGGTGCAGCCCGCCTCGGCCAGACGCCGGGCACAAGCCTTGCGCAAACCATGCGATGCGCAGTTGGGCAGCCCCGCCTCGTCGCACCGATCCCGCATCCAGTTTCCGAAGCCAGCCGCTGAGTAAGGGCGACCATACTCCGTCCGCAAGAAGTTCGGCGCGTCCTTGGGTTGGTCAGCCAAGGCTGCTTGCAGCGTCGGGAGGATGGGGATCATCAGCGGGGTCCCGGTCTTCTGCTGACGAACCCGGATCATCCCGTTGGCAACATCGCCCCACCCCATCCTGACAGCATCAGACTTGCGCTGGCCGGTGCAGAGCATCAGCATCAGGGCCAGATGCGCCTTGGTTCCCAGCGGGTGACGAGCCATGAACTGCGCGATCTCTTCCTCCGTCCAGTCGTGATAGCCCTCACCGTCGGACTTGTAGCCCTTCATCCCCGCCATCGGGTTCGAAGGGATCATGCCGATATCCACGGCGAAGTTCAGAAGCAGGCGCAGCCGCTTCATCAACGTATTCGCCGCTTCTGGCGTGTCGCTGAGCTTGGCCAGAATGGCGGAGGCGTGCTTCCGTGAGAACTGCGACACGGGCAAGTTGCCGTATTTCTCGCAGAACTTTTGACGTTGCCCCCAACTTTTATCCAGCGTGAGCGAGACCCCGGGTTTGAGTTTTGCCCATTTGGGCGGGTTGGGCAACGGGGGCTGGCGCGGAGCC
>NZ_CALAHQ010000023.1 GCF_937892565.1 uncultured Roseicyclus sp. | reverse complement strand
CTCTTGCGGCACGCGTGCGGTGCCGTCTTGTTCTATCCTCCCCGGGGGGATAGGTTCAATCTATGTCAAAACCGCACTTGCACGCAACCCACCCCGCCCTGATCGCCCGGCTGAAACGCGCCGACGGGCATTTGCGCGCGGTGATCGAGATGATCGAGGCGGGCAAGCCCTGCCTCGAGATCGCGCAGCAGCTCCATGCCGTGGAAAAGGCCGTGGTAAACGCCAAGCGCGCGCTGATCCATGACCATATTGATCATTGCCTCGATACCGAACATTCGGAGGAGGATCGCGCCGACCTCAAGACCATCGCCCGGTATCTGTAGCGCCATGCTCAGCACCCTGCGCAACCCGACCTTCCGTCATCTCTTCGCATCCCAGCTTGTGGCGCTGCTTGGCACGGGGCTGGCCACGGTGGCACTTGGCCTTCTGGCCTGGCAATTGGCGGGCGATACTGCGGGCGCGGTGCTGGGCACAGCGCTGGCGATCAAGATGGTGGCCTATGTGACGCTGGCGCCGGTGGCGGCCGCGATTGCCGAACGCCTGCCGCGCCGGGCCTTTCTGGTGGCGCTGGACCTGATCCGCGCGGGCGTGATCGCCTGCCTGCCCTTCGTCGATCAGGTCTGGCAGGTCTATGTGCTGATCTTCGCGTTGCAGGCGGCTTCAGCCGGGTTCACGCCGGCGTTTCAGGCCGTGATCCCCGACGTGCTGAAGGATGAGGGCGACTATACCAACGCCCTCTCGCTGCTCAGATTGGCTGAAGACCTCGAACAACTGGCCTCCCCTATCCTTGCGGCGCTGCTTCTGACAGTGGTCAGCTTTCCGGTGCTGTTCGCTGGCACGGTCGCGGGTTTTGTCGCCTCGGCCCTGCTGGTGGTGACCGCCCGCCTGCCGGATCGGGCGCGGGCCGAGGGCAGCCATTTCTGGGCCGATGTGACCAAGGGCGTCCGCATCTACACGGCCACCCCCCGCCTGCGCGGGCTGATGGTGATGGAGGCCGCCGTCGCCGCCGCGGGCGCCATGGTCTATGTGAACACGGTCGTTCTGGTGAAGGCCAGGCTAGGCTTGGGCGAGGAAGCCGTGGCGCTGGCTTTTGCAGGCTTTGGGGCTGGCTCGATGCTGGCCGCGTTCCTTTTGCCGCGCATCCTCACCCGATTGGACGACCGCCCCGTCATGATCGGCGGCGCGGCGCTGATGGTCGCGGGTGTGGCGCTGGTGCCGATGGTCGGCAGCCTTGCCGCGCTGATCGCCCTTTGGGCCATCATCGGCTTTGGCTTTTCCCTGACCCAGACCCCCATCGGGCGGATCATCAACCGCTCCGCGCGCGAGGCTGACCGGGGCGCGGTCTTTGCCGCCCAGTTCGCATTGTCACACGCCTGCTGGCTGGTCACCTATCCGCTGGCAGGCTGGGTCGGCGCGGGCGCGGGGCTGTCGGCTGCGGCGCTGGTCCTGGCAGGCATCGGTGCTGTGGGCGTGGTGGCGGTGTTGTGGCTCTGGCCCGCCCATGACCCAGAGGCGTTCGCGCATAGCCATGACAACCTGCCGCTCGATCACCCGCATCTGATGGGTCACAGACACCACACACACAGGTTCGTCGTGGATGAGAACCATCCAAGATGGGCCGCAAAACTCTGACGACGGACCGCCCAGACCTGACAAACCCCCATTGCACCCGCGATGGCAGCGGCCGGCCACAGATCGAGTGGAACCCCAGCAAAGCGCCCGATTGCGTCGCTCGGCCTGTCCAAACACCACGCCGGACCATGTCCGCCGACGCAAAGCAGCCCTTTCGGAAAGCTGCATGACAATGATGCTCGGGGCGTCCGCCCCGTCGACCTGCCGCTTGACGATCGCCAGCGTCAGACAGGCCAGACGGCTCTGCCTGCTGGCATGGCGTCAGGCCAAGTTCACTGCCATCGCAAGATCGCGAATGGTGCAAAACGCATCAGCATCCATGCCGCGTCGCCACACCCCCGGCTTCGGGCGGTTTGGCCGGGTTGAGCCGTGGGTGGGTTTCCTCGCCGAGCCAGAACAGCACGCCGCCAGAGACGAACATGGAGATCGCAACGAACCAGAATGCGGTCTCTGCTGCGCCGCTCAAGCCTGCGGCGAGGCCAAGGCCGAGCGCGCCGATGGCATAGCCAAGGTCGCGCCAGAAGCGGTATATGCCGATGGCTGATCCGCGCCAGGCGGGCGGGGTGATGTCGGCCACCGCCGCCGAGAGGTTCGGATAAAGGAGCGCCATGCCAAAGCCCGCCACGCCCGCCGCGACCGACCACCAAAGCGCGCCAGTGCCCAAGACCATCATCGCGACGCCCGCGCCGCAGATCCACATGCCCATCACATTGGGTAAATGACGGCCCACATGGTCCGACAGCCGCCCGGTGACAAGCTGCGAGCCGCCCCAGACAAAGCCGTAGGTGCCGACGATCCAGCCGATCCCGGTCAGGGTTGCACCGCGCGTCACGAGGAAGACAGGGAATACCGCCCAGACCAGCGCGTCGACGAATTTCTCGACCAGCCCGGCTTGGGATATCGCCAAGAGCCGCCGGTCGCGCCAGCTCATCAGCGCGAAAACCTCGCGCGTTGTCGGGTGTTCGGAGACGCCTTGCGGGTAGCGCGGCGGGTTCTTCGGGGGTGCGGCCTTGTGCGCGGCCGTCTCCGCCTTGGCCCAGGGCAGCGTATCCTTCACCCAGACCGTGGTGAGCAGCAGCGCAAGAAGAACCACGGCCATGCCGAACACAAGCAAGCCCACGCGCGCCCCCAGCCACTCGGCGGCATAGGCGGTCAGGATGCCCGCGATCGCCACGCCGACATAGCCAGAGAACTCGTTCAGCCCCATGGTGAGGCCCCGTTCCTCGGCTTTCGTGATGTCGAGCTTGGCCGTTTGTGTCATGGACCAGCAAAGGCCTTGATTGACGCCCAGAAGCACCGTCGCGGCGATGATCCAGTTCCAGTCGGGCGCATACCAGATCATCACCGGGATCGGCAGCGCCACCACCCAGCCAAAGGCCAGCACACGCTTGCGCCCGATCCGTTCGGACCAGCGCCCGGCAACGAAGTTCATCACCGCCTTGACCGCGCCAAATGCCACGACGAAAGAAGTGAGCAGCAAGAACGAGCCGCGCTCAAGCCCGAACTCGCTTTCGGCCAGTGCCGGAACCACCGTGCGGGTCATGCCGATGGCGAACCCCACCAGCATCACCTGAATCAGCTGATGTGCAACCTGAACCCGGTTCTCGCGAATGCCGCGCGGGAATCCGCGCGCGGTCATGCGACCCGCCCCTTTGTCGCGATGCGCGCGATGGCATGGTGCCTGCGCGCGGCCGCCATGGCGCATCGCATCAATGCCGCCGGACAGATCGTCGGTTCTGCGGCAAGGATTGTGTCGGGCACGCTGCGCAGACCTTGTCAGGGGTGGGATATGCGATATCATTCAAGTAATCACTTGAATGTTCTACCTATGGGAGAATGGCTTTGTCAATCAGCCCCAAAATTGCTTTGCTTGCGGAATACGCGCTGATTGCGCGCGCCCTGTCGGCCCCGGCGCGTCTGATGCTGCTGGAACAACTGGCCCAAGCGGAGCGCGGGGTAGAGGAATTAGCCCAGAAGACCGGCCTGACCCTTGCGAATTGCTCGCAGCACCTGCAACAGCTCCGCCGCGCGGGCCTGGCCACCAGCCGTCGCGACGGCAAGGCAGTGATCTACCGGCTGACCGATGGCCAGACGCTGCAACTCATGGACCTTCTGCGCAGTGTCGCGGAGCGGAACCTCGCGCAGGTCGAAGATATCTTGCTGAGCCTGTCGGATGGCGAAGACGCCCCCGAACCCATCAGCCGCGCGGAACTTGCCCAACGACTTGCAGATGGGGCCGTGACCCTTCTCGATGTTCGGCCCGCCGATGAATACGCCGCCGGGCATATTCCCGGCGCATTGAACGCAACCTTGGCCGAACTGGACCGCATCTTGCCCAGCCTTGCACCCGATGCGCAGGTCGTCGCCTATTGCCGTGGCCCCTACTGCATCTACGCGCATCAGGCGGTCAGCACGCTCAGAAAGCGGGGTCTGAATGCCCGGCGCATGGTTGGCGGTTTGCCGGAATGGCGTGAGGACGGACGCAATGTCGCGTCAGTCGCGAAACGCCCCTCGAGCTAATCGGCAATACCATGCCAATGTCATTGCGGGGAAAGTCGTTGTGGTGCCGCAGGTCGATGGGCCACCCGGGCACGCCACGGAAGCGGATGTGGCAGCAGCGGCAGACCAAGCCGCCCAGATCGCGCACGATGACGGCGGCTTTTGTGTGGATCAATTCAATGCCGCTGCGGGCGTCCTTGCGCGTGAACCAACCAAGATCATGAAATTCATGTGAAATTTTTCGCCCCAGTCGATGGCCCTGTCGCGGTGGTTGGCACCGGTCGTAGCTTTATGGGCGTTGCCCGCGCATTGAAAGAAGCTGATCTGGCCACAGCCTGCGGTGCCGCTGAACCAGAGCGGCGTGAGCCCTTGGCGGGCAAGCCCGCGATTCAGCCGCGTCATCATGTGCAAGGCAACATTTTGGCGCATTCACGCCCTTGCACGGCTATTCGATGGACGTGCGGCTGACGTGCAATCGGGCTATCCCGGTCAGGTGATCGCGCGTCACACCAACCCAAGCAACGCAGCGCCGCCCAACAGGGTGATGCCCGCACCCGTGCCCTGCAGGCCGCGTGCGCCCCTCGCGCCGCGCAGCGCGCGGGCCAGCCCGACACCCGCCAGATGCAACAGCGCGGTGCCCACCAAAACGCCAGACGCATAGCCCGACAGGCCCACGCCGCCGGGAAATTCGGTGCCATGCGCATGGCCGTGAAACATTGCAAATCCGCCCACGATGCCGGCCGCGACCCAGACCGGCGCCTTGAGCGCCAGCGCGATGAACAGGCCCAACACCACCCCCGACAGCGCGATGGCCTCCTCGACCGCTGGAATCGCCATGCCCAAAAGCCCCAGCGCCGCGCCAAAGGCCATGACCAGCGCAAAGACCAGCGGCAAGACCCACACCGCAGCCCCGCCCAGGCGCGCCGCCCACAGACCCACGGCCAGCATGGCGATCACATGATCAAGCCCCAAAAAGGGATGCGAGATGCCGCTGGCAAAACCGCCATGCGCACCGGCCCCGGCATGGGCCCCAGCCTCGGTCGCCACAAGCGCAAGCGAAAGCCCAGCACCAAGAAACTGCAACAGGCGGATCATGGAACACTCCGTGTAAAGTTACTCCGACCCTATGGGCGATGCCGCTGCGGTCAATTGCGCGGGCCGATCCCTGTCGGTTGCGGCGCGGACAAGGGGCCGGATCCGGCGGTGATTGCCGAAATTTTGCGCGGTTTGCCTATCGCGTGGGCGCTGTCAGCCCCTCGGCCCGATCCCGCGCGTCGCGCCCGTCGCCCCAACCGGCACCCTGCATCTCGCGCAGGCGGCTGGCGGTGCGCTCAAACTCGAAACTGCCTGCTCCCTCAAGATAGAGCCGTTCGGGGATGTCTTCGGCCGATGCGATCAGCCGCACATGGCCTTCGTAAAGCGCGTCGATCAGGGTGACGAAACGTTTGGCCTCGTTGAACTTGCTCGCATCAAGGCGCGGGATGCCCTCCAGCACCAACAGCTTGACCGCGCCCACCAGCGCCAGATAATCCGCAGGCCCCAAGGGCTGGCCGCATAAATCCCAGAAACTGGCCCGCGCCATGCCCGCCCAATAGCGCGGCACGCGCACAGTGCGGCCCTTGACCTCAAGACAAAGCACCTCGTGCCGCCCGCCGGTCAGATCGCGCCAGATGTCGTCGATGGCTTTGCCGGACGCTGCACCAAGGGGTGAAAAATAGACTTGGGTCCCGGCAAGACGATCCTGGCGGTAATCGGTCATGGCATCAAGCTGGTCGACCTCAAGCCGATCTTCCAGAAGCTTGATGAAAGGCAAGAACAGCTGGCGGTTCAGCCCATCCTTGTAAAGGTCTGACGGGTGCCGGTTCGAGGTGGTGACGATGATCACGCCCGCGGCAAACAGCTTTTCGAACAAGCGCCCCACGATCATCGCATCGGTGATGTCGGTGATTTGCATTTCGTCGAAACACAAAAGCCTGAGGTTGCGGGCGATGCCCTCGGCCACGGGTTTGATCGCGTCTTCGACCCCGGTTTTGCGGGCCTCGTGCAGGGCCGATTGCACCTCTTGCATGAAGGCGTGGAAATGCACCCGGCGTTTCTGGCTTGTGGGGGCGTGCTGAAAGAACAGGTCCATCAGCATCGATTTGCCGCGCCCGACCCCGCCCCAAAGGTAAATGCCCTGTTTGCCTGTCGGCTCTGGCGGCTTGAAAAACCGCGCCAGCAAACCCGAGCGGGGTTTGGGGTTCGTCTCCAACGCCTCGCGCAGGGTTTCCAGCCGCAACAAGGCCGCCCGCTGCGCCGGATCGGGGCGCAAAAGCCCTTCGGCCACCCGGGTGTCGTAGATCGCTTGCAGATGCTGTCCCATGGCGGTGTGACTACATCCATTCGCCGCCGGGGTTAAGCGGGTCTTGCAGGGGCGTGCGGGCCGTGATTGGATCACATCAAAATCTGGGGAACCGTGCCAATGACCCGCCAAGACTCCATGTTCACGCCGGTCTTGATCGGCTCGTGCATCATCATCATGATCTGCTTTGCCGTCCGGGCCAGTTTCGGGGTGTTCCAGATCCCCATCGCCGAGGAATTCGGCTGGCTGCGCGCGGATTTTTCGCTGGCCCTTGCGATCCAGAACCTGGCATGGGGCATTGGCCAGCCGATCTTTGGCGCCATCGCGGAACGCTTCGGGGATCGGCGGGCGATTTTTCTGGGCGTGATCTTTTATGCCGCCGGGCTGGTGTTTTCGGCCTATGCCATCACGCCGGGCGAGCACCAGCTTTTGGCAATCCTTGTGGGATTTGGCATCGCGGGCACGGGGTTTGGTGTTATTTTGGCCATCGTCGGGCGCGCGGCATCCGACAAGAACCGCTCGGTCGCGCTGGGCATTGCCACAGCCGCGGGATCGGCGGGGCAGGTGTTCGGCGCGCCATTGGCCGAAGCGCTGTTGTCGGTGTTCGCATGGCAGACCGTGTTCCTGATCTTTGCCGCCATGATCATGACAACGCTTTTCGCGCTGCCGATGCTGCGCGCGCCGATCCGCACCGCAAAGGCCGAGATCGAGGAAAGCATGGGCCAGATCGTGGGCCGCGCCATCCGCGATCCGTCATTCGCGCTGATCTTCATCGGCTTTTTCTCGTGCGGCTATCAGCTTGGCTTTATCACCGCGCATTTCCCCGCCTTCGTGACCGAGCTATGCGGCCCGATCGAGCCCGGATCGCTGCTGCATGGCATGGGCATCACCACCACATCGGCGCTGGGCGCGGTCGCGATCTCGCTCATCGGGCTGGCCAATATCGTGGGCACGATCACGGCCGGGTGGCTCGGCAATCATTTTCCCAAGCGGTATCTGTTGGCGTTGATCTATACGGGCCGAACGCTGGCGGCGGGGTTGTTCATCATGTTTCCGATCACCCCCGAGACGGTGATCGCCTTTTCCATCGTGATGGGTGCGCTGTGGCTGGCCACCGTGCCGCTGACCAGCGGGCTGGTCGGCCAGATTTATGGCTTGCGCTACATGGGCACGCTGTATGGGCTGGTGTTCTTTTCCCACCAACTGGGCAGCTTCATCGGCGTCTGGCTGGGGGGTGCGCTTTACGACACCTATGGCGATTACACCGCCGTCTGGTGGGTCGGTGTGGCTGTGGGCGCGCTGTCGGCCATCGTCCATCTGCCGATCAGGGAAACGCCGCTCAAGGATCGCGCGCCCGCTGCGGCGGCGGCGTAACGGGGGGGCCGGCCATCCGCTGCCCGTTTGGGGCATGCGTGCCGCATGCTGTTCCCAAACGGGCGGCAGCCTTCCTCGCGATTTCTGCCCGCCTCAGCGCTTGACCCGGCGGTTGCGCGCCGCGATCAGCTTGAGGCGCAGCGCGTTGAGCTGGATGAAGCCTTGGGCGTCTTTCTGATCATAGGCGCCGGCGTCTTCCTCAAAGGTCACGTGCTTTTCGGAATAAAGGCTGTGATCGGACCAGCGCGCCACGGTGCGGGCATGACCCTTGTAAAGCTTGACGCGCACAGTGCCGCTGACGTGCTCCTGGCTCTTGTCGATCAGGGCTTGCAGCATCTCGCGCTCGGGGCTGAACCAGAAGCCGTTGTAGATCAGTTCGGCATAGCGCGGCATGATCTGATCCTTCAGATGCCCCGCGCCTGAATCCAGCGTGATCTGTTCGATCCCGCGATGCGCCTCAAGCAAGATCGTGCCGCCGGGCGTTTCATAGACACCGCGCGACTTCATGCCCACAAAGCGGTTTTCCACCAAGTCGAGCCGGCCCACGCCATGCGTGCCGCCGATCTCGTTCAGGCGCGTCAGGATGGTCGCGGGCGACATCGCCACGCCGTTGATGGCCACCGCATCGCCGCGCTCGAAGGTGATTTCCACCATTTCGGGGGTGTCGGGCGCATCCTCGGGGTTGGTGGTGCGCTGATAGACATAATCGGGCGGTTCCTGACCGGGATCTTCCAGCACCTTGCCCTCGGACGAGGTGTGCAAAAGGTTCGCATCGACCGAAAACGGCGCTTCGCCACGCTTGTCCTTGGCGATCGGGATCTGGTTTTTTTCCGCAAAATCGATGAGCTTTGTGCGCGATGTCAGATCCCACAGGCGCCACGGCGCGATCACCTTGATTTCAGGGTTCAGCGCATAGGCGGAAAGCTCAAAGCGAACCTGATCATTGCCCTTGCCGGTCGCGCCATGGGCCACCGCATCGGCGCCGGTTTCACGCGCGATTTCAACCAGCCGCTTTGAGATAAGCGGCCGCGCAATCGATGTGCCCAGCAGATAAAGCCCCTCATAAAGCGCATTGGCGCGGAACATCGGATAGACGAAATCGCGCACGAATTCTTCGCGCAGGTCCTCGATGTAGATGGCGCTGGCGCCCATCAGCTCGGCCTTGGCGCGGGCGGGTTCCAGTTCCTCGCCCTGACCCAGATCGGCGGTAAAGGTCACAACCTCGCAACCGTATTCGGTTTGCAGCCATTTCAGAATGATCGAGGTGTCAAGACCACCGGAATAGGCAAGAACAACCTTTTTGGGTGCGGGCATGGGCGGGCTCCGTCGCGTTCAGGAATGACCGCGTGGGCGATACCGGGTTTTCCGGCCCGGGGCAAGGTGAGCGCCTGCAACTGAGGCTGGACACGAGCGCGCGCTTGCGGCAGGCCAGTGGCATGAGTGATTTTGCCCCAAAAGCCCGTGCCACCACGCAAGCGCTGCGCGATCTGTTCGCGCCCACGCCCTTGCAGCGCAACGCCTATCTGTCCGAGCGCTTTGGCGCCGAGATCTGGCTCAAGCGCGAAGATCTGTCGCCGGTGCGATCCTACAAGCTGCGCGGCGCGTTCAACGCCATGCGCAAGGCGCTGGCCGCCGATCCCGGTCGGCGCAATTTTGTCTGTGCCAGCGCGGGCAATCACGCCCAGGGCGTGGCTTTTGTCTGTGCGCATTTCGGGGTCAGGGGGCGTATCTTCATGCCCGTGACCACGCCCGAGCAGAAAATCATGAAAACCCGCACCTTTGGTGCCGGTACGGTCGAGATCGTGCTGACGGGCGATTTCTTTGATGAAACGCTGGCCGCCGCCAAGGCGGACTGCGCGAAAACCGGCGCGCATTTCCTGTCGCCTTTCGACGATGCCGATGTGATCGAAGGCCAAGCCTCGGTCGCGGTCGAGATGATGGAGGAAATGGGCCGCGCGCCCGACCGGCTGATCTTGCCGGTGGGCGGCGGCGGGCTGTCGGCGGGCATGATTTCCTATCTTGACGGGATGGGTGCGCGCACGCGGTTCACGCTGGTCGAACCCGCCGGCGGCGCCAGCCTGACCGCTGCCCTCGCGCATGGGGCGCCCACGACGGTGCCGATCACCGATACCTTCGTCGATGGCGCGGCAGTGGCGCGGATCGGCAATCTGACCTTTGAGGTGCTGCGCAAACTGGCGCCGCAAGATGTGCTGATCGCGCCCGAAAACCGCATCTGTGTCACGATCCAGGAGATGCTGAATATCGAAGGCATCGTGTTGGAGCCCGCCGGCGCCCTGTCGGTCGATGTGCTGCCCCAACTGGCCGACCAGATCGCAGGCCAGACGGTGGTTTGCGTCACATCGGGGGGGAATTTCGATTTCGAACGCCTGCCCGAGGTCAAGGAACGCGCGCGCAAATGGCAGGGGCTGAAAAAGTATTTCATCTTGCGCCTGCCCCAGCGCCCCGGTGCGTTGCGCGATTTCCTCGATCTGCTGGGGCCGGGCGATGACATCGCGCGCTTCGAATACCTCAAGAAGAACAGCCGCAATTTCGGCTCGGTGCTGATCGGGATCGAAACCGATGATCCGGCCAACTTCGACCGGATGGTCGAACGTGTGACCGCGCGCGGCTTTGGCTTTCGCGACATCTCGCAAGACGAGGTTCTGTCAGATTTCCTGATCTGACCCGCAAGCGATCAGGCAGCGCTGGGCAGGCCGGGAATCGCCATCGCCAGGGCGGCCATTGCGGCGTCATAGGCATCCGCCACGGCCCCGATATCGGGTGCCGCGCCCGCGCGACAGGCGGCTTCGGCGGCTTGGCACGACAAGACCATCGTTGCCAATCCAAGATTGGCCGCGCTGCCGCGCAGGAAATGAAAATCCTCGGCCGTGGCGGTGGCGGGATTTGCGCCCAAAAGGGCCAGCCGCTCGCCCATTTCGGTCACGAAAAGGGCGGTGACGCTGTGAAAATCCGCCTCGCCGATGTCGGTTCTCAAGGCGTTCAATCTGGACCAGTCGATCATCGTGGCGCCTTTCTTGCCGCTTGGCTCCGACGCTAGAGCCACTTGATTAACGAGGTGTTGCGCGCGTGCCATGCGATGCGTTGCATTGTCGGCTTCACACGGCGTTAACCCGCAGGGGTGCAATTGGGGGGGAACCGCCCCTGATCTTGTGCCCAGATGCTGCATGCCACCGACCAGCTTACATGGTCCCTCACCGATACGGCCGCCGATCCCCAACGGGTGGTGGTGCTGGATGACAGCCGTGCGCAGCGGATGCTGTTGAGCACGCTGTTGCGCCGCTGGGGCCATGATGTGGTGGAATGCGCCACGCCGGACGCGGCCTTGGCGGCGGCGATGGACCCGACCATCGGCGTGGTGATCAGCGATTGGGTGATGCCGGGGCTGACCGGGCCGGAATTTTGCCGTCGGCTGCGCGCGCTGCGCCGTGAAGGCTATGTCTATGTCATCTTGCTGACCTCGCGCAGCGAAGACAGCGCCCTGACCGAAGGGTTGGAGGCGGGGGCGGATGATTTCCTGACCAAGCCGCTGTGCCCGCCGGAATTGCGTGCGCGCCTGACCGCCGGGGGGCGGATCGTGGCGATGCAGCGCGATCTGGTCCACAAGAACCGGCTTTTGACAGGCGCCTTGGGCAAGATCCGCACGCTTTACAACGCGCTTGATCAAGATCTCGATGAGGCGCGGCGCCTGCAAAGCGCACAGATGCAGGATCGTTTCCGCCGGTTCGGGGCAACCGATGTCTCGCTTTGGCTCAAGGCATCGGGGCATATTGGCGGCGATATGGTGGGGTTTTTCCCGGTTGATGCGCGCACCGTTGGCGTGTTCGCGCTGGATGTGTCGGGGCATGGGGTGGCCGCCGCGATGATCGCCGCGCGGGTTGCGGGCATCTTGAGTGCCGCGACCCCCGATCAGAACATCGCGCTGACCCGTCGCCGTGATGGCACGCTGTGCGCGCTGGCACCCCATCTGGCCGCCGCACGTCTGAATGCGCTGATCCTGAGCGAAATTCAGGCCGAGCGCTATTTCACGCTCGTGCTGGGCTTTCTCGATCTGGTCAGCGGTCGGATGTGGCTTGTGCAGGCGGGCCATCCGCACCCGATCATCTTGCGCGCCGATGGGCGGGTGGATGTCGTGGGTGCCGGTGGCTTGCCGATCGGCCTGATCGAGGGGGCCAAGTATGAAAGCGTCAAGCTGGGCCTGCATCCCGGTGACCGGATGCTGATGTGTTCGGATGGGTTGCTTGAATGCCCCGACCCCCAAGGGCGCGCGCTGGAGGCGGAGGGGCTTTGCCGACTGGTCGCTCAGGCCGCCCATCTGAGCGGCCCGCGCTTCATGGCGGCCCTTGAGGCAGGATTGGCCGCTCATGCCGGGTCGGACAGTTTTCCCGATGATGCCTCGGCTGTGTTGATCGAGTTTCACGGGGCGGGCGGCTAGCGCCCGCGCGTGGCCCAAACCTGTCGCAGGAAATGCCGATCGCCCGATACCGCCAGCCGTTCGGCGGCCACCGCCCATGGCAAGAACACTGCGCTGTGGCCGGGTTCGGTGGGATCACCCCGGCGCGGACCCAGCTTCGCCAGATAGATATGGCATTGTTTTTGGGCGTAAAGATCGTATTCCGGCATGTAGGTATAGCGGTGAAACATCCCCAGCCGCCGGGCGGAATGGATGATGTAGCCGGTTTCTTCCATCACCTCGCGGTAAAGCGCCCGCAGGGGCGGCTCACCGCGGTCGATGCCGCCGCCGGGCAGTTGCAGCTCGGGGCGGGGTTCATCTTGAAAGGTGGCAAGAATGGCGTCGCCCGCATCGATCACCGCATAAACGCCGGGGCGCGGCATGTAGGGGCGGCCGGGTTCGGGCCAGTTGCCGAAACGTCTGTTCATCGGGGCCTCCGGTTGGCTCAGGCACTTGTGCCAGAAGCGGCGCGGGCGGGAAATCCCCCCTCTCGCCAAAAGCGGGCGCCTGGGCTATGGGTTGGTCATGACCGAAGATCAAAAAGCCGCCATTCGCGCAACCGCAAGCCGCGTTCTGCAGATCGAAGGGGCGGCCGTTACCGCCATGGCCGATGCCTTGCCCGCCGATTTTGCGTCTGCGGTGGACGCGATCCTTGCCACAAAGGGGCGCGTGATCTTGTCGGGGATCGGCAAATCGGGCCATATCGCGCGCAAGATCAGCTCGACCTTTGCCTCCACCGGGACGCCGTCGGCTTTCGTGCATCCGGCCGAGGCAAGCCATGGCGATCTTGGCATGGTCACACCGGGCGATCTGACCATCCTGATTTCGAATTCCGGCGAAACCGCCGAATTGCGCGACATGGTCGCCCATGTGGCGCGATTTTCCATTCCGATGATCGGCATCTCGGGCCATCCCGACAGCACGCTGATGCGGGCCGCCGATTTCCGGCTGACCCTGCCGCTCGCGCCCGAAGCTTGCGTGATCGGCATGGCGCCCACCACATCGACCACGCTGACGCTGGCCTTGGGGGATGCGCTGGCGGTGGCGGTGATGGAACAGCGGGGGTTTCTGCGCGAACAGTTCCGCACTTTTCATCCCGGTGGCAAACTGGGCGCGCAACTGTCCAAGGTGGCGCAACTGATGCATTCGGGCGCGGCCCTGCCCTTGGTGTCGGCGGATCAGCCGATGACCGAAACCCTGATCGTGATGAGCGAGAAAAGCTTTGGCATCGCTGGGGTCGTAGCCGGCGGGCGCCTGATTGGTGTCATCTCGGATGGTGACCTGAGGCGCAACATCGATCATCTGATGGACCGCAACGCCGGTCAGGTGGCCACCCGCAGCCCCCGCGTCATCGGGGCCGATGATCTGGCCGCCGAGGCGATGGCGGTGATGTCGCAAAACCGCATCACAGCGCTGTTTGTCGTGGATGACGCGGGCGCCCCGGTGGGCCTGTTGCATCTGCATGATTGCTTGCGCGCAGGGCTGGCCTGATCCGGTCGGTCAGACCCCGTAATAGGCGCGATACCATTCGACAAAACGGGCAACGCCGATGGAGATCGGGGTGTGGGGTCTGTAGCAGGTCAGGCGCTGCAACAGCGTTGCATCGGCCCAAGTGGCGGGCACATCGCCCGGCTGCATCGGCATCAGGTTGCGGATCGCGGTCTTGCCTGTCGCGGCCTCGATTGCGGCGATGAATTCGGTCAGCGCCACGCTGTCGGACCGGCCGATATTGACCACGCGATAGGGCGCGACCGGGCTGAGGCTGTCGCCCGGCGGCACGCCATCAAGGCTGGCGGGGCGCTGCGGGGCCACGTCGATCAGGCGGATGATCCCCTCAACCAGATCGTCGACATAGGTGAAATCGCGCCGCATGTCGCCATGGTTGTAAAGATCGATGGGTCGCCCTTCGAGGATCGCCTTGGTGAATTTGAACAGCGCCATGTCAGGCCGCCCCCAGGGCCCATAGACCGTGAAAAAGCGGAACATCGTGATCGGCAGATCGTAAAGATGGGCGTAGCTATGGGCCATCGCCTCATTGGCTTTCTTGGTGGCGGCATAAAACGACATCGGCGTATCGGCCTTGGCCGTTTCGGCATAGGGCATGTCGGTGTTGGCGCCATAGACCGACGAGGTCGAGGCCAGCAGGCTATGGGCAGGCCGCACCGCGCGGATCGCTTCAAGCAGGCGAAAGGTGCCGATCAGATTGGATTCGACATAGCTTTCAGGCGCCTCGATCGAATGGCGCACACCGGCTTGCGCGGCCAGATGGATCACCGCATCGGGTTGCAACGCTGCCATCAGATCATGCAAGACGCCGGGCGCTTCGATCCGGTCGTTGACCGCGCGAAAGCCCGGGTTCTGCATCAGCATTGCCTGCCGCCGCTCCTTGAGCGTGACATCGTAATAATCGGTCAGCGCGTCGATGCCCACAACCTGCCAGCCCGCATCGAGCAGCCGCTTGCACAGATGGTAGCCGATGAACCCCGCCGACCCGGTCACACATGCCTTGCGCGTCATGTCAGACCCTCGGCCGTCGACACCCACTGCCATGAGCTTGCGCACATCTCATCAAGCGTCTTTTCGGTGCGAAACCCCAGAACCTCGGCCGCCTTGTCGGCGCGCGCCACATAGATCGGCACATCGCCCGCGCGCCGGTCGATGATGACATGGGGCAGGTGGCGGTTGCAGGCGCGCTGATAGGCGGCGATCACCTCCAGCACCGAATGACCGCGCCCGGTGCCCAGATTGACGACATGGCCCATGCCGCTGCCCACAAGCCGCGCCAGCGACAAGACATGCCCGCGCGCAAGATCCTCGACATGGATGTAATCGCGCACCCCGGTGCCGTCGGGGGTGTCGTAATCGTCGCCAAAAACCGCGATGCGGTCCAATGCGCCCAGCGCGACCCTGGCGACATAGGGCATCAGATTGTTGGGAATATCACGCGGATCTTCGCCAATCAGCGCGGAAGCATGCGCGCCGGCTGGGTTGAAATAGCGCAAGATGCCCACCGCCCAGCGCGGGTCGGCCTGTTGCAGCCAGCCCAGCATCTGCTCGCCGATGATCTTTGTCTGCCCATAGGGGTTCATCGCGCGCAATTCGGCGATCTCGGGTGTGGGGGTTTCATCAGGCACGCCGTAGACAGTTGCCGAAGATGAAAACACCAGCCGCCGACACCCGGCGCGCTCCATCGCTTGCAACACTGTGGTCAGACCGCCCACATTCACATCGAAATAATCGAGCGGTCTGGTCATGCTTTCGCCCACGGCCTTGAGCGCCGCGAAATGCACCACCGCATCAAAGCCGTGCCGCGCAAAGGCGGCATCAAGCATCGCACCATCGCGCACATCGCCCGTGATCACGCGGACAGGGCGGCCAGTGATCTGTTCCAGCCTTTCGGGCACCGACCGCCGCGCATTGGCGAAATTGTCAAGGATGACAACCTCATGCCCGGCCGCGCAAAGCGCGACATAGGTGTGCGACCCGATATAGCCCGCCCCACCGGTCAAGAGAATGCGAGATGTCATGTTGCCGGATCTGATTGCCTTTTGGGGACGCAATCACGCTTTGCCCCATCGGTTCAAGGCAAAGATGCCGCGCGATGCGTGAAAAAACTGTATCGGCCAGGTTGTTTTGCCTGTTGCCTTTGGTTCTTTTGGTAATCTTTGGATGTCAAAAAACCAAAGTTGACCTTGTGATCGGGCCGGGTAAACAGGTTGCGACCGTGTCGATAGGGTGCAGATGCCACAGAATCGTATCCGCCGCCTGATGGGCGGGCTCATCGCAGCCCTTGTTCTGGCGGGCTGTGCGGGCCTGCCGCGCGGCGCCGCGGTCGAGCGCGAGATCTTGTCGGTCGCACAAGGCGAGACAGCCGATTTTGCGGTGCATCCCGTGACCCGGACCTTTCTGGCAGAGTTGGCCAATTGGCCGCGGGTGGGCGAACAACATCTTGGCTGGATCCCCGCCAGCCGTGGGGCCCGCGCGCATGTGATCGCCGCCGGCGATACGCTGGAAATCACGATCTGGGACAGCAACGAAAGCTCGCTTTTGTCCCCTGCCGGTCAGCGCGTGGTTCAGATCAGCGCATTGGACGTGGCCCCCGATGGCACGGTATTCTTGCCATATGTCGGAAATGTTGTGCTTGCGGGCATGACGGTGCAAGCGGCGCGCGAGGTCTTGCAACAAGATATCGACCGCGTGATCCCCGCCTCTCAGGTGCAGCTTGCGATGGTCGAAGGGCCGACGAATTCCGTCGATCTGGTCGGGGGCGTTGGTGCGCCCGGCGCCTATGCGATGCCGGATGCCGATTTTTCGGTGCTGAACCTGATTGCAGCGGGCGGCGGGGTGCGCGCCGGGCTTGTCAATCCGCAGGTCCGGTTGATCCGGGGCGGTGATATCTTTGGCACCTCGGTTGCCCGGCTTTATGCCGACCCCGCGCTCGACACCCGGCTTGTCGGCGGCGATCAGGTGCTGATCGACGAGGATCGGCGCTATTTCCTGTCGCTCGGCGCGGCCGGTCGGCAAAGCCAGCATCCCTTTACGCAAGACAACCCCAGCGCGCTGGATGCCATCGCGATCATCGGGGGTGTGGAAAGCCGGCGGGGCAATCCGGGCGGCATTCTGATCTTGCGGGAATACCCCCAAGGCGCGCTGCGCCCCGACGGGTCCGGGCCGGGGCAGGCGCGGGTGGTGTTCACCCTTGATCTGACCTCGGCCGACGGGCTGTTCAGCGCACGCAATTTCCACATCGCGCATGGCGATCTGGTGCTGGTCACGGAAAGCCCGATCACCTCGGCCCAGACGATCTTTGGTCTGGTGGGTGCGGTGTTCGGTTTGGCCAACCAGTCCGCGAACCTTGCGAATTGACCCGCGTCAACGTGGCAGGGCGATGGCCTTGGCGCGCGGCAGCACGCTGTTGATGCGCGCGATATGCTCGGGCAGGCAGCACCGCTCGAAATCATAGGCATCGATCATGTGCTGGCGCGCGGCCACGCCCAGATGGGCGAAATCCCCGGGCCGTTCCAGCACCTCGATCACCTGTCGGGCCAGTGCGGCGTGATCGTGGAAATCCACCAGCATCGCGGTCTGACCATGGCGCATCACCTCGCGCACCGGGGCCGTATCCGAGGCCACGATGGTTGCCCCCATCGACATCGCCTCCATGCTGGACCACGACAGCACGAAAGGCACGGTCAGATAAATGTGGCATCGGCTGACCTGAATGATCTGCTGATAGGCGCCATAGGGCACCTTGCCCAGAAAATGCACGCGGGTCCAATCGACCTGATCGTGGATTTCGCGTTCCAGTTCCGCACGGTATCCCCCCGCCGCATCGCTTGGCTTGCCATAGGATACTTCGTTGCCCCCGATGATCAGCACGCGCGCCTTGGGGCGTTCGGCCAGAATCCGGGGCAAGGCACGCATGAATTTGTGAAAGCCGCGCACGGGTTCCATGTTGCGCGCCATGTAGGTGAAGATCTCATCCTCGCGCGTGACGGCGCGGCCCAGCCGGTTGAGCGGCACCCGGGCTTGCGGGTTCGGCCGCAGCTGGTCGGTGCGGATGCCGTCATGGCATACATAGATCTTGTCGTGGAAGCTGACCGGATAGGTGTCGCGCTGGAAACAGGTGGGCGACTGTCCCAGATCGACCGTCTGGATGTTGGCAAAGTTTACCGCATTGCGCGCATGTATCAAAAACGGCGCATGCTCGGATGCGGGAAATTCCGGATCGAAACCGACCGACCCGCCATGCGCCAGAAAGAAATACTCGAAAAACCCGATGATCGGGGTGTTCGGCCAGACCTGCTTGAGAAAGGTCAGTTCGCCCCAGCCCACATGGCCAAGGATCACATCGGGCACGAACCCGTCGGCGTGCAGCCTTTGCGCCGCGAAACTGGCGCCCAGCCCGTTGCCGACGCATTCCTCCCAGTATTTCGTGGGCGCATAGGCGCTTTCGTCGGGTGTGTGATGCGGGGCATAGTCCACGATCTGCGCGCCCTTGACCGGGGGCACGCCCTTGCGCTGCGTCAAAAAGACGATCTGGTGCCCGCCTTGCGCCAGCAAATACTGCAACAACTCGCGGTATTGGCCCGGAAAATTCTGATGCACGAACAAGATACGCATGACCAAAGATACCATGTTTAGACTTTCGATAAATCCTTTCTGATGCTGACCCCAAGGCAAGGCAATGCAGTTTTCAGGCCGATTTGGGATTGCGGCCCGCGCGCCTATATGGAACCCAGCGCCCGCACAACAGGACAGCCCGCCATGACCTTGACGACCAGATTAGCTTGGGACGACACCGTGTTGCCATTCCAGCTTGACCGCTCCGACATCCGTGGCCGGGTGGCCCGGCTGGATCAGACACTCAACCGCGTTCTGGCTCAGCACAGCTACCCCCCCGAGGTCGAGGCGATGGTGGTCGAGGCGGTGCTTTTGACGGCGATGATCGGCCAGACCATCAAGCTGCGCTGGAAGCTGTCGCTTCAGGTGCGCGGCGATGGTCCGCTGCGTCTGATCGCCACCGATTTCTATGCCCCCGCCGATGACGGCACGCCGGGCCGCATCCGCGCCTATGCCAGCTATGACAAGGATCGCCTTGTGCCGGGTGCCGATCCCTTTGGCCAGATCGGGAATGGCTATTTCGCCGTCTTGCTCGATCAAGGGCAGGGCACGGCCCCCTATCAGGGGTTCACACCTTTGGCCGGTGGGTCGCTCTCGGCCTGTGCCGAGGCCTATTTTGCCCAGTCCGAACAACTGCCCACGCGCTTCAAGCTCAGCTTTGGGGAAAGCCGCGCGCCCGGCACAGCCCCGGTCTGGCGCGGCGGTGGCGTGATGTTGCAACACATGCCCAAAGCCTCGCCGCTGATGGCCGAAGGCGCCACGGGCGAGGGCGGTTTGCTGGCCGCCGCCGATCTTCTGGACGAAGATGAGGGGGAAAACTGGACCCGCGCCAATATCTTGCTCGACACCGCCGAAGCGCTGGAACTGGTCGGCCCCCATGTCGCGCCCACCGACCTGTTGCTGCGGCTTTTTCACGAGGAGGGTCCGCGCGTGTTCGACGCGCTGCCGGTGCAATTCGGCTGCACCTGCTCTGCCGACCGGGTGCGCACCTCGCTGTCGATCTATTCGGCCCGCGACATCCGCCACATGACCACCCCCGAGGGTCGGGTGACGGCCGATTGCCAGTTTTGCGGCGCGCATTACGATTTCGATCCGCGCACCTTGGGGTTCGAGGCGGTCAGTGACCCGGATGAGGGTGATGGCGCGCCCGCTTGATCTTGACCGGCTGATCGATGCGCTTGCTGCGGTCCCGCCGCGGCCCTCGTCGGATTACGATCTCAACCCTGAAATCACGCTGCCGCCAGGGCGCGTGCTCAAGCCCGCGGCGGTCTTGATCGGTGTGCTGGCCGACCACGTCATCTTGACCAAGCGCGCCTCGCATCTGCAACATCATCCCGGCCAGATCGCCCTGCCAGGCGGCAAGATCGACAAGGGCGATGCAAGCCCCGCCGCCGCCGCCCTGCGCGAGGCACGCGAAGAGGTCGGGCTTGACCCCGACAGCGTCCGGGTGTTGGGCGATCTGCCCATTCACGAGACTGTAACTGGTTATTCCATTATTCCAGTTATTGCTCGCATCGAACGTGATTTCATCCCCCAACCCGAGGCGGGCGAGGTGGCGGAAGTGTTTCGTGTGCCGCTCAGCCATCTCATGGACCCGGCCCGTTACCGGATCGAAGGGCGCCGTTGGCGTGGCATCCGGCGGCGCTATTTCGTGGTGCCCTTTGGCCCCTATTACATCTGGGGCGCCACGGCGCGCATTCTCAAATCCATGGCTGATCGGGTGGTCCCATGATGCTGGCCGCCGATTGGCTGGCCGCCCCGGGCAGCCGCAGCGTGATGGCCCTGTTGCGGGCGGGCGGGCACGGCGCGTGGTTTGTCGGCGGCTGTGTGCGCAACGGGCTGATCGGTGCCCCGGTCGAGGATATCGACATCACCACCGATGCTCACCCCGACCGTGTGATGGCCCTGGCCAAGGCCGCCGGGATCAAGGCGGTGCCGACCGGGATCGCACATGGCACCGTGACGCTGATCGCGGATCATCGCCCCTATGAGATCACGACGCTGCGGCGCGATATTGCCACCGATGGCCGGCGCGCCACCGTCGCCTTTACCGACCGATTGGATCAGGACGCCGCGCGCCGCGATTTCACGATGAACGCGCTATACGCCACCGCCGATGGCGCGGTGATTGACCCCACGGGGCAAGGTCTGGCCGATCTTGCGGCGCGGCGGCTTCGCTTCATCGGCGCGCCCGCCGACCGCATCACCGAGGATTACCTGCGCATCTTGCGATTCTTCCGCTTTCACGCCTGGTATGCCGATCCGGCGGGCGGGATCGATCCCGATGGTCTGGCCGCCTGTGCGGCGCTCGCCGAAGGCATCGCCGGCCTGTCGCGCGAACGGATCGGCGCCGAGATGACAAAGCTGCTGGCCGCACCCGATCCGGCACCCGCGATTGCCGCCATGGCGCAATCGGGCGTTCTGGCGCATGCCTTGCCCGGCGCCGATGCGCGGCTGTTGCCGCTGCTCATCGCGCTCGAGGATGCGCCGCCCGACCCGATCCGCCGTCTGGCGGCTTTGGGCGGGGCGCATGTGGCCGACCAGCTGCGCCTGTCAAATGCCCAGCGTCAGCGCTTGGCGATCTTGAATGCCGGCATGGCCAGCGCCACCCCGCCCGATGCATTGGCCTATGCCCATGGGGCTGACATGGCGTGGGACATCATGGCGTTGCGGGCCGCCCTGTTCGAAACCCCGCCCGCGCCTGGCACCCGGGCCGCCATCGCGCGCGGGGCGGCGGCCGTCTTTCCGATCAAGCCCGCTGATCTGATGCCAAAGCTTCAGGGTGCAGCACTGGGTCAGGCGCTGACATCACTCGAGACCGACTGGATCGCTTCGGGCTTTGCGCTGGACCGCGACGCGCTTTTGCGCCGTCTCGACTAGGCGCTTGTGCGCATCCTTGCTTCTGAAATACTCCCGCCGGAGGCATGCGTCATCGCCACCGGGCGTAGGCGCTTGACATTCCCGGGGCCTGTCCTTCCCTTCCCGCCATTCCTTGCCGGAGCATCGGATGGACCCGCTTTACGCTTTCGTCTTTCTTGGCCTGTTCAGCCCCGGCCCGAATGTCATCTTGCTGACCGCATCGGGCGCGCGCTTTGGCTTTCGCGCGACCCTGCCGCATGTGGCGGGTGTGGTGTTGGGTGTGGGTGTCGTCGCCGGTCTGACCGGGCTGGGCATCGGCGCCTTGGTGGCGGCGGCCCCCGCGGTGCAACTGGGGTTGAAACTGGCCGCGGCACTCTGGATCGGCTGGATGGCGATATCGCTGTGGCGATCTTCGGCCAAGGGGATGGCTGATGCGGATGCGCGGCCCTTCAGCGTGACCCAAGGCGCGCTGTTTCAGGCGGTCAATGCCAAGCTTTGGGCGGTGGCCTTGGCGGCGGCCTCTGGCTATGGGGCGGGGCTTGCGCCATCGGCCGAAGGCGTGCGGCTGGCCATGGCGTTTTCGGGCCTCAATCTCTTTGTCTGCCTGTTCTGGAGCCTGGCGGGTTCGCTTCTGGCACTGTTGCTGACCACGCCCAATGCATGGCGCCTGTTTGCACGGATCATGGCCGCGGGGCTGGGGGCTTCGGGGGCGATGGTCTTTTTGTAAGGCGCGGCCTATATGACAGGTCAGCGAACCCGAGATATCCGCATGTTCCGCTTTTTCGAAACCTTGGTCGATCCCTACACGGCCTATGCCGACACCGACGCGCCACCGCGGCGGCTTTGGGCGTTTCTGGCTTCATATTCCCGGCCGTTCCGCGGTTTGTTTGCCATAACCGCTATATCGTCGATACTGGTTGCGGCCATCGAGGTGGGCCTGATCTGGTACATGGGTCGGGTGATCGATCTGTTGTCGAACGGCCCACCGCCTGAGGTTCTGGCCCGCCATGGTGTCGAACTGATCTTGGCTGCGGTCTTCATGCTGACGCTGCGCCCGCTGCTGCAAGGGCTGAATGTGGCGCTGTTGAACAACGCCATCTTGCCGCAATTTGGCGCGCTGATCCGCTGGCGGGCGCATCGGCAGGTGCTCCGCCAATCGGTCGGTTGGTTCGAAAACGATTTTGCGGGGCGCATCGCCAACCGGATCATGCAAACCCCCACCAGCGCGGGCGATGCCATCTTTCAGGTGTTCGATGCCGTGACCTTTGCCTTGGCCTATCTGGTTGGCGCGGCGATCTTGCTGGCCGAGGCAGATCCACGGCTGGCCATCCCGCTGCTGATCTGGTTTGCGTTCTACGGGCTGTTGATGCGCTGGACGATCACCCGCGTCGGTCCCGCCTCCAAGGCCAGCGCGGATGCGCGCTCCATGACCACGGGGCGGGTGGTGGACAGCTACACCAACATTCATTCGGTCAAGCTCTTTGCCCATCACGACCGCGAACTGGCCTATGCAAAAGAGGCGATCGAGGAAACCCGCGAAACCTTTGCCCGCGAGATGCGGCTGTATTCGATCATGGATGTGGTGCTGACCACGCTGAACGGGTTTCTGGTCGTGGCTGTGGTGGGCTGGTCCATCTGGCTTTGGGCGCAAGGCGCGGCCTCGGTGGGCGCGGTGGCTGCGGCCTCGGCGCTGACGCTCAGGTTGAACGGCATGACCGCATGGATCATGTGGGCGGTGTCGAACCTGTTCCGGTCGCTTGGTGTGGTCGCCGAAGGGATGGAGACCATCACCGAACCCATCGCCCTGACCGACGCGCCCGATGCCAAGCCCCTGGTCATGGCGGCGGGCGAGGTCCGCTTTGATGCGGTCAGCCATCATTATGGGCGCGGGGCGGGCGGGTTGGACAGGCTCGATCTTGCGATCAGGCCGGGTGAAAAGCTGGGCCTGATCGGACGCTCGGGGGCGGGGAAATCGACGCTGGTGAAGCTGTTGTTGCGTTTCTACGATCTGGAAACCGGTCGTATCCTGATCGACGGGCAAGATATCCGCACCATCACCCAAGACAGTCTGCGCCTCGAAATCGGGATGGTGCAGCAGGATTCAAGCCTGTTGCATCGCTCGGTGCGCGACAACATCCTGTATGGCCGCCCCGATGCCACCGAGGACCAGATGATCGCCGCCGCCCAACGGGCAGAGGCGCATGATTTCATCGTGGGTCTCCAAGACCCGCAGGGCCGGCGGGGCTATGATGCACATGTGGGCGAACGCGGCGTCAAGCTGTCGGGCGGGCAACGCCAGCGCGTGACGCTTGCGCGCGTGATCCTCAAGGATGCGCCCATCCTTGTGCTGGACGAAGCGACAGCCGCGCTGGACAGCGAGGTCGAGGCCGCCATTCAGGATACGCTCTACCGCGTGATGGAGGGCAAGACTGTCATCGCCATCGCGCACCGACTGTCCACCATCGCCCAGATGGACCGTATCGTGGTGCTTGATGACGGGCGCATCGCCGAAGCGGGCAGCCACGCCGAGCTTTTGGCCAAGGCCGGGCTTTATGCCGGTTTCTGGGCACGGCAATCGGGCGGGTTTCTGGGCACCGACACCGACACCGACACGCAGGCGGCAGAATGACGGCGGCCTTGCGCCCTGTGCTGGTTTGGCTGGCCGGTCTGATCGACGGCTTTGCCCCGGCCGATGGTCCGCCACCCCGCGACATGTCACCGTTCCTGCGCTGGTGCCTGTCGGGTGCATGGCCGGTGATCTGGGTCGCCACCGTCTTTTCGGCCTTTGCAGGCGCGACCGAGGTCATTTCGGCCTGGCTTTTGGGTCTGGTGATCGACAGCGCGCTGGCGCATGGACCGGCGGGATATTTCGCTGACAACGCGCTGCTCATCGCGGTCTATGTCGGTTTCTACCTTTTGGTGCGGCCGTTCTTCTTTGGTGCCTCGGCCGCGTTCAACGGCATCGTTTTGCCGCCCAATCTTGCGCCCCTGATCCAAAGCCGCTTGCACCGCTGGTCGCTGGGCCATGCGGTCAGCTTTTTCGACAATGATTTTGCAGGCCGCATCGCGCAAAAACAGATGCAGACCGCCGCCGCATTGGTCAATGTCGTCACCGAGGTGATCAATGCCGGCGCTTTTGCGGTGGCCACCTTGATTGCTGCGGTGGTGATGCTGGCCGCAATCGATTGGCGGATCGGGCTGATCTTGCTGATCTGGACCATCGGATATGCCTACATGATCCGCTGGTATTTGCCGCGCATCCGGGCCTTGTCGAAATCGCGGGCGGCGGCGCGCGCCAATGTGACGGGCCAGATCGTCGACACCATCACCAACATCAAGACCGTCAAGCTGTTTGGCCATGTCGCCCATGAAGATCAGACCGCGATCGAGGCGATGCGCGGCTATCGCACCGCGTCACTGGATTTCGGCATCATGTCGACGGGTTTTCGCTTTGCGCTGATGGCTGCGGCGGGGGTCTTGCCGGTGGCTCTGGTGCTGGTGGCCATCATGTTGTGGCAAGGTGGCCGGGTCAGCGCCGGTGAGATCGCAGCCATCGGCGCCGTGTCGATGCGCATCGCGCAGATGACCGGTTGGGTCAGTTTCACGCTGATGACGATCTACGCCAATCTGGGCGAGGTCGAGGATGGCATGCGCACGCTGACACCGCCCCATGAGCTGACCGATGCGCCGGGCGCGGTCGATCTGACCATCGCCACCGGGCGCATCGCGTTTGAAGGGGTCGGTTTCGCGTATGGCCGCCGGACCGGCGGGGTCGATGGTATCGATCTGGTGGTCGAACCGGGCCAGAAACTGGGCATTGTCGGCGCCTCGGGGGCGGGGAAATCAACGCTCGTGGCGCTGTTGTTGCGGCTGCACGACACCGAAGCAGGGCGCGTGACGCTCGATGGCATCGATGTGCGCGCGATCCAGCAAGACAGCCTGCGCCGCCAGATCGGGATGGTCACGCAAGATACGGCGATGTTCAACCGTTCCGCGCTGGACAATATCCGCTATGGCCGCCCCGACGCCACCACGGCCGATGTGCAGCAAGCCGCCGTTCGGGCCGAGGCGCATGATTTCATCACCGGTCTGATCGATCACAGGGGGCGTCGCGGCTATGACGCGCATCTGGGTGAGCGGGGCGTCAAGCTGTCGGGCGGGCAACGCCAACGCATCGCGCTGGCGCGCGCCTTTCTGAAGGATGCCCCGGTTCTGGTGCTTGACGAGGCGACCAGCGCGCTCGACAGTGAGGTTGAGGCCGCCATCCAGAACACGCTGATCGAGGTGATGGCGGGCAAGACCGTGATCGCCATCGCGCACCGGCTGTCCACGCTGTCGGCGATGGACCGGATCATCGTTCTCGATCAGGGCCGCATCATCGAGGATGGCACCCATGACAGCCTGTTGGCCAGGGGCGGTCTGTACGCGCGCTACTGGAACCGCCAATCGGGCGGTTTTCTGGGTCTGGCGGAGGCCGCCGAATGAGGCTGGTTAAGCTGACCCGGATAGGGCAGCATTCCTGACATAAAAGGGGCGCCGCCATGGACCTTGAAACCGTTTCCGCCGACACGCTGGGCCGCAGCCTGACGGGTATCGGCATCAACCTGCTGACGCGCGATGTGCGGGGGCTTGCAGGGTTTCTGGCAGAGGTGTTCGGCCTGTCGGTTCATCGCCTGTCGGATGATTTTGCCATCATGCGCCATGGGGGGATGTTGTTGCAGCTTCATTCGGATGGGGCCTTTGCCCGCCATCCGCTGCCCGCGCTGATCCCGGAAAATCCGCCGCGCGGGGGCGGGGTGCAGATGTATCTCTTCGGCATCGATCCCGACACGGCCATTGCGCGGGCCCAAGCGGCGGGGCATGTGGTGCGCGAACCCGCCACCGACAAGCCGCATGGCCTGCGCGAGGGCACGATCCTGTCTCCCGAAGGCTATGCCTTTTCGCCCGCAATCCCGATCCCATGACCGCCACGCACCTGACCATCCACCGGCTTGGCCATCAGGGCGACGGGATTGCACCCGGCCCGGTCTTTGTGCCGCTCACCCTGCCAGGTGAGGTGGTCGAAGGCGTGGTCGAGGGCGACCGGATGGAGACGCCCCGCATCCTCACGCCATCGGTCGACCGGGTGCGCGCGCCCTGTGCCCATTACCGCAGTTGCGGGGGCTGTTCGCTGATGCATGCCACGGATCGGTTTGTCGCCGAATGGAAGGCGGGGGTGATCGCCGCCGCGCTGGCCGCCCATGGCATCGCGGCGCTGATCCGGCCCACGCTCACCTCACCCGCCCGCACACGACGCCGCGCCACACTGGCGGGCCGGCGCATGAAAAAGGGCGCGCTGGTGGGGTTTCATGCGCGGCGGTCCGATGTGATCGTGCCGATTGCCGATTGCCATGTGCTGGCCCCACCCCTGGTGGCGCTGATCCCCTTTCTGGAAGAGATGACGCAGCTGGGCGGATCGCGTTCGGGCACGCTGGCCTTTGCGCTGACGCTGACCGAGACGGGCATCGATTGCGCCGTGACGGGGGGCAAGGCGCTTGATGCCGGGTTGCGCGCGGCCCTTCCCCGGTTTCGGGACCGCATCGCCCGACTGACCTGGGGCGATGAGCCGGTCTATGCAGACGCCGCCCCTGTGCTGCGATTTGGGCCGGCGCGTGTCGCCCCGCCGCCCGGTGCCTTTCTGCAGGCCACCCCCGAGGGGGAGGCGGCCCTGGTCGCCGCCGTGACCGAGGCGCTGGAGGGCGCGACCCGCATCGCCGATCTGTTCGCGGGCGCTGGCACCTTTGCCCTGCCGCTTGCGCGCCGCGCTGCGGTTCATGCCGTCGAGGGGGAGGCCGCGCTTCTGGCGGCTCTCGATCACGCCGCCCGCCACGCCGAGGGATTGCGCCCGGTCACGACCGAATGCCGCGATCTGTTCCGCAACCCGATCCTGCCCGAGGATTTGCGCCGCCTTGATGGGGTGGCCATCGACCCGCCGCGTGCCGGCGCCGAGGCGCAGACCCGTGCCTTGGCCGCCGCACAACTGCCGCGCATTGCCATGGTGTCGTGCAACCCCGTGACCTTTGCCCGCGATGCTGCCTTGCTCATCCAGGGGGGTTATCGCCTGAATTGGGTGCAACCCGTCGATCAATTTCGCTGGACCCCGCATATCGAGCTTGCCGCCAGCCTGTCGCTGCCCCATCTGAGCGGCGACTGAGGGAGCCATCATGAGTGACATCATTTCCACCGACCCGGGGTTTCGCCCCCGCCTGGCCCTGTGGCTGGAACGCCCCGCCATTCGCAACACGATCATCGGCGTGATCTTGTTCAACGCCGTGATCCTGGGGCTAGAGACATCGCCGGCCATCATGGCATCAGCAGGCCCCTTGATCTTGGCGCTGGACCGCGCCTGTTTGATCATCTTTGTGATCGAGATCGTGTTGAAACTGGTGGCGCTGGGCCCGCGGTTTTTCCGCTCGGGGTGGAATATCTTTGATTTCGGGATCGTGGGTATCGCGCTGGTGCCGGGTGCACAGGGGCTGTCGGTGCTGCGCGCGCTGCGCATCTTGCGGGTGCTGCGGATCGTGTCCGCCGTGCCGTCGCTGCGGCGCGTGGTCGAGGGTTTGTTGACCGCCCTGCCGGGGATGGGGTCGGTGTTTCTCTTGATGTCGATCATCTTTTACATCGGGGCCGTGATGGCGACCAAGCTTTTCGCCGCCAGTTTCCCGGAATGGTTCGGTTCCATCGGCGCGTCGCTTTACACGCTGTTCCAGATCATGACGCTGGAAAGCTGGTCGATGGGGATCGTGCGGCCGGTGCTGGAGATCTATCCCTATGCCTGGGCGTTTTTCGTGCCCTTCATCATGGTCACGACCTTCGCGGTGGTGAACCTGATCGTGGGTCTGGTGGTCAATTCCATGCAAGACGCCCATGCCGTGGAAAGCAACGCCGCCACCGACGCCTACCGCGACGAGGTGCTGGATCGGCTCAGGAAGATCGAGGAGCGGCTGGAAAACGCGCGCTGATGCGAAAGGCGTGGCAGCCACCCGGCTGTTACGCCCCGCGTGGAAGGGCCCACCGTACTCACGGGTCGTCTGTCGGCCGTTCCGGCGATCTGTCGGTTTCGGCCGGGTCCATGCCCGTTTGTGACGCGGGAGTGGTGGTCAGTGCGCGGGCGATTTGCGTCACCAACGCCACGAACAGGCCAATGCCCACCAGCATGAAAAAGACGGTGAAGATCTTGCCAAGATCAGTCGTCGGGGCCAGATCGCCGTACCCTACCGTCGCGATGGTTGCCACGCTGAAATAGACCGCATCGATCCATCCCCAACCTTCGATCGAGCGGTAGAACAGTGTGCCCGACAGAACCGTCAGGCAGACCAGAAACAGGGTCGTTCGAAAGACCAGATCGCGCCAACACAGGCGAACACCCTTGGCAAGGCGCAACACGATCAACCAAAAGGACAGCACAGGCCACACTCCGACAGGCAAAGCGGTACAGGTTACGCGCGACATCGCCGATCATGCTCTGGGGACAGCGGGCATTCGACGGTGCCCCCAAGCCGCCGGTCAGTCCCGTCCAACCCTCGGGGGTTTGCGCCGAGGGGTCAAGCCCGCTTTTCCAACCGCGCCACGCCCAGCACATCCAGCACCTTGGCCTCGATATCGGCGGCGTTCATTCTCGCCACGGCATACATATCCTCGGGGCTGGCCTGATCGATGAAGATGTCGGGCAAGACCATCGAGCGGAACTTGAGGCCGGTGTCAAAGACGCCCGCCTCGGCCAAAAGCTGAGCAACATGGGAACAAAAACCGCCCACGGCGCCTTCCTCGATGGTGATCAGTGCCTCGTGGTGGCGGGCAAGCTGCAAGATCAGATCGCGGTCGAGCGGCTTGGCGAAACGGGCATCCGCGATGGTTGGGCGGATGCCCTTTTGCGCCAGCGCCTCGGCGGCTTCGCGCACCTCTTTCAGGCGGGTGCCGAAATTCAGGATGGCCACCCGGTTGCCCTCGGCGATCAGGCGGCCGCGCCCGATGTCCAGCACATGGCCCCGCTCGGGCAGATCGACGCCCACACCTTCGCCGCGCGGAAAGCGAAAGGCCGATGGCCCGTCGTCGTAGGCCAGCGCCGTGCGCAGCATATGCATCAGTTCCGCCTCATCGGCGGCGGCCATCACCACAAAGCCCGGCAGATTGGCCAAAAAGGCGATGTCGAAACTGCCCGCATGGGTCGCGCCATCGGCCCCCACCAGCCCCGCCCGGTCGATGGCAAAGCGCACGGGCAGGCGCTGGATCGCCACGTCATGCACGATCTGGTCATAGCCGCGCTGCAGGAATGTGGAATAGATCGCACAGACGGGTTTCAGCCCCCCCGCCGCCATGCCCGCGCAAAAGGTGACGGCATGCTGTTCGGCAATGCCCACATCAAAGCAACGGCTGGGAAAGCGTTCGGCGAACAGGTCCAGACCCGTGCCATCGGGCATCGCGGCGGTCACGGCCACGATCTGCGGATCCTGTTGCGCCTCGCGGATCAGCGATTGGGCGAAAACCTTGGTGTAGCTGGGCGCATTTGACGGGGCCTTTTTCTGTTCGCCCGTCTGGATGTCGAATTTTGCGGTCGCATGGCCCCGGTCGGGTCGGTGTTCGGCGTAGCCCTTGCCCTTTTTGGTGATCGCATGAATCAGCATCGGCCCATCGGCGCGCGCCTTGACCGTGCGCAGGATGGCCAGAAGCTGGTCCATGTCATGCCCGTCGATCGGGCCGACATAGGAAAAGCCCAGCTCCTCAAAGAGCGTGCCACCGACGGTGGCGGCCTTGATCAATTCCTTGGCGCGCCGCGCCCCTTCCTGAAAGGGTTCGGGCAAGAGCGACACCGCGCCCTTGGCTGCGGCTTTCAGCTCCTGAAAGGGCGCGCCGGCGTAAAGCCGTGACAGATAGGACGACATCGCCCCCGTGGGCGGCGCGATCGACATCTCGTTGTCGTTGAGAATGACGATCAGCCGCTTGCCCAGATGGCCCGCATTGTTCATCGCCTCATAGGCCATGCCGCCCGACAGCGCACCGTCGCCGATGACGGCAATCGCATCGCCATGGCCGGTGTCACAATCGCCCCCCAGATCGCGCGCCACGGCAAAGCCCAGTGCCGCCGAAATGCTCGTCGAGGAATGCGCCGCGCCAAAGGGATCATAGGGCGATTCCGATCGCCTGGTGAAACCCGACAGCCCATCCTTTTGCCGGATCGTGCCCATTTGTGCGCGCCGCCCCGTCAGGATCTTGTGGGGATAGCTCTGGTGGCTGACATCCCAGATCAGCTTGTCGCGCGGCGTGTCGAAAACGGCATGGATCGCCACGGTCAGTTCCACCACGCCCAGACCCGCCCCGAAATGCCCACCCGTCTGGCTGACCGACCAGATGGTTTCGGCGCGCAGCTCATCGGCCAGACGGCGCAAGTCGCCGTCGCTCATCCGCTTGAGATCGGCGGGCGCGCTCACGCGGTCAAGCAAAGGGGTTGTCGGGCGGGCGGTCAGGGTCACGGGCTTGGTTTCCTTGGGCCTTACTTGTCGCGGTCGACGACGTAGCGCGCCAGCGCGGTCAGGTGATGCGCCTTTTCGCCATAGGGGGTCAGCGCGGCCTCTGCCTCGGCCACGAGATCGGCGGCGCGAAGCTTGGCCGCATCCAGCCCCAAAAGCGACACAAAGGTCGCCTTGCCGGCGGCGGCATCCTTTTGCAGCGCCTTCCCGGCGGTGGCAGCGTCGCCCGTCACATCCAGGATGTCATCGGCGATCTGAAAGGCAAGCCCGATGGCGCGCGCATAGGCCAGGAGCGGTGCCGGATCGGCCCGCCCCAACATCGCCCCCGCCAGCGCGGGCCATTCGATCAGGCGGCCGGTCTTGTTGCCCTGCAATTGGGTGATCTGATCGAGCGTCAGGGGGGCGGCCGCGGTTTCGGCGGCGATATCCTGGGCCTGACCCAGCACCATGCCCTGAGCGCCCGATGCCCGCGCAAGGCTGGCCACCAGCGCCACACGCTGTGCAGCATCGCCCGCGCGCGGATCGGCCAAAAGCTCAAAGGCAAAGCTTTGAAGCGCATCACCCACCAGAACGGCGGTCGCCTCGTCCCATTTCACATGCACGGTGGGCTGGCCCCGGCGCAGATCATCATCATCCATGCAGGGCAGATCGTCATGCACCAGGCTGTAGGCGTGCAGACATTCCACCGCACCCGCCGCGACCATCGCCTGATCGCGCGGCACATCGAACAGCGCCGCGCTTTCCAGCGCCAGAAATCCGCGCAGCCGTTTGCCGCCATCCGTGGCGTAGCGCATGCCTTCGGCCACGCGGTCAGGGCCAAAACGCGCCAGTTCCGCAATCAGGAAATCCGAAATATCCGCCTGTGCCGCCGCCAGCGCCAACTTGAACACGGGTCAAAGACCTTCGACCGGGGTGCTGCCTGTGGGCTGGCCATTGGTGTCGAGCGTGATCTGCGCGACTTTTTCCTCGGCCTCTTTCAGCTTGGCCTCGCAGCGTGCCTTGAGGGCGGCGCCGCGTTCATAGAGCTTGATCGAATCTTCAAGCGCCACATCGCCCCGGTCCAGCGCGCTGACCACCTGTTCAAGTTCCCGGATCGCTTCCTCGAAGCTCATTTCCGCGATGGGTTTGGCGTCGCTCATCCGTGCCGCTCCTTGAGTTCCATGACATGCACCGCGGCGCTAGCCGCCAAGGCCGGAAGATCATACCCGCCTTCCAGAGTCGAGACCACGCGCCCGCCACAGACCTCATCGGCGATGTCGCAAAGACCGCGTGTGATCCACGCGAAATCCGTCTCGTCCCACATCAGATTGGCCAAGGGATCATCGGCATGGGCATCAAAGCCCGCCGAGATCAGGATCAGGTCCGGCGCCCAGTCGCGCAATCTGGCAAAGCCCTGGGTCTGAAAGGCGCGCCGCATCGCCGCCCCGTCCGATCCGGGCGGCAAGGGCAGGTTCAGCACATTGTTGGACCCACCCCGTTCGCTGGCCGCGCCCGTGCCGGGATAAAGCGGCATCTGGTGCGAGGATATGAACAGTGCGCGCGGTTCATCCCAAAGCACATCTTGCGTGCCATTGCCGTGATGCACGTCGAAATCCACCACCGCCACGCGTGACAGGCCATGGTGTTCCAGCGCGTGCCGCGCGGCGATGGCTACGGTTGAAAACAGGCAAAACCCCATCGCACGGGTTCTTTCGGCGTGATGGCCGGGGGGCCGTGTCGCGACAAAGGCGTTGCGCGCCCGCCCCGTCAGAACGGCGTCCACGGCGGCCATGCAGCCGCCCACGCCGCGCAACGCGGCCTCCCACGTGCCGGGGCTGGCATGGGTATCTGCGTCAAGCGCCGCGCGCCCGCTGTCGGGCATCTGGGCGCGGACCCAATCGACATAGGTTTGCGGGTGGCCCAAAAGCAGCGCGGCCTCATCGGCCATGGGGGCGATCATGCGGGTCAGATCGTCGAATTCGGGGGCCGAGAGTGCGGCGGTCACGGCCGCCAGCCGTTCGACCCGTTCGGGGTGGCCGGCCGGGGTATGATGATCGAGACCTGCGGGATTTTCTACCAAAAGCGTCATGGCGTGGGTTCCGGTTCAGTCGGGTGCCAGCATGTAACCCGCGCCGCGCACGGTCTGCAAATAGCGCGGTTCCTTGGGGTTCGTCTCGATCTTGCGGCGCAGGCGGGTGATCTGCACATCCACGGCGCGTTCCTGCACCGCATCGGCGCCCAGCTTTTCGCGGTTGAGCAGCGTCACCAGTTCCATCCGGCTGATCGTGCGGTTGGGCGTCGTGGTGAAGATGCGCATCAAGGCGGCCTCGGTCGCGGTCAGGCGCACGGGTTTGGCCCCGTGCCACATCTCGGCGCGGTCCAGATCATAGCGGATTGGCCCCATATGCAGCACCTGTGGCAGCGCGCGGTCTTCGACGGGTTTTGGCACGCGCCGCAATATGGCGTTGATCCTGAGCAGCAATTCCTTGGGCTCAAAGGGTTTGGCAAGGTAATCATCGGCCCCGGCTTCCAGCCCGCTGATGCGGTCGCCCGCCTCGCCGCGTGCGGTCAGCAGCAAGATGGGGGTGTCTTGCGTCCGCCGGATGTCACGGCACAGGCTCAGGCCGTCTTCGCCCGGCATCATCACATCCAGCACGATCAGATCAAAGGCCAGCCCCTTGAGCAGGCGCCGCGCCTGTGCTGCATCGCGCGCGACGGTTGCCATGAAATCATGGCGGATCAGGAATTTCTGCAAAAGCCCGCGGATGCGTTCGTCATCATCGACGATCAGCAGATGCGCGCCGATATCCCCGCTCATCTCGGGCCATCCCCGCCATCAAGATACTGCCGCCGCATTTCCTGATTCATCATCTGCTCCAACACCGTGCGGAAACCCGCCACCGCCTCGGGCCCGGCGGCGCGATAGGCGTCGCGCATGCGGTTGCGCTGGGCCTCGGACAATTCGCGTTCCAGCCCAGCACCCTTGGGGGTCAGGAACAGGTGGCGCTCGCGCTTGTCGCGGGTGCCCACGCGGCTGTCGACCAGATCATCCTCGACCAGCGTACGCAGCACGCGGTTGAGCGATTGCTTGGTCACGCCAAGGATCGACAACAGATTGTTGACCGTGGTGCCGGGGGTGCGGTTGATGAAATGGATCGCCCTGTGATGGGCGCGCCCATAGCCATAATCTTGCAAGATGCGGTCGGGGTCGGCTGTAAATCCGCGATAGGCGAAAAACATCGCTTCGATCCCGCGGCGCAACTGGTCGTCGGTCAGAAACAGCAGGCTTTCGCCCCGCCCTTTCATGTTCGTCGCGTTACGATCCGCCATGGGCTGTTCCCTCGTTATCCCGTCCGCGATTTCGATCAGTTTATGTCAGCCTTGTTGACTTTCCAAGAATCGATTGTTAGCGATTAGGGCGTTTTGCGCAATAATATGCCCGGATCGGACGTAAATTGCGCAACATTCGGAAATCTGACCGGTGGGCTGCACCGGTAACATGGACAGGGAAGCGGACCGATGGCCGGAGCCTATGATGATCGTGATGGCAAGATCTGGATGGATGGCAAGCTGGTGGATTGGCGCTCGGCCAATGTGCATATCCTGACCCATGCGATGCACTATGCCTCGTCGGTGTTCGAAGGCGAGCGTGCTTATAACGGCAAGATCTTCGAAAGCCGCCTGCATTCCGAGCGCCTGCTGAAATCGGGCGAGATGATCGACATGTCGATCCCCTATTCCATCGATGAGATCGAGGCCGCGAAATACGCGGTGATGCAGGCCAATGGCCTGACCGATGCCTATGTGCGCGCGCTGGCATGGCGCGGGGCGGGCGATGACATGGGCGTGTCGTCCAAGCGCAACCCGGTGCGCATGGCCGTCGCGGCATGGAGCTGGGGCAATTATTATGGCGACGCCAAGACCAAGGGCGCCAAGCTTGATATCGCCAAATGGCGCCGCCCCGCGCCGGAAACCGCCCCCTATCAGGCCAAGGCGGCCGGGCTTTACATGATCGCGACCATGTCCAAGCACGCGGCCGAGGCCAAGGGTTGCTCGGATGCGATGATGTTCGACTATCGCGGCTATGTCGCCGAAGCGACCGGCGCCAACATCTTTTTCGTCAAGAACGGCGAGGTGCATACGCCGCTGGCCGATTGCTTCCTCAACGGGATCACGCGCCAGACCGTCATTCGCATGCTGGGTGAGCGCAACATCACCGTGCATCAGCGCCACATCATGCCCGAAGAGCTGGAAAGCTTTGAGCAGTGCTGGCTGACCGGCACCGCCGCCGAGGTGACGCCGGTGGGCCAGATCGGCGATTACACCTTTGAGGTGGGCGCGCTGACGCGTGGCATGTCAGACGCCTATGAGGCATTGGTGCGCGCCTGAACGCGCCGCGCCAAATTCCGCACAAGGCCCCGCCCCGGCGGGGCCTTTTTCGTTAGTGCTTGATTTTCGTGGCCATAGCGCACAGAATTTTCGGATGGTGATGCATTTCCAGCCCATGGGGCCAGCCGCGCAAGCCGAACAGGTGGCCTTTGACCGCAAGGAATTGGGCGTGATCCTGACCATCTATGGTCGCATGGTCGCATCCGGCGAGTGGCGCGATTACGGGATATCACATCTGTCGGAGGTGGCGGTTTTCTCCATCTTTCGCCGTGCGGCCGAACATCCGATCTACCGCATCGAAAAGCGCCCCAGGCTGCGCGAGCGTCAGGGGCAATATGCCGTGATCGGCATGGATGGGCGCATCCTGAAGCGGGGGCATGATCTTTCGGCGGTCTTGCGCGTGCTGGAGCGCAAGCTGATCCGGCTGGTCGAACTTTAGCCCGCCTGACCAAGCCGCTTGATGGCGGTAATTTTGCCGAATTCGCGCGCGGCGATCCGGTCCACCGCATCGGCCAGCGGTTCATAAGCGACGGCCATGTGATGGGCATTGGCATGCAGCAGCATGTGATCATTCGACATCATGCCCACATGGCCGCGCCAGAACACCAGATCGCCCCGCCGCAGATTCGCGCCTTCGGGCAGATGGCTGCCCAGCGCTGCTGCCTGTTGATCGCTGTCACGCGGACAGGCGATGCCGCACGCGATCAGGGCTGTTTGCACAAGGCCGGAACAATCGATCCCCCATCGGCTGGTGCCTCCCCACAGATAGGGCGTGCCCAGAAACAGATCCGCAATGCCCACCGGGTCCGAAAACCGCGCGCCGATCGGCATCAGGTGTCGGGCAGGAACATGGTGGCCTGTGTGGATGCGCAGAAAGCCGTCGCGTTCGCCCGCGACCCGGACCAAGCTTCCGAAAAACAGCGCCACATCGGGCGGTTCCTTGATGTCTGGCTTGGGATAGAGATGCGTGGCCGGCGAGACGACCCAATGGGTCGCGTCCTCGGCCCCGGTGAGCGCACCCGACAGGACATAGCCGACATAGCCATCGCGCGCGGTCATGCCAAAGGAAAAACCATCCGTCGTTTCCAGCGCCAGAAAACGCTCGCCGAACAAAAGCTGGCTGACCCGGTTGCCGCGCGGGGCATCGGTGATGTTGACCATCGGTTGCTGGACCATCATCCAGCGGCCCTTGACGAAGCGTTCGGCCTCGACCTGCCCCTCGAGCGAGACATGCGCCACCCGTCCGTTGGCGGGCGTGGTTCTCGGGTCTGTCATGGCTTTTGTCCGCCGTCGCTCAGCATGTGAAAGATCGCCCGTGCCCCCTGGCCCAGCCCGCCCTTGGGCCGACCGGGTGCGTTCGACTGGCTCCAGGCATAGATGTCGAAATGCGCATAGCGCGGCACATCGGGCACAAAGCGGCGCAAGAACAACGCCGCCGTGATGGCACCGGCCATCCCGCCCGAGGGCGCATTGTCAAGATCGGCGATGCCGGGCTCGATCAGCGGCTCATAGGCCGGATGAAAGGGCAGCCGCCAGACCGGATCGGCCACCTGTTCCGCCGCTGTCGCCAGATCGGCGGCAAGCCCATCATCATCGGTGAAGAAGGGCGCGATATCGGGGCCGACCGCGACACGCGCCGCCCCCGTCAGCGTCGCCATCGAGATGGTCAGATCGGCGGGGGCCTCATTGGCCAGCGCCAGCGCATCGGCCAGAACAAGCCGGCCCTCGGCATCGGTGTTGTTGATCTCGACCGTCTTGCCGTTGCACGCGGTAAAGATGTCGCCGGGCCGGAACGCAGCCCCCGAGACCGCATTTTCCACCGCCGGGATCAACACGCGCAGCGTGATATCCAGCCCTTCGGCCATGATCATTTGCGCCAGCCCCAGCACGGTGGCCGCCCCGCCCATATCCTTTTTCATCAGCCCCATCGACGCGCCGGGCTTGAGGTTCAGGCCACCCGTGTCAAAGCACACGCCCTTGCCCACCAGCGTCAGCGTCCGCTTGCCCGCGCCCCAGCGCATGTCGATCAGGCGCGGCGCACGGGCGGCGGCCCGTCCCACGGCATGGATCAGCGGCAGATTGGCCGACAACAGATCATCACCCGTGATCACCGCGATTTCAGCGCCAAAGGCACCGGCCAGATCGCGCGCCGCCGCCTCAAGCGCGTCGGGGCCCATATCTTCGGCGGGGGTGTTGATCAGATCGCGGGTCAGCGCCTCGGCGGCCGCGATCCGTTCCAGGCGCGCGGCATCCACGCCTGTGGGGGCAACCAATTGCGCCTTGGCCGCGCCTTGGTTGCGGTAGCGGTCGAAACGGTAGGTTGAAAACAGATACCCCAGCGCGATTTCCGCGCCATCGGCACCTTCTGGCGGGTTGGTCAGCGCATAGATCGCACCCGGCAACCCCGCGATGGCATGGCCGATGGCAAAACGCTGGCGGCGGCGATCGGCTGCGGTGCCCGCACCGACAAGAACCATGGATGGGCGCCCAGACGATCCCGGCAAGGCGCATATCTGGGCCAAGGTGCCAGAAAAGCCATGATGCTGCGCCCAGCCGCGCGCGACCTCGGTCAGGTCGTCCAGCGCGGTGTCGGGCGGAACCAGCCGGATCGGAATGGCATCCGCGTCAGGCGCGGCAAAACGCAGATTTTTGTGCATGGTGCCCTGGGGTTGGGGGTGTATCGACCGCGCGCTACACTAGCGCCCCACCCGGTCGCCGCAAGGGCCGTTACCCGGAAACATCCTCCAGATCCCAGATTGCATGGATCGAGCGATCCCCAACACGTTCGAGCCGTGCCAGCGTCGCTGCCAGCGCGACGGTATCGCCGCTTTCCAGACAATCCAGCACATGCCGCCCGGCTTGCGCCAGCGTCGCCATGCCGATCATGCGGGCATCGCGCACAAGGGCGGCCAACAGCGTTTCGAGGGCGCGATGATCACCTGTCTGCTTCAGGGGTGCGATCTGATCGAGCAGGGTGGCAAGCCGGTCCAGCGCATAGGCCACCTCGGCCTCGGCGCGCTGTTCGCCCAATCGATCACACAAAAGTTCCAGTTGGCCGGGGTTAAAGCCAGCCGGCTCCCCCAGCGGAAGTTCGGTAACACCCGCCCTCATTCATTTGCTCCACATTCCAACCCCACCACGGGCAGGGCTGACCATTCGGTCGCGATCTGAACAAAGCCTTAGGGCGGGCGCAAAAAGCACCTCCAATTTGCGCTGCATTTGGGCTAATGCTGCGCGACGTGCGACAAAGGACGGCCCCTGACATGCATCGTGTGAAATCTCTGCCCCCCTATCTGCTGGATCGCTACAAGCATTGGAAAATTCACGAGTTTCCACGCAATCGTGACCTGTTTCGAAAACTGGCGATCGAGGGGCAGAACCCCCGCGCCATGGTGATTGCCTGCTGCGACAGCCGTGTGGCGGTGGGCCCGGTCTTTGGCCAGCAGGTCGGCGAATTGTTCGTGCATCGCAACATCGCCAATCTGGTGCCGCCCTATGCGCCCGACAGGCATCACCAAGGCACCGCGGCGGCTGTGGAATACGCCGTCAGGTTTCTGAAGGTCCACCACATCATCGTGAAGGGCCATTCGCAATGCGGTGGCGTGAAGGGATGCTTGCAGATGTGCGCCGGCGAGGCGGCCGAGCTGGACCAGATCGAAAGCTTCGTGGGGCGCTGGCTTGACGTGTTGCGCCCCGGTGTGGCCCGGATCGCGGATATCGCCGACCCCATGCACCGTCAGACCGCGCTGGAAAAGGAGGGCATCCAGATCAGCCTGGAAAACCTGATGAGCTATCCCTTTGTGGCGCAGGCGGTGGATGCGGGCCAGCTGACGCTGCACGGGCTTTGGACCGACCTGTCCGAGATGGATGTGGAAACCTTTGATGGCGAGGTGCGCCACTTCGTGCGCGGCTGAGCTTTACCCAAGCCCAGCGGGCCGCTAAGGCACTGTCACGCAACGATCGACAGGAGTGGGCGTATGGATGGGATATTGGCGCTTGCGGCCGAAAATCTGCTGTCACCGATCATTCTGTTCTTTGCGCTGGGCCTTTTGGCGGCTTTTGCCAAATCCGACCTGTCGATCCCCGAAGCCATCGCCAAGGGGATGTCGATCTATCTTTTGTTCGCCATCGGCTTCAAGGGCGGGGCCAGCGTGGCCGATCACGGGATCGATGCCACGCTTCTGATGTCGCTTCTGCTGGGCGTGATCTTGTCCTTTGTGCTGCCGGTGATCGCCTTTGTGCTGCTTCGGGGGATGTCACGGCTTGATGTCACCGATGCGGCGGCGGTTGCGGCGCATTATGGCTCCATTTCCATCGTGACCTTCGTGGCGGCGACTTCGGTCATCTCTTCGGCGGGGCTGACATCGGAGGGCTACATGGTCGCCGTGGCCGCCGTGATGGAGGCGCCCGCGATCTTGTCGGCGCTCTGGATCATCGCGCGCTATGGCAAGGCCGGGGCCGCGATGGAAGAGGGGCTGATGCGCGAGATCTTGCTGAATGGGTCCATCGTGCTTTTGGTGGGGTCCTTCCTGATCGGCTGGGTGACCGGGGCCGAAGGGATGGACCGCATCGCGCCCTTCATCGTGGCGCCGTTTCAAGGGGTGCTGTGTCTGTTCTTGCTGGACATGGGCCTGGTCGCAGGGCGCGGCCTCAGATCGGCGCGCGCGGTGCTGACGCCGGGTCTGTTGCTGTTTGGCGTGGTGATGCCGCCCATCGGCGCGATGCTGGGCCTGGGTGCGGGTCTGATGCTGGGCCTGTCCACGGGCGGTGTGGTCTTGTTCATGACGCTTTGCGCCTCGGCGTCCTATATTGCGGTGCCAGCGGCGATGCGGGTCGCCTTGCCCGAAGCGAACCCGTCGGTCTATCTCACGCTGTCGCTGGGCGTGACCTTTCCCTTTAACCTGACGCTTGGCATCCCGCTTTACCTGGCGGTGGCCAGCGCCGTCACCGGAGGCTGACGCAGATGCAGACTCACAAGGCCAAACGGGTCGAAATCACCATCGAATCGGTGATGGAAACCCGGCTGACCACCGCCTTGATCAAGGCGGGGGTTACCGGATTCACCGTGTTGCCCGTACTGGGTGGATCGGGCCGGTCCGGCCAATGGAACCGCGAGGGACAGGTCAGCCGCGCAGGCGGCATGGTCAGCGTCGTGTGCATCATCCGCCCCGAGCGGCTCGATGGCCTGCTCGATGCTGCGTTTTCCATGGTCGATCGCCATATCGGTTTGGTCACCGTCACCGATTGCGAAGTGTTGCGCGCCGAACGGTTCTGAGGTGTCAGGGCTGCCACAGCAGCACCTGACCCGCGGGCCAGTCGAATGCGGCTGTCATTTCGATCAGACGTTGCGCGCCCGGCGGCAGGTCAAGCGCCCACGCATGAACGCCGCGCTGGTCATCTTGATCGCGGGCATCGGGTTCGGGGGTCAGCGACAGCCGCAGGGTCAGCGCCTCTTGCTCGGCAAAGGGCGTGGCATAGAGCAGCCGCACAGTTTCCGGCCGATCCGACAGGTTCCTTACGCCAAAGGCGATCTGGCTGCTTTGCGTGCGGGCGGTGGTGAAAATGCCCCGGTCACCTTCGGCCAGCGAGCGGTCGATCCAGATCAGCGGCAGATGATCGAGCGGACCAAAGCCCAGCTCGGCCTCGGCGCCCGCTGCAATCAGCGGCAGCCAATCCTCACCGATGAGCGCGCCATCGCGGAAAAAGCGCGCCTGTCCGGGCAGGATCGGCGCGCCGCTGTCGTTTTGCACCGTGGCCACCAGAAACGCGGTTTGGTCGCGGCGTGGCACGGCACGGGCCTCGGTCACGGTGGGCAGTGACAGGGGATCAAGCGGCAAAACGGCTTTCCCGGTCGCGTCGATGCTGACGGGGGTGGTGTAGTCGAAGCTGATCGCCAGCCCCTCGACCGCCAGAACAGCACGCGCATCGGCCGATACGGGCTGCATCAGCCGGTCGCTCATGCCCTCGGACATCGTCAAAGTGTCGGCCGTGCGTGGTTCCATGATCCGGGCGGGGTCAGGCCAAAGCGGGCTTGGGTCGCGCTGGCGAAAGGGTTCGGCGGTGGAAAAGCGCATGGCGACATTGTGCCAGCGCGCAGGGCCTTCAACCGCGACGGTGACAAAGCGCGCAAGGCTCAGCGCGTCGCGCCCGGTCTCAAGGCGCAATTCATGGCTGGGTGTCCAATGCGCCGCGTGGGTGAAGTAATCGAGCGTGATTGCCCCCATGGTCGCTTGGGCGGCGGTCACGGACAGCGCGACCATATCCACACGGTTGTCAAAGGGCGAAAGCCGGGCCAGCGCGTCAAGGGCGCGCGCCAGTTCCTCTTGTCGGTCCTCTACCGCTTGTGCCGGGTCGCGGCGGGCGATGCGGGCGGCGTGCAAAGCCCCCTCAAGCCGAGCCGTTTCCGCGCCCAGTGTTGACAAAAGCTGTGACAACAGCGCCGGGTCGGTTCCGGTCATGCCATCGCCGGACAAGCCATCGAGATAGGCAAGCTGCACCTCGATCGCGCGGATCGCACCATCCGACAGCGCCAGCGTGTCGACCGCCGCCGCCAGTGCATCCTCGGCCGCAAGCACCAAGTCGCGTGCTGCCGCCTGTTGGGGATCATCCAACGCACCAATCGTCAGGGGCTGGGCGGTCATCAGGCTGGGTTGGCCAAGGATCACCCCTTCGGGCCCTTCGACCCCGACCAGATGGGCCAGCCCCGCATCGGGCATCGCGATCAAAAGCCGATGCTCGCCGGCGGGGATGGTCACTTCGGCCCGGCGCGTTACCTCGGCACCCGACAAAAACACCGTGGCTTGCGCGATATCGGCACGGATCAAGATGTCATCTGCAAGGGCGGTGGCGCTGCTCGCCAACAGGGCCGCAAGGGTTAGGGCGATACGCATGGATGTACACTCCGCTCTGGTGACGCGTCTTGCGCCAAGGGTGCGGCTTTGGCCAGCGCGACGCAATGGCAAAACGGGGATTTGCTGTCTTGCGCGCCCGCCCGCCAAACACCGCACAGCACAAGGCCGGCCACGGGGTGATCCGGGCCGGCCGCATGTATCGTGGATTGGGCGATCAGCCTTTTTTCAGAACCCGGTTGCCCAGCGTTTCGGCGATCTGCACCGCGTTCAGCGCGGCCCCCTTGCGCAGATTGTCGGACACGCACCACAGGTTCAGCCCGTTATCCAGCGTGCTGTCTTGCCGGATGCGGCTGACAAAGGTGGCGTAATCGCCCACGCATTCGATGGGGGTGATGTAGCCACCATCCTCGCGCTTGTCGATCACCATGACGCCGGGCGCCTCGCGCAGGATATCGCGGGCTTCCTCTTCGTCGAGGAATTCCTCGAATTCGATGTTGATTGCCTCGGAATGGCCGACAAAGACCGGCACGCGCACACAGGTGGCCGTGACCTTGATCTTGGGATCGAGGATCTTCTTGGTCTCGACCACCATCTTCCATTCTTCCTTGGTCGATCCATCCTCCATGAACTTGTCGATATGGGGGATCACGTTAAAGGCGATCTGCTTGGTGAATTTCCTGGGCGGCTTGCTGTCGGTCGGGTTGTAGATGCTCTTGGTCTGGTCCCAAAGCTCATCGATGCCCGCCTTGCCCGCGCCCGACACGGATTGATAGGTGCTGACCACCACCCGCTTGATGCGCGCGCGGTCATGCAGCGGCTTGAGCGCCACAACCATCTGCGCGGTTGAGCAATTGGGGTTGGCGATGATGTTTTTTCTGGAATAGCCCAGAACCGCCTCGGGGTTCACCTCGGGCACCACCAGCGGCACGTCGGGATCATAGCGGTAGAGCGAAGAGTTATCGATCACCACGCAGCCTGCCTTGGCGGCCTTGGGCGCGTAGATTGCCGTCGCCTCGGAGCCGACGGCAAACAGCGCGATGTCCCAGCCCGTGAAATCAAAGGTGTCGAGGTCCTTGGTTTTCAGGGTCTTGTCGCCAAAGCTGCATTCAGTGCCCAGCGATTTTCGGCTGGCCAGCGCCACGATCTCGTCGATGGGGAATTCCCGCTCGGCGAGGATGTTCAGCATTTCGCGGCCCACATTGCCCGTGGCACCGGCGACGACGACTCGGTATCCCATATTCCTTGGTCCTTATCCTTGTGGATGGATCGGCACATAAAGGAAGCACCCGCCAAGGAAAAGGGCCGTGGCGCTTGACATGCGCGGTCGGACATCGCATGTGCCCCACATGTCGCTGCGCTGCCGCGTGAGCAGTCGGACGGCGGGGATGCCCCGCGCACCTGACAGCGACAGACAACTTCCCAGGTTCCCGTCACGCAGGGGTCTGACGATCGCGCCGATACGCGGCCCGGTCGCACCCTCGTCCGCCATGCACATCCGTGTGTGGCCCCTGATCGATGGCTGCCGCGTGATGCGGCGCCCGAAAGGATATGATTTGTTCGATTTCGACATGCTCGGGCTGAAGCCCGCGCTGCTCAAGGCGCTCAAGGCGTCTGGCTTTGACACCCCAACCCCCATTCAGAATCAGGCGATTCCGCTGGCGCTGGATGGTCATGACATCTTGGGCCTTGCCCAGACCGGCACAGGCAAGACGCTGGCCTTTGGCCTGCCGCTGATTGCGCATCTGATGGATGAAAACACCCGTCCCCAGACGCGGACGGCGCGCGCGCTGATCCTTGCGCCCACGCGTGAACTGGCCAACCAGATCGCCGACAGCTTGCGGGTCTTTACGCTCAACACCCAGATCAAGATCGCCACCGTCGTCGGCGGTCAGTCGATCGGGCGCCAGATCGCCACCCTTGCGCGTGGCACCGATATTCTGGTGGCCACACCCGGCCGCCTGATCGATCTGATGGATCGCGGCGCGGTCGATCTGCGCCAGGCGCGCCATCTGGTGCTCGATGAGGCCGACCAGATGCTGGATCTGGGCTTTATCCATGCGCTGCGCCGCATCGCGCCCGCTTTGGGCACGCCGCGCCAGACCATGCTGTTTTCGGCAACCATGCCCAAGCAGATGGAAGAATTGTCACGCGCCTATCTGACCAACCCGCGCCGGGTTCAGGTGGCCCCGCCCGGCAAGGCCGCTGACAAGGTCACGCAATCGCTGCGCTACATGGACAAGGGCGCCAAGCCCGCTGTCTTGCGCGAGATCTTGAACCGGGATCGTGACGCGCTGACGCTGGTGTTCGCGCGCACCAAACACGGTGCGGAAAAGCTGATGAAGGGTCTGGTCGATGACGGTTTCAACGCCGCCTCGATCCATGGCAACAAAAGCCAGGGCCAGCGCGATCGTGCGATCAAGGCGTTCCGCGACGGCACGATCAATGTGCTGGTGGCCACCGATGTGGCCGCGCGCGGCATCGACATTCCCGGCGTGGCCTATGTGATCAACTATGAATTGCCCGACACGCCCGACAATTACGTGCACCGCATCGGCCGCACCGCGCGCGCCGGCCGCGAGGGTGAGGCAATCGCCTTTTGCTGCGCCGAAGAGGTCGATCTGCTGGTGCAGATCGAAAAGCTGATGAAGGTGGAAATCCCCGTCGCCAGCGGCACCCGGCCCAAGGCGGTCAAGATGGAAAAACCCCAGCGCGGTGGCGGTGGTGGTGGCCGCGGGCGCGCACCGGGTCAGGGGCAAGGGCAGGGGCAGGGGCATGGCAAGGCCGGCAAATCCGCCCATCGCCCTTTTGCCGATGCTGCCCCCAAAGGCCGTCGCCCGCGGCGCAGTCGCGCGGCGTGATGCTGGTCTAGCCGGTGCTGTCCTTCGCCCAAAGATAGAGGGTCAGCCCGGCGAGGATTGCCAGCCCGATCAGCCCGAACAGCGCGCCATAGGCTTCGGCCGGGGCGCGCGTCTGGGCCAGTGCTGCATAGGTCGGGCCGCTGGCAAATTGCATCACGCCCGCGCCGCCCATGCCAAACAGGTTCAACAGCGTGACCCCCCGCCCCGTCAGATGTGGGGGGCAAAAGCTGCGGCCATGGCTGATGACGATGGGGTAGGATGCGCCGAACAAGCCGATCAGCGCAAAGACCGCGACCGCCGCCCACAGGCCACTGGGCGGCATCGCCCAGAAACTCAGGCACAAGAGCGCCACCACCGTGTTGCCGATCACGATCGGCCGCTTGCGGCTGCCCCATATCCGGTCGGCTGGACCATACAGAAAATTTCCCGCCACCATTGCCAGGCCCATCACCAGCGCGGCCATGCCCAATTGGCCAAGGTCGGCCCCAAAGCGGTCGCCCAGATAGGGGCTGATCCACAACCCGCGCAGCCCGGCGGCGGGCGCGTAGCAGATGAACATCATCACAAGGATGGGCCAAAGCTGCGGCATGCGCAGCAAATCCATCAGCGACCCTGTTGCTTCGCCCTCGGGTTTGGGCGGGTCGCGCACCAGAACCGCGATGGCCAGCGCGATCACCGCCGTCAGCACCGCAAATCCGCCCACCGTCGCGCGCCAGCCGAAGCCTTCGATCAGATAGGCCAGCGGTGCCGCCGACAAGATGTTGCCCAGCGACGACAGCCCGACAGTGACACCCGCCAAGGTGCCAAACACCGCCGCAGAAAATGCGCGCGCAAAGATGAAATAGGTCGCCATCAGGATCGGTGCGCAACCGATGCCGATCAGGATCATCGCCACCGTGATCGCACCCGGCCCCTGTGCCATGGCGAACACCCCGGCACCGCCCGCGCCACCGATCAGGAACAGGCTCGCCGCCGTGCGCCGTGGCCCCAGATGATCCAGCGCCCATCCCACCGGAAGCTGCATCAGCGCAAAGGCCACGAACCACAGCCCCGAGGCCCGCGCCAGATCGCCCGTCGAGGCCCCGATTTCCGCGATCAGCACAGGTGACAGCACCGCCAGAAAGGCGCGGTAGAACTGGCTAAGCACATAGGCCAGAACCAGAAAGGCAATGCCGGCGCGCATCATTTTCCCCTTGTCCTTGATCACGCGCGACCCTGCACCGGACGGGCAACTGCGGCAAGCGGGCACGGTATCCCTATTATTTTTGTCAGAAATGTTGACTTGGGCTTTGCGATGGGTTTCAAGGGCCTCAACCCAGCTGAGTGTTTCAGTCAGGTATAGAATTGACCCATCACGGAGCTTGCCATGACCCGCACCCTTGCCGCCCTTTTGGGCACAGCCATCGCGGCCTCGACCCTGACTGCCGCACAGGCGCAGGAGCTGAACCTCTATTCCTCGCGCCATTACGACACCGACGAACGGCTTTATTCCGATTTCACCGCCCTGACGGGCATCACCGTCAACCGGATCGAAGGCAATGCCGACGAACTGATCGCCCGCATGCAGGCAGAGGGCGCCAACAGCCCCGCCGACGTGTTCCTGACCGTTGACACCGTGCGTCTGGCGCGCGCGACGGCCATGGGCCTGTTGCAGCCGGTCGAAAGCGAAATCCTTGAAACCCGCGTGCCTGCCTATCTGCAAGATGATGGCAACCACTGGTTTTCGTTCTCGCAGCGCGCCCGGATCCTCTTTTACGACAAGACCGAAGTGACCAACCCGCCGCTGACCTATCAGGATCTGGCCAAGCCCGACTATGCCGGTCAGGTCTGCATCCGGTCCGCCACCAACGTCTATACACAAAACATCGTGGCGGGGCTGATCGCGCATCTGGGCGAGGCAGCGGTGCAGGATTGGGCGAATGCCGTTGTGGGCAACTTCGCCCGCGCGCCGCAAGGTGGCGACACCGACCAGCTTCGCGCCATCGCCTCGGGCGAATGCGACATCGCCATGTCGAACACTTATTACTTCTCGCGCATCATCCGCGAAGGCGACAGCCAGATCACGCCCGAGCAGCTGGCCAATATCGGCTGGGTCTTTCCCAACCAGAACGACATCGGCGCGCATATGAACGTGTCGGGGGGCGGCGTGGCGGCCCATGCGCCCAACCGCGAGAATGCGATCAGGTTTCTGGAATACCTGACCTCGGACCAGGCGCAGCAGTATTTCTCGGCCGGCAATGACGAATACCCCGCCGTGCCCGGTGTGGGCCTGTCGCCATCGGTCGCCGCCTTGGGAATCTTTCGCCCCGACACCATCGACCTGAGCGACATCGCCGCCAATGTCGAAGTGGCGGTGCAGGTTCTGGCAAACGCCGGCTGGGAGTGATCCCCAAGGGGGGCTGAATTGGCGGGTGCCCTTCGATGGGGGCGCCCGTTCTTTCGTTTGTGGATTGCGGGGGTGGGCTGAAGAGCCATCAAGGGGCGCAGGGCCGACTGTCGCTGCCGTTGCGGTGAACGACAGGGTTGCGGGCAGAGCCCGTTTGCGGCAATTCAGATAGTGAACGTCAGAGGAATGAACGCTTAGCGAACCGCCTGTCTGTCATGGCTTGGTCAACGCAAGCACCATGTTCTGCGGTACAAAGCGAAAGTTTCACTTCAAGTTGCAATTTTCTCATGGCGCTATCAACTGCCCAGCGAGACATGCTGCAAGACAGGAGCCACAGGTTTGAAACTCGCAAATGTTCTGCGAAGGAATGTGTCCGAAGCCAAGGCCAGGTTGATCCTTATTGGAGAAGATCCAAAAGGCATCGTGTCACAAATCAGACATCGAAGGCTGACCTATCTTTCGCAGCGAAAGATGCTCCAGATCATCAGGACCCTACGCGAGATCGACAAGAACGGTATCGAAGGTCGGATTCTTGAGGCTGGTTGTGCGCTTGGCGGATCACTTGTCTTGATCGCGTCATACGCGCCTGACCGTGCAATCAGCGTCTACGACACCTTTGAAATGATCCCGGCGCCGGGCCCCGAAGATCCGCCTGACGTGCATCAGCGATATGCAACCATAATAAGCGGAAGAAGCAAGGGTATCGGGGGAGATACCTACTATGGATACCGAGGCGACCTTCAGGGCTATGTGCTGTCCAATGTCAGGGAACTGGTTGGAAACGAAGCCGTTGAACGCATTGAACTTTACAAGGGTCTTCTCCAGGATACCATGATCGTCGAAGAACCTGTGGCCTTCGCTCATATCGATGTGGATTGGTATGATCCCGTCAAGACATGCATCGTCCGTATTTGGCCAATGCTAGCCAAGGGCGGCTCGCTGATATTTGACGACTATTTTGATTGGGGTGGCTGTAAAAAGGCCGTAGACGAATATTTTCACGGACGCAGCGACATGGCGTTTGACGATCGTGCGGGTAACATGAAAGTAACAAAACTGTAGGTTTCAATGATATTTCACGCGATTTCATGCCTGCAATTTCTGGCCTCAGGCTCAGGGGTCTGACCCCCAAAGCCCAGGTTTTCCCCGATCAGGCATTTTGTCTGATGTGCTTTCGTGCGGGCGACCGCAGTAAAGTGGTGCAACAGCGGCTCTGTACGGGCGTTCGCGATGCCAGGTTTCGCCCTGCGCTTCGGGTGGACCAAGATCCCTTCACACCGTCCCCGACACCTGACCCTGTGCTGCGTCCACGGCGCTGCGGGTGTGGCGCCCCTCGCGGCCGATGCTCCAGCACAAGAGCGCCACTGGCAACAGGCCGACCGCGCCGATGACAAGGCTGGGCACCGCCGCTTCGGCAAGCCGTTCATCCGACGCCAGCCTGTGGGCCTGAACCGCAAGGGTGTCATAATTGAACGGCCGCAAGATCAGCGTCGCGGGCAATTCCTTCATCACATCGACGAACACGATCAACAGCGCCGTCAGGATCGAGGGCCTGAGGATCGGCATGTGAACGCGCCGCAGCATCGGAACAGGCCCCTGGCCCAAGGTGCGCGCCACCGCATCCATGTTGGGGTTGACCGTCGACAGACCCGACTCATAGGCGTTCAGCGCCACCGCCATGAAGCGCACCATGTAGGCCGCGATCATCAGCCAGATCGAGCCGGTGATCAAAAGCCCGGTATCGATGCCGAATTGTGCCTCCATGATCGCGTCAAGCCAGTTGTCAAAGGCCGCGAAGGGGAACAGGAGCCCCACCGCGATCACCCCGCCCGGAACCGCATAGCCGATGCCTGCGATCCGCATCGCGGCTTGTGTGCCCCGCGTGGGGCGCAGCCGCGCGTTGAAGCCCATGACCATCGCCGCCGCCACGGTCAGACCGGCGGCAATTCCCGCAAGCGTCAGCGAATGCTGGAGAAATGCCAGATAGCGTGGTGAAAGCAATATCTGGCTGGCGCCCGAGGCCAGCGCGATCAAGATGCCCGTGGGCAGCAGAAAGCCGAAAAACACCGGCAGCGCACAGATCGCGACCGCGCCCGCCGCCGCACGTCCGCGCAAGGTTACGGGTTCCATCCGTTCAAAGCGGCGCCCGGCGTCATGGTGGCGCTGGTTCTGGCGCTGACGTTGTTCCAGCGTGGCCAGCGCAAGGGCCACGACCAACAGGCACAGCGCCAATTGCGCCGCCGCCGCCCGATCAAACAGGCCAAACCAGCTGACATAGATGCCCGTGGCAAAGGTCTGGACCCCGAAATAGGCGACCGTACCGTAATCGGCGAGGGTTTCCATCATCGCCAAAAGGACGCCGCCCGCGATGGCGGGCCGCGCCACCGGCACCGAGACGCGAAAGAACGCGCCCCACGGCCCCTGACCCAGCGTGCGCGCGGCGATGTAGGCGGTCGCCGATTGCCGCAAGAACGCCGCCCGTGCCAACAGATAAACATAGGGGTACAGCACAAAGACCAGCATCGCGGCCGCCCCGCCGAGCGAGCGGATTTCCGGGAACCAATAGTCGCGCGGGCCCCAGCCGGTCAGATCGCGCAAGCTTGTCTGCACCCATCCCGGATGGTCCAGCAGATCGGTATAGGCATAGGCCAGCACATAGGCCGGGTAGGTCAAGGGCAGCGCCAGGGCAATTTCCAGCACCCGCCGCCCCGGAAAGCGGGTCGCCGTCACCAGCCATGCGGTCGCGGTGCCGATGACTGCCGTGCCCGTGCCCACGATCACCACCAGAAGCGCCGTCGCCCCCGCATAGCGCGGCAAGACCGATCCGGCGAGGGACACCAGCGTGTCGGTGCCACCGCCCAAGGCGGCCACCACCACCGCCGCCATGGGCAAGACGCACAATCCCGCCACCAGCCATGCAAGGCCAGACAGGCGTCTGGGGGTCTGGATGCGGGCAGGATTTGGCATGGATGCGCTGCGTCTGGTCTGATCCGGTCAATCCGATCTCTTTTGTCAGTCTTTGGGCGGATTGCAAGGCGGCAGGTCCGATCCTTGCGCCAGCGTCACAAAAGCTTCACTTGTCATGCGCCACAATTTCCATATTTCCAGAAATATGGAAATTACCTTGTCAGATCGATTCGCGACCCTTGGCCATCCGGCGCGGCTGGATGTGTTGCGCCTTTTGATCCGCCGTCATCCCGACCCGCTGCCCGCCGGCGAAATCGCCGTGGTGCTGGGCCTGAAACCCAACACCCTGAGCGCCTATCTGGCCGATCTGTTGCAGGCGGGGCTGATCACCCGCGCGCGCAGCGGCACCTTTTTGCGCTATGGCCCCGATCTTGCCGGCATCCGCGCGCTGACCGGCGCGCTTTGGACCGATTGCTGTCTTGGGCGCCCCGATTTGTGCCCACCCGCAGCCCTTATCGACCCTTTCGGAGACAGACCCATGACATCCGCCCGCCGCTACCGCGTGCTGTTCATCTGCACCGGGAATTCCGCCCGCTCCATCTTTGCCGAATCGATCCTGCGCAAGATCGCAGGCGACCGGTTCGATGTGTTTTCAGCCGGCACCAAGCCGCAATCGGACCTGAACCCGCTGGCGGTAAAGATGTTGCAGAGCAAGGGTTATCCGACCGGCGATCTGCGATCCAAGCATGTGGCGGAATTTCAGGGCGGCGATGTGACGGCCTTTGATTTCGTCTTTACCGTCTGTGACCGCGCCGCCAACGAGGCCTGCCCACCCTGGTCAGGCCAGCCGCTCAGCGCCCATTGGAGCACCCCGGACCCGGTCAAGGCCACCGGCACCGAGGCCGAGCGGATGCTGGCCTTTCAGCACGCCTATGGCATGTTGCGCAATCGCATCACGGCCTTTGCCGCGCTGCCCTTGGCGGCGCTCGACCGGATATCCCTGCAGCATGCGCTCGATGACATCGCCCGCGCGGATGGAGTTTCGCAATGACCACCTATGCATTGAACGGACTGGGCCGGATCGGCAAGCTGGCGCTGCGCCCGCTTCTGGAACGCGGTGCCAGGATCGCATGGATCAACGATGCGGTGGGCGATCCGGCGATGCATGCGCATCTGCTGGAATTCGACACCGTGCATGGCCGCTGGCAGGCCGACATCCACAGCGATGCCGACAGCATCACCATCGACGGGCGGCGCTTGCCGGTTTTCAAGGAACGCGATCTTGCAAAGCTGCCGCTTGATGGGGTCGATGTGGTGATCGACTGCACCGGCGTCTTCAAGACGGCGGCCAAGATCCAGCCCTATTTCGACGCGGGCGTGAAGCGCGTGGTGGTCTCGGCCCCGGTCAAGGATGGCGGCGCGGTCAATATTGTTTATGGCGTGAACCACGACATCTATGACCCCGCGCAGCACCGGATCGTCACGGCGGCCAGTTGCACCACCAATTGTCTGGCCCCCGTGGTCAAGGTCATCCACGAGGGTCTGGGCATCAAGCACGGCTCGATCACCACGATCCATGACGTGACCAACACCCAGACCATCGTGGACCGCCCCGCCAAGGATCTGCGCCGTGCCAGATCGGCCTTGAACAGCCTGATCCCCACGACAACAGGCAGCGCCACGGCGATCACGCTGATCTACCCGGAACTGACCGGCAAGCTGAACGGCCATGCGGTGCGCGTGCCGCTGTTGAACGCCTCGCTCACCGATTGCGTGTTCGAGGTGGTCCGCCCCACCACCGCCGAGGAGGTCAACGCCCTGTTCAAGCTGGCCGCTGCCGGATCGCTGGCGGGAATCCTCGGCTATGAAGAGCGTCCGCTGGTCAGCGCGGACTATACCAACGACACACGCTCCAGCATCATTGATGCGCCTTCCACGATGGTTGTGAACGGCACGCAGGTCAAGATTTACGCCTGGTATGACAATGAAATGGGCTATGCCCACCGGCTGGTCGATGTGGCGCTGATGGTTGGCGCCAACCCATGACCGATGCGTCCCGGCGCCCTGCGGGCATGGCCGCCTATATCGCGGTGACGGCCGCCTATTGGGCCTTCATGCTGACCGATGGCGCGCTGCGCATGCTGGTGCTTTTGCATTTCCATACGCTGGGCTTTTCCCCGGTGCAGCTGGCCTATCTGTTCATCTTGTACGAGATCGCGGGCATCGTGACGAACCTGTCGGCAGGCTGGATCGCGGCGCGCTTTGGCCTGACGGCGACGCTTTATGCAGGGCTTGGCTTGCAGATCGTGGCGTTGATCGCGCTGGCACAGCTTGACCCCGCATGGGGGATCGCCGCCTCGGTCGCCTTCGTGATGTGCGTGCAGGGGGTGTCGGGCGTGGCCAAGGATCTGGCCAAGATGTCGTCAAAATCGGCGGTGAAACTGCTTGCGCCCGCAGGCGAGGGGGTGCTGTTTCGCTGGGTTGCGTTGCTGACCGGGTCGAAGAACGCGGTCAAGGGCTTGGGTTTCCTTCTCGGGGCGGCGATGCTCGCTCTTGTCGGCTTTGTCGGTTCGGTGCTGGCAATGGCCGCTGTGCTGGCCGTGATCTTGTTGGTGATCGCGGTGCGCATGCCAAGCGGCCTGCCCACCGGGCGCAAAGGGGCGAAATTCACCGAGGTGTTTTCCAAATCGCACAACGTCAACTGGCTGTCGGCGGCACGCGTGTTCTTGTTCGGCGCGCGCGATGTGTGGTTTGTCGTGGGCATCCCGATCTATTTCTACGCTGTGCTGTCGGATGGCACGGTGGCGGGAAACCGGGTGGCGTTTTTCACCATCGGAAGCTTCATGGCGGTCTGGATCATCCTTTACGGTGCGGTTCAGGCCAGCGCGCCGCGTCTGCTCAGGGCCGATACACGCGGCCAAGCGGTCTTGATAAATGAAGCCTGGACTTGGGCCTTGGGTCTTGCGCTGTTGCCTGCGCTTTTGGCCGCGCTGGTGTGGTTCGCGGGTGCGCCTGCGCCGTGGCTGACGGGCACGCTGATTGCGGGGCTCTTGGGTTTCGGCGCGATTTTCGCCATCAATTCGGCGCTGCATTCCTATCTGATCCTTGCCTTCACGCGGGCCGAGCGGGTGACGATGGATGTGGGCTTTTACTACATGGCCAATGCGGCGGGGCGGCTGATCGGCACGCTTTTGTCGGGGCTGAGCTATCAATGGGGCGGTTTGCCCGCCTGTCTGGCGGTGGCCGCCGTGATGCTGGCGATCAGCGCCCTGTTGGCCCGCCAACTGCGCCCCGTGTCGGCTTGAGGCCGCGTTAACACGCTGTTCAGGGTCGTTGTGCTACGCCTGCGTGCATGGCCAAGACTGACAATACAACCCGCCCCTTGATCGTGAAGCGCAAAAAGGTGATCGCCGGTGGCGGCCATCATGGCGGCGCGTGGAAGGTCGCCTATGCCGATTTCGTCACGGCGATGATGGCGTTCTTCATGCTGATGTGGCTGCTCAACGCGACAACGGAACAGCAGCGCAAGGGGCTTGCCGATTACTTCTCGCCCAATATTCCCATCGCGCGCATTTCGGGCGGTGGTGATGGCGCATTCGGGGGCGAAAGCCCGTTCGCCGAAAACACCACCGCGCAGTCGGGCACCGGCGCAACAAGCCTGCGCCCGACCGAAGGGCGCCAAAGCCTTGGCCTGTCAGGCAGCGCGCATGACGCTGACGCGCGTGACGCCGAAACCGCCGCGCTCGAGGCTTTGGCCGCCGCGCTCACCGGGCAAAGCGGCGATAGCGCCTTGCAAGACGAGATCTTGGCCCACATCGCCACACGTTTGACCGACGAGGGCTTGATCATCGAGGTGTTTTCCCGCCCCGGACGGCTGATTTTCGACCCCGAGACCGAGCAACCGGCACCTTGGCTGGCTGAGTTGGCGGCTGTGATGGCAAGCCTGTTTGGTACCGTCAGCAACGCCGTCGCGGTTGAGGGGCATGTGATTGCCCAACCCCTTGTTCTGGCCACCGAGACACGTTGGCACGCATCGACCGAGCGCGCGCAACTGTTTCGCAGCCTGCTTGAGGCAGCGGATTTGCCAGCGCGCCGCATTCAACGCGTCACGGGGCATGCCGACCGCGAACCCGTGACCGAAAACCCGATGTCGCCGCGCAATGAGCGGTTGGAAATCATCTTGCTGCGCAGCGACCGATAACGCCGCCCTGAACCGCCACGCGCAGGAAATAGGAACAATTCGAAATATTAGCTTCGCCTTAAGGCCCGGCAGGCAACTGTCCCACAAATCCCCGATGCAGCAGAAAGGCGCATGAGATGACGATTTCCTCTTCGATGAATTCCGGGGTGTCTGGCTTGCAGGCGAATGCAAACCGCCTTGCCACCATCGCCGACAATATCGCCAACTCCAGCACCTTTGGCTACAAGCGCGTTGTCGCCGATTTTTCGTCGCTCGTGATCATGCAGGGTGATGGCACCTATTCGGCGGGTGGCGTGCGCGCGCCGGTCACGCGCATGATCGACCAGCGCGGCGCACTGGTGGCCACGGAAAACCCCACCGACCTTGCGATCGGTGGGCGGGGCTTGTTGCCGGTGACATCGGCAACGGCGCTGAACCGCCCGGTCGGTGATCTGCCGATCCGTCTGGTCACGACGGGGTCCTTTCGGCCTGACGCGGATGGCATCTTGCGCACCAAGACGGGCGAGGTGCTGATGGGTTGGCCGGCCAATGCCGACGGGGTCATTCCGAATTTCCCGCGCGACACCTTTGACGGCTTGCGCCCGATCCAGATCAGCGCCAACCAGTTCGCGGGCGATCCGACCACGCGCATGCAACTTTCCGCGAACCTGCCCGCGACCGCAACCGAGGCCGGCGGGTCCGGCCAGCCCTATGTCATATCGGCGGAATATTACGACAATCTCGGCACGCCCCGATTTCTCGAGATCGGCTTTACACCGGCGATCCCGGCGACCGGGACAAGCCATGAATGGCGGATGGAAATCCGCGACAGCGCCCAGGACGGGGCGATCATCGGCGAATATGTGCTGGTCTTCGACAGCCAGCGCGGCACGGGCGGCAACCTTGCATCGGTCACGCCTGTCGTGGGCGGGCCTTTCGATCCGGCAACCGGCAGCCTGTCCCTGATGGTCGAAAGCGGGCCGCTCGACCTTGGCATCGGGGCGCCCGGCGGCCTGACGCAGCTTTCCGTCAATTTTTCCCGGTCGCCGGTCGTCAAGGATGGGTCGCCCGTGGGCAATCTGAGCCGGGTGGAGGTTGATGCCAACGGCTATCTGAATGCAATCTACGACAGCGGCATCACCCGCGTGCTGTATCAGATCCCGGTTGTCGATGTGCCCAACCTCAACGGGCTCCGGGCAGAGGACAACCAGACCTATTCCATCACGCCCGAAACGGGTCAGTTCTTCTTGTGGAATGCGGGTAATGGGCCGACCGGCGACATGGTGGGCTATGCGCGAGAGGAATCCACCACCGATGTCGCAGGCGAACTGACGCAGTTGATCCAGACCCAGCGCGCCTATTCCTCGAACGCCAAGCTCATCCAGACGGTGGACGAAATGTTGCAGGAAACCACCAACATCAAGCGCTGATCCGCGCCCTTGGCCGGAGTTGAGCCATGAGTCTTTCCAGCGTCATGTCTGTCGCCTTGTCTGGCCTTACCGTCACATCGCGGGCGGCCGACATCGTGTCGTCCAACATTTCCAACGCGATGACCGACGGGTATGGCGTGCGGCAAGTGTCGGTTACCGGCCAGAACCTTGGCAATGGCGGGTCCGGGGCGCGGGTATTGGGCGTCTTGCGGATCGAGGATGCGGCCCTGATCGGGCACCGCCGCCGGGCCGAGGCCGAATTTGCCTTTGGCACCACACAGGGCCAGCACCTCAACCGCCTCGAGGGCGCGATCGGAATTCCCGACACTCCCGCAAGTCTTGCAGCCCGCAGCGCCGCATTCGAGGCGGCCCTGACCGCCGCCGCCGCCAGCCCGCACAATCAGGTCCGGCTTGCGGGCGCAGTCGACGCCGCGGTTGCGCTTGCGGGCACGATCAACGGCATCTCCGACGGCATTCAGGCGCAACGCCTTGCGGCGGATGGCGCCATTGCGCGCGGGATCGAGCGGTTCAATGGCGCGCTGGGCGAACTGGCCACGCTCAACACCCGCATCCGGCGCGATGGGGGGGGCGCGACGGATGTGTCGGGGCTGCTTGATGCGCAGGCCCGGCTGGTCAACGATATCGCGGCGCTTGTCCCGCTGGAAAGCCGCCGCGACGCCAGCGGGGCCTTGCAGCTCTACAGTGCCGATGGCGAGGCGCTGCTCGACGGGCGGGCGGCGGTGCTGGGGTTTTCCCCGGTTGCGGTGATGACGGCCGAAAGCACCCTCGCTGACGGCGCGCTGTCGGGTTTGACACTGAATGGCCGGGCCCTGGCACTTGACGGCCCCACGGCTGCGCTGGCGGGCGGTGAACTGGCCGCGCTGTTCTTGCAGCGCGACGCCTGGGGCCCCGCCGCGCAACGCGATATCGATGCGATCGCCCGTGATCTGGCCGCCCGCCTTGATGCCGCCGGGATCGATCCGACCCGCGCGGCGGGCCAGCCCGGGCTGTTCACCGATGCGGGCGCTGTGCCCGATGCGGCCACCGAGACAGGTCTGGCCGCGCGGCTGCGGGTCAATGCGGCGGTTCTTCCGGATCAGGGTGGCGCGCATTGGCGGCTGCGCGATGGCCTCGGGGCAGCGGTTCCGGGGCCAGGCGGGGCTGCCGGTCTGCTTCAGGCGCAACGCGATGCGCTTGCCGCCCTCAGACCAACGGCCTCGGGCAGCTTTTCCGCCACGAACCGCAGTTTCGCGGGGCTGGTCGCTGATCATCTGTCGGGTGTCGGCATGGCCCGACAGTCGGCCGAGACACGCCAGTCGCATGCCGCCGCGCGTCTGGATGTCTTGCGCAATGAGGAACTTGCGCAAGGCGTCAACACCGATTCCGAAATGCTGCAATTGCTGCGTATCGAAAAGATCTTTGCCGCGAATGCGCGCGTCATCACCGCCGCGCAGGAGATGATCGATCAACTTATCCGGATGGGCAGATGAGCTGGACAGCGCTGGGCGATGCCGCCCGTTTTCAGACGATCCAGCAAGATGGGGCGCGTTTGCGCCACGATCTGCAGCGCCTGACATCGGAATTGTCCAGCGGCCGGCAGGCCGATCTTGGTCGCGCTGTGGGCGGCGATTTCACGGCGATGGCCGATATCTCGCGGTCCTTGCGTCTGACCGAGACCTTTTCGCACAGCATCCGCGACGCGGCCATTGCCGCCGATGCGCGCCAGACCGTGCTGGCCCGCGTCGAAGCCGAGATTGACGGCTTTGGCACAGGCATCTTGCAGGCCGCCAAGGCGGGCCGACTGCAGGACATGGTATTGGCGATCGCCGACGCCCCTGAACGCCTGGAACAGGCGGTCGGTGCGCTCAACACCCGCGTGGCGGATGTATCGCTGTTTTCCGGCAATGCCCCAGACCGGCCCGCGCTGATTTCAGGGGCGGCGATGCTGGATGCCTTGCGCCCGCTGGTGGATGCCGCCGCAACCCCGGCCGACAAGATCGCCGCAGTCGAAGGGTGGTTCTTGTCCGCAGGCGGCGGCTACGAGACGACGGCCTGGCAAGGCGGAACCGGCCCCGCCGCCCCCGCTATCCTCGGCGAAGGATTGCAGACCGAGGCCGCCATCAGCGCGCTTGATCCTGCCCTGCGTCAGGTGCTGGCGGGGCTTGCGATTGCGGCGCTGGCGACCGAGCCCCCGATTTCTGGCGACCAAGACGAACAGCAGGCGCTGATTTCGGCGGCCACCACCCGGCTTCGCAGCGGTGAAGAGGGGCTGGTGCGTTTGCAGTCGCATCTGGGCGTGGCGCAGGCCCGCATCGAAGAGGCGCGCGTGACCGCCGAAGCAGCGCGCGCCGGGTTGCAGATCGAACAGACCCGCATGACCGAGGCCGATCCCTACCGCACCGCCACCGATCTGCAAGCCGCCCAGACCCGGCTTGAAACGCTGTATGTGTTGACCGCGCGTCTGTCGCGCCTGAACCTGACGGAGTACTTGCGATGATCCGCCCTTTCCTTTTGTGCCTTGGCGTGATCGCGGCCCTTGTGCAAGCCGCACAGGCCACGCCGGTCCGGATCAAGGATCTGGTGGAATTCGACGGGGTGCGTGGCAACGATCTGGTGGGCTACGGGTTGATCGTGGGCCTGAACGGCACCGGCGACGGGTTGCGCAACGCGCCCTTCACCGAAGAGATCATGGTCAACATCCTTGAACGTTTGGGCGTCAACGTGACGGGCGAACAGTTCCGGCCGGAAAACGTGGCCGCGGTGATCGTGACCGCCGTCTTGCCGCCTTTCGCGCGTCAGGGTGGGCGCATCGATGTAACCGTTTCGGCGATCGGCGATGCCGACAGCCTGATGGGCGGCACCCTGGTGATGACGCCGCTCACCGCTGCGGATGGCGAGATCTACGCCGTTGCACAGGGGTCGGTCATCGCCGGGGGGGTCGCGGCCGAGGGTGATGGGGCTGCGGTGGTCCAAGGCGTGCCGACGGCAGGGGCGATCCCGTCGGGTGCCCGCGTGGAACGCGAGGTCGATTTTCAGTTCAACAGCCTGCGTGAAGTGCGGTTGGCGCTGCGCAGCCCCGATTTCACCACCGCCGCCCGCATCGAACAGGCGATCAATGCCGATTTCGGTCAGCGCGTTGCGGTGATGCTGGATTCCGGCACCGTCGCGCTGGATGTGACCGCCACGCGCACGCCGTCGCCCGCCCATGCGATGAGCCGGGTGGAAAATATTCTGGTCGAACCCGAACGCCGGGCGCGTGTCGTGGTCGATCAGCGCTCGGGCACCATCGTGATGGGCGAGGATGTGCGCATCAGCACCGTTGCCGTGGCGCAGGGCAATCTGACCCTTCGGATCGACGAACGCCCGATCGCGGTGCAGCCAAACCCCTTTGCCGAAGGCGAAACCGTCATCTTGCCGCGCACCGATGTGGCCATCGAGGAACAACAGGCCACCGGGTTGGCCGAATTGCCCGCGGGCACGAGCCTGTCGGATGTGGTCAGCGGCCTGAACGCCCTGGGTGTTTCCCCGCGCGAGATGATCGACATCCTCAACGCCATTCAGGCAGCGGGCGCCTTGCACGCAGAATTTATCGTGCGCTAGGCGTGGTTTCTCATCAGGTTGTTCACCGCAGAGATCGGAGCGAGGCCCTTGAGTGCGGAATGTGGTCTTGATCGGTTGAACCAGTCAAGCCATCTGGGCAGATCATCATTGCGCGCGGCGGAGGACGGGTGGGACAGTTCATCGGCCCAGTCCCGCAGAAGGATCTGGATGAACCTCTCTGCCCTGCCGTTGGTCTTCGGCGTGTAGGGGCGCGTGTATATGTGGCGGATGCCCAGCCAGCGCAGCGCCTTGCGGAACTGGCGTGAGCGATAGGCGCTGCCGGTGTCGGTCATCACCCGTTCGGTCCGGATGCCGTTGCTGCGGAACCAGCGCAGCGCGCGCAGCACAAAGGCGGTGGTGGTCGCCTTGCGCTCATCGGCCAGCACCTCGACATAGGCCAGGCGGGTCGCGTCATCCGTCGCGACACGAACGAAATCCCAGCCCGCACCGCGGTTGCGGCAGCCCCTGCGGGTGCTTGTGATGCGGTGACCTCGCCGCGCGAAGCGGCCCAGCTTCTTGATGTCGAGATGCACCAGCTCTCCCGGCCGTTCGCGCTGATAGCGGCGCACGGGCTCGGGCGGGTCGAGCCGCGAAAGCCTGCCCAACCCCGCCCGCGTCAGCCAGCGCGCGACGGTGGAGCAGGGCAGGCCGAGCTTGGCGGCAATCGCCGCCCCGGACCGATCATCGGTTTGGGCTGCGTGCGTTTTGGCCAAAACCCGCCGGGCCCGAGCGCGTAACGCCATCGGGCATGGCAAAGGTGGATCTGTTCAGGGGTCTTGCGCCCGCACCGTTTACCATGGTCCCGTCCCAAGCGGATGGCGCGCATGGGCCAACACCGCTGCCGCTTGGCGGCGCGGCTTGAGGCTGGGCTTGCGCGCGGCCGGGGGTGAACGGACCCTGGGCGCGCAGGCGCGCGATGGTGCTGGCTGACAGCGCCGTCAGCTTGCGAAACCGGATGGCGTGATGCGCTCAGGCCACCCTCAGTCGCCGCATCACGGCACGGGCGACTTGCCCGGGCAGCGCGCGCAACACGGCCACGCGCATGTGTTGCGGCGCCTCGCGCAGCATATGGGCGATGACGGCGGGGTGTTCGGCGGCCAGATCCTCACCTTCGACCAAAACCGGGATCTGTGCAGCCTTGCGTGGCTGGATCGGGGGGCGTGGCATGGCCGGGGCCGACCGTGTGGGCGGCGTGCGCCCCTCATCGGGCCCCACCCGCGCGCGCAAATGCGCGATCAAGCGGTTGGTTTGCCATGCCACACGGTCAGCCGTCGTGGCCGGGCCATCCGGGCGGCGCTGCGGTTGGGCCGCCGGTGCCTTGGCCAAGCGCGCCGCCACCGCATCGCCAAAAACGGATGCGATGGCCAGAAGCTTTTCGTCCCGCGGATTTGTGCTGGCACGGGGGGGGATCGGATGGTCGGTCATGGGTTTATCCTTGCACTTGGATCTTGCGGATCAGAAATAACTGCGCACCAGCGCGCCGGTGACCAAAGCCCAGCCATCGGCCACGACAAAAAAGGCAAGCTTGAAGGGCAGCGACACAATCGCGGGCGGCACCATCATCATGCCCATCGACATCAAGATCGCGGCCACCACCAGATCGATGATCAAAAAGGGCAAAAAGATCAAAAACCCGATCTGAAAGGCGCGTTCGACCTCGCTCAACATGAAGGCGGGGATAAGGATCGAGGCCTCGGGGTCGGTGATGTCCGTGATCCCCCGCAATTGCGCAAGGCTTTGCAGGGTCTCGATTTCCACCCGGTTCAACATGAACCCGCGAAACGGCCCATAGGCCGCGATCAGCGCATCTTGCGGCAGCAACACGCCCGCGATCAAGGGTTCGATGCCGATGCGATAGGCTTCCTGAAAGACGGGGGCCATGACGAAATAGGTCAAGAACATCGCAAGGCTGACGATCAGCATGTTGGGCGGCGATTGCTGCAAGCCGATGGCCTGCCGCAGGATCGACAGCACCGTGACCACAAAGGGAAAACAGGTGATCATGATCGCCAGACCCGGCGCAAGGCTCAGCACCGTGATCAGCGCGATCAACTGTAGCGCCCGCGCGGTCAGCGAGGCGTCATCGCCAAGGTTCAGCGTCAGCTCTTGCGCAAGTGCGGCTTGTGGCAAGATCAGCGCCACCGCCGCAAAGGCCAGTGCTCGCAAAAGCCTATGCTGGTCCATGCCCACCCTCGGCCAGTCGTATGATCCGCACGGCCAGCTGGCCTTCGCGCTCCCCCTCAAGCTGGACCAGTTCCCCCTCGGCGATCATCCGGTCGCCCACATATAGCGCCACCGGATCCTCGATGCGGCTGTCGAGCGTCAAGAGCGCTTCGGGTGCCAATTCCATCACATCGCGCAGCAATGGGCGCGCGCGGCCGACCGAGACGCGGATCTCGATCGGGACCGACTGCAAGGCGGCGGCGCGCAGCAAGGTGTTCGGCTCGGACATCAGGCCATTCCTTTTTGGATGGGTGGGGGTTGGGTCGCGCCGTGTTCTTGCGCCGCAAAGGCGCGGATCGCTTCGGCCATGCGGCGGGCGGCATCGCTCAGATCAACGTCACGCCGCTCTGAGCCAAAGCGCAGCGAGACCTGACCTTCGGCATAGGCGGGTTCGGCGCGCAGTTCGATCTCGAGCCCGTCTTGCATTTCGACAAGCTGCACCAGCGCCGGCAATGCGGCGGGTGCGGCGAAGAGCACGGCCTTTGCCTGAGTGGCGCTTTCGGCCGCCGCGCGCAGTTCCGCGATGACGGCCGGGGCGATGGCCTCGGCGGCCAGTCTTGGCAAAAGCTGGGCGGCCATGTCTTCGAACAGCGGGCCAAGTGCCGTCAGAACATCAGCGCGCGCCTGGGCAAAGCTTAGCGACAATTCCTTGAGATTGGCGGCCAGATCGGCGCCAATGCGGCGTTGGCTTTCGGCCTCGGCCTTGGCGCAATCTTCCCAGCCGCTGCGATAGCCCTCGTCGAAGGCGGCCATGGTTTCATCGCCGGCATCGGGGCCTGTCGGGGTTTCTTGTGGCGCTGGCACCGCTTCGGGGGGTGTCGTGGTCAGGCGGGTGAAATCTTCAAGCGTCAGGGCGCGGATCATGGGCGCACCTCATCATCCTGTTCCATCCAGCCGCGCAGGATTTCAACGGTTTCTTCTTCGCGCTCTTCGATCAGGCGGCGCAGGCGTTCGACCGGGTCCAGCATGGGCGCGCCCCCATCTGGCGCCTCTGCCCCGGGCAAGGCGGCCAGCGCGCCCGCTGCCCCATCCGCGCCCAAGGCCTGTGACATGGTCATGCCCGCGCTCGGCCCATTCGCATCGCCCGCCATGGGCGGCAATGCGTTGGCCAGCGATTGATCCAGCCTGGCCAATTCGGGATCGCGCCGCAACAGCGGCCGCAACAGGCCAAAGGCGATGAACAAGGCGGCCGCCGCCAGCACGAGGGTCTGCAACACCCGGCCCAGATCAAGGCTCATCCTGTCGACAAAGCCCGGTTCGGCCAGATCCGCGATCACGCTGTCATCAAAAGCCATGGATTGGATGGTCACCTCATCGCCGCGGCTGGCGTCGAAACCGACGGCCGATTGCACCAGCGCCTGAAGTGCGGCGACTTCCGCCTCGGGGCGCGGTTCGATCCGGGTGACTCCGTCCGCGCCAGCCGCGGGAACCCCATTCAGAAGCACGGCCACGCTGATCTTGCGGATATCGCCCGGCTCGCGCGCGATTTCCCGCTGGGTTTCCGACACGTCAAAGGTCAAGCGCTCGCGCGTTTCCGATTCCTGGGATGAGCTTTCGCCCTCGCCCCCGGCGGCATCGCCTTCGGGCAGGTTTGAGGCGACCGTGACGCCCCCTGCCGCCGCTTCGCGCGAGGTGTTGGATATCTCGTCGCTTTCGGTGGCGATGGCGACGCGGCTGTCGGGGTCGATCCGGCGTTCGCGAATCGTCTCGCGCGTGGTGTCGAGTGCCACGTTGACCTGGACCACGGCGTTGCCCGGCCCCACGCGGGCGGCCAGAAGCCGTTCGACATTGCGACGCAATTCTTCGGCGCGAGCGGCGGCATCGGCGGTTGGGCTGAGCGTATCCTGACCACCCAGAACCTGACCGCTATCGGCATCGAGCACGGTCACATTCTCGGGCAAAAGCCCCGGAACCGACGATGCCACCAGAAACCTGAGCGCGCGGGCATGACCGGGGCCAAGCCCGCCCGCCGCGGGGCGCAAGGCGACCGAGGCCGTCACCTCCTGCATGGGCTGGAACGGATCGGCGCCGGGGTTGGCCAGATGCACGCGGGCCGCACGGATATGTTGGCTTGCCGCGATGGTGCGCGCCAACTCACCTTCTTTCGCGCGCCAATAGGCGGCATCGAACATCTGTGACGTGGTGCCAAAGCCCGACAGGGAATCGAGCAATTCATACCCGGCCGCGCCATTGGCCGGCAGGCCCTCACCCGCAAGCGCCATGCGCAGCGCATCGCGATCGCGAAGGTCGACATGAATCGCGTCACCTTGCACCCGATAGGGCAGGCCGCGTGCTTCGATCGCGGCGATCACATCGCCCGCCGCCGCCGGATCAAGACCCGCATAAAGCAGCGCATAGCTTGGTGCGGTCACGCTGCGCGCCAGCATCGCCACGACGACCAGCAGGGCCAGGGCGCCCCCCACCAGGACGCCGCGGCGGCGCCCATCCAACCCGTTCCAAAAGCTTGTGAGCGCGTTCACCACGGTCCTCGCATCCATGCCATTCTGGCTTGTCCCAGTGGTCCTATCTGCCGGGCGATTAAGATTCGGTTAGTGCAGCGGCGCTAAACAGGGCCCATCAAAACGGAGAGCCCGCGCCCATGGCCGACGATCAGACCGAGACTGAAGCCCCACGCAAGAAGCGGGGCCTGTTGTTGCCCCTGCTGATTGGCGTGGTGCTTGCCGTTCTGGGCGGTGCGGGCGGCTATTGGGCGGTCAGCATGGGCCCTTTCGCGCCCAAGACCGTGGCCGAAGCGGGTGCCGAAGGTGGCGAATCGGATGCATCGGATACGGATGCAAGCCCCCCGATGGCCGTGGCCTTTGTGCCGCTTGAGACCTTGGTGATCTCGCTGGGTGCCGAACAGGCGGCCCGCCATCTGATGTTCAGCGCGGCGCTTGAGGTGGAGCCTGTCCATGTGGCGGAGGTAAGCTTGCTCAGCCCGCGGGTGATGGATGTGCTCAACAGCTATCTGCGGGTGATTTCGATTACCGAACTGAGCGATCCGGCCAGCCTTGCACGCCTGCGCGCGCAGATGCTGCGCCGGATCCAGATCGTGACCGGCGAAGGCCGGGTCCGGGATCTTCTTGTCACGCAATTTGTGGTGAACTGAATGCCTTATCTTTCCATTGCCGCCGATATCTTGATGATCGCTGCCTCGGCGGGGGCTGCCATCTATTGCCTGATCCTGTCACGGCGGTTGGCGCGATTGACCAGCTTTGACAAGGGAATAGGCGGGGCCATTGCGGTCTTGTCGGCACAAGTCGATGAAATGAAGGCCGCACTCGCGCAAGCACGGCAGAGCAGCGACGGGGTAAGCCATCACTTGCTCGATCAGGTGCGACAGGCACGCGAGATTTCCGCGGAGCTGGAGCTGATGATCGCGGCCTGCCATGATTTCGCAGAGGAAGCGATGGTGGTGCAAGGCGCGCTTGCGCCCGCGCCCCGCAAGCCGGCAGCACCCAAGCCGATCCCGGATTATGTGGCCTTGGATATGGGCATCGAGCCTGCGGTGATATCGGCGGCTGAAACGCCCGGCATCGCGGCGGTTCCGGCATCAACCGACCTGGCGCCCGCGCAACCGACATTCGGCAGCCGCCGGGCCGCTGCGGGCGCGCCGGCTTTGCTGCGCAACGGGCAGGGCTGATCCATGGCGCGATCTGATGAGATTGTCCGCCAACGGCGCGGCCGGCGACGGCAACGCTGGGTCCTGACCACGCTTGGCCTGGTCTTTGCGGCCTCGGCTGTGCTGCGGGTCGGCACGCTGGATTTCGCTTTTGCCCAAGATGCAACGCCTGCGCCCGTCACGCCATCTGCCGTGCCGGGGATGACCGAAACCCTGCAATCGGCGTTGATCGAGATCGACGTTCTGCGCCGCACGCTGGCGGACCGCGAAGCGCTGCTTGCCGATCGCGAACGCGCGGTAGCCGCCGCCCAAGCCCTTGTCGAAACACGCCTGGCCGAGCTTGCAGCCGCCGAAGAGCGGCTTTCTGCCTTGATCGCCATCTCTGACAGCGCAGCCGAAACCGATCTGGACCGCTTGACGCAGGTCTACGAGACCATGCCCGCGGCAGAAGCCGCCGCGATCTTTGGGCAAATGGACCCAAGTTTCGCGGCCGGTTTCCTGACCCGCATGGCTCCGGCGGCATCGGCCACGCTGATGGCCGAGCTGACGCCGGAACAGGCCTATGCCGTTTCGGTCGTGATCGCCACGCGCAACAGCTCGGCACCGCGGTTTGCGGCAACTGCCACACCCCCGTGAGAGACGGAAAATTAAACCTTTCGCCGCAATGTGACCCCGTCCCAGCAGGAGTGCCCCGCAGATGATCGGCATCATCGGTATCGTTGTCGTCTTTGGCATGGTCTTTGGTGGCTATCTCCTGGCGGGTGGCAAGATGGGCATCATCATAAAGGCGCTGCCCTTTGAGATGATGATGATCGGCGGTGCGGCGACCGGTGCCTTCTTGATCGGCAATGACATGGCCACGGTCAAACACACGCTCAAGGACATGGCAAAGGTGTTCAAGGGCGCCGCCTGGAAGCATTCGGACTATCGCGACCTGTTGTGCCTGATGTTCGAATTGATCCGAATGGGCCGTCAGAATGCCGTGGCGCTTGAACAACACATCGAAGCCCCGGCCGAATCGGCGATCTTTGGCCGCTATCCCCGGATTCAGGCCGATCAGGAAGCCGTCGAACTGATCTGTGACACCTTGCGTTCGGCCGCGATGAATTACGATGACCCCCATCAGGTCGAAGAAGTGCTCGACAAGCGGATCGAGGCCAATCTGCATCATGCCTTGCACACATCGCATGCGCTGCAGACGGTGGCGGATGGTTTGCCGGCCTTGGGGATCGTGGCCGCCGTCTTGGGCGTGATCAAGACCATGGCCTCGATCGATCAGCCGCCCGAGGTTCTGGGCGGTCTGATCGGGGGGGCGTTGGTGGGCACCTTTCTGGGTGTGTTTCTGGCCTATGGCTTTGTCGGCCCGTTTTCGGTCAAGCTCAAATCCGTGGTGGAGGAAGATCATCAGTTCTATCTGATGATCCGCGAGGTGCTGGTCGCCAATCTGCACAATCACGCCACCATGCTGTGCATCGAGGTGGGACGCCAGAACGCACCCGGACATCACCGCCCCGGCTATATCGAATTGGAAGATGCGCTGCGCACGCTGAGCGCCTCGGCTGCGGCATGATGCATGGTCTTGGCCGATTTGCCCGTGCGCTGGTCCCCGTTGCGGTGGCGGCTGGCGCAATGCTGGCGGTGATGTCACCACAAGCGCTGGCACAGACGGTCCGCGTGCAATCGGGCGAACATGCCGAATTCACGCGCCTTGTCCTTGATATCGGTGCGGGCCGGAGTTGGCAGCTTGATCCTTTGGGCGACACGGTCCGCCTACGCCTTGATCCCCCGGTCGATGGGTTCGATATTTCGCGGGTCTTCGATCTCATCCCGCGCACCCGTTTGGCAGGGCTGGCTGTTCGAGACGGTCTGGAACTGACGCTGGCCTGCCCTTGCGATATCGATGCCAGCCGTTACGAACGGCGGTATCTGGTGCTTGACATCCGGCCCGCAACCGACGCCGCCCTGCGGGACGCCCGCCGCGACGCGGCCGCGCGCTTGCCTGACATGTCGCGTCTTTTGCTGGGGCAAACGCCGGCATTGGCCCCGCCCGACCGCCCGGTCATGCCTGATCCCGACATGTCCGACGTTTCAGATGCCGGCGGCCAAGGCATTGATCTTGAGCAAGCGGCCCGGATCATGTCCGAGCAATTGGCCCGCGCCGCCGCCGCCGGTCTGCTTGATGCAAGCGCGGGGCGGCCGCTGACGGATGCCGATCTAACCGCCCGCCCCCCGGCAGAAGCCACCGATCAGACCATGCCCCAAGATCAGGTGATGCCCACCGTGCCACCCGGCGTGCAGGTTCGTGCGGAAACCGCGTTCGACATGGTCCTGCCGATGTCGGTGTTCGTCCAGGCCCCCCGGGATGATCTGGCCTGTCGGGGCGAGGTTTGGGCCATAAACGACTGGTCGGGTGGGGGGCCGGTGCAAGAGGGGCTGGGGGATTTGCGCCGTGCGCTGTTCGATGACCGCGACCAACTGCAACGCGACGGTGTTCTGGCGCTGGCGCGCCATTACATCGTCTCCGGGTTTGGTGCCGAGGCGATATTCTGGCTGGGCGAGATCGAAGCGCCGCCGCCCGTCTTGACGGCGCTTGCATCGCTTGTCGATGAGATGCCCGGCCAGCATTTCCCGCCCGAACCCGCGCTTTTGTCGTGCAGCGATGATGAATTGCTCTGGCGCTATCTTGACGGCGCTTTGGACAGGTCTGCCCTGACTGTGGAAGAAGCCGGGCGTATCCAGCGCGCCACAGCGGCGCTGCCCGACAGTTTGCGTGACCATATCGCCCCGCGCATCGCCCGCATCTTGCATGCCGATGGTTTCGCCAATGAGGCGCGCAATCTGCGCGACATGCTCTGGCGGGGCGGCGCGCTGGGGGCGGGGGCGCTGTTGTGGCTTGACCGAGATCTGGGTCTGTCGATGACCGATGTTGCGGCCACCCGGAACGGTCTGACCCTGGCGTTGCGGGATTCAGCGGGTGAACCGGTGGCCGCCATGGCCCATGCGATGCGCTACGACCGCGAAATCGGGGTGCCGGTCAGCCGACAGCGCCTTGATGCGGCCGAAGCCTTGTTGCGCGAGCAAGGCATCGGGCCAGCCACCGCCGCGCTCTGGCAAGAGGTTGTGTTGGCCCGTGCAGCCTTGGGTGATCTGGACCGCATGCTGGAACTTTTGGCCGTCGATACTTTGCCCGAGGGCGCGCGCGATGATGCCTTGACCGTCGCTTTCGCCGAACGCGCGGCGCTGGGCGATACCCCGGCTTTGTATGTGCTGGCGCGCGTTTTTGGCGCCCAGTGGCAGGCCAGCGGGTCCGAGGCTGGCCGCGCGCGTCTGGCCGCCATCGCGCATCTGCGCGATGTTGGGTTGACCGATGCTGTCGAGATATTGCGCAGCACACAGCGCACGCTGATCTTGCCCGGCCGTCCCGACAGCGATGCGGATCAGGGCGATCCCTTGCGCGATGCCTGGCAGAGCGGGGATTGGTCGCGGTTGGGCGATCTGGCCGATGGGCCGCATCGCTCGGTCGCGGACCGGATGATGGCAACGGGGACGACGCCCGCCGACCCTGTGGACCGCGACTTGCCGCGTTTGGTCGACGCTCTGGCCGACAGCAGCGCCTTGCGCGATGAGATCGAGGCGCTGCTGGCCGCGCCGCGCCCGGTTCCGGCGGGGGCTTTGCCATGACCCGGTGGCGCGGTTTTTGCCGCCTGCCGCTGATGGCCCGCGCCTTGGCCCTGGTCTTGGCCTTGGCGCCATGTCTTGCCAATCCGCTCGGCGCCGCGTCAGATCTGTGCGATGGCGCCGCGCAAGATGCCGCGCGCGCCACGGGGGTTCCTGTGGCGCTGTTGCTGACGCTGACGCGGGTGGAAACCGGGCGAGGCGGCCCCGAAAGCCTGCCCGAACCCTGGCCCTGGACCTTGAACACCGGCGGCCGCGGCAGCTTTCATGACAGCCCGCTGGCCGCCCTTCAGACCGCAAGGCGCGCCATTGCGGCTGGCCAACGCAACATCGACATCGGCTGTTTCCAGATCAATTACCGCTGGCATGGCGACAGGTTCCCATCGCTCGAGGCAATGCTGGATCCGGGTCACAACGCGCTTCATGCCGCCCGGTTTCTGCGCGATCTGCACGCGGAATTCGGTGACTGGACCGCCGCTGCCGCCGCCTTTCATTCGCGCAATCCCGAACACGCCGCCGCCTATCTGTCGCGGTTCGAGGCGATCGGGGCTGTCTTGTCGCGCGAGCGTGCCGCCGATGGTGGGGTCGTGCGGCGATCCTTTGGGCCCGGTCCGCTGGTGATGGCGACCCGGCCTGCGCTGACGGCCGGGCTGGTGGGCGCCCTGAACGGCGCTGCCCGCCCCCCGCTTTCCACGACCGCCCGCCCCCTTTGGGAGACCCGCTGATGCCCAATCCCCGCGCCTTGTTTCAGCCCACGATCCTGTTCGCGCTGGCGCTGATGGCGGTGATCGTGATGATGATCCTGCCCGTGCCCAGCATCATCGTGGATATCGGGCTTGCCGCGTCTTTCGGGCTGGCGATCCTGATCTTCACGGTCACGCTGTTCATCGAACGGCCGCTGGATTTTTCGGCCTTTCCGACGATCTTGCTGGCGTCCCTGATGTTGCGGCTGTCGCTCAACGTGTCCTCGACCAAGCTGATCATCGGTCAGGGGCATACCGGCACCTCGGCGGCGGGCGGCGTGATCGAAGGCTTTGCGATGTTCGTCATCGGCGGCTCGGTGGTGATGGGGCTGGTGATTTTCTGTGTGCTGCTGATCGTCAACTTCATCGTCATCAACAAGGGTGCTGCCCGCATGGCCGAGGTGGGCGCCCGCTTTGCGCTCGATGGGATGCCGGGCAAGCAGCTGGCCATCGACAGCGACATGGCCGCGGGCGCCATCGATCACGCCGAAGCCAAGGCGCGGCGTGAACGTGAACAGGCGGAAACCAATTTCTTCGGCTCGCTCGATGGGGCCTCGAAATTCGTCAAGGGTGACGCCATCGCGGGGCTGTTGATCACGCTGCTCAATCTTGTCGTCGGGCTGATCGTGGGTGTCATGATCCATGACATGCCCGTGGCCCGCGCCTTTGAGACCTATTCGATCCTGACCATCGGTGACGGGCTGGTCAGCCAGATCCCTGCCGTGATCATCGCCATCGCCTCGGCCCTTTTGTTGGCGCGTGGCGGTGCGACGGGGGCAACCGATACGGCGCTGACCGCACAGCTCGGCCGCCATCCCGCAGCACTTGTCACGGTGGCGGTGCTGATGATGGTCTTTGCGCTGATGCCGGGCTTGCCGTTCTTGCCCTTCATGATCGGGTCAGCGGCGTTGGGATATGCCGCTTGGCGCCGAAGCCGCACGCTATCGGCGGAAGCGGCCACTGCTGCGGGGCCCGCCCATGCGGCACCGCCAAAGCCCGAGATGATCGGCGATCTGTTGGATCTTGACGATATTCATGTCGAATTCGCCCCCGATCTGGTGGCCCTGGCGCTTGATCCGGCGACCGGGCTTGATGCGCGGATCAAGACCATGCGCGAACATGTGGCGCGCGGGTTTGGCGTGATCTTGCCCGAGATGCGGCTGACCGATCGGCCCGACCTGCCGGCTGGCAATTATGCGATCCGGCTCTTGGGTGTGGAACATGCGCGCGCCACGCTGCAACCCGGCCGCCTTTTGGTGCTGGCTGGCGATCAATCCGATCTCTTGCCGCCGGGCGAGGATGTGAAAGAGCCCGTCTATGGCGCCCCGGCGCGGTGGATCGCCACCGCGGACCGCGAGGTTGCGATCTTGCGCGGGCTGACGGTTGTCGCCCCGTCCGAGGTTCTGGCCACCCATCTGCTGGAGGTTCTCAAGCGCAATCTGGCCCGGCTGTTGACCCTCAAGACCTTGCAACGCCAGCTTGACGCCTTTGTCACGCTGTCCGATGGCGCGCGCGCCGATCAGAACCGCCGCCTGCTTGATGAGCTGGTGCCCGACAAGGTGCCGCTCGATCTGTTGCACACGGTGCTGCGGCTCTTGCTGGAAGAACAGGTGTCGATCCGCAATCTGCCCCTGATCCTCGAGGCGATCGCCGAGATGCGCGGGGTCAAGGCCGCCCCCGAGGTGATCTGTGAGCATGTGCGCCAGCGTCTAGGATTTCAGCTGATTGCCGAACTCAAGCGTGCCGATGGCACCTTGCCCTTGATCCAGCTGTCGTCCGACTGGGAAGAGATGTTCCTGCGCCACCAGATCGGCGGCGATGGCGGCATCCCCGAGATCGCCCTGCCGCCCGATGATTTCAACGCGCTGGTCCGGTCCGTGGCCGACAAGGTCGCCGCCGCCAGCGAAAAGGGCACCTATGCGGGCATCGTGACCACCGCGCTGCGTCGCCGCTTTTTGCGCACGGTGCTCAATGCGCGTGGCGTGATGAACCCGGTGCTGTCGTTTGAGGAAATCGGGGCCGATGCCAAACCCGCGCTTGTCGGTCTGGCCACCCCATGAATGATACGCTGGCCCTTGCCCTGTCACAGATCATGGCGCTGTCCCAATTCTGGCTGGCGGCGGGCATCGCCGTTTTCCTGCGGATAGGGGCGTGCTTTCTGGTCTTGCCGGGGTTCGGCGAAGCCATGATCCCGTTGCGGGTCAAGCTGGGGGCGGCGCTGGCGCTGAGCGTTCTGGTGACGCCCGCGGTCTTGGGCGATCTGCCGCCAATGACAGGCGCCATGCCGCCCTTGCGGTTCTTTCTGACCGAGGCGGTGGCGGGGCTGATCCTTGGGCTGGCGCTGCGCCTGACGGTGCATGCCTTGCAGATCGCGGGCACCATCGCCGCGCAATCGACATCCCTGTCGCAGATCATGGGCGGGGCCTCGCCCGATCCGCAGCCGGCGATGGGGGCGATCTTGATGCTGTCGGGTGTCACGCTGGCGGTGATGGCAGGGCTGCATGTGCATCTGGCCGCGGCCTTCATGCGGTCATATGATCTTTTGCCCGTGGGCCAGATGCCCGCCCCCGGCGATCTGGGCGCATGGGGTGTGGATCGTGTCGCGGCCAGTTTCGGTCTGGCCCTGTCACTGGCCGCACCGTTCCTGATTGCCTCGCTGCTCTACAATGTGGCGCTGGGTGTCATCAACAAGGCCATGCCGCAGCTGATGGTCGCGTTTGTCGGCGCTCCGGCGATCACATGGGGCGGTCTGTTCTTGCTGTTGATCACCACGCCCTTCTTGTTGCCGGTTTGGTTCGAGGCGTTTCAGGCGGCGCTTGTCGCGCCCTTGGGATCGCCATGACCGACCAAGATCAATCCCCCGCCGACAAGCCATATGAGCCGACGCCGCAAAAACTGGAAGAGGCGCGCAAGCAGGGCGATATCGTCCGCTCACCCGATCTGAATACCGCGATCAGCTATCTGGGTTTTCTGGCCGCTGGCGCGCTGTTGGCGCCTTGGGCGATCGACGGTCTGGGGCGGCTGACGCAGGTGCTTTTGGGTCAGGCCCATGACATCGCGCCGCTTGTGCTGGCGCCCGGTGGCATGGCCTTGGCGCTGGGCATCATGGGTCAGCCCGTATTGGCCACGGCGGCGGTCGTGCTGGTTCCGGCGGGGCTGCTTTTGGCGATCTTGTTTGCCCAAGGCGCGCTTTTGTTCACCCCATCGAAACTGGCACCCAAGCTGTCGCGCATATCCCCGATCGAGAATGCGAAACAGAAATTCGGCGCCCATGGCCTGTTCCAATTTGCCAAATCGACGGTGAAGCTGACGCTGGTGGCGGTGTTGCTGGCGCTTTACCTGATCGCGCGGTCCGAGCGCATCCTTGCCTCGCTCTATGCCGAGCCGGGTCAGGTCCTTTTGACGCTGGGCTGGCTGACGTTCGAATTCCTGGCGGTTACAGCGCTTTTGGCGGCGGTGATCGGCGCGGTGGATTGGATGTGGGAATGGGCCCAGCATCAGCAGAAGAACCGCATGTCGCGGCAAGAATTGATGGATGAGACGAAATCCTCCGAAGGGGATCCGTATATCAAGAGCCAGCGCCGCAGCCGGGGACAGGCCATCGCCATGAACCAGATGCTGGCCGATGTTCCCAAGGCGGATGTGGTCGTGGTCAACCCCACCCATTATGCCGTCGCGCTGCGTTGGGACCGGGCGGGCAAGAACGTGCCGATCTGTGTCGCCAAAGGCGTGGATGAGACCGCCCGCCGCATTCGGGAAACCGCCGCCGAGGCGGGCGTGCCGGTGTTTTCCGACCCGCCCACGGCGCGCAGCCTGCATGCCATGGTCGAGATCGGGGCACCGATACGGCCCGATCATTTCAAGGCGGTCGCCGCGGCCATCCGCTTTGCCGATCTGATGCGGCAAAAGGCAAGGGCGCGCCGGGCATGACAGGGCCCAACAAAAGATTGGCCGATCTTGCCCGGATCGCGGCGGTTCTGGCCGAACGCGGCCTGGCCCCGGTCGCCCAAGCGCAAGGCCGGCTTGTGGCGCAGAGGGCGCAGATCGAGGAATTGGCCGCGCGCCGTGCCCGGCTATCGCTGGATGGGGCCGATCCGGTTGTGGCGGCGCGGCTTGCAAGGCTTGCTGAACGTCTGCGGCACGACCAGGCCGCGGCGATGGCCGATCTGGCCCGCGCGCAGGCCGAGTTTGACATGGCCAAGCAGGCCGCCCGCCCCGCTGTTGCGCGCAAATCGGTGTTGGAGCGGCTGGTTCACCAGACGCGGCAGGGGCGTTGACCGCGCCCGGGCCACCCGATCACGCGTCTTGCCGGGTGATGTCGATGATCAAGACGTCACGCGCGATCGCGCCCAGAACCTGAGTTGCAGCATCGCGCAGCCCGACGCGCAACGGATCCATTGCAATGGCTTGGGTAAAGCCGCCGTCAAAGCCGCCGGCATTGGCATGGGCGAACAGCACCTGAAGAAAGGAATCCCGCAGCCGCGGTTCTTGTGAAAAGACCAATTCGGTGTTGCCCAGATCAACCTCGACGCTCAGCGACAAGATCACAAGCGATCGCACCGTGCCATCACGCACGATGGGGACGATGAACTGGTTGTTCAGCCGCACAAATTCCGATTGCCCCGGAGCGCCTTGTTCGGGTGGGCGTGCGGTGTCGGTTTCAGCCTCCGCTTCGGTTTCGGTTTCGGCCTCTGTGTTTTCGGGTTCCGCCGTTTCCTCGGGCGCAGGCGCGCGCAACAGCACCCCGGCGCCCACCCCGGCACCAAGACCCGCAAGCAGCAACAGGATCGGCAAGATCAGACGCAGCATGGCATACCCTCAGAACGGCAAGATGATGTCGGCGATCTGCTGGCCATAGCGCGGCTGCTGCATGTCGCTGATCTGACCGCGCCCGCCATAGGAAATGCGCGCGCCTGCGATCCGGTCATAGGTGATCTCATTCTGGCGCGAGACATCGACGGGGCGCACATATCCCGTCACCACAAGCTCGCGGATTTCATGGTTTACCCGCACCTCTTGCGTGCCTTCGATGCGCAAGGTGCCATTGGCCAGAACATCGGTCACGGTGGCGGCGACCCGCAGCGTCAATTCCTCGTTGCGCCGCACATTGCCCGATCCCGAAAAACTTCCCGAACTGGTGCCGCTGACGGCTTCGGCCATGCTCGCCCCCTCGGGCAGGACGCGGTCGATCCGTTGCGGCAGGCCCAGAAATTGCGGCAGCGACATCTGTTCCGCGCCGTTGCGGGCGCGGTCCGTGGCGTTGGAGATCGACGCGCTGTCATCGATCTCGATCACCACGGTCAGAATGTCGCCGCGCTGTCCGGCGCGCCGGTCGCCCAGAAGCGATTGCCTGCCCGCCTGCCAGAGCGAGGCGCGGGCCTGTCCGGTTGCAATGTCTGATTGCGCGGCGAAGGGGGTGACATTCATCGCGAACACCTCGTTGCCGTTTGCGGGCGATTGAAAATCGGGCACCTGCCCGACATCGGCAAGGCGCGCACAACCGCCAAGGCCCATGGTCAGCATGATCAGCGAAAAGGTCAGGCTGCGATGCATCTGTCAGGGTCCTACGGTCACAAGGCCGGGGGCGGTGGCGGTGGCGGTAACGGTGGTGCGCGACGACAGGTTCATCACGCGCACGGCCTCGCCCGCCGCGGCGCGGTCCATGGCGCGGCCATCGGTGACGATCATCAATTGCCCATGCGCATAGCGGATGGTCACAAGGCCGTTGCGTTCGATGATGGCGGGTGGCCGCAGATCGCCGGGGCGGATCGGCCGCCCGGCGTAAAGATTGATCGCCGCCTCCATGCCGATCGCCTGGGCCGGGTCCGAAAGCGCGCCGGGTGTTGCGCCCGGCACAAGCGCGATGTCGGAAGGCATGATCAGGCTTTGGCCCCGGATCGTTCCCGTGGCGATGACCGTTTCGGCCCAAAGCGGGGCCGCCAGTGCGATAAAACCGATGCTCAGCAAGGCCATGGCGCGCCGCGTCATCAGCGCACCTGCGTGGTTGCGCCGAGCATCTGATCGGCGGCCGAGATCACCTTGGCGTTCAATTCATAGCCGCGCTGTGCCTCGATCAGCTCGGTGATTTCGCGCACGGCATCGACCGAGCTTTCCTCCAGATAGCCCTGACGCAAGGTGCCCAGACCATTTTCGCCCGGATTGCCCTGAACGGGCCCGCCCGAGGCTGCGGTTTCGAGAAACAGGTTCGATCCCATCGCCTCGAGCCCGTGATCATTCGCAAAGCCCACAAGCGTGATCTGGCCCAAAAGCTCGCCCTCGACCCGGTTGACGAAATAGGCGTAGACTTCGCCGTCGCCATTGATCGAGATCTGGCGCGCATCCTCGGGGATGGTGATGCCGGGGGCGACCTCAAAGCCGTCGGCGGTCACCATCAGCCCGTCGCCGGTGCGCTGCAAGGCGCCGTCACGCGTATAGGCGGCCGTGCCGGAGGGCAGCGTGACCTCAAGCCAGCCGCGACCTTCGATCGCCACGTCCAGCATCCCACCCGATTGCGACAGCGACCCTTGTGCCATGTTGACCGACACCGCCGCAGGCCGCACGCCCAAGCCAAGCTGCACGCCGGTGGGAACCACCGTGCCATCCGAGGCGTTGATCGCGCCCGCCCGCACCACTTGCTGGTAATGCAGATCGGCGAAATCGGCGCGGCGTGGGCTGTAGCCCGTGGTGCTCATGTTGGCGAGGTTGTTCGAGATCACCTCGACCCGCATCTGTTGGGCGCTCATTCCTGTGGCGGCGATGTCCAGGGCTCTCATCTGCGGGTCTCCTTACTGGCGGGCGCCGGCGGTGCGCAGGAAATCGCGCATGCGCTGGTCTTCGGCTTCGAAAAAGCTTTGGCCCAGCTCATAGGCGCGCTGCACTTCGATCATGCGGGCGATCTGGGCCACGGGGTTCACGTTGGATTTCTCGACCGCGCCCTGGATCAGGATGCCACCCTCCATCGGCTGCACGCCGCTTTCGGCGGTGAAAAGCGATCCCGCTTGTCGTGACAGCTCGATCGGATCGACGGGTTGCCACAGGCCGATCTGGGTCAGCGGCTGGCCATCGGCGCTAAGGGTGCCGTCCTGACCCAGCATGACGGTGTTCGCATCCGGTGGCACAAAGACCGGCGCGCCACCGGCGTCGAGCAACATGTGACCATCGGGCGTCACCAATTCCCCAAAGGCCGAGCGCAGGAAATTGCCCGCGCGCGTCAGGGCCTGACCATCGGGGGTCTGCACCAGAAAGAAGCCGTCGCCTTCGATGGCCATGTGAAAGGGCGATCCGGTCTGGTCCAGCGCGCCTTGTTGCGGTGAGATGCTGCGCCCCGATGCGGTGGCCATCGACAGGCTGTCGTTCGCCCCATCCAGCGCGCGGACATGTTCGGCAAAGATCACACCCTCGGCCCGAAAACCCGCTGTGGCCATGTTGGCGATGTTGTTGGCGACCACCTGCATTTCGCGCAGCAGGCCCGATTGCCGGGTCAATGTGGTGTAGGTTGCGTTGTCCATTGGCCCCTCACATGGCTTCGATGATCGGGATAAGCGTTTCGGCGAAGTAATCGGTCAGGGTCGAGGTCATGAAACTCATCGAGACCCAGAAAACCGCGATGATCGCGGCCAGCTTGGGCACGAAGGTCAGCGTCATTTCCTGAACCGATGTCAGCGCCTGAAACAGGCCGACCAGAACGCCCGAAATCAGCGCGGCCGTCAGGATCGGGGTTGAAATCAGGACCGCGTTCCACAGCCCCGCGCGCAGCGTGTCGAAAAAGATCAACTCGTCCATCACACCGGCATCCTTAGGATTTCCTGATAGGCCTCGACCACGCGGTCGCGCACGGTCACGGCGGTTTCCACGGCCAGTTCCGTCTGCGCCAGGGCGGTGACCAGCGCATGGGGATCGGCCCCGCTGGTCATGGCGGCGCGCGCTTGTGTTTCGCTATATGCAAGGGTCTGGTGAAAGCCTTCGACCGCCTGCGCAAAGGCTGCCCCGGCGCCCGCCCCTTCGGCCATCTGTGGCTGGGGTTGGGCGGCAAGCCGGGATTGGGCATAGGCCTGAAGTGCAAGGGAATTGCGGACATCCATCTGTCAATCCCCCCTCAGCGCCGCAACAGATCATTGAGCGAGGACGACATTTGCCGGATCTGGTCGAAGATGCGCAAATTCGCCTCGTAGCTGCGCTGCGCCTCGCGGGCATCGGCGATTTCGACCACCAGATCGACATTGGACCCCTGATAATGGCCGGTTTCATCCGCCATCGGGTGGCCGGGGTCAAAGATCTGAGGCAGATCGCGCCGGTCAAGGTTGACGCGTCCGGTCTGGATCGCGCCCTCCGGCGCATCGGGGCTGCGCATCGGTTCGAAATTCACCACCTTGCGCCGATAGCCCGGCGTGTCGGCATTGGCGATGTTTTCCGACACATGGCGGATGCGGTCGGCCTGCGCGCGCATGCCCGAGGCGGCAACACCAAGGCCCGAGCTGAAATCGGTCATCCTACATCCCTTTCCTTAGCGCCCGATGCTGGTGCGCAGGATCGACATGGCCGATCCATAGATCTGCAGCGCGCGGGAATGGGCGCGCTGCGCCTCGATCCCGCGCAGCATTTCCAGTTCCAGTGACACGGTGTTGCCATTGGGCGAGGCGGGCGTGCCCGCATCGATCACACCCACAGGCAACGCGCCATCGGCGTCGCGCGTCTGGGGCGATTGCAGGCGGCGCCAGGTGTCCATGAAATCGCTGACATCCCGGGCGCGGTAGCCCGGCGTGTCGGCATTGGCGATGTTTTGGGCAACAACCGCCTGTCGCGCGGCAGAATGCTGCGCGCGCGCATTGGCAAGGGCAAAGATCTCAAGCCTGTCGAACATCTGGGTTTCTCCCAATCCGGCTACACGGTTGTTTAACGGTGATTCCTTTAGAAACCGTAAGTGACGCGGTCCGAGGCTCCGGACGGCGCAGGCGAAAGGATTTTCCCACGATGAGCGATGTGTTCGCCCCCTTGCGCGCGCGGTTGCGCATGATCAGCCCGGCCTCGCATGTGGGGCAGGTCGCGGCCTTGGGGCGCGACCATGTCATGGTGACGGGCTTGGATCATGTGGCGGCGCTGGGCGACCAGGTGCGGCTGGGCGATAGGCTGATGGGCGAGGTTCTGCGCATTGATCCGGCCGGCTGCACGGTGATGCCCGAAGGGTCGGCCGAAGGGCTGCGGCTTGGGCTGCCGGCCACCCATCTTGGGCGCGTGACGATTGCGCCGCATGCGGGATGGCTGGGCCGGGTGATCGATCCAAACGGTCAGCCGATGGATGGCCGGCCCTTGTTTCCCGGGCCGCTGTCGTATCGACTGGATGGACCGCCGCCGATGCCTGCGGATCGGCGCGGGTTGGGGGGGCGCCTGACCACAGGGCTGGCGGTGTTCGACACGCTGTTGCCGATTGTGCGCGGGCAGCGCATCGGATTGTTTGCCGGATCGGGTGTGGGCAAATCCCGTCTGATCGCGACGCTGGCCAATGCGATGGCGGCCGATGTGGTCGTGATCGGTCTGATCGGTGAACGCGGGCGCGAGGTGCGCGACTTTGTCGAGGATACGCTGGGTCCCACAGGCCTTGCCCGGTCGGTGGTGATCGCCGCAAGCTCGGACCGGCCCGCCCTGACACGCAGCCGCGCGGCGCTGACGATGATGGCAGTGGCCGAATATTTTCGGGATCAAGGCCAGCATGTCTTGCTTTTGGCCGATTCGATCACCCGCTTTGCCGAAGCCCAGCGCGACGTGGCCGCCGCCGCGGGCGAGGCGTTCGGCCCTTCGGGCTTTCCCGCCTCCATGGCGCAGCGCGTGATGGCCCTGGCCGAGCGGGCCGGGCCCGGCGCCAAGGGGCAGGGCGATATCACGGCCGTGTTTTCGGTGCTTGTGGCCGGTTCGGATATGGACGGCCCGGTGGCGGATGTGATGCGCGGGGTGCTGGACGGGCATGTTGTCCTGACCCGCGAGATTGCCGAACGCGGGCGGTTTCCGGCGGTTGATCTGTTGCGCTCGGTCTCGCGCGCATTGCCGGCGGCGGCCGACGCTGACGAAAACCGGATCATCACCCGCGCGCGGCAGCTGCTGGGGGCCTATGACCGGGCCGAATTGATGGTGCAATCGGGGCTTTATGTGCCGGGCAGCGATCCGGTTGTCGATGCCGCCGTCAGTGTCTGGCCGGGGCTGGATGCGTTTATTGCCGCTCCGGGGGGCACGGCTGTGCAAGACAGTTTCGCCAAGCTGCGCGCGGTGCTGGAAACCGCGACCCCACGTGCGTCATCACGGGCGGTTGGCACGCGATGATCGGCCAGCCATCGCCTCAGAGCGCAGCTTGCAACAGTGTCAGCGCCGCAAAGCCACGGGTCAGCGGCGAGGGGCCAAAGCTTGCCTCGGAGCGCAAGGTGAAGCCACGGATCAGGTCATTGATCCGGTCCGGGTCTGAGAACTGGGCGAATTCAGACGAGCCAAAACGCCGTTCCGCCCCGTTGCGAAAGGCCTTGAGCTGCTGGTCAAGATCAAGCGTGCCCACCGATTTCGGCAGGTCAAAGGCGGTCTCGAACACGGCACGCAGCGGTGGGTTGCCCATGACGGTCAGCCATGCTGTGCTGTCGCGCAGGCCGCGCGCCGCGATCTCGGGCAATTCGCGCGCCGCGCCGAGCGCCAGACGCAGATCGGGGTTTTGATCGCCCACGGCGCGTTCGAATTCCTGTCGTTCAAAGCGCGCAAGGATGCGGTCGGCAAAGCCCGCAAGCCCGGTCCGCGGTGGCAGAGGACCGCCAAAGCCGAATGTCTCGGAAAAGGCGCGATAGCGCTTGTCGGCCAGCCGATTTGCCAGCGCGCCATCGGCCACCACCCCATCGGCCAGCACCTTGCGGATAAAGGCCCGGTTGGGCAGATCATCTTGCAGCCCAAAGGCCCCGAGCGATACCTTCAGCAGCCGAAAGTCCGAGACCAGATCCTCGGCGCTGGTGATATTCCCGATTTCCTGGCGGAAATACTCCATGTCACGGGCTGCCACAGGGCTTTGGGCAAAGCGCGCCATCTGTGAGTCGAGGCTGGCGGACAGAAACCGCCAGCCTGCATAGCCCCCAAGCGGGATCAAGGGCTGCATGTCTAGCCGGTCCGCGCGGCGATCAGCCGTTCTTCCCGCGCCAACAGACTGCGGAGCGACTTGAGCATATGATAGACCTGACCTTCGGTCAGATATGCCGTGGCGCGGTCCAGCTGGGCGCGGCTGTCGGGGTCGGTAAACACCTGGCTTAGCTGTTCCATCCCGCGCAGGATCTGGATCCTGGCATCGGCCAGATCGACATCGCCCGACAAGACAAGCTGGGCGATGTAGCAGACCCGGCGCACGGGCGTCTTCACCTCTTCGGGGTGAATGGCATCCCGAAGGCGCAGGATATGCGCATTGGGTGTCAAGATCGCAAGGCGGGTCCTGCGGTCGCCGTTTTCGACCACAGCCCCATTGATCAAGACCCGTTCCTGGGGCCCAAGTTTAAGGACAAGACCGCTCATGCTGCATCCACCTTACCATCGAGGCCACGCATCACGGCCTTGTTCACATCGATCAGATCCGCGATGGCGGCAGGATCGCGCAGGGCCTTGCTGCTGTGCAAAAGCGAGAATTCCGCAAGATAGAACAATTGCGCGCGCAGCCCCTGCGGAAGGGCGTTGCCGTCAGAGGCGAGGTCTGTGGCCAGCGTGATCCACAGCTGGCGGTTGTCATGCAGGGCGGCGGCCCGCTGGGTCATCGGGGCGTCTGGATCCGAGGCGCGGATCAAACGGGCGGTCACGCGTTCGAATAGGGCATGTTCGCTGCCGCGCCGGGTGCGAACGGGCGCACCGGCGGCGGCATAGGCGGTTTGGGCAAATTGGGTGGCGGTCACGGGATCTGTCCTTGCACAAGGGGGTCCGGGATGGGGTCGATCTCTGGTCTCCGCGGGGGGCTTTGGCCCCCCGCGGCAACATCAGATCAGCGGAACAGCGCGAGGATGTTCTGCGGCGCCTGATTGGCGATCGACAGCGACTGGGTGGCGAGCTGCTGTTGCACCTGAAGTGCCTGCAGCCGAGCCGACGCCGCCTCCAGATCCGCATCGACCATGCTTCCGATACCCGACTTCATGGTGTCCATCAGCTTGGAAACGAAGTTGGACTGCGTCTCGATGCGTCCCTCGGCCGAGCCAAAGGCAGCGGCCGCGGTGATCGAGGTCTGGATCAGAGCTTCGATGTTGCCAAGCGCGGTCGCGGCACCACCCGCGGTCGACACGTCGACAGCCGCGAGGGTTGCAAGTCCACCTGAACCGGCATTCTGGAACTGCCCGGTCACGGTCAGGTCCGTTGCGCCGCCATTGGTAAAGACCAGCTGACCGGGTGTGGCGCTGTCATAGTCGACGGTCAGATCAGCGATGCCCAAGGCTTCGATCGCGTTCTTCAGCCCGACCGCGACAAGGTCATCGGGCGAGGTGGAGGCCACATCCTCTGCCGATACGGTATAGCTGGCCGACTGGTCGCCAATACGCATCGTCACCTTGTCCCCGGCCGCCCAAGTGCCGCCATTGGCGATCGTGATCTCGTCCGTGCCGGTACCCGAATCGAGGCTCATCACGAAGGTATCGCCATCCGTCGAGACAACCGAAGCCGTGCCTGCGGTAAACACAGTGGCTGCGGTATAGGACCCTTGCGACAGGTTCTGTCCGGATACCGTGATGCTGGAGGACGACACCCCCGATGCGCTTCGATCCAGCGACGCGAGAATCGAGATCGATGCCTGCGAGCCGTCGACAAGGTTCAGGCCGTTGAACTGTGCCGCAGTGACGACATTTCCGATTTGATCGCGCAGCGCGGCGATGTCCGTCTGGATCTTGGTACGATCGACGTTCGGTTCCTGTGCGGCGACGATCTTGCCCTTGATGTCGGTCAACAGGCCGGTGACCGTTTCGGCGGCGGTGCGCGCCACGGCAACGGTGGAATCACCCAAGCTCAGGCTTTCAGAGATGCCCGTGAACCCCTTCACATCGGATTCCATGACCTTGGAAATCGACCAGACGGCCGCATTGTCGCGGGCGTTGCCCACGGTTTTGCCGGTCGAGATCTCGGATTGGGTTTTTTGCAGGTTGGAATTCACCGATTTTAGTGTCTGCAACGCCACCATGGCGCTGTTGTTGGTCAGAATGCTGGACATGTTGTCCCCTTCCTGGTTTTGATCGCGGCGCGTTCGGCGCCATGAATTCAGAACCGTTGCCGGCCCCGGTGAAGCGTCTTCTGACACTTGCGCCCTATCGTCTGGGGGCGCGCCACCCCATCGGGTGCCTGAGCAAATTCGGCCATGAGGTGTGAACAGCTCGCTAATCCCCGAGGCTCTTTACGGAGGATTTTACCGGTCTCAACGGCGTGCCAGCAGCTGGCCTGTGGGGTCGGGCAACTGTCGGCGGCCCTGTCCGTCATATGTCGTGAGCGGTGTCGCCGGTGCGATGTCGCGGCGTGCGCGGGCCAAACCGTCGCGCGCGGCCAGAATGAGGCGGGCGTTATGAGCGGCGGCATGGGCCAGCTGTGCCAGCGCCTCGGGTGAGGGGCGTTCATCGGCCAGATCGCGCATTGCCCGTTCAAGCCGGTCGGGCAATCGATCGAGCACCGCCAGATCGCCCGACAAAAGCGCCTGCCTTTGCTCGTCAAGCAGCGTCCAGATGCTGACCATGGTGCGGCCGGGGCGTGTCATGGGCCCACCTCGGGCAGCGGGCTGGCGCGTGCGGCCAATGCCTCGAACAGCGATTGCGACAGGCCGATTCCACCGCGTTCAACCAAGGCGCGGGCGTGTTCGGCCCTCAGGAACGAGGCGAACTGGGCTTCGCCGACGCCGCCGCCAAAGGCGCTGCGCTCTTCGCCGAATCCAGCGTGTTTCAGCATTTCCGCCAGAAAGCTTGCCTCAAGCTCTTGCGCGACCTTGCGCAGCGCCACGGCCTCGGCGTTGTGCGTGGGGCTGGGTTGGGATGCGGGGGTCAGCGCAGGGGTGATTGGGGCCGTCACGTAGATACCTCGGATTGACGCGATTTTTCTGCACGCTGCCAGAACGGCGTAAACAATTCGTAAGGAGCTTTGGCGCCATACCGCGATGAGTTTCAGAATGGGACAACCAGAATGGATGATCTGCAGATCTTGATTGCCGGCCCGTCGGCGCAGACCAGCCTTGCGCGCCGCGTGCCGCAAGATGAGGGCGACAAAGCGGCCTTTCTGAGCGCGCTTTCCGCTGACGAAGATCTTGTAACGGCTGAAAGCATGGGCCTTGGTCCGCAGATGCCCGGCCCCGCGATGTCCGAGCCACAAGATGGCGAATTGGTGTTCGCCGATGCGTCCCGCACGATGTTGCATTGGGTGGCCTCGGCGGTGCCGCAATCGGCGCCGGATGCGTCTGATCCGTTGACGCCCCGTCTCGATCTTGCTGCATCAAATCCGATGACGGCGGGCACCGCGCAGGATGGCTTTGGTGCCGCGATCGAGGCCAGGGCAGCCAATCCTGGGGCAAGCACCATGCCGCTGGCCAAGGATGTCGAAAGCCCCCCCCACGGCATGGCGCCGGCGGTGTCGAACGCGGATCGGACGCTGACGCCGCCACCTGTGATCATCGGCCAAACCGCGACAGCGTCCGCTGCGGATGGCAAAGCCGCAAGGTCGGACCCGACAGGTCTGGATCTGGCAATCACGGGGGCGGATACGCTTCGGGTCACTGCACGCGCCCAGGCATCGGCCGATGCGGGGGGTCTGAACCCGATCCCGGATTGGGTGGCACAAGAGCGGGGCAATGCCGTGGCAAAAGCGGCGTCCATGGCAGGTTTTTCCGTCGGCGACCGGGCCGAGGCGCTTGTGGGCGCCACCAGCGGGCAGGCTCAGCCCGGCCCGGCTGTGGCGGTGGAACGCGCGCTGCCGCCGGAATTGCCGCAACACACCACCCGCCAGATCGCCACCGCGCTTGCCGCAATCTCGCATGACCCCGGTTCTGCGGTCGATATTGCGCTTGATCCGCCCGAGCTTGGCCGCGTGCGGCTAAGCCTGACCGAGGTGAACGGCGCGATGATGGTGTCGATTGCAGCCGAGCGGCCCGAAACCGCCGATCTGATCCGGCGTCATCTGGTGCTTTTGGCCGATGAATTCGCGCGGCTGGGGCTGGATGCGCCATCTGTGGATGTGTCCGGGGGCGGCCCGTGGGGCCAAGACGCGCGCCATGCACATCCCGGCGCACCTCTCAAGGATGGCTCTTTGGCGGATCTGGCGGCCCCATTGGCGGCCAGCCTGTCGTCATCCGGGGTCAAGCGGGGTGGCGACGGCGGACTCGATTTGAGACTTTGAACAGGAGACCGAGATGGAGTTTCTACTCAACACCCAGCTTGCTGCCGCACAGACCCAGACCGCAGCCAGCGCCACCCGCGCCAGCATGATCAGCTCGGACTTCGAGACCTTTCTCAAGATGCTGACCGCCCAGATGCAAAACCAGGACCCGCTCAAGCCAATGGAATCCACGGAATTCGCCAGCCAATTGGCGCAGTTTTCCGGGGTCGAACAGCAGGTGCGCACGAATGATCTTTTGGCCGGGGTGCAATCGGGGCTCGCGCGCCTGGGCATGGGCCAGATCGGCAACTGGATCGGGATGGAGGTGCGGGCCGAAATGCCCGTCAATTTCGACGGCCAGACCGTCACGCTGGGGGGCGCGCGCCATGTCCTTGCCGACAGGATGGAGCTGCTCGTGCGCGATCAATCCGGCGAAATCGTGCAGCAAATTCCCATGCCACTCAGCAATGACAGCTTCACATGGAATGGCACGGGCGTCGATGGCTCGGTCGTGGCGCCGGGGCTTTACAGCTTTTCGGTTCAGAACTGGTCGGGCCAAACCATGATCGAGGAACGCGGCGCCATGGTCTATGGTCAGGTCGATGAAGCCGCGATCATCGATGGCGACATCTGGCTTGTGCTGGAGGGGGGCGTCAGCATTCCCAGTTCGGATGTGCTGGGGCTGAGCCGGCCCGGTGCCTGACGCTCAAAGCGGCACATAGGCCAGCACAAGCATCAGCGCCGCCCCAAGGATCAGACCCGCGCCGCCGATCGCCAGGCGCTCGGGCCATGGGCTGCGCCGGTCGGACCGGGTCGGGTTTGCTTGCGCCAGCAGCGCGCGTTCGGCCAGCGCCGGCAGCCTTGGGCCAAAACGGGCCAGCACGCGCGCGGTATTGTAAAGATCGCGCAGCACCGCCTTGGGTCCGACATTTTCGCGGATGTAATCTTCAACCACGGGGCGGGCGACGGTCCAGATGTTGATTGCAGGGTCGAGCGAACGGGCCACGCCTTCGACCACCACCATGGTGCGCTGCAGCAAGATCAGTTCGGTTCGCGTTTCCATGCCGAATCGTTCGGTCACCTGAAACAGATAGGCCAAAAGCCGCGCCATCGAGATGCGGCTGGCATCCATGCCAAAGATCGGCTCGCCCACCGACCGCAGCGCCTGGGCAAATTCGTCGATGTCGCGATCGGCCGGCACATAGCCCGCTTCGAAATGCACCTCGGCCACGCGGCGATAATCCTTGCGGATGAACCCCATCAGGATTTCCGCATAGACCCGCCGGGTATAGGCATCGAGCCGCCCCATGATGCCGAAATCCAGCGCCACCAGATCGCCATTGGGCGCGATCTTGAGGTTGCCGTGATGCATGTCGGCGTGGAAAAATCCGTCCCGAAGCGCGTGGCGCAGGAACATCTGCAACACGCGGGCGCCCATCTCGCGGCGGTCGACCCCGTTGGCGTCGATTGTTTCCAGATCCGACAGCGTCGTGCCCGTGACCCATTCCAGCGTCATCATCCGCCGCGAGGACAAGAACCATTCCACCTGTGGCACGACAAAGCCCGCATCCGTCTTGGTATTGGCGTGAAACTCGCCACAGGCCGAGGCTTCGATCCGCAGGTCCAGCTCCTGCATCACCACGCCTTCGAAATGCGCGATCACATCACGCGGGCGCAAGCGGCGCGAGGCGGGCGACAATGTCTCAACCACCCATGCAATCAGGTAAAACGCGTCGATATCCTTGCGAAAGGCGCGTTCGATCCCGGGGCGCAAGATCTTGACCGCCACCTCGCGGCCGTCACCCACCAGCCTTGCGCGATGCACCTGGGCGATCGAGGCGGCGGCAACGGGTTCGGAGAATTCGGAAAACAGCGCCTCGATCGGTTTTTCCATTTCTTGCGCGACGACGCGCTCGGCCTCGGCGCGGGAAAAGGGCGGCAGCTTGTCTTGCAAGACCTGCAATTGCAGCGCCATCTCGGCGCCCACCACATCGGGCCGCGTCGACAGGATCTGACCGAACTTGATGTAGGCAGGGCCAAGGGCGGTCAGCGCGCGCGGCAGCGGCGGCACGCCCGGATCACCGCGCAGGCCCAGAAATTTGAACGGCCAGCCCAGCACATGCGCCGCAATCCGCAGCGGACGGGGCGCATCGAGTGCCGCCAGCACCGCCCCCATGGCGCCTGTGCGCTCGAATGTGGCGCCCGTGCGGATCAGCCGCCAGATGTTATGGGGGCCCTTCACCTCAGATTTTCCAGCCCGAATGCAGGGCCGCGATCCCCAGCGACAGATTGCGGTAGCTGACCTGTTCGAAACCCGCCACGCGGATCATCGCGGCAAAGCTTTCCTGATCGGGAAAGCGGCGGATCGATTCGACAAGGTATTGATAGCTGTCGCGGTCGCCCGCGATCAGTTGGCCCATGCGCGGGATCACGTTGAACGAATAAAGATCATACAGCTTTTGCAGCCCGTCATTGGGCAATTGGCTGAATTCCAGCACCACCAACCGACCCCCGGGGCGCAGCACGCGAAACGCCTCGGATAGCGCATCGGCAATGCGGGTGACGTTGCGGATGCCGAAGCTGATCGTGTAGCGGTCGAATGTGTTGTCGGGAAAGGGCAGCGCCATGGCGTCGCCCACGATCCAGTCAAGCTTGTGGGCCAGTTGCGTCGCCTCGGCGCGCTTTTGGCCTTCGATCAGCATGGCATGGGTCATGTCGAGAACCGTGGCCGTCGCGCCGGGCGCGCGGTCCAGAAAGCGGAACGCCACATCGCCGGTGCCGCCCGCGACATCCAAAAGCCGCTGACCGTCGCGCGGGGCCAGCCAGTCCATCATGGCATCTTTCCAGATCCGATGAATGCCCATGCTCATCACGTCGTTCATGATGTCGTATTTCGACGCCACATTGGTAAAGACCCCATGGACCAATCCGGCCTTCTGGTCTTCGGCCACATCACGGTAGCCGAAATGGGTCGTGCGACCTGTGCTGTCTTCGGCCATTGGGGGCTTGTCCTTTTCTTCGTCTGCCCCCTCTTATAGAGGCCCTTGGGCGCGTTACAACGTTGCCGGCATCATAGGAAAGCCCGCTGTGCCCGAACTTCCAGAAGTCGAGACAGTCCGTCGCGGGCTTGCCCCCGTGCTCGAGGGCGCGCGCATCGCCATGGCGCAGGTCAATCGCCCCGATCTGCGGTGGCCCTTTCCCGAGCGCATGGCCGAGCGTCTGACCGGCGCGCGGGTCGAACGGCTGAGGCGGCGGTCCAAATATGTTCTGGCCGATCTGGATACCGGCGAGACGTTGATTGTGCATCTGGGCATGTCGGGGCGGATGATCGTGTCGGCCCCCGGAGGGTCGGCCGATATGCTGGCGCGGTTCCATCACCTGCACCCCGCGCCGGAAAAGCACGATCATGTCATCTTGGATACCGAGGCGGGCGTGCGCGTTACCTTCAATGACGCGCGCCGCTTTGGCGCGATGGATCTGTGCCCGACCGACGCCGTGGATCGGCATTGGCTGATCGCGGGGATCGGCCCCGAACCTTTCAGCAATGCCTTTCACGCCGATCACCTGATCGCGGCCTTCAAGGGCAAGCGCAGCCCTGTCAAGACCGCGCTGCTGGATCAGAGAATCGTCGCCGGTCTGGGCAATATCTATGTCTGCGAGGTGCTCTATCGTGCGGGAATTTCGCCGCTGCGCCATGCCGGCCGGATCGCCCAGACGCGTGTGGCCGCCCTTGTGCCGATCATCCGCGATGTGCTGTCCGAGGCGATCGAGGCGGGCGGATCATCCTTGCGCGATTATCGTCAGGCAGATGGAGAATTGGGATATTTTCAGCACAGCTTCCGGGTTTATGGCCGCGAGGGCGAGCCCTGCCAAACCCCGGCCTGCCAAGGCCAGATCCGGCGCACCCAGCAATCGGGGCGCTCGAGCTTCCATTGCCCCGCCTGTCAAAGATAGCTTGAACCTGCGCGCTTTGGTGCTAACCCTCGCCGCGCAAGCCCCATTGGCACCCATAGCCAGAAAGCCTGACCCATGGCCTACGAGACCCTGATCGTCGAGATCGAAGATCACATTGCCCTGATCAAGCTCAACCGCCCCGATGCGCTCAATGCGCTGAACACGAGGCTCTTGGGCGAACTCGCGACCGCGCTCAAGGCCGCCGATGACAACGACAAGGTCCGTTGCATCGTGCTGACAGGCAGCGAAAAGGCCTTCGCCGCCGGTGCGGACATCCGCGAAATGAGCGAGAAAAGCTTTGTCGACGTCTTTACCGAAGACCTGTTCGGTCAGGACGCCGACCAGATGTTGCGCGTGCGCAAGCCGATCATCGCGGCTGTGGCCGGCTATGCCTTGGGCGGGGGATGCGAGCTTGCGATGATGTGCGATTTCATCATCGCCGCTGACACTGCGAAATTCGGCCAGCCCGAGATCAATCTGGGCGTGGTGGCCGGCATGGGCGGCACGCAGCGCCTGACGCGGTTTGTGGGTAAATCGAAATCCATGGACATGCATCTGACCGGCCGCTTCATGACCGCCGAGGAAGCCGAACGTTCCGGGCTTGTCAGCCGCGTGGTGCCCGCCAAGAAACTGATGGACGAGGCGATGGCCGCTGCCGCCAAGATCGCCGAGAAATCCATGCTGGCCACCATGGCCGTCAAGGAGGCCGTCAACCGCAGCTACGAAACCAACCTGCGCGAAGGGCTGTTGTTCGAACGTCGGCTGTTTCACGGGCTGTTCGCCACCGAGGACCAGAAAGAGGGCATGAGCGCCTTTTTGGAAAAGCGCGAGCCACAGTTTCGCGACAGATGAACCTGGGGCGCACGGCGCAAAGCCATTTGCATCCGGCCCGAAAACCCGCTATGCGCCCCCCAGACATGCGTGTGAGGCCCGCCAAAGGCCAGAGTCGCCCGGTATCGAACCCGGGGTCGGGATCTCCCGCGTGAAATGCATTTGAGACCTGACAGACGAAAGAGACACATCATGGCAAATTCGCCCCAGTCCGAAAAACGCGCCCGCCAAGCCGACCGCCGCTATGCCATCAACAAGGCACGCCGTTCGCGCATCCGCACCTTCATTCGCAAAGTCGAAGAGGCCATCGCCGGTGGTGATCACGCCGTCGCCGAAACAGCACTTCGCGATGCCCAGCCCGAATTGATGCGCGGCGTGACCAAGGGTGTTTTGCACAAGAACACCGTCGCGCGGAAAATGTCGCGCCTGTCGGCGCGTGTTAAGGCGCTCAAGGTCTGAACATCAGGCCATCAAACCCGTCTGGGTTGTGACATGCAAAAGCGCCCCGCTGGTCGGGGCGCTTTTTTCTTGAAGAAAAATTCGTTGAGTCAGAACTGTCTATCGCCCGGAGGGAGATTCGGTTTCCCCTCAAGTGAGAGTCAAGTTCGAAGAGTCGTTGCAGCGACCTTGCCCCATCCGCTAGCTTCAAGGGGCGATTCAGCTGCTTTGGGGGGCTGGATCGAGGGACAGAATCGGCAATGCCGGGCCCGGGGCGAACTGCCGTCCCTGGGCAAGCTGATCACAGAGTCGCAGACCCGCAAAAGGGTCGCCCTCTGGGCCGATACGCAGTGCGATGCCGGAACCCTGTTTCCGGGATGCTTCATTGCGCGTGACCTTCGATCCGCTACAGAGCTGCCAGGGTTCGGGTTATTCGTATCATCTGTGGGTCCGGGCGCAGTTGCGCCCGATCACGGTGGCTTGCGGCCCAGATCTCGGGGATGGGTCAGATCAAAGGGCTGGAAAGGCCCAAAAGATCTGGCGATTCGGTGTCGTGATGCGTGCTTCGGTGCGTGTGAAAGGTAGACGGGCAGCGCCAGCGCCCGATAACAAGAACCGAGGATGGGACGAGAATGACGAATGACACTTGGGGGCACGTCAGGGGCGAACTGCTCAAGGCTGTTGGTGAAAACAATTTCACGGCATGGATTGCACCCATCGTTTTCGACCGTCTCGATGACCGCACGGCCCGCTTTCACGTGCCCACGAATTTTTTCGGCTCTTGGGTCACCCAGAATTTTCGTGATGTGATCTTGCGGCATCTCAATTCCGCAGGGGTGGGCGTGGACCGCGTCGAATTTTCGGTGAGCCCCGCCGGGGCCCTGCGGTCCGGCAGCGCCAGCAAGCCGCCCGTGGCCAGTCCGGCCGCGCCGGCCGTTCAGGGGCAGCGACCGATGGGGCCTGGTCTGCGCACCGGCACCGAGGATTTGCCGGGTGCCACACTCAACCCCGGCTACACCTTTGACAATTTTGTGGTGGGCAAGCCCAACGAGCTGGCCCATGCGGCTGCGCGCCGGGTGGCCGAGGGGCGCGATGTTACCTTCAACCCGCTGTTCTTGTATGGCGGCGTGGGCCTTGGCAAAACGCATCTGATGCATGCGATCGCCTGGGATTTGCGCGCTCGATATCCCGGGGCGCGTATCTTGTACCTGTCGGCAGAGCAGTTCATGTATCGCTTTGTGCGCGCCTTGCGCGAACAGGACACGATGACCTTCAAGCAGATCTTCCGGTCGGTCGATGTGCTGATGGTGGATGACGTGCAGTTCATTGCGGGAAAGACATCCACGCAGGAAGAATTCTTCCACACCTTCAATGCCCTGGTGGAAGAGGGCAAACAGATCATCATCTCGGGTGATCGCGCCCCCGTGGACATGGAGGAACTGGACGCCCGTATCGCATCGCGGTTGCAATGCGGGCTGGTCGTCGATCTGCATCCCACCGATTACGAATTGCGCCTGGGCGTGTTGCAGCACAAGGCCGAACAGGCGCTGGCCCGCAATCCTCAGATCAAGCTGTCGGAAGGTGTGCTGGAATTCATGGCGCAGCGCATTTCGACCAATATCCGTGTCGTCGAGGGTGCGCTGACGCGGCTCTTTGCCTTTGCCGATCTGGTGCGGCGCGAAGTGACCATCGAGATGGTGCAAGATTGCCTGTCCGACATCTTGCGCTCCACTGACCGCAAGGTGACGCTGGATCAGATCATCAAGACGACCTGCGAATATTACAACATCCGCCAAGCCGATATCACCGGCGCCAGCCGTGCCCGTGCTGTGGCGCGTCCTCGGCAGATGGCGATGTATTTGTCCAAGAATCTGACCAGCCGCAGCTATCCCGAAATTGCGCGCAAACTGGGTGGGCGTGACCACACCACGGTTCTTTATGGTGTGCGCAAGATCGAGGAATTGATGTCGGTTGACAGCCAGATTGCCGAGGATGCCGAAATCCTGCGGCGCACGTTGGAAGCGTGAACCGCTGACGCTTGGACAACAGGCCCCGCGATGGGGCTTGACGCCCGGCGTGGCGCGCGACACTCCTAGAAATAACGCTTGTGCGGACGGGGGAGACGGCTAGGGTCGAAGCCCCCGCAGTTGTCGGAGCCAAGGCCATGAAATTTTCGATCGAGCGTGCCAACTTGTTGCGCGCTGTCTCTCAGGCGCAGTCGGTCGTCGAACGCCGCAATACGATTCCGATCCTTGCCAATGTGCTGATCGAGGCCGAGGGCGCGGCGGTCAGTTTCCGTGCGACCGATCTGGATATCGAAGTGGTTGATCGCGCCGCCGCGATGGTCGAGCGGGCGGGCGCCACAACCGTCTCGGCCGTGACGCTGCATGAAATCGTGCGCAAGCTGCCCGATGGTGCGCTGGTCACGCTGATCGATGACAGCATGAATGGCCGTCTGACGGTTCAGGCCGGGCGTTCGACTTTTCAACTGGCGACATTGCCGCGCGAAGATTTCCCGGTGATGACCAGCACCGAATATGCCGCCAATTTTGCCTGCCCGGCCCCGGTGCTTCGGCGGCTTTTCGACAAGTCGAAATTCGCCATTTCGACCGAAGAGACGCGGTATTATCTGAACGGCGTCTATTTCCATGTCTCCGAAAGCGATGGCGCCCCGGTGTTGCGCGCGGTCGCCACGGATGGGCATAGGCTGGCGCGCATCGATGCAGCCTTGCCCCAGGGCGCACAGACCATGCCCGGTGTGATCGTGCCACGCAAGACCGTGGGCGAGATCCGCAAGCTGCTGGATGATGACGAGGCGCAGATCGCGGTATCCGTGTCCGAGACCAAGATCCGTTTTGCCACCCCCGAGGTGACGCTGACCTCCAAGGTCATTGATGGCACATTTCCCGATTATGCCCGCGTCATCCCGACCGGCAACACCCGCCGGATGGAAGTGGACGCCGCCGATTTTGCCAAGGCGGTGGATCGGGTCGCCACCGTCAGCTCGGAACGTTCGCGCGCGGTGAAGCTTTCGCTCGACGAGGATCGGCTCGTGCTGTCGGTCAACGCCCCGGATGCAGGCAATGCCGAGGAGGAACTGGCCGTTGCCTATGACGACGACCGCCTCGAGATCGGATTCAACGCGAAATACCTGCTGGAGATTGCCAGCCAGGTGGATCGCGAGAATGCGGTGTTCATGTTCTCATCGCCCGGCGAGCCGACCTTGATGCGCGAGGGCAACGACACCAGCGCCATCTATGTCGTGATGCCGATGCGCGTGTGAGGGCGCGAAAAACCCGGGTTTTTCGCGTGGGAAATCTCGAGATTTCCCACGCGTTTTCCTTCAGGAAAACGCCCCCATGACCCCGCATGTCGCCGCCTTGACGCTGTCACATTTTCGCAGCCACCGTCGCACGCGGCTGGAATTCGATGGGCGGCCCGTGGCGATTTACGGGCCCAATGGCACCGGCAAGACCAATCTGATCGAAGCGGTCTCGCTGTTGTCGCCGGGTCGGGGTCTCAGGCGTGCGGGTGCCGATGAAATCATCCGCCGCCCCGAGGCCATCGGCTGGAAGGTCATGGCCAAGGTCGCGGGCGCGGATTTGGGACATGAGGTGGAACTGACCGCCGAACCCGGCCAGCCGCGCGTCACCTTGATCGATGGCAAGCCTGCGGCGCAAACGGTCCTTGCGCGGTTGCTCAGGATCGTGTGGCTTGTCCCGGCGCAAGATCGGCTCTGGATCGAGGGGGCGGATGGGCGGCGGCGCTTTCTGGACCGTATCGCCATGAGCTTTCAACCCGACCATGCCGATGCGGCGCTGGCGTACGAAAAGGCAATGCGCGAGCGCAACCGGCTGTTGAAGGATGCCGTCGCCGATCCGCGCTGGTATGGTGCCCTGGAAGCACAGATGGCCGAAGCCGCTGTGATCCTGACGGCCAATCGCCGGGGGTCCATTGCCCGCATCACTTCTGCGCAGCATGGTGCCGCGACAGCCTTTCCCGCCGCGGATCTCCAACTCGAGACGGATGATCTGACCGATGCCGGCGATTACGCTTCGGCCTTTGCCGAAAGCCGCCCCCGCGACATGGCTGCGGGTCGCACGCTGGTCGGGCCGCACCGCGCCGATCTGGTCGCCACATATATCGACAAGGCGATGCCGGCGTCGCAGTGTTCCACCGGCGAACAAAAGGCGCTTTTGATCTCGCTCATTCTTGCCAATGCCCGCGCGATCAAGGCCAAAACCGGGGCCGCGCCTCTGGTTTTGCTGGATGAGGTGGCGGCGCATCTGGATGCAGGCCGGCGCGCGGCCCTTTTTGACGAGATTTGCGCCTTGGGTGCACAGGCCTGGATGACCGGCACAGGTCTTGAGCTGTTCGTGGACCTTGGCCCAAGGGCGCAGTATGTGGCCCTTGCCGATCATGGCGGGGCCAGCGAAGCGCGCGTTTCGGATGCGGGGGTGCAATGACCGTCACAGCCGAACAACTGGCGCTTTATGCCGCCGCGATGGCGGGGCTTTGGGTCGTGCCCGGTCCGGTCTGGGTTGCGCTGACCGCGCGGGCGCTGTCGGGGGGCATGTCGGGCGCCTGGCCGCTTGCCGTGGGCGTGGCGCTGGGCGATCTGATCTGGCCGCTGTGTGCCATTCTCGGGCTTGCTTGGGTGCTGTCGCTTTATGGGGATGCGCTTGCCGTGATGCGCTGGATCGCGGCCGGGGTTTTCATCGTCATGGGGATTGTGCTGATCCGCGCGCCTGCCAAGACGCCGGGCACCGACAGCCGCATGACGCGACCGGGGCTTTGGGCGGGGTTTTCCGTGGGCGTTGCGGCTGTCATCGGCAATCCCAAGGCGATCTTGTTTTACATGGGTTTCTTGCCCGGTTTCTTCGACCTGAGCCGCATCACGACCCCCGACATCCTTGCGATCCTTGCGATTTCGGCCATCGTGCCGCTCATCGGCAATCTTGGTCTGGCGCTGTTTCTCGACCGTGCGCGCAGGCTGTTGCAAAGCCCAAATGCGATCCGCAGGCTCAACACCACTTCGGGCCTGTTGTTGATTGGGGTGGGCGTTGCGATCCCTTTCGTCTGACGGCCAAGGCTTTTGGCGGTCCTGTGGGGTGCAGCGACTAAATCTTGTGTGTGCGGCGTGACATTCCCCGCCCCGGGGGGTATAAAACCCCGAACAATATAGGCAGAGCACCGCATGGCAGACACCGCCCCCGCGCCGAGTGATTATGGCGCAGATTCCATCAAGGTTCTCAAAGGCCTGGAGGCCGTCCGCAAGCGCCCCGGCATGTATATCGGCGATACCGACGATGGGTCGGGCCTGCACCACATGGTCTATGAGGTCGTCGACAATGGCATCGACGAGGCATTGGGCGGTCATGCCGATTATGTTCACGTCATTTTGCACGCCGATGACAGTGTTTCCGTTCGGGACAATGGCCGCGGCATTCCCGTCGGCATCCACGAGGGAGAGGGTGTTTCAGCCGCCGAGGTCATCATGACCCAACTGCATGCGGGCGGAAAATTCGACCAGAATTCCTACAAGGTTTCGGGTGGTCTGCACGGGGTCGGCGTGTCGGTGGTGAATGCGCTGTCCGATTGGCTGGATCTGCGCGTCTGGCGTGAGGGCCATGAACACTACGCCCGTTTCGAGCGGGGCGATACCGTCAAGCATCTGGCAGTCGTGGGCGACAGCGGCGGCGAAACCGGGACCGAGGTGCGCTTTCTGGCATCGACCACCACGTTTTCCAACCTCGACTACAATTTCAAGACGCTGGAAAACCGTCTGCGCGAACTGGCGTTCCTCAATTCCGGGGTCAAGATCGTGCTGGAGGATCTGCGCCATGCCGAACCCCAGCGGGTCGAGATGATCTATGAAGGCGGTGTGCGCGAATTCGTCCGCTATCTGGACCGGTCGAAATCGTCGGTCATGGCCGATCCGATCTATGTCTCGGGCGAAAAGGACGGCATCGGCGTCGAAGTCGCGATGTGGTGGAACGACAGCTACAACGAGATGGTGTTGCCCTTTACCAACAACATCCCGCAACGCGACGGCGGCACGCATCTGGCGGGCTTTCGGGGCGCGCTGACGCGATCGATCAACAGCTATGCGCAATCATCGGGCATCGCCAAGCGCGAGAAAGTGAATTTCACCGGTGACGACGCGCGCGAGGGGCTGACTTGCGTCTTGTCGGTCAAGGTGCCGGATCCGAAATTCAGCAGCCAGACCAAGGACAAGCTGGTGTCATCCGAGGTGCGGCCGGCGGTCGAGAACCTGATGAACGAAAAGCTGGGTGAGTGGTTCGAAGAACACCCAAGCGAGGCGCGCATCATCGTGGGCAAGATCATCGAAGCAGCCGTCGCGCGCGAGGCGGCGCGCAAGGCGCGGGAATTGACCCGGCGCAAAACGGCGATGGATGTGGCCAGCCTGCCCGGGAAACTGGCCGATTGTCAGGAAAAAGACCCCGCGAAATCCGAATTGTTCCTTGTCGAAGGCGACAGCGCGGGCGGGTCGGCCAAACAGGGCCGGTCGCGTCACAATCAGGCGGTTCTGCCGTTGCGCGGCAAGATCCTGAACGTCGAGCGGGCGCGCTTTGACCGGATGCTGGGCAGTCAGGAAATCGGCACGCTGATCACGGCGCTGGGCACCGGGATCGGGCGCGATGAATTCGATCTGAAAAAGCTGCGCTACCACAAGATCGTCATCATGACCGATGCCGATGTCGATGGCGCACATATCCGCACGCTGTTGTTGACCTTTTTCTTCCGCCAGATGCCGCAACTGATCGAGGGCGGGCATTTGTTCATCGCCCAACCGCCGCTTTACAAGGTCAGCCGTGGCAAATCCGAGGTCTATATCAAGGACCAGATCGCGCTTGAGGATTATCTGATCCAGCAAGGCACCGAGGGCGCGGTGCTGCGTCTTCCGGGTGGCGAAGAAATCGCAGGCGCCGATCTGGCCCGTGTGGTCGAAGGCGCGCGCAGTTTCAAACGCATTCTCGAGGCCTTTCCCACCCATTACCCGCGCCATATTCTGGAACAGGCGGCTCTGGCCGGTGCCTTTGATCCGGGCCGGGCCGATGCAGATCTGCAGCGCGTGGCGGATGAGGTTGCCCAGCGGCTTGATCAGGTCGCGGTGGAATACGAGCGCGGCTGGGCGGGTCGGATCACGCAAGATCATGGCATTCGCTTGAGCCGCGTTTTGCGCGGGGTGGAGGAGATTCGCACACTCGATGGTGCCGTGCTCCGCTCGGGCGAGGCGCGCAAACTTTCCGAGGTCAGCCGCGACAGCCGCGAGGTCTATCGTGACCCGGCAAAGCTAGGCCGCAAGGATCGTGAGCAGCTGATCCATGGACCCACGGAATTGCTGGGTGCGATCCTGGACGAAGGCGCAAAGGGTCTTCAGATGCAACGCTACAAGGGTCTGGGTGAAATGAACCCGGGTCAGTTGTGGGAAACCACACTCGACCCCGAAGCGCGCACGCTTTTGCAGGTCAAGGTCGATGATCTGGCAGAAGCCGACGACATCTTTACCAAGCTGATGGGCGATGTGGTCGAACCGCGGCGTGAATTCATTCAGGCCAATGCGCTGAGCGTCGAGAATCTGGATTTCTGACCATCAAGGCCATGCGTCAACGGCACGGGCGCCATGGCCGTGCCGTTGTCCTGATGTCCGGGGCCAGTGTGGGCGCAGGCGCCCATCCTGAAGGCCGGTGTGGTGTTACCCCAAATTGCGCAATGCAGCAGCGGCCGCATCGATCGAGCCGCCGTTGCGGTCAAGGATCGCCCCGATCTCGGATCGTTCCGTGATCACCAGCGATACGCCTTCGATCAACAGATCGATGAACAGTGCCTGCCCCGACCGATCCCAGACGCGGAAACGCACCTCGAAGGGGGCTTGACCCCGCAAAAGCACCTGGCCGATCACCTCGATGTAGCGACCAGTGTCCTGGGCGCCGGTCACACTGACGGTTCCGCCGATGAACTCCCGAAAGCGCCGCCCGTATTTGCGCGCCATGTAGCCTTTGAACGCATCGGCAAAATCGGCAAGCTGGGTCGGGCTGGCTGTCCGCGCGGGCGGGCCCAGAACCGATTGGGTGATGGTCGGCATGTCGCCGTAGCGCGCCATCATCCGTTCGAAATCACGGATCATCGTTGTCTCGGATTGGCCGGAATTGATGATGCGGGTGATCTCGGCTGCGACAAGCTCGACCAGCCCGCTGGCCTGTGCGGCCGACAGGGCCAGCGCGCGCAGCGGCAAGATGGCGGCGCCTGCGGCAAGGCAGCCCGCGATCACGACAGCACGGCGGGTGGGGCGGATTTCATGCGACATGGGCAAAGACCTGAACGTGAAACTAGGATCAGTATGGATCAACATAGGGATCGGCATAGGCATCGTCACCCCCACCCGCCGGCACAGCCACAGCGCCGCCCAAAGCAAAGCGCCGATTCTGAAGATAGAGCGAGCGAAGCTGGGCATAGCTGTCGGCGCTTTCATACAAAAGGCCATCGATCGTGGCATCCATCTCGTAGCGGGTGCCAAGGCGGTCCATCAGCTGGGCTGCGGTGACATAGCGGCGGTCGGCCTCGGGCACGGCATGACGGACCGGATTGGTTGCCATATCCACGATCAAGCCGACCGTGTCGCGCGTGGTGGACGGGCCGAAACCGGGCAGCATGACAAAATCCCCTTCGCCCACGCCCCAGATATGCAGGGTTTGGCCAAAATCGGTCTGCGCGGCCGGCACGCCCAAGGCGGTCGCCGGATCGAACAGCCCGCCGATCCCAAGGGTCGAATTGACCATGAACCGGATCAGGTTCTGCGATGCCTGACCGATCCGCACCTGAACAAGGTTGTTGAGAATGTAGGATGGTTGCGACAGGTTCGAGGCGAAATTGCTCACCCCTTGCCGCAGCGGGTCGGGCACCACGCTGCCATAGCCCTGCGCGGTCGGGCCCACGATGGCGCTGTCGAGCGCAAGATTGAAGCGATGCACGGCCCGATTGCGCGCCTCGGCCGCATCCGTGATCTGATCGCCGGGCGGCAGTGTCGCAGGGCCACAGGCCGCCAGGGTAGCAAGCGCAAGCGCGGCAAGACCTGAAAATAGGCGGCGAAGCGAAAGGGCATCAAACACAGGCAGCATCCGTTCGATCATGTCATTTGCCCCTTGCAACCTAGTCGGAAGAAACCGGATTTAAAGCTATGCGACTGTCTATAGCCATCGGGGGGCTGTCGTTGTTACAAGAGGGTCTGGGCCGCCGTGTCAAGGGGCGCCCCCGTGCGTGTGAGTATTGAGTGAGCAAGATGGCCGAGATATCGCCCAAGACTGCATCCGGCCCCGACGAGTTGACGCAGTTCCGGCGTCAAAATGGCTGGCTTTTGTGGTCGATCGCGCTGTTCAGCATGGCGGTCAACGCGCTGATGCTGACCGGGCCGCTATACATGCTTCAGGTCTATGATCGCGTTCTGGGGTCGCGGTCCGAGGAAACGCTGGTCGCATTGACGGTGTTGATCGTGTTCTTGTTCCTGATGATGGGGGTGCTCGATTTCGTGCGCGGCCGCATCGGTGCGCGCTATGGCGCGCGTTTGCAGGCAACGCTCGATGGGCGCATCTTTGCCGCCGCTCTTGCGCGGGCGCGCCGCACGGGTGAGGGGCAAAGCGCGCTTCAGGATCTGGCGTCGGTTCAGCGATTGACGGCCGCCCCGGTGTTCATGGCGGTGTTTGATCTTCCGTGGACGCCGCTGTTCATCGCCGCGATCTTTCTGTTTCATCCGTGGCTGGGCTGGCTGGCCTTGGCGGGCATGGCGGTTCTGATCGGTCTGGCCCTGATGAACCGCGCGCTCAGCCAATTGCCGATCGCCCGCGCGGCCGCGGTCGCGCATGGCGCCGATCGCATGGCGGGCGATATGCAAGGCGAGGCCGAGTTGATCCGCGCGCTGGGCATGGAGGGCAGCGCCTTTCGTCGCTGGCGCCGTCAACGCGGCCTTGCGCTGGCCGAGGGGATGCGCGCCACCGATCTGGTGGGCGGCTTCAGCGCGGCCACCCGCACCGTGCGGCTGTTCTTGCAATCGGCGATCCTTGGTCTGGGTGCGTATCTGGTGCTTCAGGCCGAAATGACGGCGGGTGCGATGATTGCGGGGTCGATCCTGTTGGGGCGGGCCTTGGCGCCCATCGAGATGGCGGTCGGCCAATGGGGTGCAATCGCCGAAGCGGGCCAGGCTTGGCGCAGGCTATCGGCGCTTTTGGCGGCAGAGACCACGCCGCCACCCCGTATGGCGCTGCCCATGCCAAGGGCACGGCTTGATGTGACGCAGCTTTCGGTCGTGCCGCCCGGCGCGCGTGCGCCCACGCTGCGCGGTGTCAGCTTTCGCATCGAACCGGGTCAGGCGGTCGGGATCATCGGCCCTTCGGGTTCGGGCAAATCCACCTTGGCGCGCGCCATAACCGGGGTGTGGCTGCCCGCTGTCGGACAGATTCGTCTGGATGGCGCGACGCTTGACCAATACGATCCTGACGCGCTGGGGGGCTACATCGGCTATCTGCCGCAAGCGGTGACGCTGTTCGAAGGCACGATCGCGGAAAACATTGCCCGGCTGGCCGAGACGCCCGACACCGACAAGGTTGTCGCCGCCGCCCGCATGGCCGCGGCCCATGAGATGATCCTCGATCTGCCCGAAGGCTATGACACCCGCGTATCGGGTCTTGGGGCGCGGCTGTCAGGGGGGCAGATCCAGCGGATCGGGCTGGCGCGCGCGCTTTATGGCGACCCGGTTCTTTTGGTCCTCGATGAGCCCAATTCCGCGCTCGACAATGAGGGGTCCATCGCGCTCAACCGCGCGGTTCAGGCGATCAAGGCCGGGGGTCGCGCGGTTCTGATCATGGCGCACCGCCCCGCCGCCATCCGCGAATGTGATCGGCTTTTGGTGTTGTCGGGCGGCGCGCCGGTGATGTTTGGCCCCACCCAAGAGGTGCTGCAAAAGACATTGGCCAACTATGCCGACATCAAGACCGCTGCCGCGGGCGGTGTGTCATGAGCGCACCACAGCATCCCGATGCCGGGCATGGCTGGTCTGTGCGCGGGCCGCTTTTGACGGGGCTGTTGGCCATGCTGCTGCTGTTGGGCGGGTTCGGTGGCTGGGCGATGACCAGCCAGCTTGCCGGCGCCATCGTCGCCTCGGGCCGCATCGAGGTAGAGCGCAACCGCCAAGCGCTCCAGCATCCCGAGGGGGGCGTGGTGGCCGCCCTTCTGGTCGATGAGGGCGACAGGGTCGCGGCAGGCGATGTGCTGCTGCGCCTGGCCCCCGGCCAGCTTGCCCGCGATCAGGCGGTCGCGGTGGCGCGGCTGTTCGAATTGCGCGTGCGTCGCGCCCGGCTTGAGGCCGAGCGCGATGGCGCGGCCAGCGTGGTGTTTTCCCCCGCCTTGGCCGCGACTGCGGCCACCGATGCCGAACTGGCCGATCTGATGCAGGGTCAAGATACCCTGTTTGCCGCGCGCCGTGACACCGCCGAACGCGAAATCGAACAGCTTCGCGGCCGCATCACCCAGATCGCGGCGCAGATTGCCGCGCTCAGCGCGCAAGATGCGGCGCTGGCCGAACAGCTTGCGCTGGTCGATGCCGATCTGATCCGCCAGCGCGGCTTGCTCGAGCGTGGCTTGATCCAATCCGATCCGGTCTTGCGTCTGCAACGTGACGCGGCGCAATTGCGCGGTTCCCTGGGTGAGTTGGAGGCGCGCAAGGCCGAGGCCGCCGAGCGCGTGATCGAGACCGAATTGGCGATCTTGCAGCGCGCCACCACCCGCCGCGAGGAAGCCATCGCCGAATTGCGCGAGATTCGCGTGGCCGAAGAGGAATTGCGCCAGCGCCTTGCCGATCTTGACCGCCGCATGGCCGAGCTTGATCTGCGCGCCCCGGTCGCGGGCCGGATCATCGGGCTACAGGTCTTTGGTCCGCAATCGGTGTTGCGCGCGGGCGATCCCGTGGGCTTTGTGGTGCCCGAAGGGCGGCCCTTGGTGATCACCACCGAGGTGCCCGCCATCCATATCGATCAGGTCTTTGTCGGTCAGGCGGTCAGCTTGCGGTTTCCCGCGCTCGATCTGCGCAATCTGCCCGATCTGATGGGGCAGGTGACGCAAATCTCGGCCGATGCCTTTGTCGATGAGCGCAGCGGCGCGTCGTTCTATCGCGCCGAAGTGGCGCTGGACGCGGGAGAGATGGCCCGCCTTGCCCCGCGCGTGCTGTTGCCCGGCATGCCGGTCGAGGCCTTCATCCGCACCAATGACCGCACGCCCCTGACCTATCTGCTGGAACCGTTCAGCATCTATTTCGCCCGCGCCTTTCGCGAAAGCTGACGCAGGCTGCGCTTCGCCTCTTTTCCTTTGGCGGTGCTACGGTTAGCTTTGCGTCAAATCGGATCGGCTGGGAGATATCGGAATGGCTGGAACAATCGAAGCGCGCCTTGCGGAGCTTGGCATCATCCTGGCAGGGCCCCCGCCCGCGCCGGCGGCGAATTATGTGCCTTATGTCGTCGCGGGTGATCTGGTGTTCGTCTCGGGCCAGATCCCGATGACGTCCGCGGGTCTGGACAGCCTGATCAAGGGCCGCGTTGGCGTCGATCTGGATATCGCGGCGGGGGCTGCTGCGGCACGGCTGTGTGCGATCAACCTGTTGGCACAGGTCAAATCCGCCTGCGGTGGCGATCTGGATCGGCTGGTGCGGGTGGTCAAGCTGACCGGCTTTGTCAATGCCCCGCCCGAATTCGGCGATCAGCCCAAGGTCGTCAACGGCGCATCCGATCTGTTGGTCGACGTGCTGGGCGACAAGGGCCGGCACAGCCGGTCTGCCGTCAGTGCGGGGGGCCTGCCCTTTGGCTGCGCGGTCGAGGTCGAAGGGATTTTCCAGATCAAACCCGCCTGAGGCACGGACATGCCCGCGCTTCCCGCCGCATTGCTGGCCCGACCTATCGCGCATCGCGGTTTGCATGACCGGGCGGCTGGCGTCATTGAAAACAGCCCCGCGGCCTTTGCCCGCGCGATCGCGGCGGGCTATGGCATCGAGCTTGATCTGCAACTCAGCGCCGATGGCGTGGCCATGGTGTTTCATGACGACACGCTCGATCGCCTGACCGCCCAAAGCGGCCCCTTGCGCGGGTTGAGTGCGGCGGCGTTGGGTCAGATCACGCTCAGCGGCTCGGCCAGCGGCGATCATATTCCGACACTGGCCGCCATACTGGATCAGGTCGCCGGACAGGTGCCGCTTTTGATCGAACTCAAGGATCAGTCGGGCGCTGCCGGCGTCGGTGTGACGGATCTGGAACAGGCTGTGGCAACAACGCTGGCGGGCTATGGTGGCGATGTGGCGGTGATGTCGTTCAACCCCGCCATGATGGCCGCGATGGCGGCACTTGCCCCCGATCTGCCGCGCGGGATCACAAGCTGTGGCTTTGAACCGGGTGATTGGCCTGACCTGTCGGCTGAAACCTGTGCCCTTTTGCGCGATATCAGTAGCTTCGAGGCCGTGGGCGCCAGCTTCATCAGCCATGATTGGCATGATCTGGCCCGCCCGCGCGTGTCGGAACTCAAGGCCGGGGGCGTGCCGATCTTGTGCTGGACCGTCAAATCGCCCGAAGCCGAAGGCATCGCGCGACGGCTTGCCGATCAGATCACCTTTGAGGGTTATCCGGCCTGATCTTCGGATTGACGCGGCCCACACGCGCCCCATCTGAGGTGCAAGCCCCAGCAGCCGCCGGAGACGGGATTTGGACGCAAGCGCCCCCATCGAAATCGAGGTTCTGGGCGCAATCGCCCAGATCGATGCTGCCGATTGGGATGCCTGTGCCTGCCCCGAGGCGGCCGATGGCGGGCCGCCCCATGATCCGTTCAGCACGCACCGCTTTCTGCACGCTCTGGAGGTGTCGCGCTCTGTCGGCACCGGCACGGGCTGGGCGCCGCGGCATCTGGTAGCACGCAGCGCCGGACAGGTGATCGCCGTCGCCCCGCTGTATTCCAAGGGCCACAGTCAGGGCGAATACATCTTTGATCATAACTGGGCCGATGCCTATCAGCGGGCGGGCGGGCGCTATTACCCCAAGCTGCAGATGGCCGTGCCCTTTACCCCCGCGACAGGCCGCCGCTTTCTGACCCGTCCCGGCTGGCACGCGGCAGGCATGGACGCATTGGTGCAAGCCGCCGTGCGCCTGACCGAGGAAAACGGCCTCAGCTCGCTGCATGTCACCTTTTGCACCCAAGCCGAGGCCACAGCCGGCGCGCAGATGGGCCTGATGGCCCGGATCAGTCAGCAATTTCACTGGCACAATGCAGGCTATGGCGATTTCGACGGGTTTCTGGCAGCGCTCAGTTCGCGCAAGCGCAAGACCATCCGCAAGGAACGCGCCGAAGCGCAAGGCTTTGGTGGCGACATGGTGGCGCTGACGGGCGATGCCATCCAGCCCGCGCATTGGGATGCGTTCTGGCGGTTCTATCAGGACACGGGCGCACGCAAATGGGGCCAGCCCTATCTTACGCGGGCATTTTTCGACGCCGCGCATGAAAGCCTGCGCGACGACATGCTGATGGTGCTGGCGCTGCGCGAGGGGCGGCCGGTGGCGGGGGCGCTGAATTTCATCGGGCGCGATGTGCTTTACGGGCGCTATTGGGGCTGCACCGAACATCATCCCTGCCTGCATTTCGAGCTGTGCTATTATCAGGCCATCGATTTCGCCATCGCTCATGGGCTGGGCCGGGTCGAGGCGGGCGCACAGGGCGAACACAAGCTGGCGCGCGGTTATCTGCCGGTGCAGACCCATTCGCTGCATTGGGTGCGCGATGCGGGTTTTGCCGATGCCGTCGCGCGCTATCTGAGGGCCGAGCGGGCGGCGGTGAGCGAAGAGATCGAGATCATGACGGGCTATGGCCCGTTCAAGCGCGCGCAGATGGAGGAACAGGATTGATGCCAGCCACAAAGCTAGACGGTGCCGCGCGGGACGCGGCCCTTGCAAGCCTGACCCAAGCCGGATGGGCGCTCGTTGATGGCCGCGAGGCGGTGCGCAAGCGCTACGTTTTCACCGATTTCACCGCTGCTTTCGCGTGGATGACGCGGGTCGCGCTGGTTGCGGAAAAGATGAACCACCACCCGGAATGGTTCAATGTCTACAAAACGGTGGATGTGACGCTGGCCACCCATGATGTGGGCGGATTGAGTGATCTTGATGTCAGGCTGGCCGAAAAGATGGATCTTTTCGCAAGGTAGGGCGCGGAAAACCCGGGTTTTCCGCGCCGAAAAACTGGCGTTTTTCCGTGGGCAAAACTTGCGTTTTGCCCATGCGTCAGATGGCGGCCAGCAGGGTTTCACCCGCCGACAATTCGCAAACGCCCGGGCCTTCTTCGATGTTGAGCACCTTGACCACACCATCTTCGGCGTAAAGCGCATAACGGCGCGAGCGGTCGTAGAAGCCCGCCGGTGCTGCGGTCCAGTTCAGGCCGATCGCCTTGGTGAATTCCGCGCCCGCATCCCCAAGAAAGGTCAGCCCGGCCTCTGCCGCGCCGGTGTCCTTGGCCCATGCGGCCATCACGAAGGGGTCGTTGACCGAAACACAGATGATCTCATCCACGCCCTTGGCATCGAAATCGCCTTTGGTGCGGATGAAGGTGGGCACATGGGCGGCGGTGCAGGTGCGGGTATAGGCCCCGGGCAGACCGAAGATCACAACCTTGCGGCCACGGGTCTTGTCGGCCATCCTGACCGCTTCCGGCCCATTGGCGCCAAAGATCAGCAGCGTGGCATCGGGCAGTGTGTCGCCTACGGAAATGGTCATTGGTGCGGTCCCCTTCGCTTGTTAATCCGGTGCACCGCCATATAGGGTCAGCGCGACAGACGGCCAACGCGAAAGGTGCGGAACGTGACGAAAATCGTGGTCATCGGCGCCGGTCAGGCGGGGGCGGCCTGTGTGGCCAGGCTGCGTGCCGAAGGCTTTGCAGGCCCGATCACCCTGATTGGCGAGGAACCCGTGCCGCCCTATCAGCGCCCGCCCTTGTCCAAGGCCTATCTCTTGGGTGAAATGAGCATAGATCGGCTCTTGTTGCGCCCCGAAAGCTATTATCGCGACGCGGGCATCACTCTGATGCTGGGTTGTCCGGTTGATGCGATCGACCGGGCCTCGCGGCAGGTGATCGTCGGCGGCCAGACCATCGCCTATGATGCGCTGGTGCTGGCCACGGGGTCGGTGCCGCGCCGCTTGCCTGCGGCGATCGGGGGCGATCTGGGCGGCGTGCATGTGGTGCGGGGGCTGGCCGATGTGGATGGCATGGCGCCCGGCCTGCAACCGGGGCGGCGCGCGCTGATCGTGGGGGGCGGCTATATCGGGCTGGAGGCCGCCGCCGTCGCGCGCAAGCGTGGCATGGATGTGACACTGATCGAAATGGCGCCGCGCATCTTGCAACGCGTGGCCGCCCCCGAGACATCGGATTTTTTTCGCGCGCTGCACCGCGCCCATGGCGTCGATATCCGCGAAGGCGTGGGCCTGTCGCGGCTTTTGGGCGCCGATCATGTGACGGGGGCCGTCTTGTCGGACGGGGTGGAATTGCCCTGCGATCTGGTGATCGTGGGGATCGGCATCGCCCCCGCCACCGCCCTGGCCGAAGCGGCGGGGCTTGCGATCGACAACGGGATCATGACCGATGAACAGGGGCGCACCAGCGATCTTGCGATCTGGGCGGCGGGCGATTGTGCCAGCTTTCCCCATCGCGGTGGGCGCATCCGGCTGGAATCGGTGCAAAACGCCATCGATCAGGCTGAAACAGTGGCCCGCAACATCCTTGGGGCGGGGGTGGCCTATCACCCGCTGCCGTGGTTCTGGTCGGATCAATATGACATCAAGCTGCAGATCGCGGGGCTGAACGCCGGCTACACCCGCGTCGTGGTGCGCGATGGAGGGGCGGCGCGGTCGCATTGGTATTACGCGGATGACAGGCTGGTGGCGGTCGATGCGATGAATGATCCGCGCGGCTACATGATCGGCAAGCGGTTGATCGAGGCGGGCAAATCCCCCGATCCTGCGCGGGTAGCCGATGCCGCTCAGGATCTCAAGCCGCTGTTGCAGGGCTAAGGCATGCGGATCATCGCGGGGCGCTTTCGCGGCAGGAAACTGGCCGAGGTCGGGGCGGGCGATGTGGCCGCGCATCTGCGCCCGACCACCGATCGGGTGCGCGAGAACCTGTTCAACATCCTGACCTCGGGCAAGCATGGCGACCCGATCACGGGGGCCCGTGTGCTGGATCTGTTCGCGGGCACGGGTGCCTTGGGGCTCGAGGCACTCAGCCGGGGCGCCGGACATGTCACATTCGTCGATGATGGTGTCGCGGCGCGCGCGCTTTTGCGCGCCAATGTCGCGCTCTGTGCGGCCCAAGGCGCAAGCAAGGTGTTTGCCCGTGACGCGACCGATCTGGGCCCGGCGACGGGCCTGCCCTTTGGTCTGGTCTTTCTTGATCCGCCTTATGGCAAGGGTCTGGGCGAGATTGCGCTGGCCAATGCCCAGACGGGCGGCTGGATCGCGCCGGGGGCGTTGATCATGTGGGAAGACAACGCGCCGCCTCGGGTGCCGCCGGGTTTTGCCCTGAGCGATCAGCGCAGCTATGGCGGCACGGTGATCACGCTTTTGCGCGCCGATCCGGGCATGCGGGGCGATGTGCAATAGGGTTCCGGCCCGCTGATTGCTTTGGGGGCCACCGGTCTTTTGTCATTCGGTTCCGCCCCTCAAGACAGCCCGGCAGGATCTGGGTTCAAGCTCTTGTGAACCGCATCTCAACATGGAAGAGTCCCGGAAAATCGAGCAAATCTTTCGAGTGACCCGACAGGCAACCCAAATGCAGGATGCGCGCGCGCTTTTATCCTCGGTCTTTGGCTTTTCCGCGTTTCGACCCGGTCAGGCCGAGATCGTGCAAGCCGTGGCCGACGGGCGCAATGTGCTGGCGATCATGCCGACGGGCGGTGGCAAATCGCTGTGCTTTCAGTTGCCCGCGCTGCTCAGCACAGGCGTGACGGTGGTGATCTCGCCCTTGATCGCGCTGATGCGCGATCAGGTGCGCGGCTTGCATGAGGCAGGTGTGGTCGCGGGTGCGCTGACCAGCGGCAACACGCCCGAGGAAACCGACGCCGTCTGGGCCGCGCTCGAAGATGGCAGCCTCAAGCTTCTTTATATCGCGCCCGAACGTCTGGCCGCATCCGGTACGCAACGCATGCTCAAGCGTGCGGGCGTTTGCCTGATCGCGGTGGATGAGGCCCATTGCGTCAGCCAATGGGGTCATGATTTCCGGCCCGATTACCTTCGGATCGGGGAATTGCGTCGCGCCTTGGATGTGCCGCTGGCGGCCTTTACCGCAACGGCAGATGCCGAAACGCGCGATGAAATCATCCTTCGCTTGTTTGATGGCGCCCAGCCCGACATCTTTCTGCGCGGCTTTGATCGGCCCAATCTGGGCTTGGCCTTTGAGGTCAAGCAAAACCCCCGCCAACAGATCTTGTCCTTTGCTGCGGCGCGCAAGGGGCAGTCGGGCATCGTCTATTGCGGCACCCGCGCCAAGACCGAAGCGCTGGCCCAGGCGCTTGCGCAGGCGGGCCATAGCGCGTGCCATTATCACGGCGGGATGGAAGCAGAGGATCGCCGCATCGTCGAAGGGCGCTTTGCCACCGAGGACGGGTTGATCGTGGTGGCAACCATCGCCTTTGGGATGGGTGTGGACAAGCCCGACATCCGCTGGGTCGCCCATGCCGATCTGCCGAAATCCATCGAAGGCTATTATCAGGAAATCGGCCGCGCCGGGCGCGATGGGGCGCCCGCCGATACCCTGACGCTTTACGGCCCCGATGACATCCGCTTTCGCCGGTCACAGATCGACGAGGGGCTGGCCCCACCCGAACGCAAGGCCGCCGATCACGCGCGGCTCAATGCGCTTTTGGGTCTGGCCGAAGCGCTGGCCTGCCGGCGACAAGTGCTTTTGGGCTATTTCGGAGAAGCGTCCGCGCCTTGCGGCAATTGCGATTTGTGCCTCAACCCGCCCGAGGTCTTTGATGCCACCACCCCCGTGCGCAAGGCGCTGTCGGCGATCTTGCGGACCGGGGAATGGTTTGGGGCGGGGCATCTGATCGATATTCTGACGGGTACACAGACCGACAAGATGCGCGAAAGGGGCCATGAAACGCTGCCGACCTTTGGCGTCGGAACGGAATTCGACACGCGCGGCTGGCAGGCGGTGTTTCGTCAGATGGCCGCCCATGATCTGGTGCGCCCCGATCCCGCCCGGCACGGCGCGCTGCGCATGACCGAAGCCGCGCGCCCGATCCTGCGCGGTGAGGCGGGGATCACGCTGCGCCATGACACGATCAAGGCTGCCCCACGCCGCCCGCAGGTCAAGATGCTGGTGGCCGATGAGGACGCGCCGCTCCTGTCCGCGCTGAAAGCCAAGCGCCGCGCCCTGGCCGAGGCCTCGCGCGTTCCGGCCTATGTGATCTTCACGGATCGCACGCTGATCGAAATGGCGGAAACCCGGCCCGAAACGCTGGATCAGATGGCGCGCATCACCGGGGTCGGGGCGTCCAAGCTGGAAAAATACGGGTCGCTGTTCTTGGCTGTGATCACGGGCGACCGCCCCGATGATCTGCACCCGGCGCGGCGCAAGCTGGCCGGGCGTGATGCCGGTACGCTTTATGATCGGCTTTTGGCGGTGCAGGCCGATCTGGCGCGCGGTGAAACGGGATTGGACAAACCCGTCACCTGTTCTTCGGCGCAACTGGCCAAGCTGGCCGAATTGCGGCCCGGCGATCTTGGCGCGGTGGCGCGGGTGTTGGGCGACCGGCGCGCTGAACGCTTTGGCGATGCCTTTCTTCAGGTGCTGCGCGACGCGGGTTAGCCGCGCCTTGATTGCTGCGTTGTCACCGGATCGGGCGGGACAGCCGCCGCCAGCGTGCGTCGCGCAAATCGCTTTGGCAGATCGGTTTCAAGATCGGGCAAACCTTCACGCGACAAAAGCACGGCCACGGGGCGCAATTCCGGCACATGGCTGCACACGATCATGGCCGCAACCATGATCGGCACCGACAAGAACATGCCCGCAATCCCCCAGATCGACCCCCAGAAAGCCAGCGCAACGACAATACCAAAGGTCGACAGCCTGAGCGCGCGGCCCATCAGCCAAGGGTCGATGATGTTGCCATTGATGAATTGGATCGCGCCCACCGCCAGAAAGAACGCCAGCGTCGGCCCCGGTTCGCCCAGTTGCACATAGGTGACAAGCGTGGCCAGAACCGTCGCAACGATCGAGCCGACATTGGGGATGTAGTTCAGCACAAAGGTCAGGATGCCGATCGCCACCGCCAGCTCCAGCCCAAAGGCCAGCGCCACGCCATAGACCATGACCCCGGTCACGGCGCTGACCACCGTCTTGACCAACAGGTAATAGTTCACCCGATGCATGATGGTGCCGATCACCCGCCGGGCATGCGCCGCGCGCTTGGCATTGCCGCCCATCAGGCTGGTCAGCTTGACCTCGAACCAGAGCCGCTCGGCGAACAGAAAACCCACAAACAAGATCACCAACACCGTGCTTTGCATCAGGCCGCCCGCCTGACCGGCCATGGCGCGCAGATAGCCCGAAACATCGATGCTGCCGATGGCGCTGGCGATTGCGGTCTCAACCTCGGGGCCCATCCATGCAAACAGATCCGCCACGGCCCCGGGTGCCCGTTCCGTATAGGTCAGCGTCGTCGCCAGCACCGTGTTGATCTGCGACAAGATCAGCGAGCTCAGCATGAAAAGGCCGGTCGAGATCAGCAGCACCGCCACAAGGCTTGCCAGCCAGTTGGGAATGCCCACTCGCCCCACCTTGAGCCGGGCGATGTGGCCGATCGCATCGCTGGTCAGGCTGAAGACGATGATCGCCACGGCAAGCGATGTCAGCAAGAACCGCGCCTCGACCAGCAGGAACAAGAAGATCGCACCCGCAATGATGACCAGCGCCGCTGTTTGCACGCGGTTGCGGCTTTGTGACCGTGTGGGCAGCTTGTCCTCGTCTGGTGTGTCGGTCACGTTCATATCGCCCAATCCCTGCGGTGATACTGGAACGCCCGTGGCCTAATCTCAAGCGATGTTATGGACCGGCTTCGGCTTGCCCGCTGTGGCACGGGGCGCTAGGTCCACCCCATGCCAGTCGCCCTTTCGGAGGAGTGTCCATGCTGATCGTGATTTCGCCGGCCAAGCGTCTGGATTGGGCCGTGCGCGACGTGGCGATGACAGTGCCGCAGTTCCAAGCGGATGCGCGGGCGCTGGCCCAAACCGCCCGTGGCCTCAGCGAGGCCGATCTGGCCCATCTGATGGATCTGTCAGCGGGTTTGGCGCGGTTGAATGTCGAACGGTTCCAGAGATTTGATACAGATCACGATGATCTGCGCCCTGCGGCCCTTGCCTTTGCGGGGGACACGTATCAGGGGCTGGAAGCGGCAAGCCTTGAGGCTGACGATCTGCGCTTTGCACAAGATCGGTTGCGCATCTTGTCCGGTCTGTACGGGGTCTTGCGCCCGCTGGATGCGATCCGGCCCTATCGGTTGGAAATGGGCAGCCAGCTTGCGACCGCAAAAGGCCCCAATCTTTATGCCTATTGGGGCGACAGGCTGGCCCGCGCCCTGAACGTGCAGGCGGCTGATCTGGGCACCGATACGCTGCTCAACTGTGCCTCGGTCGAGTATTTTTCGGCGGTCGATCCGGCGGCGCTGGCGTTGCGCGTGATCACGCCGCAATTTCTGGAAGACAAGCCCGGCGGCCCCAGGATCGTCAGTTTCCATGCGAAAAAGGCCCGTGGTGCCATGGCGCGCTTTGTCATCGAGCGGCGCTTGACCGACCCGGCGGCGATCCTTGCGTTTGATCTTGGGGGCTATGCCCATGCGCCGGAATTGAGCGCGCCGGGCCGACCCGCCTTTTTACGGTCCGCCCAAGCGGCGCATGCTGCGGGATGACCGAACGGTTCAGGGGCCGGGTTTGCGTGTCAGCCTGAGCAGGCACCAGATCGCCGATCCGCCGAAAAAAACCGTGCCGATGATGCCGATTTCCAAAGACGCGATGCCGCCGATGCCATTGGTGGCATAGGCACCGATCAACAGCGCCAGACCCGCAAGGCTGATGGCAAGCCGCAGCTTCAATTCGCCTTGGGTGGGCCCAAACTTGCTCATGACCGTCCCCGATTGCGCCGCATAGGGTCTAGATGCGCAAAAAGACCTGCGCCAGCCGGGGCAAGAGACCGTTGAACAGCAACCGCCCGTCGGTGGCGACCAGACAGATGCAATCCTCGCCGTCATCATCGGCGATGGGGGTGTGGTTGGTTTGCTGGTCAGCCACTTCCAGATCGCCGCGCACGTAATGGCCATCGACCGAGCTGTATCCGCCCTGAAGCACCAGCGTCATTTCGGTGCCACGATGGCTGTGTTCTGGCATCGCCTGACCGGCGGGGATATACAACAGCCGCGCAGTCGCTTCGCCGTCGCTGCACAAGACCGCCTGTTTCGTGCCGCGCGCGATGGATTTCCACTTTACCGCAGCCACATCTCCGCCGATCATTTTGCGCAAGGGCGCGGGGAACACTCCGTTTGACCGCGTGCCACGCTCGGTTGGTGCCATGCGGGAAATCTTGGCAAGCGTCTGTTCAAGGCTATCGGGGGCCAGATCGACCTCTTTCAGGTCCGACAGCACGGCGCCGCCCAGCTCCTCGAATCCGGCAAGCCGGACGCGGGCGTCGTCATTCAGCGACACATGGGTTGCGACGACCAGATCGAAGGCTTGCGGCAGAACGCCAGCGGCGTAGCCCATCAGCATATCATCTGGAACATGATGGCGAATGGCGGGCATCCGGCCTCCTTAATTCATTGCGTGACGCAACCTTTCCAGCGCCAACCTAATGCGAGACTTGATCGTGCCAAGGGGTAATCCTGTTTGCGCAGCGATTTCGCTGTGGGTCAGGTCCCCGAAATAGGCGCGTTCGATCAATTCGCGCTGTTTCTTGGGAAGCTTGCCAATCGCTTCGGCCAGTTTTGTGGATTCTTGCTGCAGCGCGATTGCGTCGGCTTGATCGGGGGCATCCTCGGGGCCCCAAGGCAGGTCCTCGGGTTCCGGGCGGGCATAGCGGCGCAGCAGGTCGATCTTGCGATTGCGCGCAATCGTGAAGATCCACGTCGCGACGGATGCCCGCGACGGGTCATAGAGATTCGCCTTGTGCCAGAGCGTGGCCATCACGTCCTGCATGCACTCCTCCGCAAGGGCGTGGTCCGCCCCCGACTTGATCAGAAATGCCTTCACCCTTGGCGCGAAGTGACGAAACACCTCGGCAAAAGCCTTCTGATCTTGGTGTTGCGCGATAGAGGCGATACTCGCCACCCAGTGCGCATCTGACTTGTCCATTGCCGTCACGGTCGGGTCACGCCTTTCTCACTGACACCAGATAGGGATGACCGGTATCATCCCCCAATAGGTGCCAGCTGGCTGTTCAGCGTGGTCGTTCAACGACAGCATATCGCAGTTACGCGGTTTTCCCTAGACCGGATCACAATTATTTTCTTTGATCTGCGCAAGCTTGGGGCGCGTAACCCTTGCACTGCGCAACTCGACGAATCAGGGGACATCGCCGATGCCATTCGAACACCCGGCCGCCGCGCCGAAACGTATTGCCGTGATCGGCGCGGGGATTTCGGGGATGGGCGCTGCCTATCATCTGGCAGATGCCCATAACGTCACCTTGTTCGAGGCCCAGCCGCGGCTGGGTGGACATGCGCGCACCATCGTGGCGGGCAAGCATGGCGATCAGCCCGTCGACACCGGCTTTATCGTGTTCAACTATGCAAACTATCCCAATCTGACGAAATTGTTCGCACAACTCGATGTTCCGGTGGCAAAATCTGACATGAGCTTTGCCGCCTCGATCGGGGGGGGGCGCATCGAGTATGGTCTGCGCAGCCTCAATGCGCTGTTTGCCCAGAAACGCAATCTGGCCAACCCCGGCTTCCTGCGCATGGTGCGCGATCTGTTGCGCTTCAATGCGGCGGCCGAAAAGGTCGCGACCGATGCCACCCTCACGCTGGGCGAATTGATGGACCAGATGCAGATGGGCCGCTGGTTCCGCGACTATTACCTGACCCCGATTTCCGGTGCGATCTGGTCCACGCCCAAGGAGGAGATCATGGATTTCCCGGCCCAGGCCCTGGTGCGATTCTTCCGCAACCATCACCTGATGCAGACCACGGGCCAGCATCAATGGTGGACGGTTCAGGGCGGATCGATCGAATACGTTACCCGGTTGGAACAGGCGCTTTTGCTCAAGCGGGTCGATATTCGCATGGCCACCCCCATCAAGACCGTCAAGCGCAGCGCGCGGGGGGCCGAGATCTTGTGCGAAGGCCATTGGGATGTGTTTGACGACGTGGTCTTTGCCACCCATTCCGATGACACACTGGCGATGCTGGCCGATCCCAGCCCAACCGAAACGGCGGCGCTGGGGGCCGTGCGCTACCAATCCAACACCGCCGTTCTGCATGCCGACACGCGTGCGATGCCACAGCGGCGCGTGACGTGGTCGTCTTGGAATTACACCGAACGGCCCGGCCATCAGGGCGGGCCGATCGATCTGACCTACTGGATGAACTGCCTGCAGCCGATCCCCGAAAGCGACCCCTTGTTTGTCACGCTCAACAGCCGCGCGCCGATCGATGACGCCTTGATCTATGACACGGCCGAGTTCCGCCACCCGGTCTATGATCTGGCAGCGCTTGCCGCTCAGGGTGCGGTGCGGGCGATGAATGGTCGGAACAACACATGGTTCTGCGGCGCGTGGATGAAGAACGGGTTTCACGAAGATGGCTATGCCAGTGCGCTCGACGTGGTCGAGGCGATCGCGCTGCGCGACGGGGCACGGCAGGCGGCATGAGCCGGGTGGATCACATCTCGGGATCGACCTTTCACGGGCGGCGCGGGGCTGTGACCAATGCCTTTACCTATTCCATCGATTATGTGCTGCTCGATGCCGAAGATCCCCGTCCGCGCGCGCCCTGGCTCTTTGCGCGCAATCGCGGCGCGCTCACATCGCTGCAAGACAGCGACCATGGCGGCCCGCCCAAGCAGGGCCGTGGCGCCGCGTGGGCGCGCGCGGTTCTGGCCACCCATGGCTTGGACGCCGTGACCGATGGAACCCTTCAGCTTCTGGCCCAGCCGCGCATGCTGGGCCATGTCTTCAATCCCGTCTCGTTCTGGCTGGCGCATGACCGCGAGACCCGATTGCGCGCCGTGATCGCCGAGGTGTCGAACACCTTTGGTGACCGGCACAGCTATCTGTGCGCCCATCCCGATCAGCGCCCCATCGACCGGGCCGATGTGCTGCGCGCGCAAAAGATCTTTCACGTCTCGCCCTTTCAGCCCATCGACGGCGGCTACAGCTTTCGCTTCGACATCCGCGCCGACCGGATCGGTGTCTGGATCGACTATGCCACCGACGGCGAGGGTCTTTTGGCGACGCTCACGGGCAAGCGCGCGCCCCTGACCAGTTGGGCGATCTTGCGATCCGTGCTGCGCCGCCCCTTGGGTGCGCGCCGGGTTCTGGCGCTGATCCATTGGCAAGCCCTCAAGCTCTGGTGGAAGGGTGCACCCTACCGCGTGCGCCCCACCCCGCCGGAGCAAGACGTTTCCTGAGATGGCCCGCCTCCCCTCGCGCATGGGCTATGCGGTTTTTGCCGCGATGCTGGCGGCTGCTGGCTTGCCCATCTATATCCACGCGCCCAAGGTCTATGTCGATGAATTCGGCGTCGGCCTGACCGCGCTGGCGGGGGTCTTGTTCGCCTTGCGCCTGTTTGACGTGGTCCAGGATCCGGCCTTGGGGTGGTTGGCCCAACGGTTGCGCGCCCGGCGCGGGGCGGCGGTGATGGCCGGTGTTGCGGTCTTGGCAGGATCGATGTTTGGGCTTTTCGCCATCACCCCGCCCATCGCCCCGATCTGGTGGTTCGCCTTGATGATGACGGGGTTGTTTTCGGCCTTTTCCTTTCTGACGATCTGCATGTACGCCCAAGGCGTTGCCGCCGCCCCGCAGCTTGGGCCGCAAGGCTATCTGCGGCTGGCCGCGTGGCGGGAAACGGGCGCGCTTTTGGGGGTCTGTGTGGCCGCCGTGGCCCCAACGGTGCTGGATGCCACGGGGAACGCCTATGGCAATTTCGCGCTGGGGTTTGGGCTCTTGTGTCTTTTGGCGCTGTGGCTGATGCGGTCGGATTGGGCGGGCACGGTCCTGCCCGGCGACAGCGGGTTTCGTGCGGTGCTGTCAGACCCGGTCGCGCGGCGGCTTTTGGTGGTGGCGCTGATGAATGCGGCCCCCGTGGCCGTGTCATCGACGCTGTTCTTGTTCTACGTCGAAAGCGTGCTGGAAGCCCCGGGGTGGGAGGGGCCGCTGTTGCTGTTGTTCTTTCTGGCCGCAGCGCTCAGCGCGCCGATCTGGACGCGGGCGGCGGCGCGATTCGGGGCGCGTGCGATGCTTTTGTCGGCCATGGCGCTGGCGATTGCCGCTTTTTCAGTGGTGCTCCTCCTTGGGCCGGGCGATACGGTGGCGTTTGCGTTGATCTGTCTGGCATCTGGGGCGGCGCTTGGCGCGGATTTCGCGCTGTTGCCGGCGCTTTTTGCGCGCCGCATGGAGCAGATCGCGCCTCAGGCTGCGGCGGGTTTTGGCCTTTGGGCCTTTGTGTCCAAGCTGACGCTGGCATTCGCGGCCGTGGTGCTGTTGCCGGCGCTGGATGCGGCGGGGTTCCAGTCTGGCGGTCAAAGCCCTGAGGGCGCGCTTGATTTGCTGACCTATCTCTATGCGCTGGTGCCGTGCGTGCTGAAGCTGGGCGCGATGGCGGTTCTGGCGACAACGCCGCTGCCGCAAGGCGCGGCCAATCCGATCTGACGGGGTGGTGTGATGCGGGATTTCAAAGGCAAACGGTATTGGCTGGTCGGCGCCTCCGAGGGGTTGGGCCGTGCGCTGGCGCTGAAGATGAGCGGCGCGGGCGCCGAGTTGATCGTCTCGGCGCGCTCTGCCGAACGGCTGGCGGCGCTGGCGGCCGATCTGCCGGGGCCGGTGCAGGTCGTGCCGATGGACATTGCCGATCGTGACAGCGTGGCGCAGGCCTGGGGCCAGTTGGGCCGGATCGACGGCATGATCTTTCTGGCGGGTGTCTATTGGCCACAATCGGCCAAGGCGTGGAACGGGCCCGAGGTCGAGGCGATGTTCGACATCAACCTGACCGGGGCCGCGCGGGTGCTGGCCCATGTCGTGCCCGATTTCGTGGCACGCGATACGGGCCATATCGTGCTGACCGGCAGCCTGTCGGGGTTTCGCGGGCTGCCCGGCGCCATCGGCTATGCGGCGTCAAAGGCGGGGCTTTATTCGCTGGCGGAATCGCTTGATGGCGATCTCAAGGATACGGGCGTGAGCGTGCAACTGATCAACCCGGGCTTCATCCGCACGCGGCTGACCGACAAGAATGATTTCACCATGCCCTTCATCATGGATCCCGACCCTGCCGCCGAGATCTTTTTCGACCATATGCGCCGGGGCGGCTTTGCCCGAAGTTTCCCCACGGTTTTCAGCCTTGTGTTCCGCCTGAGCGCGCTTTTGCCCCACAGGCTCTATCGCCGCCTGTTCTTCTGACCCCGGCCCTTGCGCCAGATCAAGGACGCATCTGCCCCACCATGCGCAATGACCCCATCGGGTCGCACCATGAACAGGAGGGCAAGCGATGGAACTTTCACCGCAACAGGTGGCGCAGGTCATCTTGATGGGCCACGAACTTGACCGCGCCGAGGGCGAGCTGCGCGGCTTCATCGATGCCATGCCCGAGGATGAGCGCGCCGAACTGACGGCGCTCTACTGGATCGGGCGCGGCAGCTTCGAGGTCGATGACTGGGCCGAGGCCGTCGAAACCGCCTTTGCCGAGGCCACGACACCCACCGCCGATTACCTGTTGGGCAGCCCGCATTTCGCCGATCATCTGGAAGCCGGCGCCGAGGCGATGGGGATCGATATCACCGATGTCGAGGAAGACCTGCTTTAGACGTGCCATCGCCGGGCCCCTGTCGTTCAACCGTCACTTGCCAGCTTGACGGGGATCGGCAAGATTGGGGCATGAACCCATCCATTTCCTTTCCCGCATGGTCTGATGTCGCCTCGGATCTGGTCGCCACCGCCGCAGGGCGTGCGCCCGCCGATCTTGTCTTGACCAATGCGCGTGTCGTTCTGGTCCAAACCCGCGAAGTGATGGAGGGCTGGCAGATCGCCACCCGCCATGGCCGTTTTGCCTATGTCGGGCCTGATGCGCGCCATTGCATCGGTCCCCGGACCGAAGTGGTCGATCTGGAGGGGCGCTACCTGATCCCCGGGCTGTGCGATGGGCACATGCACATCGAATCGGGCATGCTGACACCCGCCGAATTCGCCCGTGCCGTGATCCCGCATGGCACGACATCGATGTTCACCGACCCCCATGAGATCGCCAATGTGCTTGGTCTGCGCGGTGTGCGGCTGATGCATGACGAGGCGCTGATGCAGCCCGTGAATATCTGGACCCAGATGCCAAGCTGTGCGCCTTCGGCCCCGGGGCTGGAGACGACGGGCTATGAAATCGGCCCCGAGGATGTGGCCCAGGCGATGCGCTGGCCCGGCATCGTGGGCTTGGGCGAAATGATGAATTTCCCCGGTGTGGTGGCGGGCAGCCAGCAGATGCTGGCCGAAATCGCCGAAACCCAAAAGGCGGGCAAGACCGTGGGCGGGCATTATGCCTCGCCCGATCTGGGGCGGGCGTTTCACGCCTATGCCGCGGGCGGCCCGGCCGATGATCACGAAGGCACGTCCGAAGCCGATGCCATGGCCCGCATGCGTCAGGGGATGCGCGCGATGATCCGGCTGGGGTCGGCCTGGTTCGATATCGAGGCCCAGATCACCGCCATCACCGAGCGCGGGCTTGATCCGCGCAACATGATCTTGTGCACCGATGATTGCCATTCCGGCACGCTGGTCCATGAGGGCCACATGAACCGCGCGCTGCGCCACGCCATCGCCTGTGGTTGCGATCCGCTGGTGGCCTTGCAGATGGCCACGATCAACACCGCCACCCATTTCGGGCTGGACCGCGAAATTGGCCAGATCGCACCGGGCCGCCGGGCCGACATGATCGTCACCTCGGATCTGGCGACCCTGCCCATCGAAACGGTCTTTGCCCGTGGCCGCCGGGTTGCCGAAAACGGCCAATGTCTGGTGGACTGTCCGCATCTCGATTGGCCCGCCGATGCGCGCGGCACGGTGCATCTGGGCCGGGTGCTGGCGGCGCCGGATTTCGCGGTGGCCGCGCCGCAGGGCGCGACGCAGGCCCGCGTTCGCGTGATCGGCGTGGTCGAAAATCAGGCCCCGACCCAGGCGCTGGAGGCCACGCTTGCCGTGGTGGCGGGCGTGATCGAGGCACAAGGCCCGGTGGCCCATATCGCGCTGGTCGAACGCCATCGCGGCACGGGGCAGGTGGTGAATGGTTTCGTGTCGGGCTTTGGCTATGACGTGCCGATGGCCATGGCCTCGACCGTGGCGCATGACAGCCACCACATGATCGTGGTGGGCACCGATCGCGCGATGATGGCGCAGGCCGCCAACCGCTTGGCCGAGGTGGGCGGCGGGGTGACCATCTGGAAAGACGGGGTCGAAATCGCGCTGGTCGAATTGCCCATCGCGGGGCTGATGTCGGACAGCCCGGCCGCCCGGGTCGCGGCCCGCGCGCAAGCCATGGTCGAGGCGATGGCGGCCTGCGGATGCAGGCTCAACAACGCCTATATGCAGCATTCGCTTCTGGCGCTTGTCGTGATCCCTGCCTTGCGGATCTCTGATCTGGGGCTGGTGGATGTGACCCGCTTTCAACTGACCGATCTGATCGTGGGGACGAGCCCATGAACCGTTCTACCCGCCGGATCGCAACCCCCGACCAGGAGCCAAAGCGCAAGGTGTTCACCGATGCCGATGCGGCGGTGGCCCATCTTCAGGCGCTCTACAGCGAAGCGGTGCGTTATCTGTGTGATCGGTTCACCGACACGCTGCGCGATGGTGCGCCCGATGATACGCGCTACCGCGCCTTTTATCCCGAATTGCGCATGACCACGACGACCTATGCCCTGACCGACAGCCGGTTGAGTTTTGGCCATGTGGCCGAACCGGGCAGCTATGCCACCACGATCACGCGCCCCGACCTGTTTGGAAACTATCTGCGCCAGCAGATCGGCCTGTTGATCAAGAACCATGGCGTCCCGGTCGAGATCGGCCCGTCGCTGACACCCATGCCGGTGCATTTCGCCGTTGCCAATGACCGCGCGATCACCGTGCCGCAGGAAGGGGCGGGTGATTTCACGCTGCGCGATGTCTTTGATGTGCCGGACCTGTCCACCACCCATGACGACATCGTCAACGGCTTGGGCTTTACCTATGAGGATGGGGCGCAACCCCTGGCGCCCTTTACCGCACAGCGGGTGGATTATTCGCTGGCCCGGCTGGCCCATTACACCGCGACCGATCCGGTGCATTTCCAGAACCACGTCCTGTTCACCAATTACCAGTTCTATGTCGACGAATTCGAGGGCTATGCCCGCAGCATGCTGGCCCGCCCCGAAAGCGGCTACACAAGTTTCGTGGCCACCGGCAATCTGGAGATCACGGACCCCGCCGCGCCGATCGCCCATCCCACCAAGATGCCGCAGATGCCCACCTATCACCTCAAGCGCACGGATGGGAACGGGATCACCCTGGTCAACATCGGGGTCGGCCCGTCGAACGCCAAGACCGCGACCGACCATATCGCCGTGATGCGGCCACATGCCTGGATCATGGTCGGCCATTGCGCGGGCTTGCGCAATTCGCAGCGCTTGGGCGATTTCGTTCTGGCCCATGCCTATCTGCGCGAGGACAAGGTGCTGGATGATGATCTGCCCGTCTGGGTGCCGGTTCCGGCCCTGGCAGAGATTCAGGTGGCGCTGGAAAATGCGGTGGCCCATGTGACCGCGCTGGAAGGCTATGAGCTCAAGCGCATCATGCGCACGGGCACGGTGGCCAGCCTTGACAACCGCAACTGGGAACTGCGCGACCAGACCGGCCCGGTTCAGCGCCTGTCGCAATCGCGCGCGGTGGCGCTGGATATGGAAAGTGCGACCATCGCCGCCAATGGCTTTCGGTTTCGGGTGCCTTACGGGACGCTGCTGTGTGTCTCGGACAAGCCGCTGCATGGCGAGCTGAAGCTGCCCGGCATGGCATCGGAATTTTACAAGACGCAAGTCTCCCGCCATCTGTTGATCGGTATCCGGGCCATGGAAGCATTGCGTGACATGCCGCTGGAGCGGCTGCACAGCCGGAAATTGCGCTCTTTTGAGGAAACGGCGTTTCTGTAGACCAAAAAAACGACCCGCAAGCCGTGTTTTCGACCTTTTTCTGCCTACTAAGCGTTGTGTGAGGACACAATATTCGGTTAGGTTTTCGCCAACCGGCCCAAGGGCTCGGGCAGTATTCAGGAGAAAAACACCAATGGCACAAAAACCCATGACCAAGACGCAGCTTGTCGCAGCCCTCGCAGAGCATATGGGCTCGGACAAGAAAACCGCCGCCGCAGCGATTGATGCTGTCGCGGCCCTTGTGACCAAGGAAGTCGCCGCTGGCGGCGCGGTCACGCTTCCGGGCATCGGCAAGATCTATTGCCGCGAGCGCCCCGTGCGTATGGTGCGCAACCCCGCCACCGGCGAAACCATCAAGAAAGACGCCGACAAGCAGGTGAAAATCACCATCGCCAAATCCCTCAAGGACAGCGTCAACGGCTGATTGCCCTGACCGGGCTTTCGTGAAAGGGTCGCGCCCAACGGGGGCTGCGGCCCTTTTTTCTGTTTGGGCTGATTGATCACATGGATTTCCGGGCGCTTCTGGCGGGGCTTGTCTTTGCGCTGATCTGGTCTTCGGCCTTTGCCTCGGCGCGGATCATCGTCGAGGCCATGCCGCCGCTGAGCGCCTTGGCCATCCGCTTCCTGATTTCGGGGCTGATCGGCATCGCCATCGCCGCCGCCATGGGACAGGCGTTGCGCCTTGGTCCGGGCCAATGGCGGGCGGTGATCATTTTCGGGCTGTGTCAGAATGCGCTTTATCTGGGGCTGAATTTCGTGGCGATGCAGTGGGTCGAAGCATCGCTTGCGGCGATCATCGCCTCGACCATGCCGCTTTTGGTGGCGGCGGCCAACTGGGGCCTGTTCCGCGAGAGATTGCCCGCACTTGGCGTTGCGGGTCTGGCGGCGGGCTTTTGTGGCGTTGGCCTGATCATGGTGCAGCGTCTGGGCGTTGGGGCTGATGGGTTGGGGATCGTGCTGTGCCTGATCGGGGCTGCGGCGCTGACGGTGGCCACATTGGCGATGCGCGGTGCGGCCACGGGTGGGGGCAATCTGATGATGATCGTGGGCTTGCAGATGCTGGTCGGATCGGCGGCCCTGGCGCCTGTGGCGCTGATCACCGAAAGCTGGTCGGTCGAATGGTCGACGCGGTTGGCGCTGGCCTTTGTCTACACCACCTTGATGCCGGGGCTTTTGGCGACCTTGATCTGGTTCTGGCTGGTGGGCCGGATCGGGCCAACGCGGGCTGCGACCTTTCACTTTCTCAACCCGGTCTTTGGCGTGGCCATCGCGGCCATGCTCTTGGGCGAGGGTTTGAGCCTTGTCGACGTGATCGGGGTGGCCATCGTGGCTGCGGGCATTCTGGCCGTGCAATTGTCGCGCGCCGGGCCGGCCTGACCCTCACTGACAGATCACGGCTTTGTCGGGTGACAGGCCCCGTGGGCTCGCCCATCAAGGCGGTATGGAAATCGTTTTGTCATATGGTGCGGGCCTGTTGACCTTGATCAACCCCTGCGTGCTGCCGATCTTGCCGATCGTGTTGGCGGGCGCGCTTCAGGCCAGCCGTTGGGGGCCGCTTGCGCTGGCCGCAGGCCTTGGGCTGGCCTTCGTGACGCTGGGGTTTGCCGTCATCGCGGCAGGTCATCTGGTGGGCCTGACCGAAGACAGCGTGGCGCGCGCCGGGGCCATCTTGATGGTGGGCTTTGGCCTTGTGCTTTTGGTGCCGCACGCCTCGGCGCGCTTTGCCATGGCCACGGCCGGTTTCGCCGAGCGTGCCGATGCCGGCATCCGGGGCGCATCCATGTCTGGCTGGCAAGGGCAGTTCCTGGGGGGCTTTTTGCTTGGCGCGGTCTGGAGCCCCTGTGTCGGCCCGACCTTGGGGGGTGCGATTTCGCTGGCCAGCCAAGGGCAGGATTTGTTCAGCGCCTTTGGCATCATGCTGGGTTTCGCCTTTGGCATCGGCACGGTGATTGTCGCCTTGGGCTATGGTGCGCGCGGCGCGTTGCGCCGCCACATGGGCGCGCTGCAAGGTCTTGCCAGCGCGTCGCGCCCGATCCTGGGCGCTGTCTTTCTGTTCGTCGGTGCAGCCATCCTTTTGCGCTGGCACCACCTCGCCGAGATCTGGTTGCTCGACCGCATGCCGGTCTGGCTGCAAGATCTGTCTGTTGCCTTGTGACCCCCCCCTCCCGAAAGGAGCCTTCGTCATGTTCACCCGTCGCCAGACCCTGACCGGCGCCATCGCGTTTGCCCTGCTGCCCATGGCCCGCACGGCGCAGGCGCTGATCGATTACACCCCCGGCCTTGTGACCGACCGGCTGGCCGCAGGCGAGACCGTGTTCGTCGATTTCTCGGCGACATGGTGCTCGACCTGCCGCGCGCAAGAGCGGGTGATCACCGCCCTGCGCGCCGCGAACCCCGCCTATGACGCGGCCATGACCTTTGTGAGGGTGGATTGGGATGCGCATGGCACGGGTGATCTGTCGCGCAGCCTTGCCATTCCGCGTCGCTCGACGCTGGTGGTGTTGCGCGGGGATCAGGAACTGGGCCGGATTGTCGCCCAGACGGGCGAGGCCGATATCCGCGCGCTGATGGATCTGGGCCTGTCCTGACGCCACGCGGCCTTGATTGACCAAGCGGGTGTTGCCAAGCCGGCCGCGCGCTTGCGTCAGCGTCGGGCGCGGCAGCGGGTCGGGCCGTTCGATCGTGCCGACAAAACGCGCGCCCTGTTCGGCAGATCAGCCGATCTTGCCGTGATGGTTGCCGATTTGCCCACGATGCAGCAGCAGATGATCGAGCAGCACACAGGCCATCATCGCCTCGCCCACGGGCACGGCGCGAATGCCCACGCAAGGATCGTGGCGGCCCTTGGTGACGATTTCGGTCGCCTCACCCGTCTTGGTGATGGTCTTGCGCGGCGTCAGGATGCTGGAGGTCGGCTTGACCGCGAAACGCACCACCACGTCTTGCCCGGTCGATATCCCACCCAAGATGCCGCCGGCATGGTTCGAGCCATAGATCGGCCCATCGGGCCCCATAAAGATTTCATCGGCGTTCTGGCTTCCCGTCAGGCTGGCGGCCGCCATGCCGTCGCCGATCTCCACGCCCTTGACGGCGTTGATCGACATCATCGCGGCCGCCAGATCGCTGTCGAGCTTGCCATAGATCGGCGCGCCCAAGCCCGCGGGCACGCCCCGCGCCACCACTTCGATCACCGCGCCCACGCTGTCGCCCGATTTGCGCAAGCCATCCAGATAGGCCGCCCAATCCTGTGCCGCCTGTGCATCTGGCACCCAGAACGGGTTGCGTTCGATTTCCGCCGCGTCAAACCGTGCGCGGTCAATGCCATGCGGACCCATCTGAACCATATAGCCCATGATGGAAAGCCCCGGCACCAAAACCGCCAGCGCGGCCCGCGCCACGCCGCCCGCCGCCACCCGCGCGGCGGTTTCGCGCGCGCTCGACCGCCCGCCGCCGCGCGGATCGCGGATGCCGTATTTCTGCCAATAGGTGATATCGGCATGACCCGGACGGAATTTTTCGGCGATCTCGCCATAATCCTTGGACCGCTGATCGGTGTTGCGGATCATCAACTGGATGGGCGTGCCGGTCGATTGCCCCTCATGGACGCCCGACAGGATCTCGACTTCGTCGGGTTCGCGGCGCTGGGTGGTGTATTTGTTCTGCCCCGGTTTGCGCCGGTCCAGCCAATGCTGGATCGCGGCCGCCTCGATCGTCACGCCGGGCGGGCAGCCATCGACCGTCGCACCAAGCGCGGGCCCATGGCTTTCCCCCCAGGTCGTGACGCGAAACAGATGGCCAAAGCTGTTGAGGCTCATTGCGCAGAAATCCCTTGTTCGTCTGTACCATGGCCTAACGGCACGCCGCCCAAATGCCAAGCCGCTTGCATCGGCCAAGGTGCGGCGCTAACTGTTGGCCCACCTCGGGGTGGCCGGATCGGCCTGAGATGCGCAAAGGATCGCGTGAACCCGTTGAACCTGAACCGGTTAGGACCGGCGGAGGGAAGGTTGGCGGCGAACCCGCCCCTCACTTCGTCCGTCGCCATGGAGGAGTGAGACATGAAACACACCATCATCGCTGCGGGACTGTCTGTTGTCGCGGGGGCAGCGTTCGCGCAGACCCCGGTGCTGACGGTCTATACCTATGACAGCTTTGTCTCGGATTGGGGCCCCGGCCCCGCGATCGAGACCGCGTTCGAGGCGACATGCGCCTGTGACCTGCACTTTGTCGGTGCCGGTGATGGCGCGGCGCTTTTGGCGCGGCTCAGGCTTGAGGGGGACACCACCGAGGCCGATATCGTTCTGGGTCTGGACACCAATCTGACGGCAGCGGCGCGCGAAACGGGGCTGTTTGCGCCCCATGGCATCACGCCCACGGGGTTGACCTTGCCCGTGGTCTGGGATGATGCCGCATTCCTGCCGTTCGACTGGGGCTATTTCGCCTTTGTCCATCGTGCCGATCTGGCCGAGGTGCCGACATCCTTTGCCGCGCTTGCGGCCTCGGACCTGTCCATCGTGATCCAGGACCCGCGATCCTCCACCCCCGGGCTTGGCCTTTTGATGTGGGTGCAGGCCGCGCATGGCGATGATGCCGCAACCATCTGGGACGGTTTGGCCGACAACATCGTCACCGTCACGCCCGGCTGGTCCGAGGCCTATGGCCTGTTTCTGGAGGGTGAGGCCGATCTGGTGCTCAGCTACACCACCTCGCCCGCCTATCACCTGATCGCCGAAGAGGATGCAGGCTTTGCCGCCGCCCCCTTTGACGAAGGGCATTACCTGCAGATCGAGGTTGCGGGCATGCTGGCCGCCAGCGATCAGCCCGATCTGGCGCGCCGGTTTCTGGAATTCATGCTGTCGCCCGCCTTTCAGGAGGTCATCCCCACGACCAACTGGATGTATCCCGCCGCCCTTGCGTCCGATGCGCTGCCTGCCGGGTTCGAGACCCTGATCCAGCCCGAAACGGCGCTGTTGGTGGCCCCGGATCAAGCCGCCGCCCTGCGCGATGAGGCGTTGGCCATATGGCAAAGCGCGCTCGCCCGCTGAGCGTGATCCATTGGATGGGCGCGGCTTTTGCCGGGCTCATAGCCTTGGCGGTGCTTGTGCCACTGGGCGCGGTGATGGCACGCGCCGATTGGCCGCCCGCGCTTGGCCCGGCCGATCTTGCCGCCATCCGCTTTACCTTGATGCAGGCGGCCCTGTCGGCGCTGGCCAGCGTGGGGCTGGCCGTGCCTGTGGCGCGCGCGCTGGCGCGGCGGTCCTTTCCGGGGCGTGCGGCGCTGATCACGCTGATGGGCGCGCCGTTTCTTTTGCCGGTCATCGTTGCGGTGCTGGGTCTGTTGGCCGTGTTTGGCCGCGCGGGTTGGTTGAACGACGCGCTGGCGGGGATCGGGCTGGGCCGCATCGACATCTACGGGCTGCAAGGCGTGGTTCTGGCGCATGTCTTTTTGAACCTGCCGCTGGCGGTGCGGCTGATCTTGCAAGCCTGGCAGGCGATCCCGGCCGAGCGGATACGTCTGGCCACAGCGCTTGGCTTTTCCAGCCGCGACATGCGCCGACATTTCGAGCGGCCGCTGTTGCGCGCCGTGGTGCCGGGGGCTGTGCTTTTGATCTTTCTGATCTGCACCACAAGCTTTGCGGTGGCGCTGATCCTTGGCGGGGGCCCTGCCGCGACGACGGTGGAATTGGCGATCTATCAGGCGTTTCGCTTTGATTTCGATCTGGGACGGGCGGCGCTTTTGGGGGGTGTTCAGGTGGCGATCTGCCTGTGCGCCGGGGCGCTGGCCTTTGGTGCGATCCGCACCCAGGAGCTTGGGCCGGGTCTTGACCGCCCGGCGCTGGCATGGCCCGGCGACAGGGCGCTGGCCCGTTGGGGGGATGGGGCCGTGATCGGGGCGGCCGCGCTGTTTCTTCTGATGCCGATGCTCGCTGTGGCGCTCAAGGGATTACCTGCGCTGCTAGGCTTGCCACCCCAAATCTGGGAGGCGGCGTTGCGGTCTTGCATCCTGGCGCTGGGGTCCACGGCGGTGGCGGTCGGTCTGGCTGTGCCCATCGCGCTTTTGGCGGCGCGCCTGGCCCGGCCCGGTCTGGTCGAGATGCTGGCCTTTCTGACCATTGCCGTGTCGCCGCTGGTGTTGGGAACCGGGCTTTTCATCGTGATCCGGGCTGTGGCCAACCCGGTGGCTCTGGCGCTGCCTGTGACGGGGATGGTCAATGCGCTGGTGGCGCTTCCCTTTATCCTGCGCGCGCTGGTGCCAGCCGCGATCCTGGCCGAAGCAACGCAGGGCCGCTTGGCCGATGCGCTGGGCATGCGCGGTCTGGCGCGGCTTCGCCATGCGATCTTGCCGCGCCTGATCCGCCCCTTGGGCTTTGGCGCGGGGTTGGCGGCGGCGTTTTCCATGGGGGATCTGGGGGTGATCGCGCTGTTTTCCCTGCCGGGACAGGGCACGCTGCCCTTGGAGATGTATCGCCTGATGGGCGCCTATCGAACCGACGACGCGCAAGGGGCCGCCGTGTTGTTGATGGCGCTGACGCTTGCCATCTTTTGGCTTTTTGATCGCGGGGGACGGCTTGATGCTGCAACTCGATGACGTGGCGCTGACGCAAGACGGCTTTTCGCTGTCGCTGTCGGGCACGGTCGAACCGGGCGCGCGGGTGGCGGTGCTTGGCCCATCGGGCAGCGGAAAAAGCACGCTTCTGGCGCTGATTGCGGGGTTTGAACGGCCCGACCGGGGGCGCATCCTTTGGAACGGTGCCGACATCACCGGTGACAGCGTGGCCCGGCGACCTGTGTCGATCCTGTTTCAAGACGGCAATCTGTTCCCGCATCTGACTGTCTTTGACAACGTCGCCCTTGGGCTGCGCCCTGATCTGCGGCTATCGCCACACCAGCGCGACCGCGTGGCCCAAAGCCTGAGCGATGTGGGCTTGGGTGATTTCGGCGACAGGCGGCCCGCCACGTTGTCGGGCGGGCAACAGGCGCGGGTGGGGTTGGCGCGGATGCTGCTGCGCGACCGGCCCCTGGCGTTGCTGGATGAACCCTTTGCTGCCCTTGATCCCGGCCTGCGTGCCGAAATGCTGGCGCTGCTCAAATCCCTGTCCGAAAGGCGCGGGCTGACGCTGATCATGGCCTGCCATGACCTGCGCGATGCCGAGCGGCTGTGCGACCGTCTGTGGATGCTGGAGGAGGGAAAACTGGTGCTGGATGCGCCGATGGCGGGCCTGCGCGATGCGCCGCCCTGTGGGCTGATGCCGTGGCTCTGATGGGGCAGGGCGCCACAAGGCACAGACATCAGACAAAAAATGCGCCCCATGGGGCGCATTTCCGTATCTTGTCATGGGCCGATCACTCGGCCGGATAGCCCTTGGCGCGGGCCTTGACCGGGGCCCAGATCCGCTTGTTGGTCAGATACAGCATGACCGCCAGCAGGCCCAGCATCAGAATGGCGGTAAAGCCCATCTGCTTGCGCGCCATCAGCTTCGGCTCCGCGGTCCAGGTCAGAAACGATGCCACATCCAGCGCCATCTGTTCGACCGTGGCTTCGGTGCCATCGCCATATTCGACTGCGCCATCCCACAGCGGCGGGGACATTGCGAGATAGCCGCCGCCATAGGTCTCGTTGCCATAAAGGATCGACCCAAACTCTTCCTTCTCCGACCCGGTGTAGTGGGTCAAAAGCGAAGCGACATATTCCGACCCGCCCATGCCCTTGAACAGCGGGTTCAACGCAAGGCCGTAAGGCCCGCTGAAGCCAGCGCGTGCCTTGGTCATCAGGCTGAGGTCGGGGGCGTTTTCCATGGATGATTGCGGAAAATGGTCGTTCGGCGTGGCCGCGCGCCAATCTTGCAGTTCTGCATCATAGACTTCGATGTAGTTCTGCTCGATGTAGGCGCGCACCTCTTCTTCGCTCAGCCCCGGGCCGCCCTCGTCCGAAAGCGTGCGCAGCGGCACATAGCGCAGCCCGTGACAGGCGGCGCAGACTTGGGTGTAGACCTGAAGACCGCGCTGAAGCTGGGTCTGGTCAAAGCGGCCAAAGGGGCCTTCGTGGGCAAAGTCGAAGTTTTCGACATAGCCCGCCCCGCCCGCGGCCAGCGCTGCCCCCGAGGAAAGGGCCAGAGTGGCAGCCGCAGCAGCGCTGATGGCAAGTTTCCTGAGCATACTCAGTGTCCTTTCTCTCACTCGGCCGGGGTGGGGGCAGATGCGCCGCCCAACCCACCGGTTTTGCCGTAGTGCGCGTTGAAATCTTCCTCGATGGTCGCGGGCTGGGCCAGCGGCTTTTCGATCACGCCCAAAAGCGGCAAGATCACAAGGAAATAGGCAAACCAGTAGGCCGAACCGATCAGGGCGATGTAGGGGTAGATGCCTTCGGCGGGCATGGCGCCGGCCCACATCAGAACAAAGAAGTTCACGACGAAGATCCAGAACCACCATTTGAACATCGGACGATAGCGGCCCGACCGCACCGATGATGTATCAAGCCACGGCGCCAGCGCCATCACGATGATCGCGCCAAACATGGCCAGCACGCCGAAGAATTTGGCGTCCACGATGCCCGCGGTCAGGAAATCGGCCACGATCACCAGCCAGACCTCACCATCGAAAGCACGCAAGATCGCATAGAAGGGCAAGAAATACCATTCCGGCACGATGAAGGCGGGCGTCACCAGCGGGTTGGCTTCGATGTAGTTGTCAGGATGGCCAAGGAAGTTCGGCATGAAGCCCACGATCGCGAAGAAGGCGACAAAAATCACCGCCAGCGCGAACAGGTCCTTGATCACGAAATAGGGCCAGAAGGGCAGCGTGTCGGAGTCTGCGTCTTTCTTCGACGTCCGGCGCACTTCAACACCCGTGGGGTTGTTGTTGCCGGTCGTGTGGAACGCCCAGATATGCACAATCACCAGACCCAAGATCACGAAGGGCAGCAGATAATGCAGCGACAAGAAGCGGTTCAGCGTTGCGTTATCCACCGCTGGCCCACCCAGGAGCCATGTCTGGATCGCCTCGCCCACAAAGGGGATCGCGCCGAACAGGCCGGTGATCACGGTGGCACCCCAGAACGACATCTGACCCCATGGCAGAACATAGCCCATGAAGGCCGTGCCCATCATCAACAGGTAGATGAGCATGCCGATGATCCATGTGATCTCGCGCGGGGCCTTGTAGGAGCCGTAGTAAAGACCGCGGAAGATATGCAGATACACGGCGATGAAGAACAGCGATGCGCCGTTCTGGTGAATGTAGCGGATCGCCCAGCCACCGTTCACATTGCGCATGATGTGTTCGACCGAGGCGAATGCCATGTCGACATGCGGCGTGTAGTGCATCACCAAAACGATGCCGGTGATGATCTGCATCACAAGGCAGAAGGTCAGCACGATGCCCCAGATCCACATCCAGTTGAGGTTCTTGGGGGTCGGGATCATCAGCGTGTCATACATCAGCGACACGATGGGCAGACGCCGATGCAACCACTTTTCAGCGTTGCTCTTTGGCTCGTAATGGTCGTGGGGAATTCCGGACATGTCTTTGTCTCCCTCGTTCAGCCGAGCAGGATCGTGGAGTCGTCCACGAACGATGCCACAGGGATGGGAAGGTTTTCAGGGGCGGGTCCGCGACGGATGCGGCCCGAACTGTCGTAATGCGAGCCGTGGCAGGGGCAGAACCACCCGCCGAAATCGCCTGCGCCGTCCCCGATGGGAACGCAGCCCAGATGGGTGCAGACGCCGATCTGAACCAGCCACTCGCCGGTATTGGCGCCCGAATAATCCGGCATGGACCGGTTTTCATCCGAGGCGTCGATCGGGCCGATATTGGGGTTGCGCGCGTCTTGATCGACCAGATCGGCCAGATCGACACCACGGGCTGCTTCGATTTCATCGGCAGTGCGGCGGCGGATGAACACCGGTTTGCCAAGGAAAAGCACCGTCAACTGCGTGCCTTCGGAAATGCCGCCGACATCGACGCGCATCTGGCTGGCAGCCTGCACATCGGCCGACGGGTTCATCTGGTTTACCAGCGGCCACACGGCCGCGCCCACGGTCACGGCACCGACGCCGGCCGTTGCGTAGTACAGAAAATCGCGGCGATCACCGCTGTGGTCTTCGGCGTGTGACACGGTTTCGCGTCTCCCCTTGCTCTGGGTCCGGGGGGTGCCGGACCTTGAAACCCCGAAAGGGCAAAGGGAATCCACCCTTGCCCGGTTGGCACGCTGTCTATGAGGTACGGTTATAGGCGTCCAGCGGACAAACGCGCGCAGTGACGCCGAAATGTCGCAGATCACCAGCTATTTTCGACAATCCTCGCGCGATGATGCAACCCTTGCGCGAGAGGGCGCAGCGCCTCGCCCGCTTGCCGGGTAATGTCGCCTAAAGCGGCCGCCGCATCACCCGATGCAAGATGCCCGAGCCGTCATCATAGTCCGGCCCTTCCGCGACAAAGCCCATGCTTTCGTAAAAGGGGATGACATAAAGCTGCGCCTCCAGCATCGCGCGGGCAAAGCCTGTCGTGCGTGCGGCCGTCATCACATGATCCATCAATGCCCGGCCCAAGCCGGTTCCCCGGGCATGGGCCATCACCGCGACGCGGCCGATCTTGGCCGTGTCGCCCAAGGCGATCAGCCGCGCACAGCCCAAGGGGCCGCGCTCATCCTCGGCCAGAAAATGGGTGCAGGTCGCATCCTCGGCATCCCATTCCTCGGCTTCGGGGATGCCTTGTTCCTCGATAAAGACCGCGCGGCGCACGGCGAAACACCCTGCGCGCGCGGCCTCGGTCCGGGCCACGGCGATCTGCATCAGGGCTGTGTCGCCTGCATCGCGGGGCGGGTTGCGAAATCGGCATACCATGCGCAAAGCCCGTCACGCCCGTTGCGCCACGCGCGATCATCATGGCGGAAATCCAGATAGCCCAGCGCACAGCCCACCGCGATCTGACCCATATCGAGCGGCCCCTTGAGATGGCTGAGCCATTGGCCGTCCAGCGCATCGAGCGCACGGGCGATCTTGGTCCATTGCCCCTCCATCCATGGGGCGAACTGGATCTCGGGGGCGCGAAAGCGTTTTTCATAGGTCAGGTTCACCGCCGCATCCATGATGCCATCGGCAGTCGCCTCGAGCGTCAGGACATCCCAGATCCGGGCATCGGGATAGAGCCCGGCCTTGGACTGAGCATCCAGATAGCGCGTGATCACCCGGCTGTCGTAAAGCGTCGGGGCATCCGGCCGCGTCAAGGCCGGGATCTTGCCCAAGGGGTTGGCCGCATTCAGACGATCTTCGCCACCCAAAGGCGAGGTCGCGACCTGAACCAGCGGCAGATCGGGGATGCCCGCCTCGGCGATCAGCACGCGGACCTTGCGCACGAAGGGCGAAGCGGGTGAGCCCAAAAGTTCCATCTTCATCGTGTTTTCCTTATGCGAAGCCGCGCCAAGGCGCTCAGATCGACCTCCATGCCCGGGCCATCCGGGCCAAGCCGGATGTTGCGCCGCCACCGCGCTGTGGCATTCATCTGTCCGGGCGCATGGCCGATGCTTGCGCCGACAGGCGTGTGATTCAGCGCGTCTTCGGCGGCGGGCGACAGCCGCCGGGGCCGGGCGCGGCGCGCGGCGGCATAGGCAAGGGCTGCCACCGCGCCATAGCGCAGGACAAGACCGGCAAGCGGGACAAGCGGAATGGCCAAGGCGCAACCTCCCTTGCGGCTGGATCTTGGCCTAGAGATAGGGGAAGGGGGTGTCGCTGTCCATCGGCGGCGGGCCGTCGCGCATCAGTTGCGACAGCGTTTCGACCTCATGGCCGATGCGCGATGCGCGCACCGCTTGGGCGGCCCCCAGACGCGCGGCTTCGGTCTTGTTCTGGTTCAGCTTCCAAGTTCCCTCGACGCTGTCGAGCGTGAAACGAAAGGGCACGATGCCGCGCATCATCCGCGTCAGCGCCTCTTCGGGCATCTTGTCCACGGTCCAGGGTTTCTTGGGGGCCAGCCGGTCCTCGAAATGGGCCGAAACGCGGTCCAGATGGCGGCGCATGTCATCCGGGTCGGCGGGGTGCAGATGGCCGCGCAGATGCACGGCGATGTAATTCCATGTCGGCACCTGTGCAGGGTCGCCATACCAATCGGGCGAGATGTAGCCATCGGGCCCCATCACGGCGATCACGGCGGCCACCGGCCCGGTCACCGCCCGCGCGATGGGGTTGGAGCGGACAAGATGCAATTCGCCGCCCGTGGCATCGTCGTTCAGCCAGAACGGCACATGCGACAGCATCGGCCCCGCATCGCCGTTGACGCAGAGCGTGCCAAAACCGCGTGTGCGCGCAAAGGCAAGGTTCAGCGCCGTGCCCTCGGACCGGAAAGCTGGGTTCGGGTGCATGGATACTCCTTTCGCGGGGGGGTGTTCAGGCGGTCAGGCGATCACCGGCCCATCCGGTGATGCGCGCGGTGACGATCCGGCCTTCGGGCTGATCGGCCGCAAAGGCCACTTCGGTGAATTGCTCGGTCCGGCCCATGCGGGGGTTTTCCATCAAGATGTGATGGGTTTTGCCCGCCTGTGCGCGCAGATGCACGGCCAATGCCGCTTCGCCCGCCTGCCGCAGACGCGCGGCGCGGGTCTTGATCGCCGCGCCGCCCACTTGTGGCATGCGCGCGGCGGGTGTGCCGGGGCGGGGCGAATAGGGAAAGACATGCAGCCATGTCAGCCCACAATCGACCACCAGCTTCAGGCTGTTGGCAAAGGCGTCTTCGGTTTCGGTCGGAAAACCGGCGATGATGTCGGCGCCAAAGACCATGTCGGGGCGCAGGCGCCGGGCCTGTTCGCAAAAGGCGATGGCATCATCGCGCAGATGCCGGCGCTTCATCCGCTTGAGGATCAGATCATCGCCATGCTGGAGCGACAGGTGCAGATGCGGCATCAATCGCGCCTCGCTCGCGATGGCGGCCATCAGGTTCGGGTCGGCCTCGATGGAATCGATGGACGAAATCCGCAGCCGCGCCAGATCGGGCACCAGCCGCAAGATGCGCATCACCAGATCGCCCAGACGCGGCGCACCCGGAAGATCCGCCCCCCAGCTTGTCAGATCGACGCCCGTCAGCACGACCTCAAGATAGCCGCGATCCACCAGCCGCTTGATCTGATCGACCACCACACCCGCCGGAACGCTGCGCGAATTGCCGCGACCATAAGGGATGATGCAAAAGGTGCAGCGATGATCGCAGCCGTTTTGCACCTGCACATAGGCGCGGGCGCGGGTTCCGAAACCGTCGATCAGATGGCCCGCCGTCTCGCGCACCGACATGATGTCATCGACTTGCACGCGCTCGGTATCGCCCACAAAATCGGCGGCCATCGCGGCCCAGGTCGTGGCTTGCATTTTCTCGGTGTTGCCGATCACGCGGTCGACCTCGGGCATGGCGGCAAAGGTCGCGGGCTCGGTCTGGGCGGCGCAACCGGTGACGACCAGCGTGGCATCTGGGTGCTGGCGGCGCAGGCGGCGGATATCCTGGCGCGCCTTGCGCACGGCCTCGGACGTCACGGCACAGGTGTTGACGATCACCAGATCGGACAGGCCCGCACCCGCCGTCATCTCGCGCATCGCCTCGGTCTCATAGGCGTTCAGACGGCATCCCAATGTGTGAAAGACGGGCGGTTTGGCGGTCATGGAACGGCGGCCAGCCATGCGGGCGTCAGCACGCCGGAAAACACCGTTGCCGTGGGCCCCGTCATCCAGACGCCATCATCGCGCCAATCGACCAGGATATCGCCGCCATCGAGTGTGATCTTGACGGCCCGCCCGGTCAGCCCCCGCCGCGCCGCAGCCACCGCCACCGCACAAGACGATGAGCCAGAGGCCAGCGTCACCCCCGCCCCCCGTTCCCAGACCCGCATCCGCAGATGATCGGGGCCGACCAGATGGACGAATTGCACATTGGTGCGTGCCGGAAACAGCGGGTGATGTTCGATCCGCGCGCCCTCGGTTGCCAGATCGACGGCACAGGCATCGTCGACGAAAAAGCTGCAATGCGGGTTGCCCATTCCGGTGGCGACCGGATCACCCGGGATGGGCAGGTGCAGGGTATCCATCGCATGGGCCAGCGGTATGTCGGCCCAATCGGTCAAGGGCTGGCCCATATTGACCGAGGTCAGCCCCCCGCCCGCATCGACCGCCTGCAAAAGCCCGCGCTCGGTTCTGAGGGTCAGCGCCGCGACCCCGCGCCTGTCCATCTCATGGCGCGCGATGCAGCGCGTGGCATTGCCGCAGGCCGCCGAAAGCGAGCCATCGGCATTCCAGAAGGTCAGCCGCAGATCGGCGGTCGGGTCATCCTCGATCACCGCCAATTGGTCAAAGCCCACACCCCGGTGACGATCCGCCAGCGCACGCGCCAGCCCGGCGGTCACGCGGGGCGCATCCGCGCGCGCATCGATCACCACAAAGTCGTTGCCAAGCCCATGCATCTTGAGAAAGGGCAGGCCGGGAAGGGGGCCATGATCAGACATGGGCGGGATATACGCCCCGCGCGGCCGCATGGAAATCCCCCGCCGGGGTTTTTGGCTTGACGAGGCACCGGGCCGTCCGTAGTAGGCGCCCCAGAGCGGGCCCGTAGCTCAGTTGGTAGAGCAGTTGACTTTTAATCAATTGGTCACAGGTTCGAATCCTGTCGGGCTCACCATGTTCCCCTGTCCTGATTGATCGCAATCACAGACCGCCATCCACGATCCGGCCGACGATCTCGGTTCGGCTGCGCAGTTGGTTGGGTTGCAGATGCGCGTAGCGCTGCGTCATCGCGGATGAGGAGTGGCCCAACAATTCCTGCACCTCATAGAGGCTGACGCCATTGTTGATCAGCAAGCTTGCATAGGTGTGGCGCAGATCATGGATGCGCACCTCGGGCAGGCCCGCCGCATCGCGTGCCTTGAAATAGGCGATGTGAAAGCCGTTGTAACAGGTGCCGGTGCGCGGATTGATGAAGATGTAGTCTTTCGGCGCCATGGCCTGACCCAACTCACGCGCGCGTTCCTTGGTGCGGGCCAGAACCTCGATCGCGGCGGCACTCAGCATGATCCGGCGCGAGCGCCCGTTTTTCGAGATGGGCACGCGCCAATGCCCCGCCACCAGATCCATGTCGCACCATTTCGCGGTGCGCGCTTCGCTCTTGCGGGCGCCGGTCAACAGCATAAAGCGGATGAACAGCGACAGGTAGGGGTGGTTGATGCGGTCACATTCGCGCAAAAGCCGCCCGATCTCGGCTTGGGACAGGAACCGCTGGCGGTAATCGCCGGTGGGCAGCTTGCGCAGATAGGGCGGCGCATTGGCCCCCTCGGGCAGCGCCCCCCAATCGCGAACGGTGCGAAACAGGCGGTTCACCAGAAAGATGTGCTTGTTGATGGTGGTGTTCTTCAGCCCCGCCTGAACCTGACGGCGCAGCCACGCGTTGACCGTCAGCGGCGCCAGATCAGCCCAGCCCAAGGGGCCCAGCGTGTCGCGCAGATGCTTGTCATAGGTCAGGGCCGTGTGGCGATGCCCCCGCGTGGTGGCCGCGACATGGGGATAGTAGTGATCATCGAAAAACGCGTTCAGCGTCGCCACAGGCTCGCAAAAGGCAAAGCCGCGCATCACGGTGTCGATACCGGGGTCGGACATCATCATGATCTTACATTCCTCGCCCATCTGTCGGCCGTGTCGTCTTGGTTTCAGGGCGCCCCGGCCCATGCTTTGCCACTATTGGCTGCCCCGTTCTTGGGTCTTTGATCTGGCCATCGCCGTCAGAATGGACGCGCCCAATCCTCACCTGTCCCGAACCCAAAGATCGATCCAAGAGGATCAATAATCTATCTAGAGACGTATCTGAAAAACGAAAGAGAATTTTTGACCAATAGTTGGAATTGGAATTCTCTTTCAGGCGGAATTGGAGAGCAGTATCTTCGCTACGACTGCCCTGATTGCAACCGCGGGTGTTGCTTCTGCTGACATCGCGCTTTCGGGCG
>NZ_CALAHQ010000022.1 GCF_937892565.1 uncultured Roseicyclus sp. | reverse complement strand
GATCGCGCGGCCAAACGGATAGAGCACAAGCGCATCGCCCTGATCGGTGCAGACCCGCAGGTCATGCAGCTCGGCGCTGAGCGCGACCAGATCGCGCCCCAATTTGCGCGGCACCCTGTCCCAGAACGCGGGCTCAGGTGCACCGGCGCCACCCGCCTCGGGCCGCGACGGCGCAAGCGGCAGACGCAGCAGACGCGAGGCGTTCAGAACCAGCCAGACAAGAAGGATCGGCGGCGCAACATTGGAATATTCCTCGGCAACTGCGCGGCGCGTCAGAACACCGACCCCGGATTGCTGATCCGCCAGCCCGAAAGCCCAGTCGATCAACACCGCAATCGGCGTGAACAGCGCGGCACCGATCACCCCGGCCAGAAAAACCTGAAGGGCCGGCCTGCGCCAACCACCACGCCACAGGCCAGCCATCCCGGATTGCACCGCCTGCAAGATCGCAAGCGGCAGCCACACATGCAGCGACCAGAACAATGCCGACTGGGCCGGGGTCAGCCCCTGCGATGGTGCGGGTTCGAGCAAGACGAACAGGAGCGTCAGCACAATGCCCGACACCGCCAGAAAGACGGGCCAGGACTGGAGGGTTGCAACATGCTCGATCCGCATGCCCGCCAGATAGGTGCGGCTGTGTCAATCGCAAGGGGCCAGGCCACGCCGTGCAGCGCCGTGGGGGGCCCAAGGGGGGGGCGTTTTCCGCAAGGAAAACGCACGGAAAAACCCGGGTTTTTCCGTGCGGAAAACACGTGTTTTCCGCCCCCCTGTTGACATCGGCGCGCAGGCGGTCCCTGATCGCGGCCAGCCATGGAAAGGGCAGGATATGCGCGATTTCGACGCCGAACTTGAACAGCGGCTGGTCCGCTACGCTGCCATCGACAGCCAGTCCGACATGGACAGCCCGGCCCAGCCCTCGACCATGGTCCAGCATGCGATGCTGGATCTGATGGTGCGCGAACTGGCCGATATCGGCGCCGCCGATGTGACCAAAACGCCCTATGGAACCGTCATCGCCACCATCCCCGGCAACCGCCCCGGCCCCACCATCGGCTTTCTGGCCCATGTCGACACCGCGCCGCAATTCAACGCCACCGGCGTCAAACCCCGGGTGATCCGCGGCTACAATGGCGGTGCGATCAGCTTTCCCGACGCCCCCGATCTGGTGCTGAGCCCCGATGATTTTCCCTATCTGGCCACCAAGATCGGCGAGGATATCGTGACCGCATCGGGCACCACGCTTCTGGGGGCCGACGACAAGGCGGGCATCGCCATCATCATGACGGCCGCCCGCCACCTGCTGGCCAACCCCGACCTGCCGCGCCCCACGATCCGCATCGCCTTTACCCCCGATGAGGAAATCGGGCGCGGCGTGGACACGCGGCTGCCGTCCGATCTGGCTGTCGATTTCGCCTATACGTTTGACGGCGGCGATGCGGGCGAGATCGTTTATGAAACCTTTTCGGCCGATTTCGCGGTTGTCACCGTCACCGGCGTGTCGATCCACCCGGGCGAGGCGACGGGCAAGCTGGTCAATGCCATCCATCTGGCATCGCGCATTGTCCAGACGCTGCCGCAAGCGACGATGACACCTGAAACGACATCGCTGCGCGGCGGGTTCATCCACGCCGTCGACATGAAGGGCAGCGCCGACCAGATGGTGGTGCGCTTCATCTTGCGCGATTTCGAACGCGACGGGCTGGCCGCAAAGGGCGATCTGCTGCGCACGGTCTGCGCCGCCATCGCCGCGACCGAACCGCGCGCCCGCATCGAGGCCCAGATCACGCCGCAATACCGCAACATGCGCTACTGGCTGGAGCGTGACATGACCCCCGTTGATCTGGCCCGCGACGCGCTGCGCGATCTGGACCAGACCCCGATCGAAGCGGTGATCCGGGGCGGCACCGATGGATCGCGGCTGACGGAAATGGGCGTCCCTTGCCCGAACCTGTTCACGGGCATGCAAAATGTGCATGGACCGCTGGAATTCGTCTCGGTGCAGGACATGGCGCTGGCAGCCCGGCTGATGGTGCAGATTGCAGCCCGCGCCACCGGCTGAGTCGTGCAGGCATACCGTTGCATACCGCCAAGATGGTAAACTTGTGATCACACTTTTTCAGGCTGTGATCACAAATGTCGGTTTTTTTCGAAATTCACGCATCTGCAACGAAATTTGCGTTTCACTACGCCCCTTGGTTGTGCTTATCCCCATGCAAATACCATCAAGGACGGGACAGTTTCATGAACATCCATGAGTATCAGGCGAAGGCGCTTCTTCGTCAGTATGGCGCACCGGTCAGCGATGGCCGGGTGGTTCTGAAAGCCGAAGAGGCCAAGACAGCCGCAGGCGAACTGGACGGCCCGCTTTGGGTCGTGAAGGCCCAGATCCATGCCGGCGGCCGCGGCAAGGGTCATTTCAAGGAAGCCGACGCCGGCGAAAAGGGCGGCGTGCGCCTTGCCCGTTCCGTCGCGGAAGCCGCCGATGAAGCCAAGAAGATGCTGGGCCGCACGCTGGTCACCCATCAGACCGGGCCGGCCGGCAAACAGGTCAACCGCGTCTATATCGAGGATGGCTCGGGCATCGAGCGCGAGCTTTACCTCGCGCTCCTCGTGGATCGCCAGACCAGCCGCATCTCGTTTGTCTGCTCGACCGAAGGCGGCATGGACATCGAAGAGGTCGCGGCCCACTCCCCCGAAAAGATCCTGTCCTTCGCGGTCGATCCGGTCACGGGGTATCAGCCCTATCATGGCCGCCGCATCGCCTTTTCGCTTGGGCTGACCGGCAAGCAGGTCAAGGAATGCGTCGCGCTCATGGGCCTGCTCTACAAGGCCTTTGTCGAACGCGACATGGAAATGCTGGAAATCAACCCGCTGATCGTCACCGACGAAGGCAGCCTCAAGGTGCTCGATGCCAAGCTGGGGTTCGACGGCAACGCGATGTATCGCCAGCCCGACATCATGGCGCTGCGCGATGAGACCGAAGAAGACCCCAAGGAACTGGCGGCCTCGAAATTCGATCTCAACTACATCGCGCTCGATGGTGAGATCGGCTGCATGGTCAACGGCGCGGGCCTTGCCATGGCGACGATGGACATCATCAAGCTTTACGGCTCGGAACCCGCCAACTTTCTTGACGTGGGCGGATCGGCCACCCGCGAAAAGGTGACCGAGGCCTTCAAGATCATCACGTCCGACCCGAATGTGAAGGGCATTCTGGTCAACATCTTCGGCGGCATCATGCGCTGCGACATCATCGCCGAAGGCGTGGTGGCCGCCGTCAAGGAGGTCGGCTTGCAAGTGCCGCTCGTCGTCCGGCTCGAGGGCACCAATGTCGACAAGGGCAAGGAGATCATCAACACCTCCGGCCTCAACGTCATCGCCGCCGACAACCTGTCGGACGCGGCCGAAAAGATCGTGAAAGCGGTCAAGGGCTGATCAAGAGATGCGAGGCTGGGCAAAGTTGCGTGTGTTTGGGACAGTTTCGGCACTTGGTGCCGCATTGATCCTTTCCGCATGCGTGTCTGCACCCGCGACGCCTGACGCCTATGAACTCGCCAATATCTACGCCGACAACATTGTGCCCAAGTCGACACCGGCGCGCTTCGTTGCGGCATTCGAGCGCTACTGCCTCGACCACGACGGCACGGGTCTCGAGTCGGTTCTGCGCGCAGACAACTACGTGCCGGTGCCGCGCCGGGCCGGTGCACAGATTCAAAGCTGGGTGGTGGACGATCGCCGCCCCGCCGTGATGCTGCTGGACGGACGGACCGGTTGTTCCGTGGCGGCCGAAGCCCGCACGGGCCAGACCACCGCAGTGCAGGCGCTGATCGCGCGCCGCTACCGGAGCGCCGCACCGCTGGACCCTGCAACCGTCGGACGGTCTGTCGAACAAGCTTGGGCAGTGCCGGGCGAAGCGGGGGTGATCGTGTTCACCCAGCGGATCGGCACCCCCCATACCCCCTCGCGCCTGATCCTCGGGATTTTGCGCCAAACCTGACCCAAGCCCCAGACGGGCGAGAGAAACGAAGAGAGACCGGAAACATGGC
>NZ_CALAHQ010000021.1 GCF_937892565.1 uncultured Roseicyclus sp. | reverse complement strand
TTCGGTTGGCCCAGAGTCTACCTCAAACTGGATTAGGTGGAGGGGGCAACGTCAACTCGGTCCCATTGTCACTGACAATCGTCTGGGGCTTGCCGCGGGCGTCGAACAGGGTCGCCAGTTCGCGGGCCAGGCACCGCACCGCCGGATGAATTCTGCACAGGCGCGCCGTCGCGGATGGGCCGATGACCGCCAGCTTTGGTCTGGCCCATCTGTGGTCAGCGTGTCGCCGTGGTGTGCCGGTGTACCCAAAGGCCCCACCTCGGCCGACAGATGCGGCGCGCGTTTGGGCAAAACCGCCGATCCGGGAGCCATGATTCCAAGCGGCGAACCAAAGAGCCGAGCATCGGGGAAGCCGAACGTTCTGAAAAATTGATCGTTACCGCGGCAGTCGCCCAAAACTGCACCAAATCCGCCGCATCGGATCGCTGCGCTGCAGCACGAGCGCGCTATCTCTCTTGCGACGGCATTTGGCGTCGGATGAGCGTTGTGATGTCGGGCCCATCCGACAAGAACACTGCCCGGCCATCACGATCCTGCAAGAAAGCCACAGCCGGGCAGCCACAACATGAACTGCTGCCTGCCTCAGATGGCACACATGCTTGCGAATGCAAGTCTTCCATCTTTTGACCGGCGGCCTGATCCTAGGATTCCGCGAATTATGGCATTTAAACCCCTTCTTGCATCGGCCGCTGGTCTGGCGCTGATGTCCACCCCCGCGCTTGCCGATTGCCCCATCCGCGTCGGCGTGCTGCATTCGCTATCGGGCAGCATGGCAATCTCGGAAACCACGTTGCGTGACGTGATGTTGATGCTGATCGAACAGCAAAACGCCGCTGGCGGGCTGCTGGGCTGTCAGATTGAACCGATCGTTGTCGATCCGGCATCCGATTGGCCGCTCTTTGCCGAGCGTGCGCGCGAGCTTTTGACCGTGAACGAGGTCGATGTGATTTTCGGCGCATGGACATCGGTCAGCCGCAAGTCGGTTCTGCCGGTGCTGGAAGAGCTCAACGGGCTGATGTTCTACCCGGTGCAGTATGAGGGCCAGGAAAGCTCGCGCAATGTGTTCTACACGGGTGCCGCGCCCAACCAACAGGCGATCCCGGCGGTTGATTACTACCTTGAAGAGCTGGGTGTGACGAGCTTTGCGCTTTTGGGTACCGACTATGTCTATCCGCGCACGACCAACGCCATTCTCGAGGCCTATCTGCTGGGCAAGGGCATCGCGCCGGAGAACATCTTTGTCAACTACACCCCCTTTGGGCATAGCGACTGGTCGACGATCGTGTCGGATGTGGTGGCACTGGGCGCGGGCGGCGAGCAGGTGGGCGTGATCTCGACCATCAATGGCGACGCCAATATCGGCTTTTACACCGAGCTGGCCGCCCAAGGCGTCAGCGCCGATGACATTCCGGTCGTGGCCTTCTCGGTCGGTGAGGAAGAGCTGTCTGGTCTCGATACCTCGCGGTTGGTGGGGCATCTGGCGGCGTGGAACTACTTCATGTCGGCCGACACGCCGGAAAACGAGGCCTTCATCGCTGCATGGCACGCCTTTATCGGTGACACCGCACGCCCCACCAACGACCCGATGGAAGCCCATTACATCGGCTTCAACATGTGGGTGAACGCCGTGACCGAGGCGGGCAGCACCGATGTCGATACGGTGCGTGCGGCGATGTGGGGGCAAGAGTTCCCGAACCTGACCGGCGGCACATCGGTGATGCTGCCCAACCATCACCTCGCCAAGCCCGTGCTGATCGGGGAAATCCGCGCCGATGGTCAATTCGACATCATCAGCCAGACCACTGAAGTGGCCGGTGAGGCATGGACGCCGTTCCTGCCGGAAAGTGCAACGCTGACCTCGGATTGGGAAACGCTGGAATGCGGCATGTATGACACCGCGACCTCCACCTGCGTTCAGCTGACCTCGAACTACTGATCCGATCAGGGGATGCGCGGTCCACAGGCTGCGCATCCCCCCGGACCCTTCGCAAGGCTTTCCGTCATGTCGATTTTCGCGCGCCTGCTGCCGCTGCTTCTGGCCCTCGTGCTGGCCGCTCCGCTGGTCGCACAGACCCCGCTGCAAGATGTGCTTCAGGCCAACCGGGTCGAGGTCGCCAACCCGTCGCGCGCCAGCGTGGGGCAGGTTCTGGCCGCCCTGAGGGAAGCCGACGCGCCGGGCACCTCCGAATTTCTGCGTCAGTGGCAGGACCGGATGGTCGTTGAAGACCCCGCAACCGGCCTGTTTCATGTCTCGCTCGAGGTCGAGGGCCGTCAACTTGCGCTGATCGACCTGGACAGCGGCGCAGAAATCGGCCGCGTCAGCAGCCGCGATGTGATCCCGATCCGCCCCAATGCCGGGGTCCGGCGTGAAATCGGTGCCGCGCTGGTGCGGTTCGAATTGTCCGCCCCCGACCCGTCCCGCAGGCTTGCCGCGCTCGAGGCGATTGCGCGCAGCCCCGATGCAGACCAGATACCGCTGCTGGAAAGTGCGATCCCAGACGAATCCGATGCCGATATTCGCGCCCGCAAGCTTCGCCTGCTCGATCTGCTGAACGCGCGCTTTGCCACCGATACAGGCCAGCGTATCGCCGCAATCAAGGGGTTGAGCGGCGATGTCTCGACCGAGGCACGGCGCGTCCTGAACCAGATCCTTGCGACCGAACCGGGCCTTGCCCCGACACTGCCGACAGATCGCAACATTGCGCGCGTTCTGATCGCGGGCCAGCATCTGAGCCCGCACGAGGCCTATGACCGTCTGGTGGCCGCGGGTCTGGCCCCTGCACGACCGGAACGCAACACGCTTCGCGATGCGCTCTTGGCACATGTGGCCGATGGGGCTGTGGCCGGCCTGCCGCTGCATCGCCTGTCGGACCCTGCCGCGCGCATCGAAGCCTATGGGGTGTTGCAGGCCCAAGGTCTTGTGCCGCCCCTGGTCGGCGAGGCCGATATCGCCGCGACGCTGGCTGGGTATGTGTTTTTCGACACCTATCTGGAACCCGATCCAGCCCTGACCGATGCGGCGCGCGCCGCCCTCGATCAGACGGCCACACGGCTGACGCTGTTTCAATGGATGGCGATCTCGCTTGATGCGCTGTCCTTGGCGTCGATCTTTTTCCTTGCGGCCATCGGGCTGGCAATCACCTTTGGCGTGATGCGGGTGATCAACATGGCGCATGGTGAGTTCATCATGATGGGCGCCTATACCGGCTATGTCGTCCAGACCGTGATCCCCGATTACACCGTCAGCCTGATCGTGGCGCTGCCCTTGGCATTTGTCGTGGCCTTTGGCGCGGGGGTGGCGATGGAACGGCTGGTGATCCGCCACCTTTACACCCGACCGCTGGAAACGCTTTTGGCGACCTTTGGCATGTCGATTGCCTTGCAGCAATTGGCCAAGAACATCTTTGGCACACAGGCCAAACCCCTGACCGCGCCCGATTGGCTGGCGGGCGCCATCAGCCTGAACGACGTGGTGTCGATCAGCACGATCCGCGTGGCGATCTTTGTCTTGGCGCTGATCTTTCTGGCGGCGCTTCTCATCATGCTCAAACGCACACGGCTGGGGCTTGAGGTCAGGGCGGTGACGCAAAACCCCGGCATGGCGGCGTCCATGGGCATCAACCCTGACCGCATCAACATGCTGACCTTTGGTCTTGGCTCTGGGATTGCGGGCGTGGCGGGGGTGGCGATCGGTCTTTATGCCCAAGTCACCTCTGAAATGGGGGCCAATTACATCGTGCAAAGCTTCATGACGGTGGTTGTGGGCGGTGTCGGCAATGTCTGGGGGACACTGGCGGGGGCTGGGCTGATCGGGTTCCTGCAAAAGGGCATCGAATGGTTCAACCCGTCGAACACGCTGGCCGCTCAGACCTTTATGGTGCTGTTCATCATCTTGTTCATTCAATTCCGGCCAAGGGGCATCATCGCCCTCAAGGGCCGCGCGGCCGGGGAATGACGCGATGACACTGATCAACCGCCCCCCCGTTGCCCCCACGGCCCCGATCCTTGCCGAAGGGATGGCCAAAGTGCCGCCCCGGCGCGGGTTCTTGCGCGAGAACCCTTCACTGCCTTGGTTTTTGGGGCTCTTGACGATCTTCACCCTGATGGTCAGCGTGCTGTCCGAAGGGCTTGGGGTTGGCGCGCTCTCGACATCGATGGTCAAGATCATCGGCATGACGCTGTGCCTGTGCCTGATTGCCATCGCGATGGATGTGGTCTGGGGCTATTGCGGGATCTTGTCCTTGGGCCATTTCGCCTTTTTCGGGCTGGGCGGCTATGCCATCGGCATGTGGCAGATGTATGCGCGGACCGAGATCGTGATCCGCGACAGCATGGCGGGTGGCGTGCTGCCACCCACGCCCGCCGAAGTGTCGGATGCGGTCGCGGCTCAGATTTTCGGCGTGGTCGGCAGCTTGGACTTGCCCCTGATCTGGAGTTTCGCCCATTCGCTGCCCGCGCAATTGGCGCTGGTCGTGTTGGTGCCGGGCCTATTGGCGCTGGTCTTTGGCTGGCTGGCGTTTCGAAGCCGGGTGACGGGCGTTTACCTGTCGATCCTGACGCAAGCCATGACGCTGGCCTTGGCGCTTTATCTGTTCCAGAACGACAGCGGCTTGCGCGGCAACAACGGGCTGGCTGGGCTTCAGAATATTCCCGGTCTTTTGGATGTGCCGCAAGCGGTGCTGTCGGTGTGGTTCTTGTGGGCCTCGGCCCTGGCGCTGGGCCTGGGCTATGGGCTGTTTGCTTGGGTCGTGTCGGGCAAGTTCGGATCGGTCATCCGCGCCATTCGCGACAACGAGGCACGCGTGCGCTTTCTTGGCTACAATGTCGAAGGCTACAAGCTGTTCGTCTTTACGCTGACCGCCATCGTATCGGGGATAGCGGGGGCGCTTTACTACCCGCAAGCGGGCATCATCAACCCCGCCGAGCTTGCGCCCATCGCATCGATCTATCTGGCGGTCTGGGTCGCCATCGGTGGGCGCGGGCGGCTTTACGGGGCTGTGATTGGGGCGGCCAGCGTCTCGCTTTTGTCAAGCTGGCTGACGGGGGGCGGTGCGCCCAACATCGAAATCGGGGCGTTCCGCCTGATGTGGGCCGATTGGTGGCTGGTGCTGCTGGGCGTGGGCTTTGTTGCGGTGACGCTGTTTTTCCCCAAGGGCATCGGCGGGCTGTTCGACAAGCTGGTGAGGAAACAGCCATGATGACGCTTTTGGAGGTGCGCGACGTTTCCGTCAGCTTTGACGGGTTTCGCGCGATCAACAACCTGTCGCTGTCGATCGGTGAGCCGGAATTGCGCGCGGTGATCGGGCCGAATGGTGCGGGCAAGACCACCTTCATGGACATCGTCACCGGCAAGACCCGCCCCGATAGCGGGCAGGTCTTGTGGGGCGAGCGGCAGATCGACCTGCTCCGCCTGTCTGAAAGCCAGATCGCGCGTGCAGGCATCGGGCGGAAATTCCAGAAACCCACCGTGTTCGAGGATCAGACTGTGCGCGCCAACCTGTCGATGGCGGTGCGCAACAAGCGCGGACCCTTCGCGGTGCTGTTCTGGAAAGCCACCCCCGAGGATCACCGGCGCATTGCGGAACTGGCCGAGGAAATCGGCCTGACCGACCGGCTTGGGGATCGCGCGGGCGATCTGAGCCATGGGCAAAAGCAATGGCTGGAAATCGGAATGCTGCTTGCGCAAGACCCCCGGCTTTTGCTGGTCGATGAACCCGCAGCCGGCATGACCCCGGCCGAGCGCGAACACACCACCGATCTGCTCAAGCGCGCGGCGCAGACCCGCGCGGTGGTGGTGATCGAGCATGACATGGAGTTCATCCGCCGCCTCGCATGCCGGGTGAGCGTACTGCACGAAGGTGCGCTGCTGGCCGAGGGCTCGCTTGACCATGTGACGCGGAACCAACAGGTGATCGATGTTTATCTGGGGCGCTAGATCATGCTCGATGTGACCGATTTGTCGCTGCATTACAGTGGCTCGCAGATCCTTTACGGTGTCTCGCTTCAGGCGCGGCCCGGATCGGTCACGGCCGTGATGGGCACCAATGGCGTGGGCAAGACCAGCCTGTTGCGCGCCATCGCGGGCCGTCATCCCCATTCGGGCGGCACCATCACGCTGGATGGCACGCCGATGGGCCAGGCCACGGCGGTCCAGGCTGCGCGCGCGGGCATCGCGTATGTTCCGCAAGGGCGCGAGATCTTTCCGTTGCTGACCGTGACCGAGAACCTGCAAACCGGCTTTGCCTGTCTGCCGCCCGGCGACCGGCGCATTCCCGAGCGCATTCATGATCTGTTTCCCGTCCTCAAGCAGATGGAAAACCGCCGTGGCGGCGATCTGTCGGGCGGCCAGCAACAACAGCTTGCCATCGCGCGCGCCCTGATCGCGCGGCCCCGCGTGCTGTTGCTGGATGAACCGACCGAAGGCATCCAGCCCAACATCATCAAGCAGATCGGCAAGGTGATCGAACTGCTGCGCGACGAGGGGGACATCGCGATCATCCTTGTCGAGCAGTATTTCGATTTCGCCTATGCGCTGGCCGATCGCTTTTGCGTGTTGAACCGGGGGCGTGTGGTGCTGTCGGCGGCC